>NZ_VWXB01000013.1:0-107798 GCF_011752635.1 Pantoea sp. Cy-640 | reverse complement strand
TACGTAATGACATGGTATCTCTCGCATCCCAGGGCATAAGCGACTCCATAAACGGGTTCTTATGCCTTAGTTGTAGGTGTCTACCATGTCCCCGAACAAGTGTTCACGATGTCCCCGGACTGTACAGGGAGAGGGCCGGGGTGAGGGCATCAGCCCGCACGAAACCCTGCTACGACACCAGCTCCTGCGCATACAAATACAGCGCTTTCAGCTGCGCCATTTTCTCTGCATCGCCCTCATGCAAACTGGCCAGCGACTCCAGCTCCAGCAAAAACGCCTGTACCCGCTCCGCATTAAGCTGCTCGCGGCGGTGCTGCAGCCAGCGCTGCTGCTCTTTATCATCCAGCGTGCCGGGGAAGTTGCGGGCGCGATAGCGGAACAGCAGCTTCGCGATACGCTTATCCTCAAAGGTCAAATCCAGCGCCGGCAGGTTCTGCGGCGGCGTCTGGCGCAGGATGTTCATGCCGGCGCGATCGGCATCGCTGAAGAAGCCGTCATACAGCTGCGCATCGACATCCTCCGACGGGGTGAACGGCTCCGCTTCGGCAAACAGCGTCACCACATTTTCCCGCACTTCGGCATGCTGGCGCAGCAGGGCCAGATTCGCCAGACAGTGCTGACGATCAATACCCAGTCGTTCGGCATCTTCCGGGCGCAATGTATTGGCCGGGGCCAGCACCGGGCACTTATTGATGTGCACCAGCTTGATCGGCACCGCCGGCAAATCGCCCAGATCGCTGTGTCGCGTATACAGCCGCTCGCGCAACTCATCCGGCGACAGCGTCAGCAGCGGCGTCATGTCGCCGGCCAGATCGGCCACGATCAGCGCGTTTTTGTTATCCGGATGCCACGCCAGCGGCACAATCCAGCTGATATTACCGCGCGCCGCGCCGAACATGCCGGAAACGTGCACCAGCGGCTTCATCTGCGGAATATCAATCAGCGTCATCAGTTTCTGCTTGTTGCGATGGGTAAACAGAAACTCAAACAGCTTCGGCTGCTTCTCCTGCACCAGCTTTGCCATCGCCAGCGTGGCGTACACATCGGACATCGCATCGTGCGCCTGTTCGTGTGCCACGCCGTTAGCCTGGGTGAGATGCTCCAGCTTAAAGCTCGGGAAACCGTCATCGTTCTCCGGCCAGACGATGCCTTCCGGGCGCAGCGCATAGCAGGCGCGCATCACGTCGAGCAGATCCCAGCGCGAATTGCCGTTCTGCCAGCTCCAGCCATACGGGTCGATAAAGTTGCGGTAGAAGATATTGCGCGTCACTTCGTCATCGAAGCGCACGTTGTTGTAACCGATCACACAGGTCTGCGGTTCGCTGAACAGCGCGTGAATGCGCTGAGCAAACTCCACTTCCGGCACGCCGCGCGCGTTGGCCACCTGCGGCGTGATACCGGTGATCATTACCGCTTCCGGCTGCGGCAGGTAATCGTCCGCGAGCTGGCAGTAAAACACCTGCGGTTCGCCTACGGCGTTAAAGGCTTTGTCGGTGCGCAGGCCTGCAAATTGCGCCGGACGATCCAGCGACGGGCTTTTGCCGAAGGTTTCATAATCGTGGAACAGAAAAGTGAACTCAGAGGCGGGCACGGCGTTATCCTGGCTGTGGAAAATCAACGCACAGAATAGTCGTCAGCCCGGTACAGCACAACCTCGATCGCCATCGCTGCGAGCGGGCGCGCAGCATTTGTCCGCGGTTCATACTTTTTTTCAATTTATTCAGATATCAAAGCGCTATTTGCCGTAAAACGTGCGGCGGTAAATTCATTTATTTGATGTTGAGGAAGAAGTGTTGAAAAGGCGTCTGTTGGTAACTGTATCTGGAATGATTGTTTGGGCATCGCTGGCGCACGCGGATGACAGCATGCCGTTTCCCCTGACGCCGCCGGCCATTGATGCCGCGTCCTGGGTGCTGATGGACGCCACCACCGGGCAGATCCTCACCGCAGGCAACCCGGACGCGGAGCGCAACCCGGCCAGCCTGACCAAACTGATGACCGGTTATGTCGTCGACCGCGCGGTCGATCAGAAGAAAATCACCCGTGACGATGTGGTCACGGTGGGCAAAGATGCGTGGGCCGCCGGCAATCCGGTGTTTAAAGGCTCGTCGCTGATGTTTCTTAAGCCGGGCGATAAAGTCACCGTGCGCGACCTGATGCGCGGCGTGATCATCGATTCCGGCAACGACGCCTGCGTGGCGCTGGCCGACTATATGGCCGGCAGCCAGCAGAGCTTCGTCAACATGATGAACAGCTACGTGCAGAAGCTCGGCCTGACGCACACCCACTTCGAAACCGTGCACGGTCTTGATGCGCCGGGGCAGCACACCACCGCGCGCGATCTGGCGGTGCTGTCGCGCGCCATCATTAACGGTGAGCAGGATTTCTACGCCATGTACAGCGAGAAAACCCTCAGCTTCAACGGCATTACTCAGAACAATCGTAACGGCCTGCTGTGGGATCAGAATCTGCACGTCGACGGCATGAAAACCGGCCACACCGAGAGCGCCGGGTTCAACATCGTCGCGTCGAACATTGTCGGTCGCCATCGTCTGATTGCGGTGATCATGGGCGGGAAAAGTTCGAAGGGCCGTGAAGAGCAGGCGCGTAAACTGCTGGTGTGGGGACAGAACAACTTCGACACCGTGCAGCTGTTCCACGCCGGGAAAAAGATCGGCAGCGAAAATGTCTGGTACGGCAACCCGCACAAAGTGGACGTCGGTACCACCGAAGATATCTATCTGTCACTGCCGCGCAGCGAAGTGTCGAACGTGATGGCGAAGTACGTGATCAATCGTAAAGACCTCGAAGCGCCACTCAAAGCCGGCGAGCAGGTGGGTGAAATTCAGGTGCTGGATAAAGACAAGCAGCTGGCCAGCTATCCGCTGTACGCGCTGCAGTCGGTCGATAAAGCAGGCATCATCACGCGCATCAGCGATTACGTGAAACAGAAACTGTAAGCCGTCGGGCGATAAGCAAACGCTGCGTTACATCCTTGTGTGCACTGAGAAAACAAGATGTAGCGCAGTTGTATTATTGCGCAAAAAGTTGCGCCAGCCCCTCAATGTTCGTGCTGCGCCAGGGTAACATAGCGCGCAAATTTTTATCGCACCCGGACCACCATGTTACGCGCTGACAAGCCCATCTCTCCGATTGAGTTCTGGTTTTACCGCCACTACCGCGCCGTGCACGGCGTACGCATCGCTATCGCCTTTGTGCTGTGCTTTCTGTTTGTCCGTCTCACCGATATTCCGGAAGGCACCTGGCCGCTGATCACGCTGGTGGTGGTGATGGGACCGATCTCCACCTGGGGCAATGTTTTGCCGCGCGTGGTGCAGCGTATCAGCGGTACCTTTGCCGGGCTGATATCAGGGCTGATCGCGCTGAAGCTGGAGCTGCTCTCACTGCCACTGATGCTGGTGTGGTGCTTTATCGTGATGATCGTCTGCGGCTATCTGACGCTGGGCAAACACCCATATATGGCACTGCTGATCGGCATCACGCTCGGCGTGGTGGTCGGCGCGCCGGCCGGCGATTTCACCGTGGCGCTGTGGCGCGGCGGCGATGTGATTCTCGGCTCGCTGATGGCCTTGCTGTTCAGTGCCATCTGGGCGCAGCGCGCCTATACCCACTGGCGCATTCAGCTGTCGGACGCCTTTATCAACATGGCGAAGATTCATCACGCTGGCTTTTCTGCCAATCTGGTGGAGAAGCCGCGCCTCAATCCGCGCTTTCAGAAGCTGCTTACCAGCGTGATCAAAATGCGCGCGCTGCTGGAGCCGGCGAGCAAAGAGACGCGCATCCCTAAATCGGTGTTTGAAGCCATTCAGACCATTAACCGTAATATGGTTAACACCATGCAGATGCAGATTGAAGCCTGGTGGGCGTCGCGCGAAAGCCATCTGATTTTGCTTAACGCGCCAACGCTGCGCCGCACGCAGCAGATGACCGAGAACACCCTGAACGCGCTGGCGGCGCTGATGGTGAAAGGCGAGACCGAACAGGTGATTGCCAACAGCCACGAGCTGGAAGCCATTACCCAGGAGCTGGAAGCGCTGATCGCCAACGGCAGCGCGCGGCTGGAGACCACCGCGATTTACGGTTACGTCTGGCTGAGTCTGGAGCAGGCACGTCAGCTGGAGCGCATGACAGACCTGGTGCGTCTGGCGCTGCGCAAATAGTTTTCTCAGGCAATGACTTAGTGCGAATTGCCCTTTCTTTGCGCTAAGATAAGTGCCAGTCCGAATTTAGCGGTGAAAATTGCGAACCCGGCTTATAAGCCGCTAAGCTAAATGTCTTCCCGGTTTATGACTATTTTGCCTGCCGCGGCAGGCCACAAGAAAGGTGCCAACATGGAAAATGCCAAGCAATCATTTCAGGACGTACTGGAGTTTGTGCGTATGTTTCGTCGTAAAAACAAACTGCAGCGCGAAATTACGGACAACGAAAAGAAAATCCGTGATAACCAGAAACGTGTGTTGCTGCTGGACAACCTGAGCGAGTACATCAAACCTGGTATGAGCGTGGAAGCGATTCAGGAAATCATTGCCAGCATGCGCGTGGATTATGAAGATCGCGTGGACGAGTACATCATCAAAAACGCCGATCTGTCGAAAGAGCGTCGCGAGCTGTCGAAAAAGCTCAAAGCGATGGGCGAACCAAAAGGGCAGTAAGCTTTACGGGCTCGATAGCCGCGTTTTGCTCCAGGGTCGCCCTTTACGGCGACCTTTTTAATGCCCGCGCCAGCTGCTGTAACTGCTGCGCAATCTCCGCCACATCCACCTGCTGCTGCAACGGCGCCGCCGTGGTGGCGCGCAGGACCAGTTCGGTCTCCAGCGGCTGACTGTCCGGTATCTCTCCCTCAAGCTGCGCCAGCAGACGATTGACGCTCACCGTGCCTAACTGCTGTAAATCCTGGCGCACCGTGGTCAGCGGTGGCTGATACCACGCGCTCTCCGCCGTATCGTCGTAACCGATGATCGACATCTCCGCCGGAATTCGTACGCCATGCTGATGCAGCGCGCGCATCGCGCCCAGCGCCATTTGATCGTTAGCCACCAGCAGCGCCTGCGGCAGCTGGTCGGGCAGCCGGGTCAGCAGCGCCTGATAGCCGGACGCTGCGCTCCAGTCGCCGCTCAGTACGCAGTCCGGCACCAGCTGATGACGCGCCAGCGCCTGTTGCCAGGCGCTAAATCGCGCCCGCGCTGACGCGGAGCTGGCAGGCCCGTTCAGCACGCCAATCTGCCGGTGGCCGAGCGCCACCAGGTGATCCACCGCCTGCTGCGCACCGCTGGTGCTCCGGTACTGACACTGCGCCACGGCCGCGCTGCGCTCCACATCCAGAAACAGCGTCGGTTTGCTGCCGCACTGCTGCTGAATCTGCGCCGCCTGCGCGGCATCCAGCGGCAGGTTGATCAGCAGAGCATCGACGCGCTGCGCCAGCAGTTCATGTACCGTGTCCTGCGCGTGGCTGGTGGCATTGGCCATGGCGATCACCAGATGATAGCCCTGCGCCGCCGCGCGCTGCTGAATCGCCGAAGCAATCTGCGCTGGCGCCATCAGCGCCAGATCGCTGGTTGCCAGCCCGAGCGTGCGCGTGGCCTTGCCGGCCAGCTGCTGCGCGACCCGGTTTGGCACGTAGCTGAGCTGCTGCATCGCGGCTTCCACCCGCGCGCGGGTGCGGGGTGACACCTGCGCCGAATGGTTCAGCACCCGGGAAACCGTTTGATAGGAGACGCCAGCCAGCCGGGCGACATCGTCAAGCGTTACGGAACGCGCTGTCATTAATCCCTCCTGATGAGAATGCGGCGAGTGTAGCAAATTTTTCCCTGCCGTCGCGGTATTAAGGCGTTACACTGCCAGTGATAACGCAAGGAGAAAGTGATGTAGCTCAATGACCATCAAATTCAGGATATCAACACCATTGCCGCCTGGCTGGCGCTCGATCATCTGCCAAAGGACGGTACGCTGGAGGTCGATTTAGCCATACTTGCCGGACATGCGGTGCTGCCGAACGTCGAAGCGGTGATTGCGCTGGCGAAGAAATATCAGCTGCCGTTGCTGATCAGCGGCGGCATCGGTCACTCAACCGCGCTGCTGGCCGCGATGATTGCCAGCCATCCGCTCTATCGTCAGATCGACACCGCCGGCAAGGGCGAAGCGCAGCTGCTGGGCGAGATGGCGCGCGTGTTCGCGGAGCTGCCTGACGATCAGCTGCTGCTGGAAACCGCCTCGCGCAACTGTGGCGAAAACGCCGCCTTAAGCCAGCGCCTGCTGGATGAGCAGCAGTGGCAGCCGCAGCGCGTGCTGCTGGTGCAGGATCCGTTGATGCAGCGCCGCAGCTGGGAAACCTTCCGCTGGCAGTGGCGCGATCGTGAGCATGCGCCGGAATTCATCAGCTGGCCGGTGTTTGTGCCGCAGGTGATGATGGATGCGGGCATGCTGCGCATCGTTGGCGCGCCGCCGCAGGGGTTGTGGTCAGTGGAGCGTTTCCTGTCGCTGCTGATGGGCGAGGTGCAGCGTCTGCGTGACGACGCCAGCGGCTACGGCCCGAACGGCAAGGGATTCTTCGGTCACGTTGATGTACCCGACGCGGTCGAAGCAGCCTGGCAGCGCCTGATGCAGCTGCCCGGCGTGCAGTCGCGGTTGGGTTAAGCCGTCACCAAAAGCATATGTGATTGAGTAAAATAATATTCTGCACTATCCGTAGCGGCGCAATTTATTGCGCAACCGGCCGCGATGCGGAAATGCACATTGCGCGATAAATCGCGCCGCTACGGTTTGTGCGACTGGCTGGTGCCGCAATGACATGTCTCACTAATAACAGGGAGGCATTCATGCGCACCAGGCACGCCACGCACCGGACTGATCACCGCGTCTGCAAATACACCTGCAAATTCACATACACCGCGTTCAGCAACGGCGTCGCCACCGCATGGCGCGCGCCGCGCACCAGCAAATCGCCGATGATCTGATCGGCTTCGATATCATAGCCCTGGGTTAAATCGCGGTACATGGATGAGGTCATCGCCGCATCAGGATTGTTCAGCGTCTCATAAATCTTCGCCGTCACGGCCGGACGCTGTTGGTAGCCATCGGCGGTGATCACCGCCAGTACCTCGGCGAAAATGCCCTGTAACAGCGCTTCACCACCGGCTGAACGCAGGATGTGCTGCGTATTGCCGCGCGCCACACAGCACACGGCACCCAGCGTGCTCAGCAGCTGCCACTTCTCCCACAGCTCACTGATAATGTTATCGGCGAACACGCTATCAAACTGCGCATCACGCAGCGCGGCATCCACGCGCGCCAGACGGGCATCGTTGTTGCCGTCCAGCGCGCCGTAGTAAAGCACGTGCAGCGGCGACAGCTGCATCACTTCGCCGTGCTCGCCCAGCGTGGCGTGAATCTTACACAGCCCGCCAATCACCTTGTCACCGAAACGTGCGCGCAGCGTATCAATGTGACGCATGCCATTGAGGATCGGCATGATCAGCGTCTGCGCGCCGACCGCCGGGGCAATGTCTTCAATTGCCTGTTCCAGCGCAAAGCTTTTCACCGTCAGGATAATCAGATCGTAATCACCGGTCAGCGTCGAGGCCAGCGCCAGCTGCGGCTGCAGCACCGTGCTGCCCTCCGGCGTTTGCAGCACCAGTCCGGTTTGTTGCAGCTGCTGCTGGCGGCGCTCGCGCACCAGAAAGGTCACATCACGGCCGGCCTGCGCCAGGCGCGCGCCAAAGTACCCGCCGGTGGCACCGGCTCCCACAATCAGAATACGCATGGACTGTTTTCCCGTTAAGCATGAAAGCCTTACCTTAAAGCGCTGCGCGTCACTGCGCCACACCGCAAATGCGGAAAACCGTGACAATCTCAGCGATGAGCAAAAAAAGCTCAAACTGTTCGTATTCATTCGTACAATGGGTTTATGCTGGGGCACAGCGGCGGGCAATGGTGCCTGCCGGTTTTTTTCGTCAACAGACTAAGGACGCATCATGCCCCGACCCCTCCCCATCGAACGTTATCGCAACATCGGCATCTCCGCGCACATCGATGCCGGTAAAACCACCACCACTGAGCGCATCCTGTTTTACACCGGAATGAGCCACAAGCTGGGTGAAGTGCACGATGGTGCGGCAACCACCGACTGGATGGCGCAGGAGCAGGAGCGCGGCATTACCATCACCTCGGCGGCGGTCAGCTGCTACTGGCCGGGCATGGACGGCAGTTTTACGCCGCACCGTATCAACATCATTGATACTCCCGGACACGTTGACTTCACCATTGAAGTGGAGCGCTCAATGCGCGTGCTGGATGGTGCCGTGATGGTGTACGACGCGGTCGGTGGCGTTCAGCCGCAGTCAGAAACCGTGTGGCGACAGGCGAATAAATACCACGTGCCGCGCATTGCGTTCGTCAACAAGATGGACCGCCAGGGCGCGGACTTTTTCCGCGTGGTGCAGATGATGAAAGATCGCCTGCAGGCGCATCCGGTGCCGATTGTCATTCCCATCGGCGCAGAAGAGCAGTTCAGCGGGGTCATCGATCTCAACAAAATGCGCGCCATCTACTGGGACGACGCCAGCCAGGGCATGAGCTTTAGCTATGCGCCGATTCCGGACGCGCTGCAGGCGCAGGCGGCGGAGTGGCGGGAAAACATGGTGGCAGCAGCGGCAGAAGCCAGCGAAGCGCTGATGGATCGCTATCTGGAGCAGGGCGATCTCAGTGATGACGAGGTGATTGCCGGGCTGCGGCAGCGCACGCTGGCGGGCGAAATCCAGCCGATGCTGTGCGGCAGCGCGTTTAAAAACAAAGGGGTGCAGCGCATGCTCGATGCGGTCATCGAACTGATGCCTTCACCGCTCGATGTGCCGCCGGTCGCCGGCATCAACGAGCGCGGCGAACACGACGAACGCCATGCTGACGATGAGGAACCTTTCTCGGCGCTGGCGTTCAAGCTGATGAGCGATCCTTACGTCGGTCAGCTGACCTTTGTGCGCGTCTATTCTGGCGTGCTGCGCAAGGGTGACAGCGTGTGGAACGCGGTGAAAGGGCGTAAAGAGCGCATTGGCCGCATCGTGCAGATGCAGGCTAACGATCGCATCGAAATTGATGAGATCCGCGCCGGCGATATTGCCGCCTGCGTTGGGCTGAAAGAGGTCACCACCGGCGAAACGCTGTGCGATCCTAATGCGGTAATCACGCTGGAGCGCATGGAGTTTCCCGATCCGGTGATTTCGCTGTCGATTGAGCCAAAGACTAAAGGCGATCAGGAAAAAATGGGGCTGGCGCTGCAGCGGCTGGCGGCAGAGGATCCGTCGTTCCGGCTGCACACCGATGAGGAGTCCGGTCAGACCATCATCTCCGGCATGGGTGAACTGCATCTGGAGATCATCGTCGACCGTCTGAAACGCGAGTTTGGCGTGGAAGCCAATATTGGCCGGCCGCAGGTAACCTACCGCGAAACCATCCGCAAAACGGTGCGCGAGGTGGAAGGAAAATTCGTGCGTCAGTCAGGCGGTAAGGGCCAGTATGGTCACGTGGTGCTGACGCTGGAGCCGCAGGCGGCCGGAAGCGGTTTCGCCTTTGAAGACGCGACCAAAGGCGGCGTGGTGCCGCGCGAATTTATTCCTTCGGTCGAGAAGGGCATTCGCGAAGCGCTCAACAGCGGCGTGCTGGCCGGTTATCCGGTGGTCGACATCAAAGCCACGCTGACATTTGGCTCTTATCACGACGTTGACTCGTCGGAGATGGCGTTCCGCATGGCGGCGATCTTTGGCTTCAAAGCGGCAGCGAAACAGGCTAATCCGGTGATACTTGAGCCGGTGATGCAGGTGGAAGTGGAGACGCCGGAAGAGTATGCCGGCGGCGTGATGGGCGATTTGTCATCCCGGCGCGGCACGCTGCAGGGCATGGACGAGCGTTTCGGCGCGCGCATTATCCGTGCTGAAGTGCCGCTGGCCGAGATGTTTGGCTACGCCACCACGCTACGCTCGATGTCGCAGGGCCGCGCCACGTACAGCATGGAGTTTGCCCACTACGCCGAAGCACCGCGTAACGTCGCGGAGGCGATTATCGCGGCTCGCGCACAGTAAGCTTGCTGGCGGCAGGGATGTCGCCGGTTAGTGCTTTATCTACAGCGCCGTCACGCCCAGCGCGGCGGCGTCATCTTCCCAGCGTTTAACCTCGTCAAACCAGTCGCGCTGCGGCACAGAAAAGCCCGCCAGCAGGTTGGCCTTCATCACATCCTTGTAATCCTCCACATTGGCCAGTTCAAACAGCGTGCTGCGCAGCTTTTCCAGTAGCAGACTGTCGGTTTTCGCCGAGGTTATCAGCGGCAGCGCGGCACACAGCGGGGTTTCACCGATAATGGCTAAGCCCTGCAGCTCCTGCGGCCGGTATTTGCGTAGCAGCGCCCAGGTGATGCAATCAATGGCGGCGAGGTCGGCCTGTCCGGCGCGCAGCGCGGCCAGCGACTGACGGTGGCTGCCGCTGAACCGGGTAGTGGCGAAGAATTTGCCGTCCCGGGCCAGCGGCGCGACCACGTAGCGCAGCGAATTGTATCCGGAGTGTGAGTCATTGCTGTTGCACACTGCGCGGCGGTCACGGAAATCGGCGAGGCTCAGGTTCTCATCTTCCTGCCGCGCCACCAGCCAGCTGCGATAGCGCAGGTCATGGCAGCCAGGCGCATTGGACTGAAACGTGCCCACCAGTTGCACGTCAGGCAATAGCGCGACCAGCGGATAGCCGCAGGTCTGACTCAGCAGCAGATTGTCATCACGCCAGTGCGGCAGCAGGTCGTCGTGCCATTGTACCTCAGCCTGCACGCCGCGCTTCGCCAGCAGCCGCGTCAGCACTGAGGTCATGGCCAGCGAGCTCGGGTGGTCGATGTCGTACATCGGTAAAGAGATGATGTGCATTCTGTGCGTCCTTGTGGTGTCCCGGGTGGGCGTTAACGTCGATCGGCTGACGCCAGAAGCGCTTCATCCATTCGCCGTAACCGGCAACGCGAAAACCCTGATTAAGCTGATAGTAGCCGTCGCGGTAGAGCAAATAGACTTTGCGCAGACCGTACCAGGGTAAACCGGGCAGATCGTGATGTACAGAATGATAGTTGAGATTCAGGAACAGCAGGCGCCATGGCCAGGCCGCTTCGTTATTCACCGAGCGCGCCAGCGGCGCCTCATCGGCACGATGTTCGTAAAATGAGCGCACCTTGGTCAGCATCAGCGCCGGATAGCTCACCGCCAGCACCAGCCACAGCGGGGAAAAGCCGCACAGGCTGAGCCAGTAAAACAGTCCGGCCAGCAGTAGCAGGTGCACCAGCCACATCATCATCGCCGGCACGTCGCGCTGCACCACGCTTTGCGTCAGCGCGCGCAGCGTGGCGAGGATATCCAGCAGCGGTCCCAGCAGCAGACGTCCCAGAAAGGTGTTGCGCAGATGTATAACGCGCTGTTGCCAGGGTTTAAGCCGTGTCCAGTGTGCTGGCGACAGATAATAGGTTTCCGGATCATCATGCGGATCGGTCAGGGTGTGGTTGCGGTGATGTGCCAGGTGCGAATCCCGGTACAGACCATACGGATACCACACCGCCAGCGGCAGCGTGCCAAACAGCTGATTAAGGCGTGGCAGACGCGTCGGATGGCCATGAATCAGCTCATGCTGCAGCGACAAATACCAGGTGGTGAACAGGATCAGCAGCAGCGTGGCGAGGGGCAGGCCCAGTGTTTGCCAGTACAGCACGCTGGCGAACCAGCCGCTATAAACGGTCATGATTAACAGCCAGGTCGGCAATTCGCTGCGCCAGAGCCAGCTGCGCGCCAGCTGGTGCACCACTTCGCGCTGTTGCGCACTGAGGTAGGCGGAGGTTCCTGTGACCATGTTCATGTATTCAGTCAGCGAGTCGGGAAAAGATGCGCTCACGATGCGCGATACGCGTGATAAACACAAAGACGGAAAATTGCTTTGTTATGCAAAAAAGTTGAAGAAGCGCGCGAAAACTATTGGCTATCAGTCCTCTTTGCACAGGCGTAACCTTACCTCATCGAATTCTGATTGATGACGCCGGCGCAGTTCTGGCCCGCGAGGAGCATTTAGCATGAAAAAAATTGGCTTTTTATCTTTCGGTCACTGGACCCCGTCACCGCACTCGGCCACTCGTTCGGCGCAGGATGTGCTGTTGCAGTCGATTGACCTGGCGGTTGCCGCCGAAGAACTGGGTGCCGACGGTGCCTATTTCCGCGTACACCACTTTGCCCGCCAGCTGAGTTCACCGTTTCCGCTGCTGGCGGCGGTCGGTGCCAAAACCAGCCGCATCGAGATTGGTACCGGTGTGATCGACATGCGTTACGAAAATCCGCTGTATATGGCGGAGGACGCCGGGGCAGCGGACCTGATCGCCAACGGCCGTTTGCAGCTCGGCCTGAGCCGTGGCTCGCCGGAGCAGGTGATTGAAGGCTACCGCTACTTTGGCTTTAATCCGCGCGAAGGGGAAACCGATGCGGATATGGGACGTCGTCACACCGAAGAGCTGCTGGAAGTGCTGCGTGGCGAAGGGTTTGCCAAACCCAATCCGCAGCCGATGTTCCCGAATCCACCGGGACTGCTGCGCCTCGAGCCGTATTCCGAAAGCCTGCGCGAGCGTATCTGGTGGGGCTCCGGCTCGAACGCCACATCGATCTGGGCAGCCCAGCTGGGGATGAATTTGCAAAGTTCGACGCTCAAGGATGACGAGACCGGCGAACCGTTCCATGTGCAGCAGGCGAAGCAGATTCGCGCCTATAAAGAAGCCTGGCAGGCGGCAGGGCATCAGCGTGCGCCGCGCGTGTCGGTCAGCCGCAGTATTTTTGCCCTGATGAACGATACCGACCGCGCTTACTTTGGTCGCGGCGGACAGGAGCAGGATTCCGTCGGGTTCCTCGATGAGAAAACCCGCGCCATCTTTGGGCGTAGCTATGCTGCAGAGCCGGAACAGCTGATCAAACAGCTGGCGCAGGATGAAGCCATTGCGGAAGCCGATACCCTATTGCTGACCATCCCTAATCAGCTTGGTGTGGATTATTGTGCGCACGTGATCGACAGCATTCTGACCCACGTCGCGCCAGAGCTCGGCTGGCGTTAAGCCACAGTGCGCAGGGAAGCGCACAATTATTGAAATTTAATAACCCCAATAACTCTGACTGTTGCATTTCAGGGTTATTGGGGTTATTTTATTGCTTTCAGGACGTAGCAGTACACGCGCATGGATAGCCGATCGCTAATGGCCGAAATCAAAGCCGACGGCTGGGAGCTGATACGAATTAACGGTAGCCACCATCATTTTGTCCATCCGACGAAAAAAGGCCTGGTCACGATACCGCATCCAAAAAAGGATTTGCCGATTAAAACGGTAAAAAAGTATCAGAAAACAGGCCGGATTGACCGTCCATTAATTTGCAAGAGGCACACTTATGTTTTACCCCATCGCAATCGAAGCGGGAGATGAAACCACCGCGTACGGCGTTACGGTGCCGGATTTACCCGGCTGTTTTTCCGCGGGAGATACGCTGGAGGAGGCCGTAAAAAACGCCAAAGAGGCGATTACCGGACATCTGGAGTTAATGGTTGAACTCGGCCAGGATATTCCGGCGGTCTCGGACCTTAAATCGCTGATGAAATCGGCGGAGTTTGCTGGTTACGTGTGGGTGCTGGTGGATGTTGATGTGACCCGGATTCTGGGCGGCTCGGAAAAAATCAATGTCACTCTGCCGAAGTTACTGATTGATCGCATCGACCGTTGCGTAGCGACGCATCCGGAATTTAAAACCCGTTCAGGATTTCTGGCGCAGGTTGCGCTGGAGCGCATTGCAAAAACGCGCTGAAGCAGGAAGGGCGAAACGATGGCAGTTTTGCGGCGACCAACCATTGCGCGATAAATCGTGCCGCTACCAGCTGCGCATTAATGCGCACCCTGGGAAACGCGGCAAGGTCTTTTGACACATATCAGATTCTGCAGGGTCGCCATTGATGGCGACAACGCGTCCTTCACGAACGCACCCAGACCTTGTAACCCGCATTCAACCCGGTAGGGTCGCCATTCATGGCGACCAACTCTTGCGCGATAAATCGCGCCGCGACCAGCCATTAATCTGCCCCCAGCTCCCACCACAGCTTATCCAGCGCGTAATAACGATCGCGCTGCGCCTCTGGCTGGTTCAGATCGCGTTTCCACGGTTTGGCGAGAATGTAGTGCAGATTCTTCACCTCATCGTCATGCCATAAGCCGGCATGCTGGAACGGCAGGGTTTTCAGCGCGTTATAAATGTACGGCAGCGGCAGCCAGCGTCCGGCAAACACTTCATTGAGCAAATCCTGTTCGGAGAACGGATAGCGGCGCAGGTCGTCAATCTCAGCCACTTTCTGCTGCAGCCAGTCAAATACCGCCTGATCCGGCTGCAGCACCAGAAAACCGCCATTGAGATAGTTATCAAGCTCGGCGGGCGGTGTTTCACCGCGCGCCTGCCAGGTGTAGTGACAATGCTCCGGCTGCCAGCTGTCAGGATAGCTGGCGATTTGATTCGGGTTGCAGCGGCAGGCATGACAGGCCGCCAGCGCATGCTTGCCGAGGTCAAGCGTAAACAGCTCATCCATGTTGCGCAGCACCAGCATATCGGCATCAAGAAACACCACGCGCGCGCAGCCGGTCAGCTCCCAGGCGCGCAGCTTGCTCCACACTTCACCAAACTGTGCCGAGGCATAATGCTGCTCCAGCGCGGCGTCCGGCATCAGCGGCTGGACCGGATGGATCACACAGCCCAGCGCCTGCAATGCTTCGCGCATGCTCAGGTCGATGGCATCGGTGACCATCACAATCAGCGGCCAGCGCGTTTCGCTGCGTTTGAGTGAGCGATGCAGCGCTTTCACCCCGACATAATATTCCGGCTGCGTTAACAGCGTTACCCAGGCGTACATAAATTCTCCCCATCAAACTCAATTAATCAAACAAAGCCGTGACATAGTCATTGCTAAAGCGGTGCGTCGGATCCAGCTGTTCACGCACTGCACGAAACGCATCCCACTGCGGATAGATGGCGCGCCACTGATAGCGCTGCGGATCGTAATATTTACCCCAATGCGGACGTCCGCCTTCCGCCGCCAGCAGTTTTTCCACTTCGGTGAGGAAATGCAGTCCGTCCTGCGACAGTGAGCCGTCATCCGCGTAATACACCACGAAACCAAAAAAGCAGGTCGGCTGCTGATGCGCCGGGCTCATCCACGCCTGTGAAGCGCCGGTGCAGCGCAGGATGATGGGATAGTGCATGTGCGGACGATTCTGCGCGTACCAGGCTTTGATCTTACTGATAATTTCCGGCGTTTTGGCCAGCGGCACGCCAATCTCAACGTTGATCTGCGGTACGGCGATGCCACGACAAAACAGCTGGTAGATATCGCCGCTGATGTCGGTGAAATCACGGAAGCGGGTGACGGTACGGAACTGTTTGCCGCCTTTGCCGTGAATCTGCGTGTCGCGATGCATGTGTTCCAGCGTCTGATCGATGGTGTCGTTCAGGCTGCTGTCGGCCTGATCGCCGTGCTCAATCACTTCGCGCTGATGGTCGTACCACGCCTGGCTGTCTTCCGCACTGGCGACATCGGCGTTCCAGACATGCATCAGGTTGTCATCGACAAACCACCACGCTTTGCTGAGTTCGTGCTGCTCATTCCACGTCAGCAAATCCTGTTCCAGTGAATCGGCAGACGCCGCGAATTTATGGCAGGTAAACAGGCGAAATGGCTGAGTGCGCAAGGTAATGGCGGTGACGATGCCGAGCGCGCCAAGTGACACCATCGCCGCCGGGAAATCGGCGTCGCCGCGCTGAAACTCGCGCACGCTGCAATCGGCCAGCACCATGCGGATATGCAGCGCTTCGTCCGCCAGCGAACTCTGTGCCAGGCCCTGACCGTGGGTGCCGGTTGCCAGCGCGCCTGCCAGCGTCTGCACCGCAATCACGCCGGGCGAGGAGGCGAGCATGCGATCCATCTTTGTCAGGCTGTCATACACCTGCTGCAGCGGCGTGCCCGCGGCAAACGTTACGCTCTCTTCATCCTGAGCGAGGATGCCGCGCAGCGCACTGAGATCCAGCAGCACGTCCTGCGGCTGTACGCACAGCATGCGACCGGGCGACAAACGGCTGCCGAGCACGCGCACTTTGCCGTGCGAGTCGCGCAACAGCTGTTGCAACTCAGCTTCACTGCGCGGCTGATGCAACTGCTGGCGCTGGCCAACGACCGAATTCTGCGCCCAGTTCCAGAGCGCAGGCGTGTCATCGGTATTTTGCGTGTTGCGTAACGGATAGAGGAGAGCATCTTTCTTCACTACAGCGTTCCTTAATCTGAGGTCTGTCACGGTCCCGGTTATTTGATCAAGCGTAGACCATCACAGCGAACCCGCAGATTACGGGGCTTTGCGGATATAGCGCAGCGTGGCCGTCACCGCCAGCTGACGGTTGCGGCGAATACTGTCCTCTTCACTATCGTGGGGGGTAAACAGCGTGTGGAAGGTGTAGCGGTTGGAGACGTGATGCACACAAATACTGCTGAGCAGGCGGTGTACGTCCACGGTATCCAGCCCGTCGATAAAGATGCCCTGACGCTGGCCGCGGGACAGGATGTCATCAAGCAAATCGAGGGTACTTTTGTTCATCGCTTTGATGCGTTCCGACTGCATGATGTAACGCCCGCGCAGCAGGTTTTCTGTACACACCAGGCGCATAAAATCGGGATGCGTGACGTGATAGTCAAAACTGGCTTCCACCAGTTTGATCATCGCCTCCTCCGGCTCCAGCGTAGTAAGATTCAGGCCGGTTTCATGCTGGCGGATCGCCTGATACACCTGCTCCAGCACCTCAATATACAGCTTCTCTTTGTTGATGAAGTGATACACCACCATGCGCTTGGTGGTCTGTGCCAGTTCAGCAATCTGCTCCATTCGCGCGCCCTGCATACCGTATTCGGCGAAGGTTTGCAGCGCACCCGCGAGGATGCGTTTTTTCAACCCTTCCGGGTCATTTTTACGTTTGGGTGTGGTATCCGACATAGCGCTCAATAACGGTCAATCAAACAGGCATGGTAGCACAGCCGTCCGGGGCCTTTTGGCGCGACGAGCGGCGGCATGGCTTTATTCATTTCAGGAATAGCATTCCCGGATAAATCATAATGCTGGAATAAGCAACTGCGTATACTGCGCGTATCTGTCGATCACGGCAGCTTATTTTGACTCGCGTAATAATAACACTCAGGAAATAATTTATGCACACACGCTTTGCATCAGCCCAAAAGAAATTGTTGTTAACCGTCGGCGCATTACTGGTTGCCGGCAGCGTGGTCGCGCCGTTTTCAGTGGCGCAGGCGGCGGATAAAACCGCGGTGAAGGTCGGCATCATGAGCGGCGAGGACGAAGACGTCTGGCGTGAAGTGATCAGGCAGGCCGCCGCGAAAGGACTGACGGTGAAGACCGTGATTTTCAATGATTATAATCAGCCCAACGAAGCGTTACAGAATGGTGAAGTGGATGCCAATGCCTTCCAGCATCAGCCGTTCCTGAATAATCAAATCAAGGTCAATCATTACGATATCGTGCGCGTCGGCGATACCGCCGTCTGGCCGATCGGTCTCTATTCGAAGAAAGTGAAAAGCGCCGCCGCTCTGAAAGACGGAGCGGTAATCGGCGTGCCTAACGATCCGTCGAACGAGGCGCGCGGTCTGGTGCTGCTGCAGCAGCAAGGGCTGATCAAACTCAAACCGGGCGTCGGCATTGCCGCCACCACGGCCGACATCACTGACAATCCCCATCACCTGAAAATCAAAGAGCTGGATTCCGGCATCATTGGTCGCTCGGTGCCGGATCTGGATGCGGCAGTGGTCAATACCGACTGGGCGCTGAAAAGCGGTCTGACCGCAGCGGATCGTATCGCGCAGGAGCCGGTGAAAGACAACCCGTACAACAACTTTATCGCGGTGAAAAAAGAGAACGCCAGCGCCCCGTGGGTGAAAACCCTGGTGGCATCGTACCAGAACGATGCCGTCAAAACGGTGTTTGACAAGGTCTACAAAGGCACGGGCGAAACCGCCTGGTAAGGAACCCATCCATGACGCTATTTTCCGAGGCCACCGTGCCCCTGACCGCCGTGGCGCGCGGCGTGATCGAAGAGGCAACAGTACGCGATCGCGTGGCGCAGCACAGCAACGTGGTGCGTTTGCAGGGCGTGTCGCGCCGTTTCGGCCAGACACAGGCGCTGCGCAATGTCTCACTGACGGTGCAAAAAGGCGAAATCCTTGGCCTGATCGGGCGCAGCGGCGCCGGAAAATCGACGCTGATTCGCTGTCTCAACGGGCTGGAGCAGCCCGACGAAGGCGTAATCGAGATTGAAGGGCGGCGTATTACCGGTCTGTCGGAACAGCAGCTGCAGGCGGTGCGCAGTCGCGTTGGCATGGTGTTTCAGCACTTCAATCTGCTGTCGGCAAAAACCGTGGCGCAGAATGTGGCGCTGCCGCTGAAAATAGCTGGCATGGAAAAGGCAAAGCGCAACCAGCGCGTAGCGGAACTGCTGGCGCTGGTGGGGTTGAGCGACAAGGCCGGACACTATCCGGCGGCGCTTTCCGGCGGACAAAAACAGCGTGTCGGTATTGCCCGCGCGCTGGCCGCCAGCCCGGCGCTGCTGCTGTGTGACGAAGCCACGTCGGCGCTCGATCCGGAAACCACCCGCTCGATTCTCGCGCTGCTGAAATCGCTCAATCAGCAGCTTGGTATCACTATTCTGCTGATCACGCATGAGATGGAGGTGATCAAATCCGTGGCGCATCGCGTGGCCGTCATCGACGCCGGGGAGATTGTCGAGCAGGGCCCGGTGTGGCAGGTGTTCGCCCATCCGCAATCCGCGCTGACGCGCACGCTGCTGCGCGGACTGCTGCCGCAGCTGCCCGAGAATCTCGCAGCGCGGCTCAGCGAACAGCGTGAAGGTGAGGCGATCTATAGCGTTCACTTTGCTGGCGTGGCGGCGCAGGGAGATTTGCTGACGCAGTTTGCCAGCGCTCTGCCGGGTAAATTTCGCCTGCTGCAGGGGGGCATCGACCACATTCAGCACTACGCGGTAGTGCGTTTCTTTATTGCGCTCCCGGCCGCCAACGCTGCCGATGAGTATCAGGTTCTCAGCTGGCTGCGTGCGCAGCAGGCACAGGTGGAGTTGGTCGGTTATGTCGCCAGTGATGATTGATTTACTGCTCAACGCGTTGGGTGAAACGCTGCTGATGACGGCGGTGGCCGGCCTGTTTTCGCTGCTGGCCGGATTACCGCTGGGACTGATTCTGGTGACCACCAGCCCCGGCGGCATTGCTGAAAACCGGAGCATCAATCGTCTGCTGGGCATAGTGATCAACGGCTTTCGCTCGCTGCCGTTCATTATTCTGCTGGTGGCGCTGATTCCCTTTACCCGTCTGCTGGTCGGCACCTCTCTGGGCACCTGGGCCGCAATTGTGCCGTTATCGATCACCGCCACGCCGTATTTTGCCCGGGTAGCGGAAGTGTCACTGCGCGATGTCGATCGCGGGCTGATTGATGCGGTGCGTGCCATGGGCGCCAGCAAATTACGTATTGTCTGGGAGGTGCTGATTCCTGAAGCGCTGCCGGGCATTCTTTCTGGTTTTGTCGTCACGCTGGTGGCGCTGATCGGCGCCTCGGCAATGGCGGGTGCCATCGGGGCGGGCGGTCTGGGCGATCTGGCAATTCGCTATGGTTATCAGCGTTTTGACACGGCGGTGATGGTGGCGGTGATCGCCGTACTGATCGTGCTGGTGTGCGGTATCCAGTGGCTCGGCGATCGGCTGGTGCAGCGCATTGACAGGCGGCACTGAGAAAAACGTCTGCGGCAGTACGCTCTCCTGCAAACAAATGCTCCGTATCAGGCGCTGGCGACGCATGTCGTCAAAAAACTCAACAGGCCCCTGTTAAAGGGGCCTATGGGTTAATCAGCAATTCATCCACTCTGAACAGCGGGTAAAGACAGTTAATTCTGATGGAATGAATGATTAGAAGTCGTATTGCAAACTCAAACGATTCTGCCAGAAATGTGAATCGTACAGAGGCGATGTCTGCACGCCGGCAAAATCGGTCACGCTTAATCCTTTTAATACACCGCTGAACGCCCAGGTGAAATACACCAGATATTCCGACTGATTAATGCTGGCAGACTGTGCCGAGGGTTTTAAATCCATAAACGAATATTGTGTACCCAGAGAAAGATGCTCATTAAGCACGTAGTTCAGGTTGGTCATATACGCATTGCCACTGCCCAGATCCTGGGTACTGGTGAAAAACGGCTGGGCGAAATAGGGACCCGATGAACTGTTGTGGGCATAAGGCACCACCAGTGAACCGTTACCCCAGCTATTGGGGCTGGCAGCAATATGGTCGTAGCCCAATTTCCAGTTCAGTGCAGGAGTGAAACTCAGCGCGAGCTGAGCACCGTAAGAGGTGCTATTGACCTCTCCGGCCAGCGCTTTCCCTAAGCTGGTACCGCGAATAAACTGCAGAGCCACATCCGGCTGCAACAATGTATCCTGCCACTGCACATGACTTTCGCCATAGACAACGCGGGAATAATCAGCATATTCCTGATACCACACTTGTCCGGTAAGTTTTTTATTATCCCACTGCGTGCCCTGTCCGCCACCAATCGCCCACATGCCGTTAGTGCGCTCATCGATATCCGAATAGGCCGTGGTATCCAGGAACTGATCGTCGCCCCAGGGCTTGTAGCGCCAGACTTTGGTCGCATGCAAATACTGGGTGCTGTCGCCATAATTGGCATCAACGCCCCTGAAGAGTATCGGTGTAATACGCCAGTCATAGTCACCGACGAAGGGAATGTTAATGCGTTGATCGCCGACAGTAATTTTAAAATCATCCTGTTGCCAGCTTAAATAAGCTTCCCCGATATTGGTCTGATTATCACCAATGTCGCTGATGGTATGCGCTTCATCAGGGTGATCAATCCCCCGCAAAAAGATGGCGCTCACGCCAGCGCGAAAACCATACGCGGGAGCCGTTTCATATTTCACACTGCCGCCGTAACTGGTGGTGTCCTGATTAAAGCCTTTGGAAAAATAGGCATTGTGTGTGGAGTAGTAGAGCGTACGCAAACTGCCGCTAACGGTACCGCAGGTGAATATATCGCTGAAGCTGTCTACACCGCTGGCATCGTAATGACAGTCGCTGATATTACTTTGTGTCGCAGCCAGTGTTGCTGGCGCGAAGGGGAAAAACAGCGCAAGTAAACCGACACGTGTTAGTGCTCTCATTGCATGATCCCTGAATAAACACACCCGTTGAGGAAAGCGTAACGATGCCAGCCGGGTGAGAGGATCACCCGGCGGTGAGTTATGCCGTAAATAAAAAGTGATGATCAATTAACGCCGGGAATATGTACCGCCGGCAAGGTTTCACGTACTTCCCAGCCACGTAGCTTGCCGGGGTTTAATAAGTTGTAAGGATCGCAGGCGGATTTTAGGGCAACCACATCAGGCCGCACCATACCTTGTTTGCCATCCTCAATATGAATGACATGTGGATTATTTATTTTCACATTATGGCTACGATAAATATCCATAATGGCGTTGAGCCGTTCCGGGCTGCTGTAACGGATTAATGGCAGGCCGCTACAGGTGAGCGCACCGTTCATGTCGCGCAGAAATTCAATATGTGACATCACCTCATCCGATAATTCAGCTTCCATTGCCAGCACCTGTTGATGGTAATTATCCACAGCGTAAGCGGTTTGCAGGTAAGTCAGGGTTTTATCAACCTTCAATGCCTGCAGGGTGGTGTGGTTCCAGCAATATTCAATCAGGGAATGGCCGCTATTTTCCCCTTCGGCAAAGTGCAATGCATTACGGCCGTTGTGTTGTGCGAGGATGGCGGGCAGCAGGCCATCACTCTCGCTTCCCGTCACTGAAATGACACCGTGTTGAGCCCGAATCTGCGCCTCCGCTAAATCGCTGAAATAATCCAGCACCGGTGCGGCAAATACCGCGATTTGGCGTTTAACAATGCCAGGTGAACGCGCCAGTGCATCGGCATAAGCCATTGCAGAGGGGAAATCGGCGAAGGTATCCAGGCGCTCTATCCAGTCGTGGCAGGGTGCCAGTGCCAACTCGATCTCCAGCACGATGCCATTGCTGCCGTAAGCATGATGCAACAGCAGGGCGTCCGGTGCCTGCAACGTAATGATGCGCGGTGTCTCTTCCATCGTCATCATACGAATTGACAGCACGTTGCCTGGCGCGGCCAGCGGACCGTAGTTAATCGATCCGACTCCGCCAAAACCGCCGCCAAACAAGCCACCCAGCGTGGCAAGTTTCCAGGTTGAGGGCATGCAACGCAGCTCCCAGCCATGCGGGCGGGTATGTGCTTCGAGATCGCCCAGACGAATGCCAGCCTGCGCGCGCACCGTACCGGTACCCATGGCGGTGACGCTGTTCAGGCGTGTCATGTCGACCATGACACCGCCCTCCAGCGGAATCAGCTGGCCGTAGTTGCCGGTGCCGCCCCCCCGGAGATTCAGTGGGATACGCGCTTTGGCACAGGCTGCCACAACGGCAAGCAGTTCGTTCTCATCGCGTGGACGAACAGCCAGCTCGGCGAACTTCTCTTCCAGCTGGTGTTTAAGCACCGGGCTAAACCAGTGAAAGTCACGTGACAGACGTTTTACTTTCGGCGCTTCTTTAATCCAGTCAAATTCCGGCAACGCCGCGACCAGCGCCGCCAGTGCAAACTGGCGATCGGGTTCAGACATGTATAGCTCCTGTCAGTAGAAGAGGTGACGGGCGGTTGATGATCCGCCCGTGTTGCATTAACTCGGGCTCAATTCACTCTCATGCCATGCTGCCAGTACGCGGCGCGTGAGCCATGACATCAGTGCAAAGAGCAGGAAGCCGGCCAGGGAAATCAGTAACAATGCGGCAAACATCAGCGGAATATTGAGTTGATAGCCAGCCTGCAGGATCTGATAGGCCAGCCCGGTATCCGTGCCGCCGGTGCCTGCAACAAACTCCGCGACCACCGCGCCAATCAGCGACAAACCACTGGAGATGCGCAACGCACCAAAGAAGTAGGGCAACGCCGATGGAATGCGCAGGCGTATTAAAATTTGCAGGCGCGATGCATGGTTTAGCCTGAAATAGCTCAGTAGCCCCGGAGACACGCTACGTAAACCTTGTGTGGTGTTTGAAATGATCGGGAACACCGCCATCAGAGTGGCGCACACCACCAGGGACAACGTGGTGTCTTTCACCCAAATAATGATCAGCGGCGCAATGGCGACAATCGGCGTTACCTGCAGAAAGACAATATAAGGAAATAACGCCGTCTCGATAAACCGATTCTGCACCAGTAAAAACGCAATGATGGAGCCAATAACCGTCGCCAGCACAAACGAGATCACCGTGATTTTCAGCGTGTAAAGTAAGGACATAAACAACGCCGGAAAGTTTTGCGCCAGGCTTTGCGCCACGATGAGTGGAGAAGGGACCAGAAAGGCGGGCACCTTAAACGCGGTGACCAGAAACTGCCACAGTAACAGCATGGCAATGGCGACTACCGCCGGAAACAGCCATTGTTGAAATTTACGGTTTGCTGCAAGCGGTTTCATGCTTTGCTCTCCTGACTGGCTGCGAGCAGGCCGCGCTGCAACAGCTGCGCATAATGGGTAAACGGCTGACTGACACGAAACGCATCATCACGCGGCAGGCTGGTTTCAATGCGAATATCATCAACAACGCGACCCGGTCGCGCGGCCATCATAATCACACGCTGCGACAGGAATACGGCTTCCTGAATCGAGTGGGTCACAAAAACTACTGTAAGCTTTTGCTCCTGCCACAAATCGAGCAGGTCGCTGTCCAGTTTGTTGCGGGTGATTTCGTCCAGCGCGCCAAAGGGCTCATCCATCAACAGCACCCGGGGACGCGTCACTAAACCACGGGCAATTGACACCCGCATCTGCATGCCACCGGAAAGCTCGCGTGGCAGTACATGACCAAACTGACCCAGGCCAACCAGTGCCAGAATCTCGCGCACCCGGGTGTCGGCTTCACCGCGTGGTACCCCCGCCAGATCCAACGGCAGGCGTACATTCTTATGCACGGTGCTCCACGGCATCAGGGTGGCTTCCTGAAACACAAAGGAAAGCGGCAGATCACGTTGATTCTCCCGACGATCGCGACGAAATAGCATCAGTTTGCCATCACTGGGTTCAATTAAGCCGGCGATCATTTTCAGCAAGGTACTTTTGCCACAGCCGGAAGGGCCGAGCAGTGAAACAAACTCGCCCTGGCGCACGGTCAGTTCCACCGGCAGCAGCGCCCGCGTCCCGTTGGGATAGATTTTCTCCGCGGAGAGCACCTCAATCGCCGGCGGCGCGGCAGGCCGTGGCTGGCTGTCCGGATTGATCGGCGTTATGTTGCTGGCGGTGTTCATGGCATGACCTTAACGTCTTTGATGAACTGCAGCGTGTAGCTACCCGCAAACGGCACTTTGGCCGGATCGATTAGCTTGTTATCCACCAGCAGCTGCCATGTCTGTTTTAGCCGTGGCTCGGTAATAATACCGATACCCGCTGTTTGCGCGTCGCCGCCCGTCACCATCTGGTATTTCTTCATCTGGGCAATACCGAAGGCGATCTGCTCCTCGCTCATCTGTGGATTCTCTTTCCTGATGAGGACGTTGCCAGCACTCGGATCCTGCAGATAGTTTTTCCAGCCCTGCATTGAGGCTTTAACGAATGCGGCTACCGCCTGCGGACGTTTTTCAATGGTTGATTTCATGCACACAATGCTGTTGCCGTAGGGCGGGTAACCCCATTCGCTGATCGGGTAGACATTGGCTTGCGCATGGGCTTTCTGCACAGCAAAAGGTTCCGAGGTGATATAACCCTGCTGCACCAGCGTTTTGTCTGCGAGGAATGGCTGGATGCTGAACGTGTACGGACGCACGCGCGCATTCTTCAGGCTGAGCGCACTCTGTGCCCACGGCCAGTAAGAGGTATAAGCTTCCGCCGCCAGCAGGAAGGTTTTACCCTGCAGATCCGCTTTATCTTTCACATCAGGATGGGTGAGAAAAGCAATTGCCGAGTGCTGGAACGTAGTGGCAACGGGCACGGCTTCAACACCCTGCTGCCAGGATTCAAGCGCCTGCATGTTATCGCTGATGATGCAGTCTGCCTGACCCGCCGCCATCAACTGCATGGTGTGAACCTGGGGACCACCCATTTTAATGGTGACGTCCAGCCCGGCATCTTTATACAGGTTCTGCGCCAGTGCCTGATAAAAACCGCCATGCTCTGCTTGCGCATACCAGTTGGTCATAAAGGTGAATTTCTCCGCCGCCATGCTCTGGGCCGACAGCGCCAGCGACAGTGCGGCAATCATGCTTAATTTTTTATTCATCGTGATCCCCCGGTTAGCGCGGTGTTAAGAGTGATGCAGCGTCGTTGTGGTCTAATACTTTGCCCTGCCAGTGACCTGTGCCCCATGCCGGTTCAGCGCGGGTTACCCAGCTCATTTGATGCATTTCGGTGATCACCTGTGCCCAACTTTCCGCCAGCGAATCCAGAATCGCCGCGCCTTGTTCGGGGGTGGACGGCAGTGGATCGCCAATCACGCCGCTGGGACCGAAATCATAAGAAGCCCATGCCGCCATGGGTTTACTGGTCGAGAGCGTCGGGCAAGGGAATGCAGGCGGATAATTCGCCACGGCTTTGCTCATCTGCACGGTGTCGGGGGCGAGTGCCAGCATCAGTGCGGTTTCCGCATGACCGGCATGCATCGCCATTTGACGCTCTTTGTCGTCCATAAAACTTTCGGCACAGTTGGGCACTTTGAAGGTGTCTTGCATGATGATGATCATGTCACCGTGTCGCAGACGGAGTTCGCGTGCGGCCATCTGCAGCGGCTGTGGCTGCCCGCCATGGCCATTCACCATTAAAAACTTGCGGAAACCGGCGCGATAAAGGGATTCACCAATCTCCAGAATGGTATGTAACAAAGTTTCCCCGGTCAGCGTCAGCGTGCCGGGAAAGTGCAGGTGCTCATCGGATTTGCCATAGGTGATCGGCGGAATGGCATAAGCCGGGATATCCGCGGATAAACGTGCCAGAGCATGGCCGACCACGCCCGATGAAATGACGCTGTCTACGGCACACGGCAGATGGGGACCATGCTGTTCGATGGCGCCGGTCGGTAACACAATCACCGTATTGGCTTTATTATCCAGTGTGGCGATGTCGGTCCAGCTCAGGTACGGCAAAAAGCGGTTTGCCGGGATATAACCATGCAACATACTGTTTCCTCGCGTTATTGTGGCAACCATGCCGTGGCTTCAACTTCAATGAGTACGTCCGGGCTGGGCAGCATTTCACTGACCTGCACCACCGTTGAAACCGGCGGTTCGTCCGGGAAGAACTGCTTGCGCACCCGGCTGTAGTGCGGGAAATGGTCCAGATTGCGAAAGTACTGCACCAGTTTGAAAACATCACTCATCTGCCCACCGGCGCTTTCAAGGGTGGTGCGGATGCTCTCCAGCACATACCAGCTTTGTGCCAGGATTGGACCTTCTTTGAAATCGGTAGAGAATTCACCACTGCGTCCCAGCAGCCGTTGCGCTGCTTCGGGAACATCGCTGTAACCGCGCACGATAGTCGCGGTTTGCGGATTCACCGGAATAATGCCGGAGAGAAAAATAAAGTCGCCGACGCGTCGCCACGCCGCATATTTCGCCAGCGGCTTACCCGCCCCTTCATCTAGCGTCATCAGTTTCTTCTCCATAACGCACGCCTTGTTTAAGCCGATAGCGCTGGCGCTGGCGCAGCGGCCAGCTTGCTGTATCGGCATGCGGAAAAATCACCATATCGTTGTGACGGAAAGCGTCGGGCTGGCAGATGAGCTGAGAGGCTTCATCAAAGGCAGCTCCCAACTGCAGGCTCAATACCCCACTGAACAGGGTATCCAGGGGGTCGTAACTGCCTAGGGGGCAGAAGGCGTCCTGCACGTTGTCAGCGCCCAGCAGCAGTGAAATTCCACGCGCCTGCGCTTCTTTCACCAGCGTTAATCCACGCTGACGCGGTGTGCGATGGGGCACGGCGTCCTGTAACAGCAGGTTGGTCAGGGGCAGAGCGATCAGCGTCACCCGGTGCAGGGCCAGCCGATCAAGAATCTGCAGCGCATCTTCTTGTTGCGACAGCGCGCAGCTGTGGCTGCAGGTAATATGACCACTGAACGGATGTTGTTGCAGGTAGTTCGCCAGCCAGCGCATGCCCTGGGCATCAGCATTCAACTCTTCATCAATGTGCAGGTCGATATCGAGCTGCCACTGTTCGGCAGCTTGCAGAAGATGTGAGAAGGCTTGCGCATCCCAGTTGCTGCTGTGAATGAAACCACCCAGAAGTGCGCCCGGACCGCTGATGGCCACCTGAGCGGCAATGTGCTGCGCATCATCCGCGCTGGCGAAAAAACTCAGCGGGGCGAGGGCCACGCGTTCGATGCGACATAAAGGATGCTGTAACTCACCAATAACCTGCCACGCCAGCGGCGCCTGCGCGCTGAACCAATCGACGTGGGTGCGCAATAAACCCACGCCACTCTCCACCGCCCATTGCAACGCCTGATGCGCGCGCTGATGCAGGTCTGCACGGCTCCAGTGCACGCGATCCTGGTGCATCGCGGTAATCGCAGCCAGCAAACCGGGCTGGCGTGCCGGGCTGCGCTCGAAGGTGAACGTTTTGTCCAGATGCGCATGCGGTTCGATCAGGGCGGGTAGCACCAGAGCGCCATTGAGGGGCAAATAATCGGCATACGCTCCTTCACAGGGGGCGAACTGCAACCCGTCAGCGTGAAAATGTAACGTCGCCAGCTGCGGCTGATTGTCCTGGTGTGGCCAGCTTTCTGGCAGGAGCCAGCGGGGTAAACGTGCGCCGGTTGCGCCTGGATAGATGTTCATAAGTCCAGTACCAGAAGCGGAGAACGTGCGCGTGAGCAGCACAGGACGATGCAGTCATTCGCGGCACGCTCTGTTGGGCTTAACACCTCGTCGCGGTGATCAGGTTCACCCGACAAAACACCCGTAATGCAGGCACCACACATGCCTTGCTCACAGGAGAGTTCGATGTCGATACCCGCCGCTTCCAGCACCCCGGCAATGCTTTGAGCCTGTCCAACGGTATAACGCGCGCCGGAGGAGGCAATCTCCACGTCGAAGCTGTCGCCTGCGGTAATCAGGGAGGCTGCAGGATTGAAACGTTCGCTGTGCCATTGACCCGGCTGCCAGCCGCGTTCCAGCGCTTGCTGCTGCAGGTGGTGCATGAAGCCAGCAGGTCCGCAGGCAACCAGCGCGCTGTTGGCTGATGTTTCCAGATCGTCAGGGATCCGGGTGCGCAGGCTGTCGCCTTCGCTACTGTAGTGAATGACGACACGCTCACCGAGCTGCGCCAGACGTGTCGCAAACGCCAGTTCATCATGATGTTTGAGGTAGATATGCAGCATGAATTCAGCCTGCCGCCCGGCCAGCGCTTCTGCCATGACCAGCAGTGGCGTCAGGCCAATACCGGCAGCAAATAATAAGGTGCGCGGTGCATCCGGTAGCGGAAAGTGGTTACGCGGTGCCGACAGGGTTAACGCATCGCCGACATTCAGCTGTTGATGCAGCCAGCGGGAACCGCCTGTCGAGACGGGATCAAGACGCACGCAGATTTCATAGCCAGCAGCACTGGCTGGCGAACACAGTGAGTATTGACGTACCCCTCCCGCCGGCAGGTGGACATCAATGTGCGCGCCCGGTGTAAAAGGCGGCAGCGGTTGGTCGCTGGCACTCTCCAGCGTCAGTAACAGATTGCCAGCACCGTTGGACTGCTTTGCGATGACGGTGACAGCCAGGTGTGTTGATTTCATAATCAGCCTGTCTTTGCAGGGCTGTCATCAGCGTTAGCGCCGCGCATACCCTTGTCTTTATCATGGATGCGATTATTATTTTGCCGTTGTGTAAGCGTCCATCTGTTTAATTCGCATGATGCGTTGCAAAAAAGAGAGCACCCACTATGTTTGCCTTCTCACGTTTTCTGATTTATTTCACCGAAGTGGCACGCCAGGGTTCGCTACGTAAGGCTTCCGAGGTGTTGCACGTCTCTGCCTCCTCTATCGACCGGCAGATTTTGCGCGTGGAGGAACAGCTGGATATGCCGTTGTTTGAACGCCATCCATCAGGTTTATGTATGACTGCCGCTGGCGAAATCCTGTTTAATGCGGCCAAAAACTGGCAACGTGATTTTGGTCGTGTTTGTACCCAATTAGAGGATCTGCGTGGCTTGCGACATGGTCATGTACATATCGCCACCATTGATGCCATTAACCGCGGTTTTTTCTCCTCAATCCTGCAGCGTATCCGTGAAGACTATCCGGGCATTTCGTTTACCCTCACCACCATGAGCAATATCCATATCGCGAATGCGCTGACCGCCGGTGATGCGGATTTTGGCATCATGCTGAACCCACAAAGCTCGCGTGAACTGCTGGTGAAATCCTTTGCCGATCTGCGTCTGGGGATTGTGGTTAGCCGACATCATCCCCTGGCAGCGCTGGAATCTATTCGCTTCAGCCATTGCGAACCCTGGCCGTTTATTGTGCCCGCCGCGCCATTGATGCTGGCCGATCCGCTGGAAGCGCTAATTAACAGTTCTGGCATTCGCCTGAAGGAAGTGGGGCGCACCAATAACATTCATATGCTGCGATCGTTAGTGCGTGATGATGTTGGCATCAGCCTGATGTGCTGGCTGGATATTGTTGATGAATATCGCCGGGGAGAACTGAAATTCATTCCGCTGATCGACACGGTATTAAAACCCTTTACTCTGTCACTGTGCGTGGCACCACAACGCCAGTTATCGGTGGCCGCGTCGATGATGCTCGGGCAGCTCGAGTTATTCTTTGCAATGATAGAGAGTGAAGAAGCGCTGGCAGGCAAGGAAGAGAAGCATAGCGGGTAAACGCCGGACTTGCCTGCCAGATATTGCAGCGGGTGGTGACGAACAACACCTTTTGGAGATGCCAGGTCAGTCTGGTAGCGCCACAGCAGCCTCCTTTAATACAGGTATCACGATGGTGAAGATTGAACACGCAGACCCGCGCTCTGCGGAATCACAGTGGCTGATTGAAAAACTCTCCGCAGAGCTTGCGGCTATCACTGGCGATGGCGGAAACAGCCGCGCCAGCGTTGACACCTTTCAGGGTGAAGGCGCGTTGTGGGTGATAGCGAGAGACGCGCAGGGCACAGCCGTCGGCTGCGGCGCGTTACGGCCGGTGGCTGACGGGATCGCTGAACTGAAAAGGATGTTCTCCGACCGCAGTTTGCCGGGCATCGGCTGCGCCTTGCTCAGCACTCTGGAAGCCGCGGCAAAAACCCTGGGATATCGTGAACTGTGGCTGGAAACCCGGCATGTTAATCAGCGCGCCGTGGATTTTTATATCAGGCAGGGTTACCGGCAGAGAGAAAATTACGGACCCTACCGCGGCCGGGAAGAGGCCATTTGCCTGGGCAAAACGTTATAAAATAAAAGGGTGGCTGACATCAGTCCGGCGGGTTTGATTTAGCGGCCCGTATCATCTTCCATCGCCCAGAAAACTCACCACAACAAAAAGCCCGCTCAGGTTTCCCTGAGCGGGCTTCTTTCAATCTGTCTGGATATTAAAATTGATATTTAACCCCGCCCTCGCGGGTACGCCAAATCATCATAAGAATATTTTTGTCGATACAATTTTTGGGCGATTTCATATCAGAGAAGCAAAGCCTGTCTTCGTTACCTTGCGCTTGATAGCCTTTTCCCAAAGCATAAATAGCAATCAGGAATGGCGTGTTATTTCCAGATGGAATGTTATATTTATCCAGTATTTTTTCACGATTATTTGTCCACCATTCAATTTTTCTGGATTCAGCGGAAGGTAAATTATTAACAATAATCTGTGCTGTGTTGCCATCATAATGAGCATCAATAACAGAAACTTTATCATTTCCGAAAGAAAGATAAATGAGGCTGCATAAAGCTATCACCAGGGCTGGAATAACTAACTTACGCATCATCGCTTTCCCTAGATATCGTTCACCGCTTCCATATTAGTCAGAAATGGACGGAAGCCGAATCTGTCAAAATGTTGCAAGACAAACCAGATTTTGAAAAACTGGAACTGGCTGAATTTTTGCTTACCTATATCACGGGCGTCAAGCCAAAAATGATCCTGCCCGGAAAATTTGATACTCGCACGCCATCCAGCGTTGTTAACATTAAGACGGATAATTTCTATTTTCGTTGCATGGACATCATGCACAGTAATCCCCATGCCATTGATTTTATCAAGTAGCATCGAGTCAAATTTCGGTAGAACTGACAGTTTAATGGCTGAAGTTAATTGCTCTAATTTTTCCTGAGGAAATCCCATGCTGTTATAGTCAATAAATAACCCAATGGTCTCACGCATGATCGACGTTGTTTTTCTGGCATCATAATCAGAATGTAACTTATCACGGTACGCTAAATTAAGTTGAGCGTTATAGAATGCTGAACCGCGTGAAAGCTGAAAATGCCTCAGCATTTGATTGATAAGATATCTGTGCGGACCGATGAAAGAGTAAGGCAGAGAAGTTACCTGCATCTCTTCAAACAGTAGTTGCGCACATTGTTCAACGCTGAGTTTGCCACCACGGTGTATGCCATTGTATGCCCCTGCGAACCTCGATTGCGGAGTATCAAAGGCAGTCAATCGGGTCAGGGTGTAAGGATCCACCACGTTTGATATGTTGACCAGTCCAAACTCTCTTTTCAGCCTCTCTTCCGGGATATCCCCATAACGCATGTCGTCAGAAGAGTAATCATTAAAACGCCGCTGGGTGGTGAAAACCGTTGCTGGAAATACAGCATTAATCATAGAAAGAGCTCCCTTGCTGGTGTTTGTCCCTGTTGAAACACACATGAATGCGCAGATTTGCCCATGCTGCGGGTTTTACCGCCTCAATGCCTGGTGCCAGAACAAAAAATGGTCATTAAATTCCGTAAGCGGCACAGAGTTTTTGCGGAGCATCCCCGGGGAGCACATGCCTGCGACTGAGGACAGGGTGAATACAGCGCTGGTCAGCCAGCAAGCCATGGCAGGATGGTGGTGTGGAGAAGGGGGGGACGCAGAAGACAAAAAGCCCGCTCAGGTTTCCCTGAGCGGGCTTCTCTAAATCTGGCTCCTCTGACTGGACTCGAACCAGTGACATACGGATTAACAGTCCGCCGTTCTACCGACTGAACTACAGAGGAATCGTTGGAACGAGGCGAATATTAGCGATGCCGATCCCCGTTGTCAAAGCCCGATCGCACACTTCTGGTTTAAGTGCGCGTAAAAGCAGCGGATTGCTGCTTTTCTGCCTTAAATGGGCAGATTTCAAACTGCCAGCAAGATCTCACTTTAAACGCATTTCCTTTGAGATGTTAGATGCGTGTCAAAGTTTTGTTATTTGCCGATTTTAAAACAATCATTTCAGTGCTTTTATGATGAAAATTTCAAAAGAAGAAAGGATGAAACAAATGAACTGCTTATCATCACGGCCGAAACGAGTTTTGTCCGCTCAATGCTTCTTGCGAAAGTAACACATTGATAAGGAAGATGTTGAAAAAAGGAGCAGCACGGTACCGATAGCGTCAGACCAGAAGCCTTACCTCTACGAACAGAAAAAAAACGCCAGCGACGTTGAGTGAATGTAAAAGATATTTTTCATTCGCGGACTCAGCCAACCTGAGCACGTTAACAAATAAGAAGGGTTACCTATGAAATTCAAAAAAGCGTTAGTGACTTCCCTGTTAGCTTGCATGTTACCTGCCGCTGTGATGGCAAAAGATATCCAGCTGGGCGTTTCTATGGCGCTGTTTGATGACAACTTCCTCACCATCCTGCGCACAGCCATGCAGAAAGAGATGCAAAAAGACAATATCAAAGGCCAGGTTGAAGACGCCAAAGGCGACGTGGCCCAGCAGCTGCAGCAGGTGCAGAACTTCATTGGTCAGGGTGTTGACGCCATCATCGTGAACCCGGTCGATACCAACGCGGTGAAACCGCTGGTGGATGCTGCCGCTAAGGCCGGTGTGCCGCTGGTGTTCGTCAACCGCAAACCATCAGGTGAGCTGAAAGACAAAATGGCGTTTGTCGGGTCGGATTCTGAACTGGCAGGCCGTCTGCAGATGGAAGCGCTGGCGAAAAAGATGAACGGCAAAGGCAACGTGGCGATTCTGCTGGGTGACCTGGCTAACGAATCAACCCGTGAACGCACCAAAGGCGTGGAAGCGGTGGTCGCCAAATATCCGGGCATTAAAGTGGTACAGAAACAGACCGCCAAATTCACCCGTAATGATGCGGTGGACGTGGTGAGTAACTGGCTGACCGCCGGCGATGACATTCAGGCCATTGCCTCTAACAACGATGAAATGGCGATCGGTGCGCTGCAGGCGCTGGGCAAAAACCCGAATCACATTCTGGTCGCGGGTGTGGATGGTACCCCGGATGCACTGCAGATGATCAAGAACGACAAAATGGTCGCCACGGTCTTCCAGGATGCGAAAGGTCAGGGTGAAGGCGCGGTACAGACGGCGGTCAAGCTGATTAACGGCGAGAAAGTGCAGAAAGTGGTCGATATCCCGTTCCAGCTGATCACCAAAGATAACTACGAAAAATTTGCCAGTCAGAACCAGAAATAAACCGTAACCGACTTAGCCGTACGGAGGTGATGTATGACCGCTTTTGCGCTTGAAGCCGAAGGCATCAGCAAGTTCTTCCCCGGAGTGAAGGCACTCGACAATGTCTCACTGCGTATTAAGCCGGGGTCGGTACATGCCCTGATGGGTGAAAATGGCGCGGGCAAATCCACTTTAATGAAATGCCTTATCGGGATGTATCGTCCCGATAAGGGCACCATCCGCATTAAAGGGGAGCCAGTGCAGTTTCAGGACACCATGGACGCGCTGCGTTCCGGCATTTCCATGATTCACCAGGAGCTGAATCTGGTGCCTTACATGACCGTGGCGGAGAATATCTGGCTCGGTCGTGAACCGATGAAATACGGCTTTGTCGATCACGGCAAGCTCAATCAGCAGACGCAGGAACTGCTTAACAAGCTGAATATCCGTCTGAAAGCCGATCGGCTGGTCGGCGAGCTCAGCATTGCGTCTCAGCAGATGGTGGAAATTGCCAAAGCGGTGTCGTGGAACTCCGACATCGTGATTATGGATGAACCAACCTCGGCGCTGACGGAAACTGAAGTGGCGCATCTGTTCACCATCATCCGCGACCTGCGTGCCCAGGGCAAAGCCATCATCTATATCAGCCATAAAATGGATGAAATTTTCGCCATCACCGATGAGATCAGCATCTTCCGCGACGGCACCTGGGTCGGCAGTAACAGCACCACCGCCTTTACCCGTCAGTCGCTGATCACCCAGATGGTGGGACGCGAACTGACGCAGCTGTTCCCTAAATTCAACAGTGCCATCGGTGAAGAAGTGCTGACTGTGCGCAATCTGACCTGCAAAGACCGCTTTACCGATGTCAGCTTCAGCGTGCGCAAAGGCGAGATCCTCGGCGTGGCCGGGCTGGTGGGTGCCGGACGCAGCGAGGTGATGGAGAGCCTGTTCGGCATGGAAAGCTTCGACAGCGGTGAAGTGCTGATTGATGGTGTGCCGGTGAAAATCGATTCGCCGTCAACGGCGATTGAGAAGGGCATGGCGTTCCTCACCGAAGATCGCAAAAAGTCCGGGCTGTTTCTGGTGTTGTCGGTGCTGGAGAACATGAGCATCGTCAACATGCCCGATTACATCGGCAAAAGCGGTTTCGTTAGCCACATGAAGATGGCGCAGGACTGCATGGAGCAGATCCGCAAACTCAATATTAAAACGCCGACCATGGATCAGATCATCAATAACCTCAGCGGCGGTAACCAGCAGAAGGTGCTGATTGCGCGCTGGCTGCTGGCGCAACCGAAGATTCTGATCCTCGATGAACCAACCCGCGGCATTGATGTTGGCGCCAAAGCCGAAATCTACCGCCTGATCAGTGAACTGGCTAACCGTGGCGTGGCCATCATCATGGTGTCCTCTGAGCTGCCGGAGATTCTCGGCATGAGCGACCGGGTGATGGTGATGCACGGCGGACGTATAACCGGCATCCTCGATAAAGAAGAGGCAGACCAGGAAACCATTTTGTCGTTGGCATCCGAGTGAGGCACGAGACCCCTATGAGTAACGTAAAAGTAACGGCCCCGCAGGCCACCGAACAGAATTCTTTCTTCGGCAATCTGCGTCATAAACTGCCGAAAGACACCGGCATCTTTGTCGTGATGTTAGGCATTGCGCTGATTTTTGAAATAGCCGGCTGGTACGTGCGTGACCAGTCATTTCTGCTCAACACCAACCGTTTAGTGCTGATTGTGCTGCAGGTGGCGATCATCGGTATTATCGCCGTCGGCGTCACTCAGGTCATTATTACTACCGGTATCGACCTGTCGTCCGGTTCGGTTATCGCCCTGACGGCGGTGGTTGCCGCCAGCCTGGCACAGACGTCTGACAGCCTGTCGCCGATGTATCCGTCGCTGGTTAATCTGCCCGCCGCCATCCCTATCGTCGCCGGCATCGGCGTTGGCCTGCTGTGCGGCGTGGTCAACGGCGTGCTCATCACCAAAACCGGCATTCCGCCGTTTATCGCCACGCTCGGTATGATGGTGTCGGCGCGCGGTCTGGCACAATATTATACTCAGGGCAACCCGATCAGCTTCCTGTCGGACGGTTTCACCTCCATCGGTCAGGGCGCGATGCCGGTGATTATCTTCCTGGTGGTCGCCTTCCTGTTCCACATCGCACTCAAACACACCCGCTACGGCAAATATGTCTATGCGATTGGCGGCAACATGACCTCCGCCAAAGTGTCGGGCATCAACGTTAATAAATACCTGATCATCGTGTATACCATCGCCGGGGCGCTCTCGGGTCTGGCGGGGGTGGTGCTGGCGGCGCGCGTCAGCAGCGGTCAGTCGAGCATGGGGATGGCGTATGAACTCGACGCCATCGCCGCCGCAGTTATCGGTGGCAGCAGCCTGATGGGCGGCGTCGGGCGGATTACCGGCACGCTGATCGGCGCAGTCATCCTCGGCTTAATCAAAAGTGGCTTTACCTTTGTTGGCGTCGATGCTTACGTGCAGGACATCATTAAAGGGATGATCATCGTCGCGGCGGTTTCAATCGATATGCACCGCAACCGCAAAAAACGCTAACCCGTTCTGCTCCTCTCTTCCGGGAGAGGAGCAGGGTTAAGGCGGTAATTACACGCTGCCGGGCTGCCGGCAGCGTCAGACACAATAAGTTTTCCCACTGATAGCCACCGCGCAATTTCTCTTTATTCTCCTTTCTGCCCCCGCAATCCGTGCATTTTCTGCCCGTTTTGCACCACAGCAGCACGCGCAGTCATCACTTTTTTGCACATCTGCCTCGCAAATGCTGCACCATCAGGGTGCGTCATCGCCAGCGGATAAACGTTATGGGTCATGTGCGGCACTTATTAACCCATTCGGGGTAATCAGAAACGCTTATTTTCCCGTTCGTTAGGAAAATTCTGGTCAGTGCCCGCCGGGTAAAGATCAAACCTGGCCTGCATATTGCAATTTCTTTGTCACAAGCCAGCAGGCTGAGAACTCATCATTTGGGCATTCGGGGATCCGTGACGGAGGCAATATGAACTTAAGACGACTGAAATACTTTGTAAAAATCGTCGATATCGGCAGCCTGACGCAGGCAGCAGAAGTCCTGCATATCGCACAACCTGCACTCAGCCAACAGGTGGCGACGCTGGAGAACGAACTCGACCAGCAGTTGCTGATCCGCACCAAGCGCGGCGTAACGCCAACCGAAGCCGGTAAAATTCTTTATGCTCACGCACGCACCATTCTGCGCCAGTGTGAACAGGCGCAGACAGCGGTGATCAACGCTGGCCAGGCGCTCAATGGTCAGGTATCGATTGGCCTCGCGCCGGGCACGGCGGCCTCTTCGCTCACCATGCCGCTGCTGCAAACGGTGCGCGAGCAATATCCTGATGTGCTGGTCTATCTGCACGAGAACAGCGGCACTTCGCTCAATGAGAAAGTGATGAATGGCCAGCTGGATATGGCCGTGCTGTACGATCGCGCGCCGACTGCCGGTATCAACAGCATTCCGCTGATGAAAGAGGAGCTGTATCTGGTAGGGGCGACGGCCTGTCCGGGTGCTACGGTGGATCTGGCTGACGTGGCACAGATGAACCTGTTCCTGCCGCGTGACTACAGCGCAGTGCGCAAACGCGTGGACGAAGCGTTCTCGCTGCGTCGTCTGAGCGCGAAAATCATCGGTGAAATTGAGTCTATCTCAACCTTAACCGCGGCGGTGTCGAGCGGCATGGGCGTTACCGTACTGCCGGAATCGGCGGCACGCGCGCTGGTGAGTTCAACGCATGCGTGGATGGCACGCATTAACAGTCCGTCGCTGAACCTGCCGCTGTCGCTGAACGTCTCAGCGCGCCTGCCGCTGTCGCCATCGGCGCAGGCGGTCAAAAATATCCTGCTGTCGCTGCTGAATAAGCCGATGGTGGAAGAGCGCGAGCTGATGTTAGTGGGTTGATAGAGAGCGGTTTTTTCCCTCACCCTAACCCTCTCCCGTCCGCGGGAGAGGGAACCGTCTGGCGCGGCCATCCATCCCGGTACGCCATCTGAATATCGCGCGATCCCCCCCTCTCCCCATGGGAGAGGTCCGGGGTGAGGGCGGCAAAGCGCACCCATCCCCAACCTCACGCTTATTACTATTCCGCATAACACACCGTTTTTTATTATTTGTTGCAATCACACCAACTTCATAACATGGATGAAACAGGGGCAGGAAACAGGAGAAAAGGGTGTGAATTTCCAGCAACTTAAAATTATACGCGAAGCGGCCCGTTGCGAATTCAACCTGACAGAAGTCGCCAATACGTTGTTTACCTCACAATCGGGGGTGAGCCGGCATATTCGCGATCTGGAAGATGAACTGGGCGTGGAAATCTTCATTCGTCGTGGCAAGCGACTGTTAGGCATGACCGAACCGGGCAAAGCGCTGCTGACCATTGCTGAACGCATCCTTGATGAGGCCGGCAAAGTGCGCCGGCTGGCGGATGTGTTTACCAATGAAACCAGTGGCGTGCTGACCATCGCCACCACGCACACCCAGGCGCGCTATAGCCTGCCGCGCGTCATCAAAGCGTTTCGCCAGCTCTATCCCAACGTGCGGCTGGAACTCAATCAGGGTTCACCGCAGGAGATCGTCGCCATGCTGCTGGCCGGTGAGGCCGATGTCGGCATCGCCTCGGAGCAACTGGTGAATAACACCAGCCTGGCGGCGTTCCCGTGGTTCAGCTGGCACCACTCGCTGCTGGTGCCGCACGATCACGAGCTGCTGGCGAATCAGCCGGTCACGCTCGCCAGCCTCAGCCGCCATCCGCTGATCACCTATCGTCAGGGGATTACCGGTCGCTCACGCGTGGACCGTGCTTTCCAGGCTGCTGGCCTCCGCCCGGATATCGTGCTCAGCGCGCAGGATTCTGACGTGGTGAAAACCTATGTCGAACTCGGGCTGGGCGTCGGTATCCTCGCCGATCAGGCGTGCGATATTTACGACGGCGAAGACCTGGTGAAGATCGATGCTCACCATCTGTTTGATGCCAACACCGTGTGGCTCGGACTGAAGCGCGGCCAGCTCCAGCGCAACTACGTCTGGCAGTTCCTTGAACTGTGTAACGCTAACCTGTCACTGGAAGAGATCAAACGGCAGGCGCTCTCTTATGAAAACGACGACGAACCCGCCATCGATTTCCAAATCTGAGTTTCCTCTCTGGCCCGGTGCGGGCCTTTTTTATTTGCTTCCGCAAACGGACGTGGCAAGCTGGCGGGCAGAACGCCTCTCAGGGAGAACAGAATGAATACGATATTGCGCGCCATGACCCTCGCGGACGCCGAAGCGGGTTATCGCCTGACTCAGCAACTGGGCTGGGCGCACCGCCGCGAAGACTGGCAGCAGCTCATCGCCCTGGGTGAAGGCGTGGTGGTTGAGGCGCAGGGCGACTATCTCGGCGGGGCGATTGGCTGGCGCTGGGGGCCGGGTGCCGCCACGATTGGTCTGGTGATTGTGAGCGAACAGGCGCGCGGACGCGGTATTGGCCGCCAGGTGATGCAGGCCATGCTGGAAAAATTCTCCGGCTGCAACGTGCGGCTGCACGCCACCGATATGGGGCAGGTGCTGTATGAGAAGCTCGGCTTCCAGGCCTGCGATCGCGTGGCGCAGCACCAGACGCGCGCGCTGGCGCAGCAGCCAGCGGTAATGGTACCGGATGGCCTGACGCTGCGGCCGGCCGTTGAAGCGGATGCCGACGCCATCGACGCACTGGATTATCAGGCGAACGGGCTGCGGCGAACGCGTCTGCACCAGCAGCTGCTGGCGCAAAGCGTGGTGCTGCAGGATGCACAGGGCGCGTTGCAGGGGTTTGCCAGTCGCCGCCGCTTTGGGCACGGCTGGACCATCGGCCCGGTGATTGCTGACGATGTTGCGGCGGCGCAGGCGCTGGTGTCGCAGCTGATGCAGGATCTGGCGCAGCAGTTTGTCCGGCTGGACACGCCCGATGCCCGGCTCGGCGCGTGGCTGCTCAACCTTGGGCTGGCGCAGGTCGATGCACCTTTCGCGATGGTACACGGCACACCGTGGCGGGCGGCACCGAACGGGCCGCAGACTTTCGCACTGGTCTCGCCTGCGCTGGGTTAACTAAGCGTAACGGCAGCGATTTCTAAGCCAGACGCGGCAAACGTCGCCGAACAGGCGTTATCTGTCACATTCCATTTCGTCGGCTACCCTTAACGTTTATTGCAAACGTCTAAGGGAGAGCCCGTCATGAGCAAGAAAACCAGCGATTTCTTTGTTGAACGCCTGCAGGCATGGGGCGTCACGCGCATTTATGGCTATCCGGGCGATGGCATCAACGGCGTGCTGGGCGCTATCCAGCGGGCCAATAAAGCCGGTGCAGGCATCGAATTTATTCAGGTGCGACATGAAGAGATGGCGGCCTTTATGGCTGCCGGTCACGCCAAATTTACCGGGGAGCTCGGCGTCTGTCTGTCGACCGGTGGGCCTGGCGCGACCCATCTGCTGACCGGCCTGTACGATGCCAAAATGGATCACGCGCCGGTGCTGGCGATTGCCGGCCAGGCGGAAACCACCGCGCGCGGCGCCAGCTACCAGCAGGAGATGAATTTAGACCGCATCTTCGCCGATGTGGCGAACTTCGTGCAGGAAGCGGCGGCCCCGGCGCAGGTCCAGCATCTGGTCGATCGTGGCGTGCGCATTGCCAAAGCGCAGAACGGCGTCGCGGTGATCATCCTGCCGAAAGATCTGCAGGATGAGAACTGGCAGCCGCCGCAGCATGCGCACGGATTTACCCATTCCGGGCCGGACTATCAGCGGCCAAAGATTGTGCCCTACGACGAGGATTTGAGCCGTGCCGCAGAAGTGCTTAACGCCGGCAAAAAAGTCGCGGTACTGATCGGTGCCGGTGCGCGCGGTGCTGCGGTTGAAGTGGTGCAGATTGCCAATGTGCTCGGCGCGGGCGTGGCCAAAGCGCTGCTGGGCAAAGACGTGCTGCCGGACGATGCGCCTTTTGTCACCGGTTCGATCGGCCTGCTCGGCACCAAACCGTCGTGGGAGCTGATGCAGAATTGCGACACTTTATTGATGATTGGCAGCGGTTTTCCGTGGACCGAATTTCTGCCACCGGAAGGTAAAGTGCGCGCGGTACAAATCGATATCGATCCGGCGATGCTGGGGCTGCGCTATCCGTGCGAGGTCAACCTGCACGGCGACGCGGCAGAAACCCTGCGCGCGCTGCTGCCGTTACTGACGCATAAAGCGGATCGCCACTGGCAGGAGGAGATCGCGGTGCAGGTGCGCGACTGGTGGACGTTGATGGAACAGCGCGCCATGGCGCCCGCCAACCCGGTCAATCCGCAGCGCGTGGTGTGGGAGATGTCCCCGCAGCTGCCGGACGATGCGATTGTCACCTCGGACTCGGGCTCCTGCGCCAACTGGTTTGCGCGCGATTATCGGGTGAAGCAGGGCCAGCGCGCCACGCTGTCGGGTGGGCTGGCTTGCATGGGGGCCGCCGTTCCGTTTGCCATCGCCGCGAAATTTGCCTTTCCCACTCAGCCAGTGGTGGCGCTGGTGGGCGACGGGGCGATGCAGATGAACAACCTGGCCGAGCTGATCACCATTCAGAAATACTGGCAGCAGTGGGCCGATCCACGCCTGATTGTCTGCGTGTTCAATAATCAGGATCTCAATCAGGTCACCTGGGAACAGCGGGTAATGGAAGGCAATCCACGCTTTGAAGCTTCGCAGCAGCTGCCGGACGTGCAGTATGCGCGCTTTGCCGACAGCCTCGGTTTGCAGGGCATCTACGTCGACCGGCCGGAGGATCTGGCGGCGGCGTGGCAGCAGGCGCTCAGCGCCACCCGACCGGTAGTGCTGGAGGTGAAAACCGATCCGGAAGTGGCCCCGCTGCCGCCGCATATCACGCTTAAGCAGGCCAAAGCTTTTATGTCGTCAATGGCGAAGGGCGACCGCGGCATGGCGCAGGTGATTAGCGACACCGCCAGCCAGTTGCTGCACAGCAAGGGTTAGCGCGCCGCTACAATGTGTGCAGGATGGTAGTGCAAAAATTCAATCCCGCACGAATCGTAGCGGCGCAATTCATTGCGCATTCGGGCAGGGGTGCAGTGTTTCACTCAGCGCGATAAATCGCGCCGCTACAATGTGTGCAGGATGGTAGTGCAAAAATTCAATCCCGCACGAATCGTAGCGGCGCAATTCATTGCGCATTCCGGCAGCTGTGCAATCTTTCACTCAGCGCGATAAATCGCGCCGCTACAATGTGTGCAGGATGGTAGTGCAAAAATTCAATCCCGCACGAATCGTAGCGGCGCAATTCATTGCGCATTCGGGCAACTGTGAAGTGTTTAGCTCAGCGCAATTCATTGCGCATTCTGGCAGCTGTGTAATGGTTGACTTAGCGCGATAAATCGCGCCGCTACAATGTGTGCAGGATGGTGGCGCCGAAATACAATGCCGCACGAAGCGTAGCGGCGCAATTTATTGCGCTTTATAATCGACATCACTCTTGTTGATAATAATGATCCAGCTCCCACCTCAACGGGTTTTGCTCAATATATTGCCGTGCGAAAAACAGCTCTTTTTCATTACGTATAATCCGCTCGTAAAAATTGTGTTGCCACACTCTGTTTGCGATAACCCGACTAACACCTGCCTTATAACCAGCTATGATTCTGCTTAAAGAATTATTGTTCTCGCCGCAGAGCCATAAAATGCCGTGTAGGTGATTTGGCATCAAAACAAATGCATCTGTCATCAATCCTGGAACACGTAACGACAGATTAAGCCATTCCTGATATACAACACTCCCTGTTTTACTGGGAATCAGTTGCGCCTGCCTGATACGGCCAAACAGACATAACCGTTGTCGCGTAACGAGGGTAATGAAATAAGCTCCCGCTGCAGCGTAATCGTAATGCAACAGTCGTAATTGTTTTCTGAATTGCATAACAGCCTCCTTTCACAGAGCATCTGCTATCCGAATCAATTTTTCAGATTTTTTTTTAACTTCTCCGATCCAGATTCAAAAAGCGCGAAAAATAACGCCGCTACGATATCGGTTATAGACCAGCGCATAAATACATTCCCGCACAAATCGTAGCGCCGCAGTTTATTGCGTCTCTTCTGCACCCTCACACCATCCGCTCAATCTCGCTCAACGGCACTGCCCGGCTGAACAAATATCCCTGCAGCTCATTACACCCGGCATCGGCCAGCGCGTTTTTCTGGCCCTCGGTTTCGACGCCTTCGGCGGTGACGGTCAGGCCCATGGCGTGGCCGAGGCGTACCACGGATTCAACAATCGCGGTAGAGTTCTCCGCCACGCCCAGCGACTGGGTAAACGACCGGTCGATTTTAATCTTGTCGACCGGAAACGTGCTGAGATAATTCAGGCTCGAATAACCGGTGCCGAAATCATCCAGCGCAATACGGAACCCGGCGTCGCGCAGTGCGATGATACTGTTGCGCGCTTCGTGTTCATCCTCAATCAACACGCCTTCGGTGATTTCCAGCTCCAGCCGCTGCGGATCGGCACCTTCCGACTGCACAATCTCAATCATGCGTTCGACAAACCCGCTGGCGCGGAACTGCACCGGCGAAACGTTCACCGCCACAATCACCTGCGGTAACTTCAGGGCGGTTTTGCAGGCCTCGCGCAGCACCCATTCGCCCAGCGGAATAATCATGCCGGTCTCTTCGGCGATGGCGATAAAGTCCGCCGGCGAAACATCGCCGCGCTGCGGATGATGCCAGCGCAGCAGCGCTTCCAGTCCGACAATCCGCTGGCCGCTGATCTCCATCAGCGGCTGATACCACACCGCCAGGCCGTCGTAATTGACCAGCGCCTGACGCAGATCCGCCGCTATCTGCTGGCGTGTGCGCAGCGATTCATCCATCACCTTTTCAAACTGGCGATACTGGCCGCGTCCGCCATTTTTCGCCTCGTACAGCGCTATATCCGCTTTGCGCATCAGCTCCAGCCGGTCAATACCATCGCGGGGTGCCAGCGCCAGGCCAATGCTGACGCCAACCCACAGCTCGTTGCCCACCAGCTGATACGGCTCGCCCAGCGCGGCGATGATGCGCTGCGCCAGCGCCTGCACCTGACCGATATTCTCTACCTCCGGTATCACGATGATAAATTCATCGCCGCCAATACGCCCGACGGTATCGCTGGCGCGCACCAGGTGGCTCAGGCGGCGCGCCACCTCGATAATCAGATCATCGCCGGCGTGATGGCCCCAGGTATCGTTAATGATTTTGAAGCGGTCCAGATCCAGCAGCAGCAACGCCACGCGCTGGTCGTGACGGGTCGCGGTGGCCAGTGCCTGAGTCAGCCGATCCTCAACCAGCGCCCGGTTCGGCAGTCCGGTCAGCACATCGTGAAACGCCAGATGCTGCGCCTGCGCCTCGCTCGCCCCGAGCTTCAGCAGCGACTGCGATAAATCGAGCGAGGAAGTCCAGATGCGCCGCACCATAAACAGACACAGCAGGGTGATCAGTAGCACCGAAATCAGCGTGGAAGGGCCGAGGGTACGCAACATCTGCGCGCCCGGCTTGTCCGGATCCCAGCTGAGGTAGCCGACGATATCGCCCTGACGCGAGGTCAGCGGATAGCGCGCTTTGTGTTCGTTCTGCGGTACGCCATCGCTAAAGAAGAGCTGCCGCAGCTGGCTGCGTTCAGACAGGTTGCGCAGATAGCCATCATCAAGAAACTTAATACTCACCAGCCGGTAGCGCCCGGCCTCGCGCGTGCTGCTGATATCGCCCACCGCCAGCGCTGCCGCACGCTGGCCGATGCGCACAAAATCCGCGCGGTCGGCCGGACCGGGTACCTCATCACTGCTTTGCACCAGTGGCGTCTGCAACAGATCGCGCAGGTACGGTCCGATGCGCAGATCCGCCACCGGCTGGCCGTTGCGCCACACGGCGGTCGGCTGATTGGTGCGGTCAAGCAGCACAATCAGCTGATGATCAAACATATCGTACAGCCAGCTACCGACGTTTTGATTCAGCCAGTCGCTGTCCGGCTGCGGCTGCGCCAGTTGATCGGCGAGCGGGGACCAGCGCGTCAGGCTGCGCAGCTGGCGCAGATGTTCACTCAGGCTCTGATTGAACGAGGCGGCGATCATCCGCTGCTGCTGCTCGCGCGCCTCATGGTTGGTGGCCGAGGTGCTCCAGAACAGGCCAAAACCGGCACCGAGAAAAGTCAGCAGCAAAATCGCCACCAGCGGCAGGATCACTTCGCGCAAAAAATTGCGGCGAAAACCGTGCGAAAGTTTGAAGGTGTTTATCATTTTAAGGTTTCGCGCTCCGGGCAGGGCTTACCGAATAAATTAGCAGAATTTACGCAGCCTGCATCTGGTAAGGGAAGCGTTAAAGGCGTGAAACTGCACGCGATTTTTTTGCGCATAGTCACAAAGGTAACAGTTAAGTTGATTTTATTGAATTGGCCGCCTCTGGCTGCCATCCTGCTGCCTTAAAGCAAATTCATCCGCACGTCACTGAGCCGTCACGGCACTGTCATCTGTCTCCCGCACTGTAGTCGCCATTCCGCAGCCTCTTCCGCTGCGCCCCTCAACCTGAAGCGAATGAGGTATTGAGCGTGATGGAGATATCCAGACATCCGACCACTGTCTATCAGGCGGTTGCCGCCCAGCTGGAGCAGGCGCTGCAGGAACGCTATCGCTGCGGCGATTATCTGCCGTCAGAACAGCAGCTGGCCGATCACTACGCCGTCAATCGCCACACGCTGCGCCGGGCCGTGGATGAGCTGGTGAACAAAGGCCTGCTGCAGCGGCGCCATGGCGTCGGCATCCTGGTGCTGATGCGCCCGTACGACTACCCGCTGCATGCCCAGGCGCGCTTTAGCCAGAACCTGCTGGAGCAGGGCAGTCATCCCACCAGCGAACGGCTGCTGGCGGTACTGCGTCCGGCCAGCAGCGACGTGGCTGCCGCGCTGGGCAGTGACGAGGGCGCCAGCGTCATTCATTTACGCACCCTGCGCCGCGTCAACGGCGTGCCGGTGTGCGTGATCAACCACTATCTGCCCGACCTGCGCTGGTGGCCGGCGCTGCAGACGTTCCAGCACGGTTCCCTGCACGACTTCATGCAGCAGCAGCTCGGCCTGCAGCTGAGCCGCCGTCAGACCCGCATCAGTACCCGCCGCGCACAGGCCAAAGAGTGCAAACAGCTGGAGATTACGCTGCACGCGCCGCTGCTGTGCGTGCGCACCCTGAACACACAGCCGGACGGTCAGGTGGCGGAGTACTCCGTCAGCCTGACGCGTGGCGACATGATTGAACTCACCCTGGAGCACCAATGAAACAGCAAACCGCCCGTCAGCACTGGCTTTCGGTGCTGGCGCACAGTGAAGCCAGCGCGCTGGCCAGCCACTGGCAGTCGCTACAGCTTACACCCGCCTTCGAGCGCCTGCGCCCGGCGGAAACCGGTTTAACCCGTCTGCAGGCGCGCATGGGCGGCAGCGGGAAACGCTTCGTCATGGGCGATGCCACCGTCACCCGCGCGGTGATCAGACTGCACGACGGCACACTGGGTTTTAGCTATGTGCTGGGGCGCGATAAGGCGCATGCCGAACGCTGCGCGCTGATTGATGCGCTGCTGCAACAGCCGGAAACCCAGGCGCTGCTGCAGGAAAAAATTATTGCCCCGCTGGCGGCACTGCGTGAAGAGCAGCGCCAGCTGCGCGCGCGGGAAATCGCCAGCTCCAAAGTGGATTTCTTTACGCTGGTTCGCGGAGATAACGAATGACATTACTGGCAAGTTTTAACCATCCGGTTGCCGACGCCCAGCGCGCCTTCCGCCGCATTCTCAAAGCGATGAGCGAGCCGGGCGTGATGGTCTCGCTGCCGCTGGCGCAGGGCTGGGGCGATCTCTCCCCGTCCGCAACGGCGGTGCTGCTGACGCTGGTTGATCAGGAGAGCGCGCTGTGGCTGGATCGCCGCGTGGACAGCGATATCCTGCGCAGCAACCTGCGCTTTCACACCGGCGTACCGATTGTCGATGAGCGCGATGCCCCGTTTGCGCTGACCCACGCGGCGGCCAATCCCGATCCCGCCTGCTTCGCTGCCGGTGACAATCTGTCCCCTGAGAAGAGCACCACGCTGATTGTCGAAGTGCCGTCGCTCAACGGCGGGTTGACGCTGCGCCTCTCCGGGCCCGGCCTGCGTGAGCCGCGCGCCATCGCGCCGCAGCTGCCGGCCGCCATTCTGACCTATCTGCGTGAGCGCCCGCATCCGTTCCCGCAGGGGGTGGATCTGATTTTCACCTGCGGTGAAGCGATGATGGCGCTGCCACGCACCACCGACGTGGAGGTGTGCTGATGTATGTAGCCGTGAAAGGGGGCGAAAAGGCGATTGCCAGCGCCCATCAGCTGCAGGCCGATCTGCGCCGTGGCGATCGCAGCGTCGCGGAGCTGGGCTGCGATCAGGTGGCGCAACAGCTGGGGCTGGCGGTGGACCGGGTGATGACCGAAGGCGGCATCTTTGACACACAGCTGGCGGCCTTAGCCATCAAACAGGCCAGTGGTGATTTGGTCGAGGCGATTTTCCTGCTGCGCGCCTACCGCACCACGCTGCCGCGCCTCGCGGACAGCCTGGCGCTGGAAACCGCGGAAATGCGCATCGAGCGCCGCATCTCGGCAGTTTACAAAGATCTGCCCGGTGGCCAGGTGCTGGGCCCGACCTATGACTACAGCCACCGCCTGCTGGATTTTACCCTGCTGGCCAACGGCGAAACGCCGGCCGCCGCGCGTGACGATCAGGCGCTGGCGCAGCGTTGCCCGCATGTGTTCAGCATGATGACGCGTGAAGGGCTGGCAGCGCGTGAAGAGGATGACGGCAGCGAGCCGTGCGACATCACGCGCCAGCCGCCCGGTTATCCGGCGTCACGCGCTGCCCGCTTACAGCAGCTGGTGCGCGGCGACGAAGGGTTTCTGCTGGCGCTTGGCTATTCGACCCAGCGCGGCTATGGCCGCAACCATCCGTTTGCCGGTGAAATCCGCACCGGCTATCTCAGCGTGTCGATCTGCCCCGAAGAGCTGGGTTTTGAGATTGAAATTGGCGAGATCCTGCTGACCGAATGCGAAATGGTCAACGGCTTCACCACCCAGGGCGACAGCGCCCCGCACTTTACCCGCGGCTATGGTCTGGTGTTCGGACGCGCAGAGCGTAAGGCGATGGCGATGGCGCTGGTGGACCGTGCGCTGCAGGCACCCGAGTATCAGGAGCGCATTGCCGGGCCGGCACAGGACGAAGAGTTCGTGCTGTCGCACGCCGATAACGTCGAAGCCGCCGGCTTTGTCTCGCATCTGAAACTGCCGCACTACGTGGATTTCCAGGCGGAGCTTGCGCTGCTGCAGCGGCTGCGCCAACAGCATCAGGAGCTGAATGATGAGTGAGTTAACCGGCTACAACAACGGCTACCTGGATGAGCAGACCAAACGCACCATCCGCCGCGCCATTCTGAAAGCGGTCGCGATCCCTGGCTATCAGGTGCCGTTTGCCGGCCGCGAAATGCCGATGCCGTATGGCTGGGGTACCGGCGGCATCCAGATCACCGCCAGCATTATAGGCGACAGCGACGTGCTGAAAGTGATCGATCAGGGCGCGGATGACACCACCAACGCGGTCTCTATCCGGCGCTTCTTCCAGCGCGTCAGCGGGGCGGCAACCACCGAAGCCACCAAAGACGCCACACTGATCCAGACGCGGCACCGCATTCCGGAGACGCCGCTTGAAGAAGATCAGGTGCTGATTTTCCAGGTGCCGATCCCGGAGCCGCTGCGCTTTATTGAGCCGCGTGAGACGGAAACCCGCACCATGCACGCGCTGGAGGAGTACGGCATCATGCAGGTCAAGCTGTATGAAGATATCGCCCGCTACGGCCATATCGCCACCACCTATGCCTATCCGGTGAAGGTTAACGATCGCTACGTGATGGATCCGTCGCCGATTCCCAAATTCGACAATCCGAAGATGCACATGATGCCGGCGCTGCAGCTGTTTGGTGCCGGACGTGAAAAACGCATTTATGCGCTGCCGCCCTACACCAAAGTGGAAAGTCTTGATTTCGACGATCACCCGTTCAGCGTGCAGAGCTGGGAACAACCCTGTGCACTGTGCGGTTCGCGCCACAGCTATCTCGACGAAGTGGTGATGGATGATGCCGGTACGCGCATGTTTGTCTGCTCCGATACCGATTTTTGCCACCAGCAGCAGGAACAACAGCATGCACAGTGAACAGCCGCTGCTCGCGGTCAATAACCTGACGCACCTCTACGCGCCGGGCAAAGGTTTTGAAGACGTCAGTTTTGCGCTTTATCCCGGAGAGGTGCTGGGGATTGTCGGTGAATCCGGCTCAGGGAAAACCACGCTGCTGCGCAGCCTGTCGGCGCGTCTGGCGCCACAGCAGGGCAACATTCTCTACCGCGGCCGCGATCTGTATCAGCACAGCGAGAGCGAGCGCCGGCGGTTATTGCGCACCGAGTGGGGCGTGGTGCATCAGCATCCGCTGGATGGCCTGCGTCCGCAGGTGACGGCGGGCGGCAATATTGGTGAGCGTCTGATGGCGATTGGACAGCGTCATTACGGCGACATCCGCAACGAGGCGCTGCGCTGGCTGCAGGACGTCGAAATTCCGGCCAACCGCATCGACGATCTGCCCACCACCTTTTCCGGCGGCATGCAGCAGCGTTTGCAGATTGCGCGCAACCTGGTGACGCAGCCGACGCTGGTGTTTATGGATGAGCCGACCGGCGGGCTGGATGTCTCGGTGCAGGCGCGCCTGCTGGATCTGCTGCGCACGCTGGTGCGCGAGCTGAATCTGGCGGTGATTATCGTCACCCACGATCTCGGCGTCGCGCGTCTGCTGGCGCACCGCCTGCTGGTGATGAAGCAGGGCAAAGTGGTGGAGAGCGGGCTCACCGACCGGGTGCTCGACGATCCGCACCATCCGTACACCCAGCTGCTGGTTTCATCGGTGCTGGCATAGAACACGCTGGCGGTGCGCATTAATGCGCACTACTCACGAGGTGTGCACCAATCGTAGCGGCGCAATTTATTGCGCTCAGTTGAACAGCTAGCGTTGCTGTTAAATGCGCGATAAATCGCGCCGCTACGGTTACGTGCGGCTGCACGAATCATTATCAGGACATCAACATGCAACCCATTTTGCGCGTAGAGAATCTCAGCAAAACCTTTGTGCTGCACAACCAGAACAGCGCCGAGCTGCCGGTGCTGCAGCACGCCAGCCTTGAGGTGGCCGCCGGCGAATGCGTGGTGCTGCACGGGCGCTCCGGCAGCGGTAAATCCACGCTGCTGCGTGCGCTGTACGGTAACTATCAGGCCAACAGCGGTCATATCTGGCTGCAGCATCACGGCCAGTGGGTCGATCTGGCACAGGCACCGGCGCGTCAGATGCTGGCGATCCGCCGTGACACCGTCGGCTGGGTCAGCCAGTTTCTGCGCGTGATTCCGCGCGTACCGACGCTGGAGATCGTCATGCAGCCGCTGCTGGAGCGCGGCGTCGAACGCGCCCGCTGTGAACAGCGCGCCCGCGAACTGCTGACGCGTCTTAATGTGCCGCAGCGCCTGTGGTCGCTGGCCCCCTCGACCTTCTCCGGCGGGGAACAGCAGCGCGTCAACATCGCACGCGGCTTTATCGCTGACTATCCGGTGCTGCTGCTGGATGAACCCACGGCGTCACTCGACAGCGCTAACAGCGCGGCGGTGGTGGCGCTGATTGAACAGGCGCGCGCCCGCGGCGCCGCTATCGTAGGTATTTTCCATGACGAAGCGGTGCGTGCCCGGGTGGCCGACCGCCTGCACGTCATGCAGCCGCTGCACACAGGAGAACAGGCATGATCGTGAATAATGTCCGGCTGGTGCTGGAAAATGAGGTCGTCAGCGGATCGCTGGAGATGCGCGGTGGCCGGATCGCCAGCTTCAGCGACAGCGGCAGTCAGCAGCCGGGCGCGCTGGACGGCGGGAACGCGTTTTTGCTGCCGGGGCTGGTCGAGCTGCATACCGACAACCTCGATAAATTCTTCACGCCACGGCCTAAAGTCGACTGGCCGGCGCATTCGGCGATGAGCAGCCACGATGCGCTGATGGTCGCCAGCGGCATCACCACGGTGCTGGACGCCATCGGCGTCGGTGACGTGCGCGACGGCGGTCATCGCCTTGAAAACCTGAGCAAAATGATTACGGCGATTCAGGACAGCAACCGCAAGGGCATCAACCGCGCCGACCACCAGCTGCACCTGCGCTGTGAGCTACCCCATCACACCACGCTGCCGCTGTTTGAAGCGCTGATGAGCACCCCGGAGCTGTCGCTGGTGTCGCTGATGGATCATTCACCCGGCCAGCGCCAGTATGCGTCGCTGGAGATGTATCGCACCTACTATCAGGGCAAATATCAGCTCAACGATGAGCAGATGGATCAGTTTGAGCGCGAACAGCTGGCGCTGGCTGCCGAATTCTCCACGCCGAACCGCAACGCCATCGCTGGCTTGTGCCTGGCGCGCGGTATTCCGGTTGCCAGCCACGATGATGCCACGGCGGCGCACGTCGCGGAGTCACACGCGGTGGGCAGCGCCATTGCCGAGTTTCCCACCACGCTGGAAGCGGCTCGCGCCTCGCGCGACTGCGGCATGCGGGTGCTGATGGGCGCGCCCAACATTGTGCGTGGCGGATCGCACTCCGGCAATGTCGCGGCGTGGCAGCTGGCCAGCCACGGTCTGCTGGACATCCTCTCGTCGGATTACTATCCGGCCAGCCTGCTGGATGCGGTATTCCGCCTGGTGGCCGACGAACGTAATGCGCTGACGCTACCGCAGGCGGCGGCGCTGGTCACGCGTAACCCGGCACAGGCGATTGGCCTGCACGATCGCGGCACGATTGCGGAAGGGCTGCGCGCCGATCTGGTGCTGGCACACACCGATCACGGTCATGTGCACATTCGCCACGTCTGGTCACAGGGCAGGCTGGTGTTCTGATGGCGCGCCTCATCTGGCTGACCGGGCCCTCGGGCTCGGGTAAAGACAGCCTGCTGAACGCGCTGCGCGAGGCGCCGCCGGACAAGCTGGTGATCGCCCATCGCTATATCACGCGGCCGGCCGATGCCGGCGGTGAAAACCACGTGGCGCTGAGCGAAGCCGAATTCCGCCGGCGTGAAGCGCTCGGCCTGTTCGCCATCAGCTGGCGCGCACACGGCCTGAGCTACGCGCTCGGCGAGGAGATTGACCACTGGCTGGCGCGCGGTCTTAACGTGCTGGTCAACGGTTCACGTCTGCATCTGCCAGTCGTGCGCCAGCACTACGGCGAGCAGCTGCTGCCGCTGGTACTGCAGGTCTCGCCGGCCGTGCTGGCGGCACGGCTGCGCCAGCGCGGGCGCGAAATTGAAGACGACATTCAGCGACGGCTGGCGCGTGCGGCAGAACCGCTGCCCGCCCACTGCTACGCGCTCAACAACGACGGCGCGCTGATCGACACGCTCCATCAGCTGCGCCAGTTACTGGAGCATCCGCCATGAATCTGACCTTTCTCGGTACGGGCGGCGTGCAGGCCGCGCCGCTGTTCGGCTGCGACTGTCGCGCCTGTGAACGTGCCCGGCAGCAGCCACGCTATGTGCGTCACGCCACCAGCGCGCTGATCGACACCGGTCGCGAGCGCATCCTGCTCGATGCCGGCCTGCCCGATCTGCATCAGCGCTTCCAGCCCGGTGAGCTGAGCCGCATTCTGCTGACGCATTTCCATATGGATCACGTGGCCGGCCTGTTCAGTCTGCGCTGGGGCCGGGGCGCGCCGATTCCGGTGTGGGCGCCGCCGGATGAAAAGGGCTGCGACGATCTGTTTAAGCATCCCGGCCTGCTGGCGTTTCGCCCGGCGCTGACGCCTTTTGTCGCGCACAGCTTCGGCAGCCTGCAGGTGACGGCGCTGCCACTGCAGCATTCGCGGCTGACTTACGGCTACCTGTTCGACTGGCATGGCACGCGGCTGGCGTGGCTGTGCGACACCTGTGGTTTGCCACCGGACACCACCGATTTCCTGCAGGGCCAGCCGCTCGATCAGCTGGTGATCGACTGCAACGATGCGCCGCGCGCCGCAGTGGGTAATCACAACGACGTCACCCGCGCACTGCGCATCGTGGCCCGGCTGGCACCGCGCCAGGCATGGCTGGTGCACCTGTCACATGAGATGGATAACTGGTTGCTGGACAATGGGTTACCGGAAAATGTCAGCGTACCGTTCGATGGCCAGCAGATTGCTGTCGGTTGGCGCGACGCTGTCACCGTTTAATCATGGTTCTGTCATCAGACCTTCATCGCCAGTGTCCGTAATAACGGGCAATCAACACCTCAGAAGAGATGGAGCGCAACATGGCACAGGCACTACTCAAAACCGTCGTCGACAATGCACATCCTGCCCAGCGCCATGGCGACAAAGTGCTGTCGGTGCAGGGGCTGTGCAAAGCCTTCGGTGATAACCGCGTGCTGGATGATGTCAGTTTCGATCTGCATGCGGGCGAGCTGGTGGCGGTAATCGGCCGCTCGGGCGCGGGCAAATCGACCCTGCTGCATATGCTGAACGGCACCATTGCCAGTAGCGAAGGCGCGATTCTCAGCATGCGTCACGGCGAGGCGGACCGCGATGTGGTGACGCTCAACAGCCGGCAGATGCGCGAATGGCGCAGCGAGTGCGGCATGATCTTTCAGGACTTCTGCCTGGTGCCGCGCCTCGACGTGCTGACCAATGTGCTGCTGGGCCGGCTCAGCCAGACCTCAACGCTGAAATCCTTTTTCAAAATCTTCTCCGACACAGACCGTGCGCAGGCCATTGAACTGCTGCAGTGGATGAACATGCTGCCGCAGGCGCTGCAGCGGGCGGAGAATCTGTCCGGCGGCCAGATGCAGCGCGTCGCCATCTGCCGCGCGCTGATGCAGCGCCCGAAAATCCTGCTGGCCGACGAGCCGGTGGCGTCGCTCGATCCCAAAAATACCAAACGCATCATGGATGTGCTGCGCCAGGTGAGCGAGCAGGGCATCAGCGTGATGGTCAACCTGCACTCGATTGAACTGGTGCAGCAGTATTGCACCCGGGTGATCGGCATCCAGCGCGGCAAAGTGCTGTTTGACGGCCATCCTGCTCAGTTGACCGACAGCCTGCTGCATGCGCTGTACGGCGACGAAATTAACCAGCTCCACTAACTCCCACGGCAAGAGAAAATCTCACAATGAAACTGACTGCTTTAGCTTTACTGACAGGCGCTCTGATGGCTTTTGGCGTTAACGCAGCGGATGCACCGAAACAGCTGAACCTGGGAATTCTGGGCGGGCAGAACGCCACCCAGCAGATTGGCGATAACCAGTGTGTGAAAACCTTCTTCGACAAAGAGCTGGGCGTGGATACGCAACTGCGCAACTCGTCTGACTATGCCGGCGTGATTCAGGGGCTGCTGGGCAACAAGATCGATATGGTGCTGAGCATGTCGCCGGCCTCTTACGCCTCGGTCTATCTGCAAAACCCGAAGGCCGTGGATATCGTCGGTATCGTGGTGGACGACAAAGATGGCTCGAAAGGCTACCACTCGGTGGTGATCGTTAAAGCTGACAGCCCGTATAAGAAGCTGGAAGATCTGAAAGGTAAATCGTTTGGCATGGCCGATCCGGATTCGACCTCCGGCTTCCTGATGCCCAATCAGGCCTTTAAGAAAGCGTTTGGCGGTACGGTGGATGATAAGTACAACAACACCTTCTCCAGCGTGACGTTTTCCGGTGGCCACGAGCAGGACATCCTCGGCGTGCTGAACGGCCAGTTCGACGGCGCGGTGACCTGGACGTCGCTGATTGGCGATTACAACAGTGGCTATACCTCGGGGGCCTTTGGTCGCCTGATTCGTATGGATCACCCGGATCTGATGAAGCAGATCCGCATCATCTGGCAGTCGCCGCTGATTCCTAACGGCCCGATTCTGGTGAGTAATAACCTGCCCGCTGACTTCAAAGCGAAAGTGGTGGCCGCGATCAAAAAGCTGGATAAAGAAGATCACAGCTGCTTTGTTAAAGCGGTGGGCGGTGCCCAGCACATCGGCGCCGCCAGCGTCGCGGATTACCAGAATATCATCGATATGAAGCGCGACCTGATGAAGGGTGCACGCGGGTAACCGCTCAGGGCAACGCGTGGCAAGGTGCGCATCAATGCGCACCTTGCCACGCAGACAATATTGTAGGGTCGCCATTTATGGCGACCTGATTACCCTGCCGGCATCAACAAAGGATCTCTCCCTTGACCGATTTCGAACACTACTACCAACGTATTCGCCGCCAGCAAAAGCGCGACACGCTGCTGTGGTCGCTGCTGCTGGTGGCGCTTTATCTCGCGGCCGGCAACGTGGCGGAATTCAACCTGGTCACGGTCTGGCAATCGCTGCCTCACTTCTTTGACTACATCGGCGCGACGCTGCCGGTGCTGCACCTGCCGCTGCTGTTCGCGGACGTCAAAACCGAAGGTTCGCTGGCTTACTGGGGCTATCGCCTGCACTTTCAGCTGCCGCTGATCTGGGAAACCCTGCAGCTGGCGCTGTCCTCCACCCTGATTGCAGTGCTAATCGCCGCCGTGCTGGCGTTTTTCGCCGCTGATAACACCCAGACGCCGCGCAGCCTGCGCATGGCGATTCGCGCCTTTGTTGCCTTCCTGCGCACCATGCCGGAGTTGGCGTGGGCGGTAATGTTCGTAATGGCGTTCGGCATCGGTGCCATCCCCGGCTTTCTGGCGCTGGCGCTGCACACCATCGGCAGTCTGACCAAACTGTTCTACGAATCGATTGAGAGCGCCTCCGATAAACCGGTGCGCGGTCTCGCCGCCTGTGGTGCCAGCAAGCTGCAGCGTATGCGCTTCGCCTTCTGGCCGCAGGTGAAACCGACCTTTCTCTCCTACAGCTTTATGCGGCTGGAAATTAACTTCCGCTCCTCCACCATCCTCGGGCTGGTGGGCGCAGGCGGCATCGGTCAGGAGCTGATGACCAACATCAAACTGGATCGCTACGATCAGGTCAGCATGACGCTGCTGCTGATCATCGTGGTGGTGTCGCTGCTGGATACGCTATCCGGCTGGCTGCGCCGCCGTGTGGTAGAAGGAGACGTAAAATGATCGCCTTAGCGCCCGACGTGGCGAAACTGAAACAGCAGCATGCTGCACTGTTTGCCGCGCAACATCGTTACCTGCGGCGCATCGCGCTGATTGCGCTGGCGCTGGTGCTCTACTATCTGTTCTTCTTCAGCGTGTTCGGCATCGACTGGCAGCGCTTTGTCATCGGCTGCCAGCAGCTCGGACGCTATTTCCTGCGCATGTTCGTCTGGCAGGATTTCGTCAACTGGCCGTTTGGCTACTATTTCTCGCAGGTCGGCATCACGCTGGCTATCGTGTTTGCCGGCACGCTCACCGCCACCGTCATCGCGCTGCCGGTCTCCTTTCTGGCGGCGCGCAATGTGATGCACGATCCGCTGACGCGGCCGATATCGCTGCTGGTGCGCCGGCTGCTGGATGTGCTGCGCGGCATCGACATGGCCATCTGGGGATTGATCTTCGTGCGGGCGGTAGGCATGGGGCCGCTGGCCGGGGTGCTGGCGATTGTGATGCAGGACATCGGCCTGCTGGGCAAGCTGTATGCCGAAGGGCATGAAGCGGTTGAACGCTCACCCAGTCGCGGCCTGAGCGCAGTGGGGGCCAACAGCCTGCAAAAACACCGTTACGGCATTTTTACCCAATCGTTTCCCACCTTTCTCGCGCTGAGTCTGTATCAGATTGAGTCCAACACCCGCTCGGCGGCGGTGCTGGGCTTTGTCGGCGCCGGTGGCGTCGGGCTGGTCTACGCCGAAAACATGCGCCTGTGGAACTGGGATGTGGTGATGTTCCTCACCGTGATTCTGGTGGTCGTGGTGATGGTGATGGACGCCATCTCCAGCCGGCTGCGTAAACGCTACATCACCGGGAAAGGGGTGCCGCTGTGGCAGCCTGCCGCGCGCGACTGAGCCGTTCGCTGCGCTGCCAGGCGCGCTCCAGCGCCTGCACCAGCTGCGCCTGCTGCCAGGGTTTCGCCAGCCGTTCACACAGCGGTAGCGTCACCGGCGTCTGGCGCAGATCCTGACCGCTGATCAGCAGGGTGGCCAGCTGTGGCCACTGCTGCTGCGCCTGACGAATCACATCCGCACCGTTCAGGGCGCCCGGCAGCATCAGGTCACTGATCAGCAGATCGATATCCGGTGTCTGGCGCAGCAGCGTCAGCGCGCTCTCGCCATCGGCACACTCCAGCGTCAGATAACCCAGCTGATGCAGATGTTCGCACAGCGTCTGGCGCACCGCCGGCTCGTCATCCAGCACCAGTATCAGGCGATCGCGGCTGGCACGCGGCGTCAGCATCGGCGCGCTCACCAGCGGCTGCGCGGCTTCCGGCGCGCGCGGCAGCAGCAGACGCACCGTGGTGCCCTGGCCCGGCGCGGTCTCCAGTTCGATCTGTCCGCCGGACTGGCGCACAAATCCGTACACCATCGACAGCCCCAGCCCGCTGCCGCTGCCGGTGGCTTTGGTGGTAAAGAAGGGTTCAAACACCTGTTCCCGCACCTCGGCGGACATGCCGCAGCCGTGGTCAATCACTTCAATGGTAACGCGGTCGCGCTTGCCATCGGCCTCCTGAATTCGCTGATTCCAGATGCGCAGGCGGATTTCGCCGCTCTGGCGCTCCATGGCATCGCGCGCGTTCACCACCAGATTCATCAGGGCGTTCTCCAGCTGGCCGGCATCAATCCACGCCGGCCAGCCGGGGCGCTGCGCATCCACCACCAGATGCTGGCCGGGCAGCAGGGAGTGCTGCAGCAGCGACTGCAAATTTTCCACCAGCTCCACCACCGCAACGGCACGCGGATAAAGCGCCTGTTTGCGTGAGAAGGCCAGCAGGCGCTGCGTCAGCTGTGCGGCACGATCGGCGGCCAGCCGCGCGCGCTCAATGCGGCTGGCCAGCGTGCCGGGCGGCAGCTGATCGACGGTCAGCGCCAGGCTGCCGATGATCACCGCCAGCAAATTATTGAAATCGTGCGCCAGGCCGCCGGTCAGCTGACCGACCGCTTTCATCTTTTGGCTGTGCAGCAGTGCCGCTTCCAGCGCCTTACGCGAGGTGCGCTCCAGCACCGTGTTGACCATGCCGCGCCGCGGCACCGGGCTGAAGCGCAGTTCCAGCGTGCGGCCATCCGGTAACCTGACTTCCTGCGCGTCGTGCAGGCTGCTGAGCTGCACATCGACGCGATCGAGCAAACGCTGATAGTGCATGCCGCGATGCAGCTCGCGCGGCGCGAAGCCCAGCAGTTCAGCGTACTGCGCATTCCACACCACCAGCTGACCGCTGTTATCAAACAGCGCGAAGCCGTCGCGCATGGCGAGGAAGGTCGATTCCAGCTGGTTGCTTTTCTCTTTCAGCAGCTGCGAGGTGTGCGCCAGCGAAGCGGTATTGCGGGCGAACACGTTAAAGGCGCGCGCCAGATCGCCCAGCTCATCGCGCCGTGCCAGGCCGGGCACGCTGACGCTTTTCTCCCCCTGCGCCAGCCGCGTCATGGCGTGCGCGATGGCGGTAAGGCTGGAACCGAGATTGCGGTAGATGTAGTAACCGGCGTAACCGGTAATCAGCAGCGCCAGTAGCATAAACAGACCGATGAAACCGATGATTGAATCCAGTTCCTGATGGGCGGTGGCGCTGCGCGCATCGCTCTGCTGCGCTACCAGCTGAACGTAGTGGGTGATGTCTTCGTTGAGCATCGCCACCAGCGCCTTGATGCGATACGTGGCGTAGGCGATGGCGATGTCACTCTGTTCCAGCTGACCGGCCACCGGCAGCAGCTGCTGGCTGGTGCTGACCAGCCGCGCGCGCTGCATCGCCAGCACGCCCTGCAGCGGCAGCGCAGACCAGATCGGCAGCACGCTGTTGAGCTGTTGCACGGCGGCCTGCGGCGTGGCGGACTGAATTGCCACGGTTAACAGCGCGGCCGTCTGCTGGCGCAGCGGCAGAAACGCACCGTCGCTGGCCAGCAGGTCGATACGGTTGAGCAGCAGCTGTGCCTGCCACAGGCCGCTGAGCATCACGTTACGCTGTAAATGGCGCTGATGCCCCTCCAGCAGCAGCTGGCTGATGCTTTGCTCCAGCATCTGGCTGCGCTCGCGGATGCGTGCCAGCAGCGCCGGCTGCTGTGCGGCCAGCGGCGCGCTGGCCAGCTGACTCAGCGACTGCTGCAGCGCCTGCTGAGTCTGCTGCAGACGCGCCGATTCGCTCTGGTATTCGAGCGCGCCCACCACCTGCGCCAGCCGCACCGCGGCGATGGCGACGTTGGCCGTATCACGCGCCAGCGCCAGGCTGCCGTTCATATCGGCCAGCGTTTGTGCCTGTGCCTGCTCCTGAATGTGACCGGCGTGGCGAAAACCGAAAATAGCCACCAGGCTCACCGCCAGCGTAACGCTCACCACCAGCAGGTTAAACATCAGCAGGCGCCCGCGCGCGCCGGCGTGCCAGTGCAGACTGTGACTCATTGCTGCCGCTCCTTACCGCTCAACTCCGGCGAGTATAGAAGCGCGGCCGGAGCGCAATATGACAAATATGAACGGCGTCTGACATTTTCCATTTATCTGGCGTTGCTTAACTCGCGGCTATCCACTGGCAGCAGGAGCCTGAAGATGGCGGCGACACCGATATTAGAAATGCGGGCAATTACCCGGCGCTTCGGCAGTTTCTATGCGCTGAAAGGCGTCGACCTGACGGTCTGGCCGGGTGAAGTGCACGCGCTGATGGGCGAAAACGGTGCCGGTAAAAGTACCTTAATGAAGATTCTGGCCGGCGCGTATACCGCCAGCAGCGGGGAAATTCTTATCGATGGTCAACCCTACACCATCCGGGGCCCGAAAGAGGCGCTGGCGGCAGGGATCACCCTGATTTATCAGGAAATCAACCTGGCGCCGAATCTGACGGTGGCAGAGAACATCTTTCTCGGCAGTGAAATTTCCCGTGGCGGGCTGGTGAAGCGTCGCCAGATGGCGGAAGAAGCGCAGCAGGTGATTAACCGCCTTGGCGCGCAGTTCAGCGCCACCGATCTGGTGAGCCGCCTGAGCATCGCCGAGCAGCAGCAGGTGGAAATTGCCCGCGCGCTACATCGCAACAGCCGCATCCTGGTGATGGACGAACCCACTGCTGCGCTCTCGAATCGCGAAACCGAACAGCTGTTTGCGCTAATCAAACGCCTGCGCAGCGAAGGCATGGCGATCATCTACATCAGCCACCGCATGGCGGAAGTGTATGAACTCTCCGATCGCGTCAGCGTGCTGCGCGACGGCCAGTACGTCGGCAGCCTGACGCGCGAACAGCTGAACGCCAGCGAACTGGTGCGCATGATGGTCGGCCGTCCGCTCAGCGATCTGTTCAACAAAGATCGCGCCATTAGCTTCGGCGAAATTCGCCTGGCGGTAAATCATCTGACCGACAACCGCAAAGTGCATCCCTGCAGCCTGGCGGTACGTGCCGGGGAGATTGTCGGGCTGGCCGGGCTGGTCGGTGCCGGCCGCAGCGAGCTGGCGCAGCTGATTTTTGGTGTGCATCAGCCAGCCGGCGGGGAAATCTGGATCGACGGTGAAAAAGTGCAGATTCACTCGCCGCGAGACGCCATTGCGCGCGGCATCGGTTTCCTGACCGAAAACCGCAAAGAGCAGGGACTGTTTCTGGAACTGGCGGCGCAGGAAAACATCGTGATGGCCACACTTGAGCGCGATGCCAGCTACGGCCTGCTTAACCGGCGCAAAGGGCAGAAGATCGCCAGCGAGGCGATTCAATCACTGAATATCCGCGTGCCGCACGCCCAGGTGCGCGCTGGCGGCTTATCCGGCGGCAACCAGCAGAAGCTGCTGATTTCGCGCTGGGTATCAATAGCCCCGCGCATCCTGATTCTGGATGAGCCGACGCGCGGCGTGGATGTCGGCGCCAAGAGTGAAATCTACCGCATGATGAACCAGATGGCGCAGCAGGGCGTGGCAATTTTGATGATCTCCAGCGAGCTGCCGGAAGTGGTGGGCATGAGCGACCGCGTGTACGTGATGCGCGAAGGCACCATCGCCGGCGAGCTGAGCGGCGAGCAGATTAGCCAGGAAAACATAATGACACTGGCCACCGGCGCGCAGCCGGTCCAGGCCTGAGGAGACGGGAATGACCAGTGAAACCGCACGCGTAAAAAGTCCAACGCTAAAACGTGCGTTGATGAGTGACCTGCTGCAAACCGTGGGTATCTTGCCGATTCTGATCCTGATCGTGGCGGTATTTGGTTTTGTCGCCCCGAACTTTTTTACCGAAGCTAACCTGCTGAATATCACGCGTCAGGCCTCCATCAACATTGTGCTGGCGGCGGGCATGACGTTTGTCATTCTCACCGGCGGCATTGACCTGTCGGTTGGCTCAATGCTGGGTACCACGGCGGTGGTGGCGATGGTGGTGTCGCTCGATCCGGCGTTTGCCGGGCTGACCATCCCCGCCGCGCTCGGAGCCGGGCTGATCATGGGGCTGTTCAACGGCATTCTGGTCGCCTGGGCGGGCCTGCCGCCGTTTATCGTCACGCTGGGCACCTATACCGCGCTGCGCGGGGCGGCCTATCTGCTGGCTAACGGCACCACGGTGATCAATTCGGACATCAACTTTGAGTGGATAGGCAACGGTTATCTCGGCCCGATTCCGTGGCTGATTATCATTGCCTTTGCGGTGATTGCGCTGTGCTGGTTTATTTTGCGCCGCACCACGCTTGGCGTGCACATCTATGCGGTGGGCGGCAACATGCAGGCAGCGCGCCTGACCGGCATCAAAGTGGGTGCGGTGCTGGTGTTTGTCTATGCCATGAGCGGCCTGCTGTCCGGGCTGGGTGGCCTGATGAGCGCATCGCGGTTGTATAGCGCTAACGGCAACCTTGGTGTGGGCTATGAGCTGGACGCGATCGCCGCGGTGATTCTTGGCGGTACCAGCTTTGTCGGCGGCATTGGCACCATTACCGGCACGCTGATTGGCGCGCTGATTATCGCCACGCTGAACAACGGTATGACGCTGATGGGCGTGTCGTACTTCTGGCAGCTGGTGATTAAGGGCGGGGTGATCATTATTGCGGTGCTGATCGATAAGTACCGTACGCGGCATCACGTAGGGTGAGGGGCGGGCCTGGCTTTGGCCCTCACCCCAACCCTCTCCCGCTTGCGGGAGAGGGGGCAGCCCGGAGAGAAGAGGTAACTCACGTACTTCACCTGAACACCACGCAGAACGGTGCCCACTCCCGCGGGCGGGAGAGGGCCAGGGTGAGGGCAAAGGCAATCAGGGCATAAAACCAAAAAAGCAGGAGAACATCGACTATGCGTTTTAATCCGATTATCACCGGACTGCTGGCCGCGACGCTGTTCAGTGCGCCATTTGTGCAGGCCAAAGAACTGAAATCCATCGGCGTGACGGTGGGCGATCTGGCTAACCCGTTCTTCGTCCAGATCACCAAAGGGGCGGAGCTCAAGGCGCGCCAGCTGGCGGGCGATAAGGTCAACGTGACGCTGGTCTCCAGCGGCTACGATCTTGGCCAGCAGGTGGCGCAGATTGACAACTTCATTGCCGCTAAAGTGGACATGATCATCCTCAACGCCGCCGACTCCAAAGGCATCGCGCCGGCGGTGAAGCGCGCGCGTGATGCCGGCATCGTGGTGGTGGCGGTGGACGTGGCCGCGGACGGTGCCAATGCCACCATCACCTCTGACAACACCCAGGCCGGGGCCATGGCCTGTAAATACATCTCCGACCGCCTGAAAGCCAAAGGCAACGTGGTCATCATCAACGGACCACCGGTGTCAGCGGTGCAGAACCGCGTGGAAGGCTGCATGAATGAGCTGAAAACCCACCCGGATATCAAACTGCTCTCTTACAACCAGAACGCCAAGGGCAGTCGCGAAGGCGGACTGGAAGTGATGACCGGCCTGCTGTCGGCCAATCCGAAGATTGATGCCGTGTTCGCCATCAACGATCCTACCGCTATCGGTGCCGATCTGGCGGCGAAACAGGCGCAGCGTAGCGAATTCTTTATCGTCGGCGTCGATGGATCGCCAGACGGCGAAGAGGCGCTGAAGCGCAAAGGCTCGCTGTTTGTCGCGACACCTGCCCAGGACCCGCAGGTGATGGCGGCCAAAGCGGTTGAGATTGGCTATGACATCCTGCAGGGCAAACCAGCGCCGGATAAGCCGGTGCTGATTCCGGTAACGCTGATCGATCGTAACAATGTCAGCAGCTACAAAGGCTGGACGGTGAAATAAGCCACACGGGCGTCGCGGTGCACACTGCGCGCCGCCACGCCCGCCGGAGACGCAGCTATGCAACGTTCCGAAGTAAACGCTATTTTGCAACTGACCCGCGAATTCTTTCTGCGGCAGGATGTGCATCTGCCGCCGTGGGCCGATTACGGTCTCAGCCAGTGGCGCGCGCTGGACACCTCAGCCGCTGCCGAACTGCTGGCGCTGCACCTCGGCTGGGATGTCACCAGTTTTGGTGCCGATGATTTCAGCCAGACCGGCCTGACGCTGTTTACCCTGCGCAACGGTTCACGCGGCGGACAGCCGTGGGGCAAACCGTATGCGGAGAAGATCATGCACGTGCGCGAAGGGCAGGTGACGCCGATGCATTATCATCCGAAAAAAATGGAAGACATTATCAACCGCGGCGGTGGCAACCTGATCGTCACGCTACACAATCGCGACGGCGATCGGCTGGCGGATTCGCCGGTACAGGTCACGCTGGATGGCATCTGCCAGACCCATGCCGCCGGTTCCCAACTGCGGCTGTCACCGGGCGAGAGCGTCACGTTACTGCCCGGTGTCTGGCACAGCTTCTGGGGCGAAACCGGCTACGGCGATGTGCTGGTGGGCGAAGTCTCCATGCCCAATGACGATGAGCACGACAACGTCTTTCTTACCCCGCTGGCGCGCTTTAATCCGATTGATGAGGATGAAGCGCCGCGCTGGCTGCTGGGTAACGAATATCACCGCTGGCTGGCATAACAGGAGTGTTCCATGGCACTGATCTCTCTGGCGCAGGGCATCGCCCATGCGCAGCAGCACGGTTACGCGCTCGGCGCGTTCAACGTTCTCGATACCCACTTTCTGCGCGCGCTGTTCCATGCGGCGGAGCAGCAGCGTTCGCCGTTTATCATCAACATTGCCGAGGTGCATTTTAAATACGTCAGCCTGGAACCGCTGATCGCCGCTATCCGTGCCGAAGCGGCGCTGCACGCCATCCCGGTGGTGCTCAACCTCGATCATGGCCTGCATTTTGATGCGGTGATGCAGGCGATTCGCCTCGGCTTCACCTCGGTAATGTTCGATGGTTCAACCCTGAGCTATGACGAGAACATTCGCCAGACGCGGGAAGTGGTGAAGATGTGCCACGCGCTGGGCATTTCGGTCGAGGCTGAGCTGGGCGCCGTGGGCGGCGATGAGGGGGGCGCGCTGTTTGGCGAAGCGGACAGCAATAAATTCACCGACCCGGCGCTCGCGGCGGAATTTGTCCAGGCAACCGGCATCGACTGCCTCGCCGTGGCCATCGGCAACGCGCACGGCAAATACAAAGGCGAGCCAAAGCTTGATTTTGACCGTCTGGCGGCGATTCGCGCGGCGGCCGGCATTCCGCTGGTGCTGCACGGTGGTTCCGGCATCAGCGACGCCGATTTCCGCCGCGCCATCAGCCTCGGCATCCACAAAATTAACTTCTACACCGGCATGTCGCAGGCGGCGCTCGGGGCGATTGAAACGCAAATCACCCAGCGCGACGCGTGCTATGACTCTTTCGCCGAACTGTTAATGGCGGTTGAACGCGACATCGCCAGCGTTGTTGCCCAGCAGATGCAGGTGTTTGGCAGCGCCGGGAGGGCCTGACATGGCAGCACGCAACGGCATTCTGGCGGCGGGTAATATGCTGGTGGATCACGTGCAGCGTATCAGCCACTGGCCAGAACAGGGCTGGCTGGCGGAGATTAGCCACAGCGAGAAATGCAGCGGCGGTGCGGCGCTGAATGTGCTGTTTACCCTGGCGCGCATGCAGGTCGGTCTGCCGCTGGCCGCCGTGGGGATGCTGGGCGAGGACAGCGACGGCGATTACCTGCTGCAGCTGCTGGATGAACACCATGTGGATCGTCAGCACGTGCAGCGCACCGGTGCGGCAGCCACGGCGATGACGCAGGTGATGACCGCGCCGGACGGTCAGCGCACCTTTTTTCACGCACGCGGGGCCAATGCGCAGCTCGATGTGGCGCACTTCGCTCACCTCGCCACCGCGCACCGCATCTTCCACCTCGGCTATCTGCTGTTACTGGATAAGCTCGACCAGCCCGATGCGCAGTACGGTACCCGCAGCGCGCGGCTGCTGGCGGAGATGCAGCAGCGCGGCTATCTCACCTCGCTCGATCTGGTTTCGCGCGCCGGCGAGTATCAGGCGCTGGTGAAGCCGGCACTGCGCTGGCTCGATTATCTGGTGATTAACGAACTGGAAGCGCAGGCGCTCACCGGCATCGAGCTGCGCAGCAGTGGCACGCTGGCGTCACCGGCGGCGTTTGCTGCGGCGGCACGCTGGCTGCTGGCGCAGGGCGTGCGCCAGCGCGTGGTAATTCATGCACCGGAAGGCGCCTGGGGCCAGCAGTCAGCGGGCGACGGCCTGTGGCAGCCCGCCTGGTGCTTAGCGGCAGAGGAGATTGTCGGCAGCGTTGGGGCGGGCGACGCCTTCTGCGCCGGCGTGCTGTACGCCAGCCATCAGAACTACAGCCTGCAGCAGACGTTAAAGCTGGCCCATACCTGCGCCAGCTTTAATCTGCATGCGGCCAACGCGCTGGACGGCATCCGGCCACTAAGCGAGATGCAGCGCTGGATGGATCAGGCGATTTGCGTTTCGCGCGCCGCGGCGGACGGGCGCATCACATCGGCGGAAAAAACATAGCCCAGTCCGCGAATGGTGCGGATCAGGATCGGCTGATGCGGATTAGCCTCGATTTTGCGTCTGAGGCGCATGATCAGCACATCAATGGTGCGATCGAACACGTCGAGGCTCTCGCTGTGGGTCAGCTCCAGCAGTTGGTCGCGCGTCAGAACCTTACGCGCGTGGCCGACCAGCGCGCGCAGCAGGCTGTATTCGCCTTGGGTGAGCGGTACGCTTTCACGCTGCGGATTGAACAGCTGACAACGCACATCATCCAGCCGCCAGCCATTAAACTGCCAGCCGTCATCAATCACCGTTTCCGGCTGCGCCAGTCGCCCGCAGCGGCGTAGCGCCGCACGGGCCCGCGCCACCACCACGCGGGGATTAAAGGGTTTGGCGATATAGTCGTCGGCGCCCATCTCCAGCCCAACCACCATATCGGCTTCCGATCCCATGCCGGTCAGCATGATCACCAGCAGCTCAGGGCGCTGACGCTGCATCTGCTGTAATACCATCAGGCCGTTGGTATCGGGCAGCATCATATCCAGCATCACCAGGGAGATTTCCGGATGCTGCGCCAGCAGCGCCAGGGCGTCGCGCCCCTGATGGCAGCTATAAACGGTAAACACATGTTCGCTCAGCACATCGTGCAGCAATTCGCAGATGGCACGATCATCATCAACGACCAGAATCGCGGGCTTCATTGCACTGCCTCTTTTGTTGCGAAAGGGTTAAACGCAGTGTAACCCGGCGTTTTTAAGCTGCTGAAACGCACAGCAGAAACGTGAGCGCCATCGCCTGGCAGAGTGTGAAAGCGTGCGTTACCGCAATATTTCACCCCCGGCTGCGCACGGCGGGAAAACGTTTGCGCGCAGGTGGTGCAATGCACCATAATCGCGCCTCGTTCTGGTTCAGAATTTTCTTAGCCGCAACGGCACGCTGAAACGGAAACGATTGCGTCAGGGAGTGGCATAGCAATTGCTATGAGGACAGGGGATAGCACACGACGTTCTGCTGCCAGCGGTGGCAAAACGTTGGCATAAAAAAATAATTTTCCTCACTTTTTCCGCGTCAGCTTAGCCATCACGCGCGGAATAGCGGGAAAACGCCTTGGCAAGAGAGAGCAGGCCTGCGGGCCGTCTCCGCTGATGAGAGATGATGATGTTAGAAAAACTTTTTAAATTAAAAGCTCACCACACCACGGTGCGCACCGAAATCATTGCCGGTATTACGACCTTTCTGGCAATGGCCTACATCCTGTTTGTGAACCCCAGCATCCTCGGGGCGACCGGTATGGATAAAGGCTCGGTGTTTGTTGCCACCTGTCTGGCCGCAGCCATCGGTTCGATTCTGATGGGCCTGATCGCTAACTATCCGATCGCGCTGGCACCGGGCATGGGCCTGAATGCCTTCTTCACCTATACCGTGGTGCTGCATATGGGCTACACCTGGCAGATCGCGCTGGGTGCGGTGTTCCTCTCGGCGGTAATCTTCTTTGCGCTGTCGATTTTTAAAATTCGCGAATGGATTATCGCCAGCATTCCGCTGCCGCTGCGTGCCGGGATTGCGGCAGGCATTGGTCTGTTCCTCGCACTGATTGCGCTGGAAGGGGCGGGCATCGTAGTGGATAACCCGGCTACGCTGGTCGGTCTGGGCGACCTGACTAAACCGGGTCCGCTGCTGGCGCTGCTCGGCTTCTTTATCATCGTGGTGCTGGAAGCGCGTCGCGTGACCGGAGCCGTACTGATCGGCATTCTGATTGTTACCTTTATCTCGATGGGCATTGGCCTGACGCCGTTCGCGGGCGTGTTCTCTGCGCCGCCGTCGATTGCGCCGACCTTTATGCAGCTGGATATCGCCGGCGCGTTCAACGTTGGCCTGGTGAGCGTGATCTTTGCGTTCCTGTTTGTCGACGTGTTTGATAACACCGGCACGCTGCTGGGCGTGACGAAACGCGCCGGTCTGGCCGATGAGCAGGGCAACGTGCCGAAAATGGGCCGTGCGCTGATCGCCGATAGCGCCGCTGCACTGTTCGGTTCACTGCTGGGTACCTCAACCACCACCAGCTATGTGGAGTCCGCTGCGGGCGTCAGCGCCGGCGGCCGTACCGGTCTGACGGCGATTGTGGTCGCTATTCTGTTCCTGCTCAGCCTGTTCTTCTCGCCACTGGCGGGTAGCGTGCCGGTCTACGCCACGGCGCCAGCGCTGCTGTTCGTTGCGGTGCTGATGGCTTCCGGTCTGGCAGAAATTGACTGGAAAGATGTCACCACGGCGGCACCGGTCACCGTGACCGCGCTGACCATGCCGTTGACATACTCGATCGCCAACGGTATCGCCTTTGGTTTTATTACCTGGACGGTGGTGAAACTGCTGAGTGGCCGCACCAAAGAGGTCAATGCGGCGCTGGTGATTCTGTCGATTCTGTTTGTGATTAAACTCGGCTGGCTGAGTGCCTGATGCTGTGTAACGGAAGCCCGCCCGGGCTTCCGTGTAAGTTGTTACATGCGCGCAATGATTGTTTGCGTGATGTCTCGCAATTCCTGCCTGTCGCCACTTTTCTCTTTCAGGCCTGTTGTTTACTGTCTCTCCGTAAATTCTGCCATGCGCAAATTTTTTGCCTGCAGTGGCGGGATCGTGGAATGTTTAATCGCTGCCGCTCTGCTTAAATAGCGGTGGAGTGAGGCGATGACACAAGGTTGCTGAAGAAGGACAAGATAATGGATTATCCCGTTTGCACGCTGCCGCATCGGTTGCCGCCTCGCCTTCTGGCGTTAAGAAATCAGGGAGCACCGCTAATGGTACGATTAACCCAACACGTAGAACAGCTGGCGAACACCACCCAGCTGTTACAGCAGGATGTTGCGGTCCTGACCGCGCGTTCTGAAAACCTTGCCACCAGAGCGGACGTGGAACGCGTGCGTACCGAACAGGGGCTGATGTGCAATCAACTGATGAATGAGATCGGTCAGGTGGAGAAACGCATCGATAAAAAGTTCGAACGGTTAAATGACAGACTGATCTGGACCCTCATGTTGCCGGCTATCCTCGCCGTACTGGCATGGTTTGTAAAAGTGGCGGTGCTGAAAATTTAAGGTTGCCTGCAGAAATCCGGCCCGTCCATGGGCCGGAACAGCGGATTTAGCGGAAGGGCGGTTCGTTGAAGGTACGTAGTTTCCTGGAGTGCAGTTTGTCACCCTCGGCGCGCAGCAGCTCAACCGCGCAGATGCCAATCTGCAGATGTTCCGAGATCGCGCCCTCATAAAAACGGTTGGCCTGGCCGGGCAGCTTGATCTCACCGTGCAATGGTTTATCCGAGACGCACAGCAGGGTGCCGTACGGTACGCGGAAACGATAGCCCTGTGCAGCAATGGTGGCGCTCTCCATATCCACCGCCACCGCGCGGCTCAGGTTGAAGCGTAACGCAGATGCGGAGTAGCGCAGCTCCCAGTTGCGGTCGTCGGTGGTGACGACCGTACCGGTACGCAGGCGCTGCTTCACCTCTTCGCCGGGCATACCGCTGACTGCTTTGGTGGCGTCGTACAGGGCACGCTGCACCTCCGCAATGCTCGGGATCGGGATATCCGGTGGTAATACGCTGTCCAGCACGTGGTCGTCACGCAGATAGGCGTGCGCCAGCACGTAATCGCCGATGCTCTGGCTTTCACGCAGGCCACCGCAGTGACCAATCATCAGCCACGCATGTGGGCGCACCACCGCGAGGTGGTCGCAGATGGTTTTGGCGTTCGACGGACCGACGCCAATATTCACCAGCGTGATGCCGCGACGATTGGGCGAGGTTAAATGCCAGGCGGGCATCTGATGTTTCTTCCACGCCAGATCCGACATCATCGCCGTTGGGTCCTGCGTCTCCGCTGTGATCACCACATCGCCGGCGCAGGCGAGACTGTCGTACGGCGTGCTGGGATCCTGCACCTGCTCAATCGCCCAGCGCACGAACTCATCGACGTAGCGCGTGTAGTTAGTGAACAGCACAAACGGCTGGAAGTGTTCTACCGCGGTGCCGGTGTAGTGACGCAGGCGCGCCAGGGAGAAATCGGTGCGCAGCGCGTCGAAATGCGACAGCGGGAACAGCGCGTCGGCGTTGAACAGGCCATCAGCGGTTTCATCGCCAATCTGCGACAGTTCGGTCGTCGGGAAATGGCGCGCAATACTGGCGCTCATGGAGCGGTCCAGCGACAGGTCGGAGCCATCAATCACATAGGGATAAGGGATTTCCTGCTGTGACGGACCCACCTCAATCAGCACGTCGTACTCTTTTTCGATCATCTGCAGCTGTTCGCTGAGATAGTGACGCAGCAGCGCCGGGCGCGTGATGGTCGTGCTGTAGCGGCCGGTGTGGGTAAAACGTCCCCAGGCGCGGGTGCGATTTTGCTGCGGGCCTTCACCCTGCCAGGTGATGCGCAGCTCCGGATAGACAAACAGCCCCTGCTGGCGCAGCCCGGCGTCCGGCAGTGTGCCGCTGGCGGTAAACGTGCGAATGGCGTTGCGCAGCGCTTCAACCGCGTCGTCATACAGACGCTCCAGTTGATCCAGCGCCTGTTCGGTGGTCAATCCGTTCCGTTGCGTATTCATAGATTCTCCTTCAGCAATTTGGACCGATTTGACCAGAGCATAGCGGATAAACCTCTCATCACGATGAAGAATCTGTGATCGACCGCATTCTGCACCATCACGGTGCTGGTAGGTGGCAAAAGGCTGGCTATGTTTATCAGGTGCAGGGAGGCCACATCGCACGTTTTCCGCCCGGCTGCGATGCCGCTGCAAAAAAATTGTCACCGATTGTCTTCTCTGGCGAGCTTTTTGCTTAAATTTCAACCGTGGTCGCACAGACCACACTGCTCTCGAAATGTTTCAGATTGATTTCTCCCAGGCCGTGGTATGGCTCCGTTCCTGACCCGTTGAGGATTGAAAGCATGTCTTTGAAATTCATAAAACACCCATTGAAGGTGGTGATGGCAGGTTGTTTAAGCATGGCGTTCTACGCGCAGGCTGACATAAAGATCGGCGTGGCCGGTCCGTTTACCGGACCGAATGCTACGTACGGTACACAATACTGGAAGGGCGCCAGCCAGGCCGCGGCGGACATTAACGCGGCGGGCGGCATAAACGGTGAAAAAATTGTGCTGGTGCAAGGCGATGACGCCTGCGAACCCAAGCAGGCAGTGGCCGTTGCCAACCGGCTGGTGGATCAGGACAAAGTGATGGCGGTGGTGGGCCATTTCTGCTCATCCTCGACCATGCCAGCCTCAGAGGTGTACGACGAGGCGGGCGTACTGGCGATTACGCCCGGTTCAACCAATCCACAAATCACCGAGCGCGGCATGAAAACCCTGTTCCGCATGTGCGGGCGTGATGACCAGCAGGGAACTATCGCCGCGAACTATATCCTCGATACGCTGAAAGCGAAGAAAGTGGCGGTGATCCACGATAAAGATACTTACGGTCAGGGGCTGGCGGATGCCACCAAAGCGGCGCTGGAGAAACGTGGCGTCAAAGAGGTGCTGTATGAGGGGCTGTCGCGCGGTGAAAAAGACTTCAACGCGCTAGTCACCAAAATCGGCGCGGTGAAACCGGATGTGGTCTATTTCGGTGGCTGTCATCCGGAGGCGGGTCCGCTGGTGCGGCAGATGCGTGAGCAGGGCGTCAATGCGGCCTTCTTCTCCGGCGACTGCATCGTGACGGAAGAACTGGTGACTGCCGCCGGCGGTCCGCAGTTCACTAAAGGCGTGTACATGACCTTCGGCAATGACCCGCGCACCATCGCGGATGGCAAAGCGGTGATTGAAAAATTCCGCGCCAGCGGTTTTGAGCCGGAAGGGTATACGCTGTACGCCTACGCCTCCATTCAGGCTCTGGCCGCCGCCTACAAAGCGGCAGGTAAAGACAATGCCAAAGCCAGCGACTGGCTGAAGGCCAACAGCGTTGACACCGTGATGGGCAAGAAGGCGTGGGACGAAAAAGGTGACCTGAAAGTCTCGGATTACGTGGTCTATCAGTGGGATGACAAAGGCAAATATCATCAGCTGTAATTCGCTCTGCGGCCCCGCGCGCAGCGGGGCCGTTCGCATCTGAGCGTGTCCGGTGCACGCCTTCTACCTGCGAGAGACAATATGGACGCCTTTTTTATACAGCAGCTGATTAACGGCCTGACGCTGGGCGCGGTCTACGGGCTGATCGCCATCGGCTACACCATGGTTTACGGCATTATCGGCATGATCAACTTCGCCCACGGCGAGGTGTACATGATCTCTGCTTATCTGTGTGCGATCGGGCTGGCGCTGCTCAGCTACTTTGGCATTCACTCCTTTCCACTGCTGATCTTTGGCACGCTGTTGTTCACCATCGTGGTCACCGCCGCTTACGGCTGGGCCATTGAGCGCATTGCCTATCGCCCGCTGCGTAATTCCACCCGGCTGGCACCGCTGATCTCTGCCATTGGTATGTCGCTGATTCTGCAAAACTATGTGCAGCTCAGTCAGGGACCGAATCAGCAGGGTATTCCTACTCTGCTCAGCGGTGTGCTGCGTATGGAGATCGACGGCGGCGTGGTGCAAATCACCTGGACCAAAGTATTTATCCTGGTGGCAGCGCTGTGCGGGATGGCGCTGCTGACCTGGATTATCCAGTACACCAAACTGGGCCGTATCTGCCGTGCGGTCCAGCAGGATCGGCGCATGGCGTCGATTCTCGGTATCAATACCGACCGGGTGATTTCGCTGGTGTTTGTCATCGGCGCGGCGATGGCCGGGCTGGCCGGGGTGCTGGTTACCATGAACTACGGCACGTTTGATTTCTACGCCGGCTTCATTATCGGCATCAAAGCCTTCACCGCGGCGGTGCTGGGGGGCATCGGTTCGCTGCCCGGCGCGATGCTGGGAGGTTTGCTGCTGGGCGTGGCCGAAGCGCAGTTCGCCGGGCTGGTGAACTCCGATTACAAAGATGTGTTCTCGTTTTCGCTGCTGGTGGTGATTTTAATCTTCCGTCCGCAGGGACTGCTGGGCCGGCCGCTGGTCGCCAAAGTGTGAGGAAGCCAGAATGAAGGCAATGACGCAAACAAGCGGCATCCGTCAGGTGCTGCTCGACACGCTGCTGGCCGGAGCTGTCGCGCTGGTGGTGTTCGGCCCGGTAGTGGGCGTGGTACTCAGCGGCTACAGTTTTACGCTGTCGCCGCTGCGCGTGGCGCTGCTGGTGGCGGTGGTGATGGCAGGACGTTTGCTGCTGGGGCTGTTTCTGCATACCGCCGTGGGGCGCCGTTTTCTGCGCAAGTTTGAGGGCAACGATGACGGCGTATATGTGCGTGAACCCGGTTACCGTTCGCGCCTGCGCTGGATAATACCGCTGCTGCTGGTTGTGGCCCTGGTGTTTCCGTTTCTCTCGAGCAAGTATCTGCTGACGGTGGCGATTCTCGGGCTGATCTATGTGCTGCTGGGACTCGGGCTCAATATCGTGGTCGGCCTCGCCGGGCTGCTCGATCTGGGCTACGTGGCATTTTATGCCATTGGTGCCTACGGGCTGGCGCTGGGCTATCAATATCTCGGGCTGGGTTTCTGGAGCATGATCCCCATCGCTGCGCTGCTGGCGGCATTGGCCGGTGCGCTGCTCGGCTTTCCGGTGCTGCGCATGCACGGTGACTATCTGGCTATCGTCACACTCGGCTTCGGTGAAATTATCCGGCTGGTGCTGAACAACTGGCTGTCGTTCACCGGGGGCCCGAACGGCGTCTCGGTGCCGTCACCGACCTTTCTCGGCCTTGAATTCGCCCGCCGGGCAAAGGAGGGCGGCATACCGTACCATCAGTTTCTGCATCTCGATTACAACCCCAACATGAAGTTCATCTTTATCTACGTCGTGCTGGTGCTGGTGGTGCTGCTGGTGCTGTTTATCAAGCACCGGCTGACGCGCATGCCGATTGGCCGGGCGTGGGAAGCGTTGCGTGAAGATGAAATCGCCTGTCGCGCCATGGGGCTGAATCACGTGCTGGTGAAGCTGTCGGCGTTTATGCTCGGCGCCTCAACCGCCGGTATTGCCGGGGTATTTTTCGCCAGTTATCAGGGGTTCGTTAATCCCACCTCGTTTACCTTTTTTGAGTCCGCACTGATTCTGGCCATCGTGGTGCTGGGCGGGATGGGCTCGACGCTCGGCGTAGTGCTGGCCGCGTTTGTGCTGACGGTGGCGCCCGAGCTGCTGCGCAGCTTTGCCGAGTACCGCGTGCTGCTGTTTGGCATGTTGATGGTGCTGATGATGATCTGGCGTCCGCGCGGCCTGGTGCGCACCGCACGCGTCGGTGTGCCGCTGAGAAAAGGAGTACGCCATGAGTGATGCCATCCTGCAGGTTGATAACCTGATGATGCGCTTTGGCGGCATCAAAGCGCTGAATGATGTCAGCCTGCGCGTGGAGCGCGGCTCGGTCACCGCACTGATTGGCCCCAACGGCGCGGGCAAAACCACGGTATTTAACTGTCTGACGGGATTTTATCGCGCCAGCGGCGGTCGCATTGTGCTCAATGCCCATCAGCGCAGCACCGATGTGATTCAGGTGCTGGGCCAGAAGATTCAGCCGGGTGACTGGCTGCGGCCGGCGCGGCTGGGCTCGCGTATCTGGTACAAGATGTTTGGCGGCGCACATCTGGTCAACCGCGCCGGTCTGGCGCGCACCTTTCAGAACATCCGCCTGTTTCGCGAGATGTCGGTGGTGGAGAACCTGCTGGTGGCGCAGCATATGCAGGTCAACCGTCAGCTGCTGGCCGGCATCCTCAATACCCGCGGCTATCGGGCCGCGGAGAGTCGCGCGCTCGATCGCGCTTTTTACTGGCTGGAGCGTGTTGATCTGGTCAGCAGTGCCAACCGGCTGGCCGGTACGCTCTCTTACGGCCAGCAGCGCCGGCTGGAGATTGCGCGCGCCATGTGCACCCGGCCGGAGCTGATCTGCCTGGATGAGCCCGCAGCGGGGCTTAATCCGGTCGAAACCGAGGCGCTGAGTCAGATTCTGCATCAGCTGCGCGCCGATCATCGCATCAGCGTGCTGTTGATTGAACACGATATGCCGATGGTGATGCGCATTTCCGATCACATCGTCGTGCTGGATCACGGTGACGTGATCGCCCAGGGCACGCCGCAGCAGATTCGACACGATGCGAAAGTGATCGCCGCTTATCTCGGCGCGGAAGAGGAGAGCGAGCATGGCTGAAGCAATGCTGGCGTTTGAGCAGGTGGATGTGTTTTACGGCCCGGTGCAGGCGCTGAAGCAGGTGTCGCTGACCGTGGCGGAAGGGGAAACCGTGGCGCTGATTGGGGCCAACGGTGCGGGAAAATCCACGCTACTGATGTCGATTTTTGGTCAGCCGCGCATTGCCAGCGGTGAAATTCGCCTGCGCGGAGAAGCCATCAGCCAGCGGTCGACCCATTTTATCGCCGCCAGCGGCATTGCTCAGGCGCCGGAAGGACGGCGCATCTTTCCGGATATGACGGTGGAAGAGAATCTGCTGATGGGCACCATCGCCATCGGCGAGCGCTACATGAAGCAGGATAAAGAACGCATGTACACACTGTTTCCACGTCTGCTGGAGCGGCGGAAACAGCGGGCAATGACGCTCTCCGGCGGCGAGCAGCAAATGCTGGCGATCGCCCGCGCGCTGATGAGCCGGCCGCGTCTGCTGCTGCTGGATGAACCCAGCCTTGGGCTGGCCCCGCTGGTGGTAAAGCAGATTTTCAGCATCCTGCGCGAGCTGACGCAGCAGGGCATGACGCTGTTTCTGGTGGAGCAGAACGCGCGCCACGCGCTGCAACTGGCGGATCGCGGTTATGTGATGGTCAATGGCGAAATTCGTCTAAGCGGCAGCGGCAGCGAACTGTTGCACAACGAAGAAGTGCGCAGCGCCTATCTGGGCGGCAGCGTCGGCGCGGGCGGGGAGTCAGCAAAAAGTTTGTAATAATGATTAAATGGTGACGGGAAACACTTTGCATAATCGTTAGCAGCCTATCATCATTATTACTCTACTTCTTAACCAAAGTGATTTGGTACTCCCTTGCAAAATCCTGGCGTAGCAGTAATGCGGGCGATAAGAAACACGGCGTGGTATCCCAAACGCCGTGCTTATCGCACGCTGTTGTGGCGTGAAATCACCCCACTGGCGGTGCCCATCTTTATTGAGAACCTGTGCGTGATGCTGATGGGGGTTCTCAGTACTTTTCTGGTGAGCTGGCTGGGCAAAGAGGCGATGGCAGGCGTTGGGCTGGCTGACAGCTTTAACATGGTGATCATCTCCTTTTTTGCCGCCATCGATCTCGGTACCACGGTGGTGGTGGCGTTCAGCCTTGCCAAACGCAACGGCAAGCGTGCGCGTGCGGCGACGCGGCAGTCGCTGGGATTGATGACGGTGCTGGCGTTTGTGCTGGTCATCGCCATCGAGTTCTGGGGGCATCTGATTGTTGACGTGATTGCCGGCAACGCCGAGCCGCAGGTCAAAGAACTGGCGCTCAGCTATCTGCAAACCTCTGCGTGGAGCTATCCGGCGGCGGCGATTGCGCTGATAGGCAGCGGCGCGTTGCGCGGTGCCGGCAACACTAAAATTCCGATGCTGATTAACGGCGGCATGAATATCCTGAATATCATCATCAGTAGCGTGCTGATCTATGGTGCGCTCGGCTGGGAAGGGATGGGATTTGTCGGTGCCGGGCTGGGATTAACCATTTCACGCTATATCGGCGCGGCGGCGGCCATTTACGTGCTGTATCGCGGCATCAGTCCGGCGCTGAAAATCACGCTGGCCAGCTATTTCCGCCGCTGGGATCGCAACATCCTGATGGAAGTGCTGGGGATTGGCGTACCGGCCAGTATCGAATCCGTGCTGTTTAACGGCGGCAAACTGCTGACGCAGATTTTTGTCGCCGGCATGGGCACCAATGAGATCGCCGGTAATTTCATTGCCTTCTCCATCGCCACGCTGATCAACCTGCCGGGTAACGCGCTGGGTTCTGCATCGACCATTATCACCGGCAGGCGGCTGGGGAAAAATCAGGTGATGCAGGCGGAGCGGCAGATCAAGCACGTATTCTGGCTGGCGATGATTGGGCTGTGCACGCTGGCGTTTATCACCGTGCCGCTGGCGGGCACGCTGGCGCGATTCTACACCCGCGATCCGCAGGTGATTGAGGTAACCAAACACCTGATCTGGCTGAATGCCGCCTTTATGCCTATCTGGACCGCCTCCTGGGTGCTGCCGGCCGGGCTAAAAGGCGCGCGCGACGCACGGTACACCATGTATGTATCGATGTTCAGTATGTGGGGTGCGCGCGTGGTGGCCGGTTATCTGCTCGGCATTGCGCTGGGCATGGGGGTGATTGGCGTCTGGCTCGGCATGTTCCTCGACTGGACGGTGCGCGGTATCTGTTTCTGGTGGCGTTTAACCAGCGGCAAATGGCTGAACAATTACCGCAAAATGCTCGCGAAGAGCAGTGGCCCGTCGGGCTGAGGAATCCCCACAAAAATGACAGGTACAGGGTTTTATGATCGGGTTATTGGCCAGCAAAAACAGATCGTACCCTATGCCTGCCATACCCGGCCCCGCCTCAAGCCGCACGGCTATTTTCGGACTGACCGCTGCCTTTCCGCTGGCAACCTAACTCAGCGCTTTCGTGAATTCGAACGTGATGTGACAACTGTGCACCTTGCCATTCATACGAAAGCGGGCCGCTTCAGCGGTTACTCAAATCTTCAAACTTGCAGCCCGGGGGCAGTACAGTACACAAAGCTTGCCTTTGTTGTGGCGGTTATACATCCAGCTGCGATGATTCAGCGCGAGTGAAATGATCGATGGCTGTCAGGCTGGCGCAGCCCAAACAAGCTGCCAGCACCGGCTCGTTACCCTGCTGATCCCTCGCCAGTAAACCTAAAAATTTTTTTTATTTTCCTTAAGAATTGTCTTTATTGCGCCGTCCTGAAAATGAGAGCTTTCTTAGTGCGATGGGTGTAGAGATGATGGCAGTCAACTGGCAGACGATAGATAAGGTTGTATACATCAACCTGAATAAACGCAAGGATCGCAGGGTGCGTATCGCTCGTCAATTAAAAGCAATTGGCGTACCACGTGAAAAGATTGTCCGTTTTGAGGCTATTGAAGAAGCGCCAGGCTATATCGGCTGTATTAAATCACACATTCTCGTGCTGCAAATGGCTCAGCAAAACGGCTGGAAAAATGTATTGATTCTGGAAGACGATATGGTTTTCCATGATGATATTCAGACCAAAAAGCGAATTGATCTATTTCTCTCCTCTTTACAGCAGATCAACTGGCATGTCGCGCTGCTCGCTGCCCACTATGATAACGTCGTGCCGTTAAAAAGTGTGGATTATATTGTTAAGCCGCAATATGCATGGTGCGCTTGCGCTTACATCGTAAACGGTGATTACTACGCCACTCTCATTGATAATTATGCACAAAGCTTGCAGGGGTTGCTGGCGGGTGGCCTTCCTCAGTGCTGGGCTTTAGATGTCCGCTGGAATAGTTTGATAAAACGTGACCGCTGGTTGGGTATCTTTCCCAATGCGGGCTATCAGGCCGCTGATAAAAGTGATATTGAAAACCAACCTGTTAATTATCGAGCTCATTTCGCTAAAAAATTAGATGAAATAGTCTGGCCAGTCTATCAACCTGGTGAAGAAAAGATAAAGGTGGATATCTTTTTCCAGTGGGCCCCCGGCTGGACTAACTTTGAGTCGGTATATCGCGCTATGCAGGCCAAACCGCATTTTGATTGTCAGATTATCCTTGCGCCTTATTTCAGTCGGGGCACAAAAGCACCGGATTACACTGCACAGCGTGATTTATTAAATGATAAGGGTATCCGGTATACCGAGTATCACGATTATGAGATTACGGCGCGTAAGCCCCATGTGGTTTTTTTACAAAATCCCTATGATGATGCACGTCCCAATGAACTGCAAAGTTTGACGCTTAATCGACGCAATATTTCTATCGCCTATATTCCTTATGGGTTAGATATGGGTGATGGCGAGAGAAACCGTGTTTATCAGTACAATCTTCCCTGTCAAAATGTTGCCAGGTGGGTATTCGTTCGCTCTCAGCGGCATAAAGATGAGTTTGCTAAATATTGCGAAAATGGCAATCAACACGTCTATGTTAGCGGACATCCAAAGCTTGATAACTATACATCACGCTTTGGCGCCCAGGCGGATGGCAAAGTTAATAAAGACAAGCCAACGCTATTATGGGCACCGCATTTCGTCATGCCTGATGATGAAAAGATGTGGTCTACATTTAATTTATATACACAGGCAATACTCGATATCATCAAACGTGATGACGTTAATTTGATTATCCGGCCACATCCGCTTTTCAAACAATTTCTGGATCTTCGTAAAGAGCGCGGAACACACAGCGAAACAGCTCAGAACTGGCAAATGCTGCGCGAATACTCTCATCTCAAAGCACATGTGGAGTGGGATTTTTCTGCTGATTATCGCTACGCCTTTTCACAATCAGATGCGCTGATGGCAGATGCAGGATCGTTTTTGCTGGAGTATTTACCGTCGCGTAAGCCAATCCTTTTCCTGACTCATAAAAACTGCCTCGGTATTAATAGTAGCGCTGAATTTATTTATGACGCTTATGACGTTGCGAATGAGTCCGCAGAAATTAAAACTTTCGTTGATAATCTTGTTTCAGGCAAGGATCCCATGCGTGATAAGCGACTGCAAGTTTTACGTGATGAACTTCATATGCCAGAGCAGGGCGCAGGCAGTGAGATTGTGAGAATCATTGAAAAAACCCTCATGCCCGCTGGAGTTCATAATAATGTCTTCTAAACGCGCCGCAATATTACTGGTTGCTGGTCAGGGAACGAGGATGGGGCATCTGACCCTGAATTATCCTAAATGCTTGCTGCCGGTTGGTGAAATCACCGTGCTGGATACGTTGCTGACTGAGCTGGTAAAATGCGACGAGCGTGAAATTGTACTGGTTACCGGTCACCAGTCATCAGTTGTAGAACGCTGGATTAAAGATAATTATGCCGATGCTAATATTAAGTTAGCGCACAATGATAATTATAAAAATGATGTCAACATATTATCCGTTGAAAAAGGTGTCAGCGCGCTTAATCATCCTGAATATGGCTATACAGTTATCGAAACGGATGTTCTGCTGGATCCACGTGTATGGCCGCGGTTAATGCAAGCTGAAAGGGGCAGTGACAGTTTTTGGCTCACCCATGGTTATTACAACTCTTGCCTCACTGGCGGTATTGTCAAAGCCAGTAAAGCTGAACCTGCTATAAAGAAAATTGCCTATGTGCCCGATTACGACTCCGCGTTTGATGGCTGGATGAAAATGGTCGGCTTGCTCAGTGTCTCTCCGGAACAGGTGGAAAACGATCGACGCCTGCGGCAGACGTTTTTACAGACAAGCACTCAGCAATATTACATGGCACCCTGGATTGTACACCGCTCTTGCTTACCCTGCCGTGCTGTAGATATTACGGATTTGTTTGCAAGATCTTTCAACGAAGAAGTCGATTACCGGCAGGCGGTTACGGATTATCATTTATTATTAGAAAATTTTGAGGCACTAAAATGAATGTAGAGTTTTTTGAACCACAAAAATTGCGCCATATTGAAAAATTCAGTTCACGTCGCGTTGAATGGTTGCGTGATAAAATTCTTCAGGAAGGCGTATGGGTAAAACCTCTGGCGCTTGATCTACACCATAATCTGGTGCTGGACGGCCAGCACCGAATGGAAGTCGCGCTCAGTCTGGGACTAAAAAGAGTGCCGGTCTTACGATTTGATTACGCCTCGGTGCCCTTAAGATCGTTGCGCGAAAATCATCAATTTGACTGGCAGGAAGTGGCGCGGCGTGCATTAATCAATGACATCTACCCTTATAAAACGGTAAAGCATGATTTCGTTGTACCACTGCCGGTATGTCAATTTTCGCTGCAGGAGTTAGGCTATCATGGTTGAAAATGCCATCATTCTGGCCGCCGGCAGAAGCCTGCAACGGGATGGTAAAAATAAAGTTTTAATTCGCCATCCCAAAACGCGGAAAACGATTCTCGACTATGCTATTGATGCCTTTCATGGGAAAAAAATTACCGTAGTGATTGGCTTTGGGGCGTTACAGATTATGGAGTCCTACCCTGATCTCAATTACGTTATCAATGACAACTGGGCAACGACTAATAATGCAATGAGTCTGGGATTGGCCCTGAATCAGATTAATAGCCCCACGTATGTTGTCTCGGGAGATATGTTTTTTTCTCCTCAACTTATCCATGAAATGGATCACGCTGAGGCAAATCTCGTTTTGACTCAGCAGCGGCATAATCGCATGCTGACCTCCATTCATTGTGACGTTAATCGCCAGAGCCTCGTGGAGGAGACATATCTGGGACCGATACGCGCCGCAGAGCACCCTGAGGCTATGGGTCTGTTTAAAGTCAGTGATATGGCACTCCTGAGTCAGTGGCATAAGCAATGCCTGCGTTATGGTAATTTGTATGCCGCCCAAACGTTACCGTGTCAGAAAACGACAGCACTCTACGCTCACGACCTGGGGGAGCATGCATTTAATGAAATTAATACGCTGGCAGATTACTGGCGTTTGATGCAGGAGGATCACGGTTAATGATACGAGCTATTACGCTGGGCTTGCCTTACTCCGCTATTTCCGACGGGCATTCTGAGTCACGTTTACATCACTTTCGCACGTTAGTGATTGATAAACTCCAGTCTCGTCGTTGGCCACTGCGAACATTACGTTTAACCCTGCCACCATTGAATGAACGTGATGAAGATGAGATTTATACCCTGCCAGCACGAATAAATTCATTCAATGCATTGGCTGAAAGACTTGATATTCGTTGGTTTTGCTTACCGCTGGACTTAACGCATGGCGATAATTACCGCGGACGGTTAGATGCCGCGTTTGCTTTACTCTTCAGGCAACCGCGTATGTTTCTGAATCTGATGGTTGCCGATGAACAGGGGATAAATATTCGAGCCAGCCATGACGTTGCCCGTTTCATGTTGCAGGTAGCACATCGCAGTAATAATGGCTTTGATAATTTTCACCTGGGTGCCTCATTGCGTTGTCCGCCAAATGCCCCATTTTTTCCGTTTTCCCGGCATGAAGGTGAGACACTGAAGTTTAGTTTTGCCCTCGAAACTACCGATATTGCTTTGGAATTGAGTGAGCAGGTACGGGATGGCAACATGCTACTGGCGGACTTTGCTGACCAGTTTATTCTTCGACTCTGCACACGCTTACGCGAAATTGATGCATTCGGTCATGAGCTGGCGTCTGATTCAGGGCTTGACTATGCCGGTCTGGATGCCTCGCTGGCGCCTTTTCCGGATGGCAGTATTTCTGTCGGCAGGTTAGTTGAAAATCTTGGTGCGCGTCCTGGTGGCGTTCAGGGATCACTCTTTATAACCAGTATTCTGACGAATGCGATTAAAAGCGCAGTCGCTATCAGTGGTGCTCGCGCTACGGGTTTTAATGGCGTCATGTTCTCAGTACTGGAAGATGATGCCCTGGCGAGTACCAATAATCGTCGTGCATTAAGCATTGATACGCTTAATGCATGGTCAACTGTTTGTGGTTGTGGATTAGATATGCTCCCGGTGCCAGGTTCGACTCTGCCTGAAGATATTGCCGCGATTATTCTTGATACGGCTGCACTCGCGGTGCGGTTAACGAAACCGCTCGGTGTACGTTTATTACCTATTCCTGGCGGAGAAGTAAATGAATTTACACGCTTTAATTATGACTTCCTCTGCAATAGCCGCATTATGAATATCGCGAAAAGTGATGTCTATTTTTCTGGTGATAATGAACGCTGGACGTATCGCTAAAATCAGGCTTAATAAAATGTTAGATGCAAAAAAAGTGAAGGTTTTTTGGGATCGTCGACCGGATAATTACAATAAATTATCGTTTGAAAGTTTAGCAAATCTGGAAAACGATCCAAAGTTTCTCGATATTAAAATTCGCACTGAGATGCAAAAAGTTTTTGCCTGGTTGCCTGACCTGACAGGGAAAACGGTACTTGATCTCGGTGCTGGGGTCGGGCAGTGGGCTTTTCGCTTTCAGCATCAGGGCGCAAAAAAAATCACCGCTGTAGAGTTTTCAGCTGCAATGATTGAAGTGGGTAAGCTTGAAGCCAGCAAACGCAATATTAATAATGTCGATTTCATTCTTTCATCTGCCGAGAATTATTGTAGCTCAGAGCAGTATGATGTCATTTTCATATCTGGCCTGATGATCTACCTTAATGATGAGCAAGCTGAAAAACTGTTAAGTAATTTGCGTACTTACAGTAAACCAGAAAGCACTATATTATTGCGTGATGGTACGGGTGTCGGTGAAAGATTCGAAATCAATAACCGCTATTCTGCGAATCTGCAAGCAGAATATTCGGCTACATATCGGACTGCTAAGCAATACGAAGACATATTTGCGCGGCATGGTTTCAGCTTAACCAGGAGTGAAAATATGTTCCCTGAAGGTCATATGCTTAATAAGTATTCTGAAACCCGATTACGTCTTTATCAGTTTGAGCAAACAAATGGTTAATATCTCACCTTTCTATGACGATGTTAGCTGGCCGGCAGATGAAGGTGTTTTAGGCGTCGTGGGCGTAGCCCCCTGGGCAACACTGGATTTTTGCCAGCAGCTGTATGGCCTGATTCAGGCAGATAAGGAGTGGCAATATCCGCGGCTTATCATTGATAATAATAGTAAAATTCCCAGCCGTGGGCGTCATTTGCAACTGGGTGAGCGTGATCCTTCTCCCTGGATTCACGCAACTATTACAGAACTCGCTGCTGCGGGTGCGACGGTTGCCGTTGTGCCTTGTAATACCGCTCACCTCCTTTGGTCGCGCTGGAGCAGGGACGCAGCTATTCCGGTTATTAATATTATTGATGCCACACTTGAGCATATTGCGCTTCAGGGCAAGCGGGTTGTTGTGCTCGGTTCGCAAATGCTGTACCAGAGCAGGCTGTATCAGGATGCGCTTACGCAACAGCACGCCGAGATCGTCAATGTAGCTGCCTCCACCCAACAGCTTTTGACACGCTGCATTAACGAGATAAAAGCCACAAAAAGCGTGTCTGAACTATCAATGCGGCAGTTAGCGGACGCCGTAAGTAGCTGGAAGCAACAGGGCGCTACGCACATTATTCTGGCTTGCACAGAGTTGAGTTTGTTAAAACACAGCGCCATCTGGCAGGAAATGACGTTAATTGATTCGAGCGAAGCTCTCGCGCGTGCCGCTTTGCGCGCCATATCATTTCGCCGCCTGCGTGATTAAGGCGGACGAATTCTTTCAATGATGAAGGGCCGCTTATCTCATTAAATTTTTCGCCCCGGGCCTGTGAAAATCCTGCTTTGATTTTCCCCCGGGCGGGGTAAACACCAATTTGTATCACACTGTATCTCCCGCCACACAACACACACGCCGTTGCATAACCCGCCAATCTGTACATATCCGCTATACATCGCCGTGGTCTTCTGTACGCATCAACTGAATGCATGGAGATACCACGATGTTAACCCGACTGTTTATTTCAACGTTACTGATGGGCGCCTCTGCGACCTGCGCCTGGGCGGAGCGACTGAGCGCTGCTGATGTGCTCGGCCCGGCGGCCGTGGCGCCACTGGATCATCCCCAGCCGCCTGCGCGATTAATTGTGGATGCGCCGCTGACCGGACCGCTGCGCAAGGGCGCGGTGTTTATCCAGTACCGGGCAGAAAACCTGCGCATCGAGCCAGTGTTTGGCCAGGAAGCGCTGAAAATCACGCCGCGCATCGGCCACATTCACGTCATCGTGGATGACAACCCGTGGCACTGGGCGGACACCAGCGGTGAGCCGGTGATTCTGGTCGGTCTGCCTGTCGGGCCGCACAAGGTCACCCTTATTCTTGCCGATCCCACGCATAAACCGATCGACAGCAAAACCATCACCTTTAACGTGCCCGTACAGATTGCACCGCACTGATTATCCGGAGATAAATTATGAAAACGCTATTACGTCAGACTCTGTTGGCAACGCTGGTTCTCACGGCGGCAGGCACCGCGTTTGCCGCTACCCCGGCCTCACACGATTACGCCGCTGACTTCAGCCACGTGCAGCAGATCAACGCGGGCGTGCTGAACACAGGCTATGTGGACATCGGTCCGCGTGATGGTCAGGCGGTGATCCTGCTGCACGGCTGGCCGTACGATATCCAGAGCTATGCGCAGGTGGCACCGGCGCTGGCGGCAAAAGGGTATCGGGTGATCGTGCCGTATCTGCGCGGCTACGGCAGCACGCGCTTCCTGTCGGATAAGACGCCGCGTAACGGCCAGCCTTCGGCAATGGCAGCGGACGTCGTGGCGCTGATGGATGCGCTCAATATCAAACAGGCCGTGCTGGGCGGCTTTGACTGGGGCGCACGCACGGCGGACATCGTCGCGGCGCTATGGCCGGAACGGGTAAAATCGCTGGTGTCGGTCAGCGGCTATCTGATCAGTAGCCAGCAGCTGGGTAAAAAACCGCTGCCGCCACAGGCCGAACAGCAGTGGTGGTATCAATTCTATTTCGCCACTGAGCGCGGTCGGCAGGGGTATGCCGCCCATACACACGACTTTGCGAAACTGATCTGGCAGCAGGCATCGCCCGGCTGGAAATTCAGCGATGCCACCTTTAACCAGAGCGCCAAAGCGCTGGATAATCCGGATCAGGTGGCGATCACTATCAGCAACTACCGCTGGCGCCTGGGCCTGGAAAAAGGCGAGCAAAAATATGCCGCTTATGAGAAAACATTAGCCACGTTACCGACAATTCGCGTCCCCACCATCACCATCGAAGGGGATAATAACGGGGCGCCGCACCCGGCACCGGAGACGTACCGCACCAGGTTCAGCGCCAGGTACCAGCATCGCACCTTCACGGGCAATATCGGACACAATCCGCCAGCGGAAGCCCCGCAGGCATTTGTGCAAGCCGTTGAGGATGCGGCCGCACTGTAGCGGAGTAATTCACGACCCGGACCGGCCATCGCGTGCCGGTCTTTTTTGCATAAGTGGCTGACAGGAGGCTGTTTTGGAGCACGTTGATCACATTCTGGTGGTGGATGATGACCGGGATATCCGCGAACTAATAACCGACTATCTGATTAAGTCCGGTTACCGCGCCACCGGTGCGGCCAATGGCCGCGAGATGCGCGCCGTGCTGAGTAGCAGCCTGGTGGATCTGGTGGTGCTGGATATCATGATGCCGGGTGACGATGGCCTGACGCTGTGCCGTCAGCTGCGCAGCGATCCCCGGCAGAACCTGCCGGTACTGATGCTTACTGCCCGCAGCGAAGAGACCGATCGCATTCTCGGGCTGGAGATGGGGGCGGATGATTACCTGATCAAACCCTTTGTGGCGCGTGAGCTGCTGGCGCGCATCAAAGCGATCCTGCGCCGTACCCGGGCGCTGCCGCCGAATTTACATATTACCGGGGCCGGCCGCATTATTGCCTTTGGCGAGTGGCAGCTGGATACCTCCGCGCGCCATCTGCTGGACAGCGACGGCGTGATTGTGGCACTGAGTGGCGCAGAGTACCGCCTGCTGCGCGTGTTTCTCGACCATCCGCAGCGTGTGCTGAATCGCGATCAGCTGCTCAACCTGACACAGGGCCGCGACGCGGAGCTGTTTGAACGCTCGATCGATCTGCTGGTTAGCCGGCTGCGCCAGCGGTTACGCGAAGATGCTCGTGAACCGGCCTACATCAAAACGGTACGCAGCGAAGGTTACGTACTGGCGAGCACGGTGGTGATCAAAGAGGCGCATCAATGAGGCTATGGCCGCGATCGCTGCTGTCACGCCTGCTGATTATTGTGTTGGGCGGGCTGCTGCTGGCAAATACTCTCACGCTGGCAAGCCTGCTGATTGAACGCATGAGCAGCGCTAAAAGCGTGATGCTGGGCAACCTGGAGTACGATGTGGCGACCAGCGTGGCAATCCTCGATCGTCTGCCGGCGGACGAGCGTCCGGGCTGGCTGGCGAAGCTGGCGCGCGGCAACTATCGCTACAGTCTGTCGCCGGGTAAAGCGGGGCCGTATCCCTCCAGCTGGCGCACGCGCGACGCGGTACGCTCACTGCAGGAGGCGCTTGGCGGGCGCTATCAGATGAGCATTCATGCGATTTCGGGGCCGCGGGAGCATATTCAGGTGCATCTGACGCTGCACGACGGCGCGCCGCTCACGCTCGATCTCTGGCCGCGCATGCCGGCGATTGCGCGCTGGCTGCCGCTGGTGCTGATGGGGCAGCTGTTGCTGCTGCTGTGCTGCGCATGGCTGGCGGTGCGGCAGGTGGTGCGACCGTTTGTGCGCTTTACCCAGGCGGTTGATGCGCTCAAACCGGCCGCCAGCCACGCACAGCTGATGGCAGAGAACGGCCCGGATGAAGTGCAGCAGGCGGCGCGTGCGTTTAACGCTATGCAGCTGCGGATTCAGGATCACCTCAAAGCGCGTGCGCAAATCCTCGCGGCCATCTCCCACGATCTGCAAACCCCGATCACGCGCATGAAGCTGCGGGTGGAGATGGCGGAGCAGCCTGAGCTGCGCGACAAACTGCTGAGCGATCTCGATAACATGAGCCGCCTGGTGCGCGAGGGCATCGCCTATGCACGCTCATCGGAAGTGCTGGAAGAGAAGCGCCAGAGCGTTAGCCTCAACGCGCTGCTGGATAGCGTAGTCTGTGATTATCAGGATGTCGGTAAAGCGGTGAACTTTGTGCCGTGCACCGGCCATGACACCTTCGCCGTGCGGCCGCAGGCACTCCGGCGCATCATGACCAACCTGATCGACAATGCGCTCAAGTTTGGCGGCGAAGCGGAGGTTGAACTCTGTTCACCCCAGCGTGAAAGGGTAGAGATTCGGGTGCGTGATAACGGGCCCGGCATCCCGGAGGAGGCGTTACAGGCGGTGCTGGAGCCCTTCTACCGCGTGGAGAGTTCACGCAATCGCCACACCGGCGGGACCGGGCTTGGCCTGGCGATCGCCACCCAGCTGGTGAGCCAGATGGCGGGCAGCCTGCAGTTGCGTAACCGGGCAGCTGGCGGGCTGGAAGCGTGCATCATCCTGCAGCGGCAGGATGTGTAACCTGATGTATCTGCCTGCCCGCTACACACATAACCCGACAAAACGGCGTTTCCCCGACACAGCCTGAACACATGCGGTGGATGTAATAGACGTACTGCCGGACGCGCAGACGTTTATCCACCGTATGAGGTTCTCTATGACACTGCTTATCGCTTTTCTCGCCGGGATGCTGACGCTGCTCAGCCCCTGTACCTTACCGATTATTCCTTTTGTATTTGCCAGCGTCCGCGGCCGTCGCGGACAGCTGCTGGCGCTGCTGAGCGGGATGGTCCTGATGTTCACGCTGGTAGCGCTACTGGTATCGCTTACCAGCCACTGGGTCAGTCAGGTCACCAGCATGGGTCGCGACCTGGCGCTGCTGTTCCTGGCGATAGCCGCACTGACGTTAATCTCGACGCGCATCGCCCAACGCGTTACCCGGCCGTTTGTCGCGCTGGGTAACCGCCTTAACGATGCCAGCCAGCGACGTAGCGGGGTGCTCGCCGCGCTGCTGGCGGGCCTGGCAACCGGTCTGCTGTGGTCGCCCTGTGCCGGACCGGTGCTGGGCGCGATCCTCAGCCTGGCCGTCGTGGGCGATCATCCCCTGTCGGTTGGCGTATTGCTGCTGGCGTATGGCAGCGGTGCCGCGCTGATGCTGGCGCTGCTCTATTTCGCCGGACGATCGCTGGTGGCGCGACTGCGTCCGGGGCTGGCGATGAGTGCGCGGCTGCGTCAGGCGGCGGGCGTGCTGATGCTTGCCTCGGTGGGCGTGATTGTTACCGGCTCACAGAGCCAGCTGCAGGCAGCGCCCGCTTTTGCCCTGAAGCTGGAGCAGCAGCTGAGCCAGTGGCTGACCACGCCGGCACCCAAAGTGCGCCTGGAGCCGGTTAGCCTGCCGCAAACCAGCAGCGCGTTGCCGTCGCTGGCGGGGGGCACAGCGTGGCTGAACGGGGCGCCGGTGACGCCTGCCACGTTAAAGGGCAAAGTGGTATTGGTCGATTTCTGGACCTGGGATTGTATTAACTGCCAGCATACGCTGCCATACGTGCGCGACTGGGCCAGTAAGTATCAACGTGACGGGCTGGTTGTCGTGGGTGTGCACACGCCGGAGTACCCGTGGGAGCGGGATGAAAAGGCGCTGAAGCGCGCGATTACGCGCTGGCAGCTGCCCTACACCGTAGTGGCGGATAACAATTACAGCATCTGGAACCGTTTTGGTAATCAGTACTGGCCCGCGCACTACATCTTTGATGCACACGGACAGCTGCGCTACACCGCGTTTGGTGAAGGCAACTATGAAGAGCAGGAGAGGGTGATTCAGCAGTTGCTGAAAGAGGCACGTGCATGACAGGTCAGGCGGCCCGCCCGGGCCGCCACTGCTTCTCATTTAGGTTGTGGTTCGCGGAGGATGACTTTGAAAGCCGGGGGATCACAGGGACTATCAGGTAAACAGCGTGCGGCATTGCCAGGACCTCCCAGCCCGCAGGGTCACTCTTCAGGGTGACCGTCATGGCGCAGCCACCCCGATATGCAAAATGCAGTAATCCAACGCATAACTTGTCGTTTGGTTCCGCGTCCAGGCTGGGGTTTACTGTCAGCGTTAACCTTTTATGGAGAAGCTGAAAATGAAGAAGATCCTGCAGCAGTGGCTGGCGCGTCTGGCAGCCAGTAAAGCCGCCACCCCTGACGGGCGAGAATTCGACCCCGGTGAGCATATCGATCTGCTGATCCCGATCAGCCAGCTGTACGGCGTGGAGTTTCATCCTTCCGTGTATCGCTACTATGAACGATAACCGCCGCCACCAGCGCATGCGCTATTGCTACTGGAATGAACTGTGCACGCCAGACTAAAAACCCGCTCACGCCGAGCGGGTTTTTTTATGCTGTTGGCCCGCCTGATGAAAAAATTGCCGTAACATCCCGCCGGTTTGTTCAATTGTATTGATTTCGTAATTTTAACGTAAAGAAAAGTATTCCCAAGCGGCAGTGTGCGTGTAAGAATATAAAGGTAAATGATAACCATTGGCGTTATCATTTAGGTGTTGTCTGGGAAAACCGTGTTGATTCAGTGCTATGCCTGAATGGCAGGCGCGGTTAAGACAATGAGTGCGTTAATAACGATAAGAAACTCACCTTTTAACATGGATAAAAATCGCCAGCTGCCGTTTGGTAGCTTCAATTCGCTGACCCTGTTCACCGGGCTTTGTATTGGTATTTCGCCGGCTGCGGCGCTGGGTGCCGATAACTCCGGCAAAAAATCTGATGATACGCTGGTGGTTGAAGCGCGCACGCCTTCGCTGTACGCGCCAAATGCCTCGGCCGATCCCAAATTTACCCGTCCGCTGGTGGATACCACCCGCACCATGACGGTGATTCCGGATCAGGTTATTAAAGATCAGGGCGTCACCAATCTGACCGACGCGCTGAAAAACGTGCCGGGCGTCGGGGCGTTTTACGCCGGGGAAAACGGCAGCTCAACCACCGGCGATGCGGTGTACATGCGCGGTGTCGATACCTCCAACAGCATTTACGTAGATGGCATTCGCGACATCGCCAGCGTCACGCGTGACACCTTCAACACGCAGCAGGTGGAGGTGATCAAAGGGCCTTCCGGCACCGACTATGGTCGCAGCGCACCATCCGGCTCGATCAATATGATCAGCAAACAACCGCGGCTGGACACCGGGCTTGACGCGTCAGTTAGCGCCGGCAGCGCGTGGATGCGCCGCGGCACGCTCGATTACAACCAGGCAATCAACGACAATGCGGCGTTTCGCCTTAACCTGATGGGTGAGAAAACCCATGATGCGGCGCGCGACCACATCCAGAACGAGCGTTATGGCGTCGCGCCTTCGCTGGCGCTGGGGCTGGACACCGCAACGCGGCTGTACGTCAACTATTTACACGTCCACCAGAACAACACACCGGACGGCGGTATTCCGACCGTTGGCCTGCCCGGCTATTCGGCACCGTCTGCCGCGTATGCTGCGCTGAACAATTCCGGCAAGGTCGCCACCAGCAACTACTACGGCACCGATTCTGATTTCGACAAATCGACCACCGACAGTGCCACGCTGCGCTTTGAGCACGATTTGAGTGATAACACCACGCTGCGCAACACCACGCGCTGGTCGCGGGTGAAGCAGGAGTATCTGCTGACGGCGGTGATGGGCGGAGCCGGTAACATTACTGCACCCAACCCGAACGATGTTGGCAGCTGGCGCTGGTCGCGCCTGGCAAACACCAAAGATATCAGCAACCGTATTCTCACCAACCAGACCAATATCACCTCGAAATTTGCCACCGGTTCCGTCGGGCATGATGTGAGTGCGGGCGTAGAGTTCACGCGTGAAAACCAGACCACCTATGGCGTCAACGCGCTGACCCCACCTGCGGTGAATATCTACCATCCCATCAGCAGCATTTCGATTGGCGGTCTGGACCGCAACGGTGCGAACGCTAACGGGCAGACTGACACGTTTGGTATTTATGCATTTGATACGCTGGCGATTACCCCTGACTTTGAGCTGAACGGCGGCATTCGTCTCGACAACTACCATACCGAGTACGACAGCGCGACGGCCTGTGGCGGCACCGGACGCGGCGCGCTGGCTTGTCCGGCGGGCGTGGCGCGCAATACGCCAGTGACCACGGTGGACACGGCGAAATCCGGCAATCTGGTGAACTGGAAAGCGGGGGCGCTCTATCGTCTGACCGAACAGGGCAACCTGTATGTGAACTACGCCATCTCCCAGCAGCCGCCGGGTGGCAGCAGCTTCGCGCTGGCGGCGGGTGGCAGCGGCAACAGCGCCAATCGTACCGATTTTAAACCGCAGAAGGCCAAATCCAGCGAAGTGGGCACCAAGTGGCAGGTGCTGGACAAGCGGCTGCTGCTGAACGCCGCGCTGTTCCGCACCGACATCGAAAATGAGGTTGATGCCAACGATGACGGCACTTACTCGCAAACCGGCAAGAAGCGTGTGGAAGGCTATGAACTCTCAGCAACCGGCAACATAACGCCAGACTGGGAAATCATTGCCGGTTACACCATGCAGCACGCGTCGGTGCGTGAAGGCGCCAGCGTGGCGCAGGATGGCTCATCTGCGCTGGCCTATACGCCGAAGCACGCCTTCACGTTGTGGACCAACTATCAGGCCACTGATGCACTGTCTGTAGGCGCGGGCGCACGTTACGTTGGCAGCCTGCGTCGCGGCAGCGATGGGGCCGTGGGCACGCCGGATCACACCGAAGGCTACTGGGTGGCTGACGCGAAGCTCGGGTATAAGGTCAACAATAACCTCGACCTGCAGCTCAACGTGTATAACCTGTTTGATACCAACTATGTGGCATCGATCAACAAGAGTGGCTACCGCTATCATCCGGGCGAGCCGCGTACCTTCCTGTTGACGGCTAACGTGCATTTCTGATGGTCAACCGTGGGGCGTTCGCGCTCCACGCTTAATGGCGAGAACTCCGCGATGATGTATCACATTCCTGCCGTGCTTAACGCTGAACAGCTGGCGCACTTTACCGCACAGCTGCAGCAGGCTGACTGGGTTGACGGACGGGCGACGGTCGGCAGCCAGGGCGCGACCGTAAAAAATAACCAGCAGATTGACACCGGCACGCCACTCTATGATCGGCTGCAGGCTGCAGTGCTTCAGGCACTGAATAGCCATCCGCTCTTCTTTGCCGCCGCGCTGCCGCGCACGCTTTCTGCGCCGCTGTTCAACCGTTATCAGCAGGGGGAAACCTACGGTTTTCACGTTGACGGTGCGGTACGCCACAATGGCGCGGCCGGCTGGATGCGTACCGATCTCTCCGCCACGCTGTTTCTGTGTGAACCCGACAGTTACGAGGGTGGGGAACTGGTGATCGAGGATACTTACGGTCAGCACCGCGTAAAACTGCCGGCGGGCGACCTGGTGCTTTATCCCTCCAGCAGCCTGCACTGCGTCACGCCGGTCACGCGCGGCGCGCGGGTCGCCTCGTTTTTATGGATTCAGTCGATGGTGCGCGATGATAAGCAACGCGCGATGCTGTTTGAACTGGACCGCAACATTCAAAGCCTGAAAGCGCGCCACGGTGACAGCGAAGAACTGCTGTCGCTGCTGAACATGTACCACAACCTGCTGCGCGGCTGGACGGAGGTTTAGCCGTCACGCAACAACAAAAAGCCCGCTCAGGTTTCCCTGAGCGGGCTTCTTTAAATCTGGCTCCTCTGACTGGACTCGAACCAGTGACATACGGATTAACAGTCCGCCGTTCTACCGACTGAACTACAGAGGAATCGTTGGAACGAGGCGAATATTAATGGCAGCCCTTGTGGGTGTCAACCGCTAAAAACACATTTGTATTCAACTGGCTAGCAAAGCGGCAAAGCGATCGTGATTTAAGCAGATTCCGGTGCCTGCTGCGCCAGACGCGCCAGCGGATCCTGATGGTAAAACTGCTGCAGGTGGCGATACATGGCCGGAAAACGGCTGGCGAGCAGGTCGGGGGCGCTGAAAAAGTACTCTGACAGCACGGCAAAACACTCCGCCGGATCGCTGGCGGCATAAGGATCGAGGGTCGCGGCCTGTTCACCCACCAGCTCCACTTCCGCTTCAATCTCGGCCATCGCCTGCAGTAAATCTTTCTCCCAGCTGGCCACATCGCGCAGCGCGATGGCCGGGATGCCGCTGGTGTAACCGCTGCCGCGCGCGTCGAGCTTGTGCGCCACTTCGTGGATCACCAGGTTGTAACCAGAGAGATCGTATGAGTCCTGGATGTCCAGCGCGTTCAGCACCACCGGTCCCTGCGTCCAGCTCTGGCCGGCATGCACGGCCGGCGCGTGGTGCACCAGGCCGCTGTCGTCCTCCCAGCGATCGTCAACGCTGAACGGCTCCGGGTAGATCAGCACTTCGTGAAAGCCGTCGAGCCATTCCAGACCCAGCTTTAATACCGGCAGGCAAAACAGCAACGACAGGCGAGCCAGGCGCAGTTCGCTGAGTTCCAGACCCTGCAGCGGGGTGATTTTTTTCTGCAGCAGGAAGCGTTGCGCCAGCGCCACCAGCGCCTGCTGTTCGTCGCTGTTCAGCAGAGAAAAGATCGGCTGCCCCAGCGCCTGTTGCCAGGGCAGGGCAGTCACGGCAGCATCTTTTTGTGCACGCCACGGCCATTTGATCATTGCGTCACTCACTCTGCAGGGCGGAAATCATATCCTGACGCGGCAGACGATAAATTGCCAGCGTGGAATCAAAGCCGCTTATTCAACCTGTTAGCGGCGGATTTGTCTGTGACAGGGATTGCAAACTGGCAAGGTGGGAAAGGGGCGCGCTGTGCCGCCGGCAAGGGGCAAGGGCTGGTGACTCACTGCATCGCGCAAAACACGACGCCCTCTTCCGTGCGGAAGAGGGCAAACGGTTAGCCTTCACGCTCCACACGCTGGAATGCGATGACCCAGACCCAGGGATTCACCTCCCAGCTGGTGGCGCCGTACTGCTTCTGCCACGCCTTGCGGTAAGCTTCTTTCGGCGATTCGGAATTCATGTTCATCGTGAAGAAATTATTGAGGAAGTGCGAATCGGTCTGCACGCCTTCCGCCATGATGTCGTCTTCGCTGATGTCCTGAATTTTCTCCGCGCGTACCGCCGTGATTTCCAGATCGATGCGGCTGGCCCAGCGCGGCATATGGATGGCGGTCTGCCAGCCAAACTGCTCGGCGACCTGCTGATTTTCTTCCTGTTGTCCAAGTTCATGGCTGTCGGCGCGATACTGGCAAAATGCCGGATTGCGGAACGGCAGCGGATCGCGTTCGTATTCCGCCAGCTGCGCCTCAGGCACAATCGGACCCCGCCAGGTTTCACGCACCCACAGGCGATCGCCGACCTGTCCAAACGGGCACTGGGCGCCAATGTCCGCCATCGACATCAGCTTATAGCCATGCAGATGATTAGCGCTGACATCAAACGCGTGTACACCTTCATGATGATCCTGTCCCGGGCCAAACGCCTGAGTTTTCATAATGCGCCGGGTCTGAGTTTGCTGGCCAACCAGCAGGGCGCGCACCCGCTGTTCGGAAAAAAGAATCGGCCGTTCTTTCATTATGTACCTCATGTTGTATCACGTACCCGGAGAACTTCGACGAAACATCCGTATCCTCGGATGAGAGCATTAGCATAATGGGTTTGAATCAATTTGCTTAATAATTTGTCGCCTTATTATCGGGCAATAACTGCCGCTTCCGGTATTAAAAATGGCTCATAAGCAAACAGTGAGCTGACGAAGGCTTCGGGTACAGGTGAGAGCCGTAAATTTCCCCTATACAGTACGTTATAACGGTCGCAATGGGAATCTTTTCAGATTATGTCGCTATGCAAAGGGGCATTTTAATGCTGGGGTTGCGACAGGCTAAACTGGACCTTTGGCGATGCTGAAAATTCACCCAGCGGGAAATGCATCACCGAAATTAAACAGAGTGGCTTAACTAAAACAGGTTAAGGAAATACTGAAAACCGTATCGCGGCTGGGCAAGCGGCTTTAACAGCGCTATAACATGATCGGGATCGCATTTTTTTGCGCTGGACATCCGGGAAGGGTGTAAAGAAAGTGTCATCACCGGGCCGCTATGATGGGCGCAAGCCGTACCCGGTGCGAAATAATAGCAATAACAGGAGAAGCACGATGTCACTGACCCATTGGCAACACCGTTACGAAAGCTGGCTGCAGCTGAACTGGCTGCACGATGATAAAGCCCATGATATCGCGCACCTGCGCCGCGTCTGGATGAGCGCGGCCCGCATTATGCAAAACACCAATGCCGATCCGCTGGTGGTGCTGACCGCCTGCTATTTCCACGATGTGGTGAACCTGCCGAAAAACCATCCGGAACGCCATCTGGCTTCGACTTACGCGGCGGAAGAGACGCGCCGCATTCTGCAACAGGATTTTCCGGATTTCCCCTCAGCGCTGCTGGACAGCGTGGCGCATGCGGTGCAGGCCCACAGTTTCAGCGCCCGCATTACGCCAAAAACGTTAGAAGCGAAGATCGTTCAGGACGCCGATCGTCTCGAATCATTAGGCGCGATTGGCCTTGCGCGCGTTTTCTATACCGCAGGTGCGCTGGGACGGCCGTTGTTCGACAGCGACGATCCTCTGGGTAAAGACCGTGAACTGGATGACGTAAAGTGGACGCTGGATCATTTCCAGAAGAAACTGCTGAGCCTGCCGCAGACCATGCAGACGGAAACCGGCCGTCTGCTGGCGGAACACAACGCCGATTTTCTCGTCCGCTATATGGCGAAGCTGTGCGCCGAACTGCAGGGGAATCTGACCGATATTGATGAGTCCGTGTTACGCGATTTCAGTCCCATACCGGCCCAATATTAAATTTTTATGACAGTCTGTTAACTTTCATCTGCTTCCGCTACGTTGTTGTAAATCAAGAGGGAGTGTGAAGATGACCGAGACCGTTAACTTAACCATTAAAATTGACCCGGCGCTGAAAGAGCACATTAAACAGTTAGCCGCTGATAACCAAATCTCCATGAGTCAGGAGATCGTTAACCGCCTGCAGGCCAGTTTAGATACCGTTGAGCCACCGGTCGTCGACAGTCTGCATACCGAAGAGGCGGGCGATCAACTGAGCGCCGCCGAGCTGAAGCAGGTGCGTGCACTGCTGAAGAAAAGTAAGAAAAAGAAATAACACCAAAACCCGTCGCTGACGGGTTTTTTCTTTCTGCACCTTAGCTAACGCGGAACTGCTGCGCGCGCTGCGTCAGTCGTGCTGACAGTTCACTCAGCTGCGCCGCTGCCTGCACCTGCTGATCAGTCAGGGCTTCGTTTTGCTGGAGCTGAAGACTCATTTCCACCACTTCCCGGGCAATGTTGCTCACGCGATGGCTCTGCGCCGTACTGTTATCCTGTAGCTCATTCAGCTGGCTGACCACGCCCGATACCGCCTGGCCAATCCGCGCAAACAGCACTTCCAGCGCCTGCACCTTCGCAAAGCCATCCTGCACGTGCTGCTGCGTGTGCTGGATTAAACCGTCGATCTGCCGCGTGGATGCGCCGCTCTGCTGTGACAGCAATCCCATCTCTTTGGCGACGACCGAAAAACTGCGCCCGTAAGCGCCAGCATGTGCAGACTCTATCGCCGCATTAAGCGACAGCAGACGCGTCTGCATCGACAGGCTGTCCAGCATGCCGACGATGCCGGCGATATCGCCAGCGGCCGCGACGATCTGCTGCATCTGGTGTTCCATATTGTCGACTTCGTGGGCGCAGTGACGCATCAGCGCATCCGCGGACTGCGCGTCGTGCGTCGCCTGTTGCGAGAAGTGTGCACCTTTTTCCACCTCTTCTGACACGCGATGCAACCGCTGCGACAGATGATGGAAGCTGGCATTTTGCGCCTGATGCTGCTGCATCACCTGCTGATTATGCTGCTGCATCTCGTCAGCGCCGGCCGCCACCCGGGTTGCTACCGTCGTGATGTCGCTGACGATCTGCTGCAAACCCTGACGCATGGTATCGATGGACAGGAGCAGCTGGCGGGTTTCCAGCGACTGACGACGCGTCGGTGCCGGGCTGGCGACCAGATCGCCCGTCGCGATGTGTGCCAGCTGGGCGTTGGCGTGACGCAGCGGCAGCAACACGCCGCGCATCAGCAGCGCGGCGGCCAGCAGCAGCAGCGCCATTAATAACGCGGCAATCGCCAGCGCCAGATTGCGGCTCTGCTTGAGCGTGCTGAGCGAATGCTGGTTGACGCTGCCGAGCTGCTGATTGGCCTGTTCGATTTCGCTAAACCAGGCATCGTTGAACTGCTGCTGGAAAGCCTGCATCGGCACCATAAAAAATGCGTTGATATCATTGGCTGCCAGCCCTTTCAGCTGCTCCTGCAGCCCGCCGGCCAGTAGCACGAAGCCCTGTGCCAGCGGGCTATCGCTTTTCGCCTGATAGGCAGCAAACAGCTGTTGCGCCTGCTGCAATGAGGCAGTGGCTGCCGCCGCGAGGCTTTTCCAGCTGTCGACCGAACCGCTCTGCTGGTCCTGCATCAGATAAATGCCGGCACGATGGCTGTTGTCGCTGGCGGTGAGTAACTCAATGCGTGCTTTATCCAGCAGGGCCAGCCGTTCGCGCAGCTGGCTGGCCTGCTGCAATGAGTGTTGCGTCTGATTTACGTGCTGGTTGAGCAACAGCACCCCGGCAAACTGCAGCAGACAAAACAGCACAATAAACAGCATGAACTGGCTGCGCAGGCTGGAGAGCCAGACGGGCAGACGCAGGGTAAAACGAGGTCGCAGCCGCAGTGGCAGGGAGATTACAGACAGGAGAGACATCAAACAGCTCCGCAAAAAATAAAACGCAGTATTGGTTTGATGCGTGACAGTCCGGTGACAGTGCGCGCGATGTGCGGCAAAACAGCACATCGCGCGTCACTAAAGCAAATTGCGGGGCGGAAAACCGGGGCGTGAAGCGCGGCTGCGTTTTTAGCGGCGCTGGCGCGCGTGCTGCTCAATCAGCGGCAGCAGCAGTTTCGCTACGGCGGCGAACACCGGCACCACCACCGAGTTACCAAACTGTTTGTAGGCTTGTGTGTCGGAGACCGGAATGCGGAAGCGCGCTTCGCCCGGCGCTTCAAAGCCCATCAGGCGGGCACATTCACGCGGCGTCAGGCGGCGCGGGCGGCGCGCCATGTTCGCGGCCTGCTGAAAATCCTGTTCGCCCAGCGCCTGATCCCAGCCGCGATCGATCAGGATTTCCGACCCGTCTTTATAGTAGCGCGCCGACAGCGTGCGCACGCAGCAGTGCGGATTGCGCGGATCGTTGAGGCCAAAGCCAAAACCGTTGCCTTTGGCTTTATGCTTCTTCGCATACTGGTAGAGATAGTGCCACAGCGTGGGCGACAGGGTATATTTTGCCGCCGGCTGCGGCTCCAGCAGGCTGTGCAGCGGCGGAACTTCAGGCGGATAGAGCGCCGCCAGCGCGCGCAGCGAAAAACCCTCGCTCAGGCCGGTATCGCGCCGGATCCCCACCAGCACGATGCGCTCGCGGTGCTGTGGCAGGAAGTGACGCGCATCGACCACTTTGGCATCCGGCGATGAGTCGTCAGCCGCGTCAGCGACGTCGTAACCCAGCTCATCCAGCGTGGCCATAATAATGGCAAAGGTGCGGCCTTTATCATGGCTCTTGAGGTTCTTCACATTCTCCAGCACGAAAAACGGCGGTTTTTTGGCGGCGAGGATGCGCGCCACATCAAAAAACAGCGTGCCCTGGGCTTCACATTCAAAACCGTGCGCGCGACCCAGCGCATTCTTCTTACTGACGCCGGCCAGCGAAAAGGGCTGACAGGGAAAGCCGGCCAGCAGCACCTGATGGTCGGGAATCGTCTTATCGATATGCTGATAAATCGCCTGCTCATCCGGCAAACCGGCCGGCTGGGTAATCAGCCGGATATCACTGTTGAACTGATGCCGGGCGGGATCGCTGTAGTGATTGGCTTTATAAGTGCGCACCGCTTCTTTATTCCACTCGCTGGTGAATACGCACTGGCCACCAATCTGCTCAAAGCCGCGGCGAATACCCCCGATGCCGGCAAACAGATCGATAAACTGAAAGCGGGGATTGTCATAATGCGCCGGTCGCGACGGCAGCAGCGCCTGCAGACGGGCGACCTCCGCCGCTGACAGCGCGGGCGCGGCACTTTTTCCCGCGCGAATACGGTTAAGCTGCGTGATGCTCCAGTCGCGGTCGCCGGCCTCGCTCAGGATGACCACCAGATCGCGGGCCGCGTAGATATCCAGTACCTGCAGCAGTAGCGCGGTGGCGTCATCATCAGCGGAGTGCGGGGAGGGCGAAGCCGTCGCGGCGGGATCGAGTGCAAGCATGCGTTTTTCCTTAACAGTGAAGCGGCTATGCTACCACTCCTGATGCGGCGTGGAAATTAACGATGGCTGCGCAGCGTCTCGCAATCTGCGCTGCACAAACTTTCGCTTTCGCCTCAACGCGCTAAAGTTGAAGAAGCCCGCAAAAAAGGAGACGCCATGGCAGACGTCCACTCGCATGATATTCGCCGCAAAAATATGCGCGCCATTCGCAACCAAGATACGGCGATTGAGCAGCGTATTGCGCTGCTGCTGAAAGATCGCGGCTTTAGCTTTCGTGTACAGGACAAAGCGCTGCCGGGCCGGCCGGATTTTGTGCTGCCGCAGCACAAAGCCATTATCTTTGTGCACGGCTGTTTCTGGCATCGTCACCACTGTTATCTGTTCAAAATGCCGGCCACGCGTACCGAATTCTGGAGCGGCAAAATCAACAGTAACGTGGAGCGTGACCAGCGCTATGTGCAGCAGCTGCAGGAAAGTGGCTGGAAGGTGCTGATCGTCTGGGAATGCGCGCTGCGCGGCAAACTACGGCTGGAAGATGAGGCGCTGGTGGAGCGGCTGGAAGAGTGGCTGCTGGCGGCCACGCACAGCAGCGAGATCGATCATCAGGGACTGCATCACTATCGGGCGGATTAAGGCAGGGTGATTGCTTTTAGCTGCCATAACAGTTTAGATCAGCGTTTTCTCTGGGACGCGGAACACCACCATGAGCAGCATTAAACTGACGGTCAGACGCCTGTATCAACTGCGCGATGAGCGCATGGTCAATGCCCATGCCACGGCGCGCATTTACCTGGACGATACGCTGGTGGCCACCGAGGAGATAAGCGGCATGACAGAAAGTCCGGTGAGCAAGTATCTGCACGCCGACGATCTGCACGGGAAAACGTTACGCGTCGAATGGGACTGTGCGGGCATCGCCGATATGACGGTGACGGCGATTGAGCGGTGCCCCTGTTGTCAGGATCACGAACCGGAATAAGGAATGACATTTTGGCAGGAACCAGCTTACTGACTCTTCTGGATGATATTGCCACGCTGCTCGACGACATTTCCGTCATGGGCAAAGTGGCGGCAAAAAAGACCGCCGGCGTGCTGGGCGATGACCTGTCGCTCAATGCACAGCAGGTGACGGGCGTGAAGGCCAATCGTGAGCTCCCGGTGGTGTGGGGCGTGGCGAAAGGCTCGTTTATCAACAAACTGATCCTGGTGCCGCTGGCGCTGCTGATCTCCGCGTTTGCGCCCTGGCTGATTACGCCGCTGCTGATGATTGGCGGCGCCTATCTGTGCTTTGAAGGGGTGGAAAAAGTGCTGCACAGCCTGCACCATGACAAAGCGGAGAAGAGCCCGGAAGCGCGGCAAAAGCGGCTGGATAATCTGGCGCAGCAGGACCCGCGCCAGTTCGAAAAAGATAAGGTGAAAGGCGCAGTGCGCACCGACTTCATTCTGTCGGCTGAAATTGTGGCGATTACCCTGGGCATTGTTTCGGATGCGCCGCTGCTCAATCAGGTGTTAATCCTCGCCGGTATTGCCATTCTGGTGACCATCGGCGTGTACGGTATTGTGGCGATGATCGTTAAGATTGACGATCTCGGCTACTGGCTGCGTGAGAAGTCTTCCACGCTGGCGCAGGCCACCGGCGGCGCGCTGCTGGCGCTGGCACCGTGGCTGATGAAAATCCTGTCGGTGGTTGGCACCGTCGCGATGTTCCTGGTGGGCGGCGGCATTATCGTGCACGGTATCGCGCCGCTGCATCATGCGATTGAAGAGTACAGCAGCGGCTTCCCGGGTGTGGTTTCCATGCTGCTGAGCAACGGCGCGAATCTGGTGCTGGGCTTTATCGTTGGGTCGATTGTGCTGTTAGTGGTAAATCTGGTTGCGAAGCTGCGCGGTAAATCGGTATAAAGCGCAGGAAATTTCTAATCACGGGTCAGGAGAACGATGATGAACGACGATATGTTTGAATTTGATATCGATGCACAGCTGGAGCAGGCGGAAGCCAAAGCGGCAGAAAAAGCCAGCGAAGTACCGGCGGATATCAGCGACGAAGCCGACTGCGAAGGCTGCAAAATCTGATTTTCCACCCGGGAAAATCGTTCAAAGCCGATAATAACTTTTATCGGCTTTGTTTATTTACGGCATTTTTCACTGCTTATTCCGAATTTGTCACAGTAATAGCAATATCCTATAGGCAAAAAACGCGCACAGCTGCTATACCTTAATCCGTTCAATCAACGGTGAGAAGGGAGGGCGCGGTATGACCTTTGCAATCAGTGACGAAGTTCAGCACAAACAGGGCGGACCCACCATGGTGGTGACCGGCTATGCCAGCGGAATGGTAGAGTGTCGTTGGTATGATGGCTACAGTGTCCGCCGCGAAGCGTTCCGCAGTGATGAGCTGACGCATCTGTCGGCCGCGCGCCAGCTGGCCAGCTGAGTCCCTCGGGACGGTCAGCGCGCCGTCCCGATGTCATTGTCACTTTTCACGTTTTTCCTGATCTCTGCCTGTACGCCGTTTTCCTGCCTGACTACACTTCTTCAACTCGTTGTTATCCGGAGCCTGGCTACTGATGCCAATCTCGCCACTGTCATCACGCCGCATGAAGTCTACGCTGCGCGTGCATCTCTGTTTTCTGGCGGTCTTTCTCTTTTCACTTTTTCTCACCGTCCATGAAGCGCTGGAATTAAAAAATAACTATCAGCAGCGGCAGCGCGCCCAGCTGTCCGAGATCCAGCGCAGCCTCGATAGCCGCTTTCAGGAGAGTCTGGACGAGCTTAATTACTATCAGCGAATGCTCAGCTACGCGCTGACGCACCCGCTGAATGCCGATTATGGTCAGCACGCCCTGCAGCGTTTTCAGCAGTTGCGCCATCAGCCGGTGTGGCAGTTGCAGATCGCTAACCTGCGCAGCATGCCGATTAACGGCGTCAGCGACGAATGGCTGCAGCGTGATGCGCTGCTGCAGCGCGATGATACTTATCTGTTGCCCGAGCTGCGCGCTGCGCTGGAGTTCAGCTTTATCATGCAGTTCAGCGATGAGGCGCAGGACTTTCATTCACGCTTCTGGTACACCTCGCGCGCGGGCTATTACATCAGCTCACGTCCGCCGCGCGACGCGCAGGAGCTGGCACAAAGTTACGCCACCATGACGCAGCGACCCTATTTTCGCGACCAGCAGCCGGGCCGGGCGCCGCAGACGCGATGGCACTGGACCGAAGCCTATCAGGGGGAGTTCAACGAAGGGTTGATGCTGACGGTGAGCGCGCCGGTGATCGCCCATCAGCACTGGTACGGCGTGTTATCGATGGACTTCACCCAGCAGCGAATTAATGCATTGCTGCACCAGTCGCGTCACAGCGTGCTGCAGGGCAAGCTGGTGCTCGAAGATCGCGCACTCAACGAGATCGCCCGGCTGCCGGCACCGCACGATGTGGCATTGACCCCCGCGCAGCGCGGCCAGCTGATGCAGGCGATTCACCAGCAGCCGGCCGGAACCCTGTGGCTGGGCCGTCAGCTGGCCAGCTGGGTTAAGTTAAAAAATGTCGATGCCTGGCTAATCAACGTGCAGAGCCTGCGCCAGGGGCTGGCGCAGGAGCTGGGGCGGGTAGCGCTGTTTCTGCTGGGCATGTGGCTGCTATTCGTGCTGTTACTGGCGCTAGCGCATCAGGTGATTTTCCGCCTGGTACGACGGCTGGAGGACCTCTCGGCGCGACTGGCCTGGCGCGCTAACTATGACGGCCTGACGCGCCTGCTTAATCGCAGCGCCTTTTTCGACCAGTTTATCGCGCTGGCGCGGCGCTGCGAACAGCAGCAACAGCCGCTGGCGGTGATCCAGCTCGATATCGATCATTTTAAAAAGGTCAATGATAGCTGGGGCCATCACGCGGGCGATCAGGCGCTGATGCGCGTGGCCGCCGTCATCAAACATACGCTGCGCCCTTACGACGTGGCCGGACGCATCGGCGGCGAGGAGTTTTGTATCGTGCTGCCACACACCACGCTGGCTGAGGCGCAGGGCGTGGCGGAGCGTATCCGCAGCCGGCTGGCGGCCAAAACCATTCTGGTCAACGCCAGCACCACCTTTAGCGTTACGTTGTCAGCAGGTGTGAGCTGCAGTACTGAGCAGGGCAGTTACCATGCAGAAAGTCTGCAGGCGGTAGCGGACCGCCGCCTGTATCTGGCGAAAAGCGGCGGTCGCAATCGGGTGTGCGCGGCCGGTTAGACTTTGCCCTCGTTATCCTCTTCTACCGCCTGATAGATGCGCTGCAGGATATCGGGGAACGCTGACTGCACGCGGCTCCAGCTGGGGATAAACGGTTTCTCGTTTGGCCGCTCGATGAACGACTGACCGGCGTCGAGAATCGCCTGGGTGAACATCTCGACCGCCGCTTCTTCAATGTGCTGATCAAACTTCAGTCCGTTCATGGTGGCTTCGTGGTTGTAGATCTCCATCATGTCCAGCGCGTTGCGATAATAGGTGGCCTTCAGCACGCGGAACGAGTCGCTGGTAAGCGGCACGCCCATTGTCGCCAGCTTACGCAGCAGCGACTGCACGATATCGTTACTCATGCGTTTCAGGCCACCGGTGCCGTCCTCTTCTGCCAGCGGCTGATGCTTATGATCGTAGTTGTCCGCAATTTCTACCTGGCAGGTCTGCCGCGTGGTGTAATTGCGGTAGATCTCTGACAGCACGCCAATCTCCAGCCCCCAGTCGCCAGGGATTTTGATGCCGTTCAGCACGTGGGTGCGCATGGCAAACTCGCCGGACAGCGGATAGCGGAAACTGGTGAGATAGTCGAGATACTCCGAATGGCCGTAGACTTTCTGCAGCGAGCGCAGCAGCGGGCCCACCAGCAGACGCCCGACGCGGCCATTAAGCTTGCCGTCCGCAACGCGCGCATAGAAACCTTTGCAGAATTCATACTGAAACGCCGGGTTGGCCAGCGGGTAGAGCAGACGTGCCAGCATGCCGCGCTCATAGGTCACGATATCGCAGTCATGCAGCGCCACGCACTGCGAGCGGTCAGAGGCCAGCGTGTAGCCGGTGCAGAACCACACGTTGCGCCCCTTGCCGGGCTGGCTGGGCGACAGGCCCTCTTTATCCAGCTCGGCGTCCAGCGCTTTCAGCCGCGGGCCATCGTTCCACAAAATGCGGTGGCGCTGCGGCAGGCGCGAGAAAAATTCGCGCGCGAAGAGAAACTGATCGCGATCGGCACGATCGAGGCCAATCACAATCTCCTCCAGATAGGGCACTTTCGCCAGTTCATTGACGATATTATCCAGCGCCGGGCCTTCCAGCTCGGAAAACAGCGAGGGCAGAATCAGCCCCATTTTGCGCTTGCGTGCAAAGCGCACCATCTCTTTTTCCAGCGACTCCACGCTGCGGTGGGTGAGATTATGAAAGTTGGTAATTACGCCGTTCTGGTAAAAATCACTCATCGTCTCATCCTTCTGGTCAGCTGCCGTTATTCAGGTTGGGCAAGAAAGTAATCCAGACCTTCGCGCCAGCCCTCAGGGCCAACGTGTGCGGTGTGGTAAACGTTATGATGATCGCTGCGTTGCAGCACCACCGGGGTTTTACTGAAACCTTTAATCACCACGGCATAATCGACACGCTCCAGCATCGGCGCATCGTTAGGGCCATCGCCCAGACCAATCGTGGTGCGCTTCGTGCCTTCCTGCTGCTGCAACTGCTGCAATAACTGTTCCAGCGCCACGCCTTTACCGCTGCCCGCCGGCATCACGTGCCAGAAACGTCCGCCCTGCGTCAGGGTCAGCTGATGCCCGGCCAGCGCCGCGCGAAAGGCGTCGAGCCGTGTTTCATCATCGCGCCATACGATGACTTCAGACGCATCGCGCAGTCGGCTCTGGCTGGCTTCCGTCAGCGTCAGGCCGGTGAAACGGGCCACTTCTGCGTCGCTAAAGTCATGAAAGCCGGTGAAGCGAAAATCCGCCTGCAGGGTGCTGAGCGTGGCACAGAGCGCAAGATAATCGGCGCCGGGCTCTTCGGCGATCTGCGCTTCCCCGCCGAAGGCGACGCGGGCGCCGTTTTCCGCAATAAAGGGCGCACCGGCGATGCCCAGCCGCTTCTGCAGCGGAATAATTTCGGCCGCGGTTTTACTCGAACAAATCACCAGCGGAATCTGTTGCTGCTTAAGCCGCGCCAGCCACTCACTGGCGGCCTGCCAGTTATAGTCATGATGATCGAGCAGCGAACCATCGAGATCGGTCACGATCAGCAGGGAGGAATCTAACGGGATCATCAATACACTCCTTACGCCCAAAGGCATCCGTAAAGCGACGTGTAATCAGTATAATAGCGTAATCACGATCACACTTTTCCTTGCCGCCGGCGCGGCCACTATCCAGGATAATTCTTAAAACACCGCCCGGATACCGAAGCGGCTGCACGTTTTGTGCATGCAGAATGTCAGCCGTAGCGCGATGTTTTCGGTAACAGCAGTGCATGATTATGCAGATTTGTTCGAATTGCGTGCAGAATTGAGACTTGTCTTACTTCAGCTAAGGCGTACTCTGAAGCGGTGTTAAGATTTTCCTGGTGTAACGAATTTATTCTTTTTTCAACCCGGCCAGCGTGCCGGGTCTTTTTTTGAAATCGATTTCAGCGGTTCACTTCGGTGATGGTGAAATCACGAATATCAAGTTCAAACGCCTCGGCCAGTTCGGTGTAGGAGTCAAACGCTTCGCCATTCACCTTCACACGGTGCGCATCTTCAGCCTGCATAAACTCCTGCACTTCACCTGACGTTTTTTTCTGAATCGCTTCCAGCAGCGCGTCCACGTCGATGTTCACTTCGCGCTGCACGTTATCGCTGTACTCTTTTGCTGTAGCCATGACAGCCTCCCGGAGGCAAACGGATTCCTGACAAGTATAGACGGTGACAGCGGGCGAGGGATGTGGACGGGAAACGGGCAAAAAAAAGCCCGCGCTGCGCGGGCAAAAATCCTTGTTACTTTTAGGTTGACTGCCCCTTTGGGGTTGGTGCAGTGCTGACAAGTGTACGAGGGTGCCGCGTCAAAAGTCTTTCCGGGAAACGTTAAGAAAGTGAAAAGCCCGGCTTTGACACTTCTTTACCCGCTGCATTCCCCATTCTGGCGTAAAGCAGCTATGCTTACAGCTGGTTGATTATTATGGTTATCAGGGAGTTAGTATGGATTTAATTCGGATCATTATTGCCATTCTGTTGCCACCGCTGGGCGTATTTTTACAGGTCGGCTTTGGCGGCGCCTTCTGGCTTAACATACTGCTGACGCTGTGTGGTTACATCCCCGGCATCGTGCATGCGGTGTGGGTAATCGCCCGACGCTGATCGCGATCAGGCAGCGCTGACTATCTTCCGTTACACTATGCGCAGGACTGTTTCTGGAGAGAAATCAATGAAGGTCAATGACCGGGTAACGGTAAAAACCGACGGCGGCCCACGTCGCGTCGGTACTGTGCTGGCTGTGGAAGGCTTTAATGAGGGCACCATGTATCTGGTGGCGCTGGAGGATTATCCGCTGGGGATCTGGTTCTTCAATGAGAGCGATCACGCCGAAGGCGTGTTTGTCGAGCCGTATGCGGGGGAAGGGTAGTGTGGTTTTGCGATTAGATTGCCTTCACGTTGCTCTCAGGTTGTCCTCACCCTAACCCTCTCCCGCACGCGGGAGAGGGAACCGTTCAGCGCCGATGCTTAGTAATAAGTCGTTCCTGAAGCGTTGTGTGAAAACCATACTCAACAGCCGCACGGACAGCCCCCTCTCCCGCACGCGGGTGTACAGTCCGGGGACATCGTGAACACTTGTTCGGGGACATGGTAGACACTTACAACTAAGGCATAAGAACCCGTTTATGGAGTCGCTTATGCCCTGGGATGCGAGAGATACCATGTCATTACGTACTGAGTTTGTTCTGCTCGCCTCGCAAGACGGGGCGAACATCCGCGAGCTGTG
>NZ_VWXB01000012.1:0-167514 GCF_011752635.1 Pantoea sp. Cy-640 | reverse complement strand
CTGTGAATTAAACTTCGTAATGAATTACGTGTTCACTCAGCAAAGACTTGATATTTTTTACGTCCGGAGACGCTGATATCAATCCTGCGAGTGCCCACACAGATTGTCTGATAAATTGTTAAAGAGCAGTGCCGCGATTTCTCAAGCGGCGCGGGATGCGTATATTACGCTTTCCGCTTTCTCAGTCAAGCATTTATTTTTGCTTTTCTGAAGGTTGCCGTTAAGGGCCACCTCACTAACAGGGCGCTTCGTAAGCCGTTGTGCCGTGTCAGTGGAGGCGCATTATAGGGAGTTCTTTCGGGCTGACAAGGGCTAAATGCAAATTAATTTTCGAGTGCTGTTTTTTTCGGCGAAAGCCCGTCAAATCGCCAGTTTTTCCAGCAGCGGGAAGCCATAACGCTGCAAAACCGGTGATAATTGCACCACTTCGTCATCCATACGCGTACAAAATGCCACATTCTGTCCGCTGGAACGCGCCTGAGGCGCTTCGTGCTCTAACAACCAGGCGGTGCGCCGTGCAATGGCTGCGCCCGAATCCACCAGCCGGGTGCCATCAGGCAACACCTGCTGCAGCTCTTCACGTAACAGCGGGAAATGGGTACAACCCAGCACCACGGTATCCGGCGGCTCTTTCATACGCAGCCACGGTTGTACTGCGCGACGCACATCGTCCAGCGACACCGTTTCTCCGTGCAGTTTGGCTTCCGCCAGTTCGACCAGTTCCGCCGACCCCAGCATTTCGATTTTACATTCGCGCGCAAACTGCGCCACCAGCTCATGGGTGTAAGGTCGTTTCACCGTGCCGCGCGTGGCCAGCAGGCCGACTACGCCGTTACGCGTCAGACGGGCCGCCGGTTTAATCGCTGGCACGACGCCAACGACCGGGAATTCAAAGCGCTGACGCAATGCTGGCAGCGATACAGTACTGGCGGAGTTACAGGCGATGACCACTAACGCCAGCGGCACGCGCTGCACGATAGCCTCCACCACCGCCACGACCCGCTCAACAATGTACTCTTCGCTTTTTTCACCGTAAGGGAAGCCGGCATTATCGAAGGCATAGAGATAGTGCAGGCCCGGCAGCATTTGCCGGACCTCATCATAGACGGAGAGCCCACCGACGCCGGAGTCAAACACCAGCACGGTGGGGCGCAGATCAGAAGCTGTAGCTGGCGCTGAGATAGTACTCCGTTCCTGGAGTTTGATAGCCATACACTGTCTCGTAGTCTTTATCGAACAGGTTGGCAATTCTACCACGAACGGTGAGCTGTGATGTGACCGGATACGAAACTGCCAGATCCCATAAACTTACACCGCCCAGTTTGACGCGCTGCGGGGTAAAGGAGTGGTTGTAATCCGTATCATAGCGATCGCCGAGATAATGATAGGTCAGTGACCAGTCAAACTCATAAATCGTCCAGTCGAGCTGGTATTTCACCTGCTGCTTCGCACGGCGCACCAACGGTTGATCGGTTTCAGCATCGCGCGCATCGACATAGTCGTAAGAAATCTGATGGCTAAGCGGACCGGTATCGAACGACGCCGTGGCTTCTACGCCCTTAATACGCGCTTTATCGATGTTGTAATAGATATAGGTGGTGGGATCGCTATCAATCAGATTATCGATATCGTTACGATAACCGGATACGCGCCAGTTTACCGGCCCGGTCAGGCCAGAGAAGCCCGCTTCCCACTGTTTACTCTCTTCCGGCTTCAGGTCGCTGTTGCCATAAGAACCATACAACTGGCCGAGACGAGGCGCTTTATATGCCGTCGCGTAATTGGCAAACACGCTATAGCCATCGACAAACGCCCACGACGCCCCGCCCTGCCAGGTGCCGTGCCAGCCAAACTGGCTGTTGTCGTCCCCACGTACCGCGCCTTCCAGCGTTACGCTGCCCAGCTGCTGCTGGGTGGTGGCATAGATGCCGGTGTTACGCAGTTCGGTGCTGTCAGCCACGTAAGCGGTGCCGGGTTCCGTGGTCTGTTTCTGCCAGTCCACGCCCGCGCTTACGCTGCCCTGCGCCACCTGCAACGTATTGCCCCACTGCACATTGTACTGCTTGCTGTCATCCAGCGTGGTCGACGGGCCGTAGCGGCCTGTACGCGGATCATAGTTATAGTCTTTGCTGCGGCTGTAGCTGGCGATCAGCTGCGTCGAATAAATGTCGTTGCTGTAACGCAGGCCGCTGTCCCAGGTCTGGCTGTAGAGCTGACGGGTATCGTTTAATCCATTGATGTTGAAACTGTTATCGTAGCTGTAGGTGCCGTCGTAGGCCGTGCGGTTGTCAAAACCGTAGCCGCGGACAAAGCCGCTCAGCCCGTCACTGAACTGATGCTCCAGCGCGCCATACAGCGTCTTATTCATGAAGCCATCGCGATCTTTCTGCGCCGGATCGCCATACACATCCGGCAGGTTTGCCACCACATCATAGCCGCGCGTATAGGTGTAGTTGCCCGCCATGGTCAGCGTCGTGGCTGCGCCCAGCTGCTGCTGGGTAGAACCTTCATAGTTTTGATAGCCTTTCGAGCCCACGCCCGCGCTCAGCGTCGTGCCCGGCTTATCACGACCGGTGATGATGTTCACCACGCCGCCAATTGCATCGGAGCCATACACCGCCGAGCGCGCACCGCGCACATATTCGATGCGCTGGACCAGAGAAAGCGGAATCTGGCTTAAATCAGACGATCCGGACACACCCGCCTGGTTTAGCCGGATACCGTCAATGAGTATAAGTACGTGGCTGGAGTTAGTACCGCGCACAAACAGCGAACTCAGCTGGCCGAGGCCACCGTTTTGCGCGATGTCCACGCCAGGCAGGCGACGCATGACGTCCGTCAGGCTTTTAGCCTGCCAGCGATCGATATCATCACGGGTCACGACTGTCGTCGGCGCGAGAACGGAGGAGACCGGCTGCAAAAACCGGTTGGCGGTAACGATTTGCGTATCATCATTCTGCTGCGCGTAGCCAGATTGCGCCCAGAGCGACAACGCCGTTGCACTAAAGGCAAACAGCGAAGCGTGTGTTGTTTTCATTGTTATAGCATCCAAAAGACGAAGCAGGATGCCGCAGGTCCGGGATCGATAGCACGCGATGATCTCAGAAGTTGCGACGTCACACCGGCAGGTCTTCGGGCTGGGAATCATAAGTGGTGAAGACTTCCCATCCGCGAGGACAGTGTCTGCGATTGCGATCACCACGACATTCTTTTACCGCTGCGCGTCAGCTCCAGATTCACACTGGATTCCCTTTTAACTCAAGGAGGCCGGCAGCCGCAGTCTACGTTTAAGAAGGCCGGAAATCCAGACTGCCAGCCTTCCTGCACTGTCCGGGACTGGACATCAGCAGGTGAATGCCTACAATCGCCCGGCAGGCAGGCTTAACACCAGGATTGAAGATGACACCCGAACAACTCCCGATTGAACAATACGACGCGCAACTGGCGGAAAAAGTCAGCCGCTTACAGGCGATGATGGCCCCCTACGCAGCGCCCGACGTGGAGGTGTTCCGCTCGCCGGTCAGCCACTATCGTATGCGCGCCGAATTCCGCATCTGGCACGACGGTGACGATCTCTATCACATCATCTTCGATCAAGAGACCAAACAGCGTATCCGCGTCGATCAGTTTCCGGCGGCCAGCCAGTTAATCAACACGCTGATGCCAAAGTTGATCGCCGCGATCCGCGATAATCGCGCGCTGCGTTTCAAACTGTTCCAGATCGATTATCTCTCCACCCTCAGCAACCAGATCGTGATTTCACTGCTGTATCACCGCAAGCTGGAAGCCGACTGGACCGAAGCCGCGACTGCGCTGCGCGATAGCCTGCGTGCAGAAGGGTTTGATGTGCAGCTGATTGGCCGTGCCACGAAAACCAAAATCTGCCTCGATCGCGATTACGTCGATGAGCGCCTGCCGGTAGCCGGCCAGGAGATGATCTATCGTCAGGTGGAGAACAGCTTCACCCAGCCGAATGCGGCGATGAATATTCAGATGCTGGAGTGGGCGCTGGACGTGACGCAAGATTCGCGCGGCGATCTGCTGGAGCTGTACTGTGGTAATGGCAACTTTTCGCTGGCGCTGGCGCGTAACTTCCGTCGCGTACTGGCGACGGAAATCGCCAAACCGTCGGTGGCTTCGGCGCAGTACAACATTGCGGCCAACCACATCGACAACGTGCAAATTATTCGTATGGCAGCCGAAGAGTTTACCCAGGCGATGAACGGCGTGCGCAGCTTCAACCGTCTGGAAGGCATCGATCTCAACAGCTATCAGTGCGAGACCATCTTTGTCGATCCGCCGCGCAGCGGGTTGGATGACGAGACGGTGAAGATGGTGCAGGCCTATCCGCGCATTCTCTATATTTCCTGTAATCCGCAGACGCTGTGTGACAATCTCAGCGTACTGAGTGCCACGCATACCGTCACGCGGCTGGCGCTGTTTGACCAGTTCCCTTACACCCACCATATGGAATGCGGTGTGTTACTTACGCGCAAAGCCTAAAAAAACGGGAACCCTGCGGTTCCCGTGATTGTTTTCAGTGCTTGTTCTTGCTGCGGCGGAAGCGCATGGCGATCCAGAACACCAGCGCCACCATCAGAATGGTCGGGATGAAGTTAGACCCGATATCCGGATATTCGGCACGCACCAGCGCGCTGTACACCAGAATCCCCAACAGAAAAAATGCCGCCGCCAGCGAAGGCATGCCGTCCGGCATATTGCGGTTGAGATAGCGCTGATGCAGACACCACGCGGCAAGGCCAAGGGCGATCAGCGGGAAAATCGAAAAGGGAACAAAGGTGCTGAACAGCACCGAAAAGGAGCCGTTGATAGCTAAACCGGTGATAAAAGCCAGTAACAGCGTTCCTTTATCGCGAGGGTTTTGCTCAATCATTTCATTATCCTTATCACATTACTCTTCGGGGGTTTCCAGGGTAACCGCCAGGCGCTCTTGCTCCCGGCGATACCAGTAATACGCGCCTTTGGCGATCATTCGCAGCTGCAGCACCAGACGCTCTTCCAGTTTGCGCCGCTGTTCGATATCCACATCCAGCGCTTCCGCGCCGGCGCTGAACACAATCGTCACCATCGCTTCCGCCTGCGCTTCGGTAAAGCTGCGCGGCATGCGGTTTTCCAGCTCAAGGTAGTCGGCCAGTTCAGCGATAAAGTGCTGAATCTCCCGCGCGACCGCCGCACGAAAAGCCGCTGAGGTGCCGGAGCGCTCGCGTAGTAAGAGACGAAAAGCGTTGGGATTGTTCCCGATGAACTCCATAAACGTGGCGACCGAGGTTTTAATGATGCTGCCGCCTTTGGCAATGCGCTGGCGCGCCTGGCGCATCAGCTGGCGCAGCATCAGGCCACTTTCATCGACCATCGTCAGGCCGAGCTCATCCACATCGCGAAAGTGACGGTAAAACGAGGTCGGTGCAATGCCGGCTTCGCGTGCCACTTCGCGTAAACTCAGGCTGGCAAAACTCCTTTCTGCACTTAACTGACTGAATGCCGCTTCAATCAGTGAACGTCGTGTACGTTCTTTTTGTTGCGCTCGAACGCCCATTTTCCCGGCCTTGTGAGTAATCAGGCAGGCACTATAACAAACTTTTCAGCGTACAGCGGCGCAAAGTTTGTGACCGCCTGTTAACCTCACTGATTGTCAAACTTTGCCAATTTACGCTGTTAGAATTCAGATGTGCGCGGCGAGATGTTAGAATCTCGTTGTAAAAATGTATAGAAACATAGGACGTACTGGTATGCAAAAGTCTTACGATTACGATGCCATTGTGATTGGCTCCGGTCCGGGCGGCGAAGGTGCGGCGATGGGGCTGGTGAAGCAGGGAGCGCGCATTGCAGTGATCGAACGCTACCACAACATCGGCGGCGGTTGTACTCACTGGGGAACCATCCCTTCCAAAGCTCTGCGTCACGCTGTCAGCCGTATCATCGAGTTCAATCAAAACCCTCTTTATAGCGATCACACCCGACTCCTGCGCTCCTCGTTCGCCGACATTCTGAATCATACTGAGAACGTCATCAGCCAGCAGACTGCCATGCGTCAGGGCTTTTACGAGCGTAACCGCTGTGAGCTTTATCAGGGCGACGCCCATTTTGTTGATGCCAACACCATCGAAGTGGAACAGCCAGACGGCACGCGCGAGCGCTTAACCGCAGAGAAGTTTGTCATCGCCTGTGGTTCCCGCCCGTATCATCCGGCGGACGTCGATTTTACCCACCCGCGCATTTACGATTCTGACTCCATCCTCAACCTGCATCATGAACCCGGCCACGTCATCATTTATGGTGCGGGCGTGATTGGCTGTGAATATGCGTCGATTTTCCGCGGTCTTAACGTCAAGGTTGACCTGATCAACACCCGCGATCGCCTGCTGGCGTTCCTCGATCAGGAGATGTCTGATTCGCTCTCTTATCACTTCTGGAACAGCGGCGTGGTGATTCGTCACAACGAAGAGTTTGAGAAGATTGAAGGTGTCAGCGATGGCGTCATCATGCACCTCAAGTCCGGCAAAAAGGTCAAAGCCGATTGCCTGCTGTACGCTAACGGCCGTACCGGTAATACCGATTCACTGGCGCTGGAAAACGTCGGGCTGGAAGCCGATGGCCGTGGACTGCTGAAAGTGAACAGTATGTATCAGACTGCGCAGCCGCACATTTATGCGGTGGGCGACGTGATTGGTTACCCGAGCCTGGCCTCTGCCGCTTACGATCAGGGCCGCATTGCCGCGCAGGCGATCATTAAAGGGGAAGCCACCGCGCACCTGATTGAAGATATCCCGACCGGGATTTACACCATTCCGGAAATCAGCTCCGTCGGCAAAACCGAACAGCAGCTGACGGCGATGAAAGTGCCGTATGAAGTGGGCCGTGCACAGTTTAAGCATCTGGCGCGCGCGCAGATTGTCGGCATGCACGTCGGCAGCCTGAAGATCCTGTTCCACCGCGAAACCAAAGAGATTCTGGGTATTCACTGCTTTGGCGAGCGTGCGGCGGAGATCATTCACATCGGCCAGGCCATCATGGAGCAGAAGAACGGCGGTAACACGATTGAGTATTTCGTGAACACCACCTTCAACTACCCCACCATGGCCGAAGCCTACCGCGTGGCGGCGTTAAACGGCTTAAACCGCCTGTTTTAACGAACGGTCCAGGTAACCCTGCATGTGGGTTTTAATTGCTTCTGCCAGCTGCTCATAGCGGCTGCGCAGAGGCGATCCCGGACGATACACCAGCGCGATGGTGCGCTGCGGCACCGGTTTGTAACACGGCAGATAGCACACGCCATCACGTACGCGCTCATTCGGTACCGCCAGCGACGGCAGCAAAGTGATACCGCTGCCGGCTGCTACCATGTTGCGCAGCGTTTCCAGGCTGGTCGCGCGGAAATGGGTATCTTCATCAGCGCCGGCTTCGAAGCAGAAGCCCATCGCCTGATCGCGCAGACAGTGACCATCTTCCAGCATCAGCAGTTTCTCACCAGCCAGATCCGACATCGGCACGCGATCGCGATCGTGCCACGGATGATCCTGGTAGATCGCCAGCTTCATCGGCTCATCAAACAGCGGCACTTCAATAAAAGCTTCGCTCTCTTTTACCAGCGCCAGAATCGCGCAGTCGAGCTTACCGCTGTCGAGCTGCGCCAGCAGCTGCTGCGTTTGCGCCTCGTGCAGATACATCTCGAGTTTCGGGAAGGTCTGATGCAGCATCGGAATAATATGCGGCAGCAGATAGGGACCGGTGGTCGGAATCAGACCAATGTGCAGCGGCCCGGACATGGTTTCGCCCTGCTGGCTGGCCATCTCCTTCAGTACCTTCACTTCACGCAGCACGGTTCGCGCCTGATCCACCAGCAGCAGTCCAGCCTGAGTAAACAGCACCTTACGGCTGGTCCGTTCCAGCAGCATCACACCCAGTTCATCTTCCAGCTTGCGAATCTGCCCGCTCAGGGTCGGCTGGCTGACATGACAGGCATCAGCGGCACGACGAAAGTGGCGATGTTCCGCCAGCGAAACCAGATATTCCAGATCACGAATGTTCATTGATAGCCTCCAAACCACGATAGCCCGTGGCGATAGATAGAATAGCAATGAACGATTAGCCCTATCAAGCGGTGAACAGGAATAATACCGGCCATCTGATTAAGACCACAGATTGTTAAAGCGGCTAACGCAGACACGCAACAACAACAATCTGGAGCAGCACCTGCAACCTGCTCACGAAATCACTGAGTTGGCCGGGAGTGCCAGCCCTTTGATGATGTGCCTATAACTATATGTAATTCCGAAGCTAGAGGTTGGCGGGCTACTTAAAGCCCGCTTTTTTTTGCCTCTGCATCACAGTGGCACATCACCCAGCAACTGCTGCAAATCCTGCTCCGTCAGCACCAGGGAGTGGCCAACGATACCGGACTGCGTCAGCTCCTGCTGCAGATCGTCATTATTCAGCACCAGCTCATACTGCTGCGTGGCCGGGTTAAGCTCCGCGTCCTGGAACAGGTTAACCGGCACGCTGGCCAGCAGGTCGTGCAGATGCAGGCCACTGAGTGCCTCCGGCCGGGCCACATCTCCCGTAATATCATCCGCGACGATCAGGCTGACCGGCGCACTGACATTCCCTGCGCCGCATGTCACCACGATCTGATGCTCGCCAGCGGCCAGCGCATGAGACGGCGTAAAGGTCCATTTGTGATCGCTATCGACCAGCGCACTGCCGAGCGGCTCATCGTTATCAAACAGCTCAACCCGGCTGCCGGGCTGGCCTTTACCGGAAAAGGTCGGCTGGGTTTGCGTAGTGCTCTCTTCCGGCCAGATAAACTGCGTGCCGCTGTGCATGGCGGTTAGCGTGACCGGTACAAAACCGGCGTCTTCGACGATAAGCGTGAAGGGCGCGCTTATGCTCTGCGGCATTGCCGCCACCTGTGCCATGAACTGATGACTCCCGCCCGCCAGCGCGGCAGGCAGCGTAAAACTGAAGTAACCGGTCTGAGCATCGCTGAGCGTGCTGCCCACGAACTCGCCGTTATGGTAACACTCAAGCGTGACGCCACGGCCGGCATAGCCGTTCAGCGCAGGGCGCGTATCGCGGGTGATCTCGCCATCGACAATAAAACCGCCGTCATTCACCGAGGCGGAATCGAAGGTGACAGGAACCTGGTTTTCAACGGCCGGCTCCAGAGGAAAGAAAGGGTAGCCAAAGCGTGAAGTGCTCATTTATGTTCTCCAAATTAACTGCGAGCACACTTTAAGAACTCTTCACGCCAGGCCGATCAAGAATTGTCTCTTTTTTGCGAAAGAAATTTCCTGGCGCGCATTAGGCCAGGTTTAAGCGCTGCTTCGCTTCGCCGATCGCCAGCGCCACCTGCTGTGGTGCCACGCCGCCGCGCGCGTTACGCTTATCGAGACAAGACTGCAGCGACAGCACCGGATAAACATCTTCCCCGATCGCCGCGCTAAACTGCTTAAACTGCGCCAGACTTAATGCTTCCAGCGCGACGCCTTGTTTGATCGCTTCCACCACGGTTTCGCCGACGATATGGTGCGCTTCGCGGAACGGCACGCCTTTGGCTACCAGATAATCGGCCAGTTCGGTCGAGTTGGCGTAACCCTGCTCGGCGGCTTCCTGACAGCGCGGACGCTTCACCTGAATGCCATCCAGCACCAGCGCTGACATATGCAGGCAGTCAAGCCAGGTATCAAGCGCATCGAACAGCCCTTCTTTGTCTTCCTGCATATCTTTGTTGTACGCCAGCGGCAGCCCTTTCAGCGTCATCATCATGCCGGTCAGCGCGCCCTGCACACGACCGCACTTGCCGCGGATCAGCTCCAGCGCGTCCGGATTTTTCTTCTGCGGCATCAGCGATGAGCCCGACGTCACTTTATCGGACAGCTCAATAAAGCCGGCTTCACCGGTGTTGAAGAAGATCATGTCTTCAGCGAAGCGCGACAGGTGCACCATGCCAATCGAGGCATCAGACAGCAGCTCCAGCACGTGATCGCGGTCTGACACGGTATCCAGGCTGTTACGCGTGGCAGAAGCGAAGCCGAGCCAGCCGGCCAGCTGCTCACGGTCGATCTCATAAGCAGTGCCGGCCAGCGCGCCACAGCCCAGCGGGCTGACATCCAGCCGCTTCAGCGTATCCTGCAGACGGCTCTCGTCGCGCGCCAGCATCTCAACGTAGGCCAGACACCAGTGGGCAAACGTCACCGGCTGCGCCCGCTGCAGGTGGGTGTAGCCCGGCATCACGGCATCCTGATTGGCTTCAGCCGTGGCCACCAGCGCCGACTGCAGCTCGCGCGTGGCTTCCAGCAGCAGTGCCACCTGCGTTTTACACCACAGTTTGAGATCGGTCGCCACCTGGTCGTTACGGCTGCGCCCGGTGTGCAGCTTTTTGCCCAGCGCGCCGACTTTGTCGATCAGCTTGCCTTCCACCCAGCTGTGAATATCCTCGGCATCGCTCTGCAGAATCTGCTGCGGGTTGGCGCGAACCTCTTCCAGCAGCGCATTCAGCGCGGCTTCCAGCTGCTGCTGCTCTTCACTGCTCAGCACGTTTACCGTTACCAGCGCTTTTGACCAGGCCACCGAACCGATGATGTCCTGCTCCGCCAGGCGATAGTCAAACCGCAGTGAGTCGTTGAACTGTTTAAACCGTTGATCTGCCGCCTGCGAAAAACGTCCGCCCCAAAGTGCCATCTGTTTGCTCCTGAATCTGTTAAACAAAGGGCGGCCCTAAGCCGCCCCTGCAAAATGTGTCGCCTGCCGCCGGTATTACTTCTTCTGCTCGTTCAGCGCGCGAATGCGTGAAGAGAGCGAGAACAGACGGATAAAGCCGCCCGCGTGACGGTGATCGTACACTTCGTCTTCGCCGAAGGTGGCAAACTCTTCTGAGTACAGGCTGTTCGCCGATTTTTTCTGGATCGCCGTGGCCTGGCCTTTATACAGCTGCAGTACCACTTCACCGTTCACCAGCTCTGCCAGCGATGCGGCAGCGGCCTGGATTGACTGACGCAGCGGTGCGAACCAGCGGCCGTCATACACCACGTAAGACATCTCCTGACCCAGCTGCTCACGCCATTTGAAGCTGTCGCGATCCAGTACCAGCTGCTCAACCGCACGCAGCGCGTTGACCATGATGGTGCCGCCAGGGGTTTCGTAGCAGCCGCGTGATTTAATGCCCACCAGACGGTTTTCCACGATATCAATCCGGCCCACGCCGTGTTTCGCTCCCAGCGCATTGAGTTTTTCCAGACACTGGAACGGGCTCAGTTTCTCACCGTTCACCGCGACAACCTGGCCTTTCTCCACGCTGACGGTGACGTTTTCTGGCTGATCCGGCGCTTCCAGCGGATCGACGGTCCACACCCAGCAATCTTTGTTTGGCGCGTTCCACGGGCTCTCCAGCACGCCACCTTCGGTCGAGATGTGCCAGGCGTTCTCATCACGGCTGTAGATTTTTTCCAGCGACGCGGTGGTCGGGATATTGCGCTCTTTCAGGTAATCCAGCAGTGCTTCACGTGAACGCAGGTTCCACTCACGCCATGGCGCCACCACTTTAAGCTGCGGTGCCAGCGCGGTATAGGTGGTTTCGAAACGCACCTGATCGTTGCCTTTACCGGTTGCGCCGTGGCACAGTGCGTCTGCGCCCACTTTCAGCGCCAGTTCAACCTGCGCTTTGGCGATGATAGGACGCGCCATTGAGGTGCCCAGCAGATAGGTGCCTTCGTACAGCGCACCGGTCTGCAGCACCGGGTAAACGTATTCGCTGATAAACTCTTCACGCAGATCGACCACGTGGCACTCAGACGCGCCCGACTGCAGCGCTTTCTTCTCTACGCCTTCCAGATCGGCCGGATCCTGACCAATGTTGGCCACGAACGCCACCACTTCACAACCACCGTAGTTCTCTTTCAGCCAGGGAATGATGGCCGAGGTATCCAGACCGCCCGAGTAAGCCAGAACGATTTTTTTGATGTTTTGCGTGCTCATGTCGTAATCCTTGATTATGCGAGAATCCGGGTGCCAATCGACACGCCGTTGAAAAGGGTTGGCAGCTGTTCAGCATGACGCCAGCTGGCGATATCCACCGGGCGGCCCAGCGTACGCGCCGCGTCGAGCGCCGCATGCACTTTCACAATCATGCCATCGGTAATAATGCCCTGGGCAATCAGCTGCTCGGCTTTGGCTGCGGTCATCTCGGCGATGCGCTGACCTTTGCCGTCAAGAATACCGCTGACGTCCGACAGCAGCACCAGATCGGCACCGATCGTCGCCGCCAGCGCGGTCGCGGCCTGGTCGGCGTTGACGTTCATCAGTTCGCCGCCGTCGGTGATGCCAATCGAGCTGATCACCGGCATATAGCCTGCATCCAGCAGCGTATTGAGCAGCTGCGGATTACCCGGCGTGGCGTTGCCGACATGCCCCAGCTCCTCATCGAACTGCGCCACGTTCACCAGGCCGGCATCGCCGAGGCATAAACCCACTGCGCCAATGCCGTACTTCTTCGCCCATGCCAGCAGCGTTTTGTTGGCGGTGCCGGCCAGCGCACCGGTAATAATGTCGATCTGATCGGCTGGCGTCACGCGCAAACCGTTCTTCTTTTTCACCGGCAGCGCCAGTTTCTTCATCAGCTCGTCCACCAGGCAGCCACCGCCGTGGACGATGATCAGCGGACGCTGATACTGCGTGCGGTACGCCAGCAGGGCATCAAACAGACGCGCCAGCGCTTCTTCGCTATCCAGCAGTACGCCGCCCAGCTTAATGATTAGAGGATTGCTCATGGTCAGGTTATCCGTCCGTTAAATCAGAGACAGCGTTTCGGGGAAGCCGAAACGAATATTGAGACACTGCACCGCCTGTGAGGAGGCGCCTTTCAGCAGGTTGTCTTCCGCTGCGACAACAATCAGGTGCTCGCCCTGCACGGCAAAGCCGATATCGCAGAACGGCAGGCCAACCACCCCTTTCAGCGCCGGTACGCCTTTGTCGTACAGCCGCACCAGTGGTTTGTCGTGGTAGGCGCTGTGGTACGCCGCCGCCACATCCTGCTGGCTCACACCGGCGTTCAGACGGCAGGTGATGGTTTCCAGAATGCCGCGCGGGAAATTACCGAGATGCGGCGTGAAGATCACCGGCGTGCCGAGATGGGCCACAATCTCCGGATGGTGACGGTGATTGAAGAGACCGTACGGCTGCAGGCTGACTTCACAGAAGCTGGTGGTGACGCTGGCTTTACGCCCGGCACCGCTGACGCCACTGGTGGCATTGATGACCGGCCACTGAGCCGGATTAAGCAGGCCAGCCTTAATCAGCGGCTTAAGCGCCAGCTGCGCGGCGGTCGGATAGCAACCCGGCACCGCCACCAGCTGCGCGTCTTTAATTTGCTCGTGGTTCCATTCGGCCAGGCCGTAAACGGCTTTGTCGAGCCACGCCTGGTGCTGATGGCTGAAACCGTAATACTGTTGATAAAAGCCGTCGTCGTTAACGCGGAACGCACCTGAGAGGTCGAACACCACGCAGCCGGCTTTCAGGAATTCCGGGGCCAGATCGTGGCTGACTTCGTGTGCGGTGGCGAGGAACACCACATCGACCTTGCCGGCCCACTCTGCGGCATCACCCAGCGGCTGCAATGGCAAATCGACCCTGCCTTTCAGCTGCGGATGGAGATCGGAGAGTAACTTTCCGGCATCCGGGCTTTGCGCTGAAACCGCCAAAGCGGTTATGTTCATATGCGGGTGGCGATTCAGGTAGGTGGCAAGCTCTACGCCAGCATAACCACTGGCACCAACGATCAGCGTATTCAACATCAGGCTGTATACCTTATTACAGTCACACGTATCGGGTCGCGGCATTGCCCCGTTGCCCACGATGCCGTTTGCAGCTTTTTTCAGTTCACATGCAGACGACGTTAATGTATTTTTATTCACTATTAATGCATTAATATTGATACATCCTAACCCAGGGACCGTCAACAGTGAAGACAAAAATTCCACCTTTTATCGAACTCTACCGCCAGCTGATTGCAACACCGTCGATCAGCGCCACCGACAGCGCGCTGGATCAGAGCAATGAAACTTTAATCAATTTGCTGGCGGGCTGGTTCCGCGATCTCGGCTTCAGCGTGGAAGTCCAGCCGGTGCCGGGTACACGCCACAAATTCAACCTGCTGGCGCGCAGCGGCAGCGGCGCAGGTGGCCTGCTGCTGGCGGGCCATACCGACACCGTGCCGTACGACGATGGCCGCTGGACGCGCGATCCCTTCACCCTGACCGAACATGACAACAAGCTGTACGGCTTAGGCACCGCCGACATGAAAGGCTTCTTTGCCTTTATTCTTGATGCGCTGCGTGACGTTGACGTGACGAAGCTCAGCAAACCGCTGTACATCCTCGCCACCGCCGATGAAGAAACCACCATGGCCGGCGCGAAATACTTCTCTGAATCGACCCAGCTGCGGCCGGACTGCGCCATCATCGGCGAACCGACGTCGCTGAAACCGGTGCGCGCCCACAAAGGCCATTTGTCGCACGCCATCCGTATTCAGGGTCAGTCCGGTCATTCCAGCGATCCGGCGCGCGGCGTGAACGCTATCGAGCTGATGCATGAATCCATTACTCAGCTGATGCAGCTGCGTAATACGCTGAAAGAGCGCTATCACCATGACGGCTTCGCCATTCCGTATCCGACCATGAACTTTGGCCATATCCACGGCGGCGACGCGGCGAACCGCATCTGCGCCTGCTGTGAGCTGCATATGGATATCCGTCCGCTGCCGGGACTGACGCTGAGCGATCTCGACGGTTTACTCAATGAAGCGCTGGCACCGGTGAGCGCGCGCTGGCCGGGCCGTCTGACTGTCGGTGAGCTGCATCCGCCGATTCCCGGTTACGAATGCCCGGCCGATCATGAACTGGTCAAAGTGGTGGAGAAGCTGCTGGGCGTGCCGACAGAAGTGGTGAATTACTGCACCGAAGCGCCGTTTATCCAGCAGTTGTGCCCGACGCTGGTGTTAGGGCCTGGATCCATCAATCAGGCGCATCAGCCAGACGAGTTTATTGATACCGCATTTATTAAGCCGACTCATGCGCTTATCACTCAGGTTGTGCAGCATTTTTGCCATTGATGATTAAAAGATGGGGCATTTCACTGCGAAATCAGCAAATTGCCCCGTCATTATCCGGGATTTGATAATAAGAATAACTTATCCCACCTCCTGTCAATTAAATTCGATGAATTTCCGATAGTTAGCAGCACGATACCGGCAATTTAAGTCAATTGACGAACAGGAAGAACCGTGGCTAGATAAAAGACGATGTTATGCCCGTTGGGTATAGAGGTTTTATATTTAAGACGATAAGGGTGTCAGGGTCACATGAACGAACAATATTCCGCAATGCGAAGTAATGTCAGTATGCTCGGCAAACTGCTCGGGGATACGATAAAGGATGCACTGGGAGAGAACATCCTCGATCGGGTGGAGACCATCCGCAAGCTCTCTAAGTCATCCCGTGCAGGAAATGACACTCATCGTAAGGAACTGCTCTCCACGCTGCAAAACCTGTCTAACGACGAGCTGCTGCCGGTGGCACGCGCGTTCAGCCAGTTCCTTAACCTCACCAACGTGGCAGAGCAGTATCAAACCATTTCGCGCAGCGGCGACGGTGCTAACCATCCGGAGCTGCTGAAAAAGACCTTCGAGCGCCTGAAGCAGCAGAGCGATCTCAGCGAGCCGGCCATCCGCCAGGCGATTGAGGAGCTGTCGCTGGAGCTGGTGCTCACCGCCCACCCGACCGAAATTACCCGCCGCACGCTGATCCACAAGCTGGGCGAAGTGAACAGCTGTCTGCAACAGCTCGACCACAGCGACATCACCGACTACGAACGCAACCAGGTTATGCGCCGTCTGCGTCAGCTGGTAGCGCAGGCGTGGCACACCGATGAGATCCGTAAATATCGCCCGACGCCGGTAGATGAAGCCAAATGGGGCTTCGCGGTGGTGGAGAACAGCCTGTGGGAAGGCGTGCCGGCGTTTCTGCGCGAGCTGAACCAGCAGGTGGAAGAGAGCTTCGGCATCCAGCTGCCGGTGGATTTCGTACCAATCAAATTTACCTCGTGGATGGGCGGCGACCGTGACGGTAACCCGAACGTCACCGCACCGATTACCCGCCACGTGATGCAGCTAAGCCGCTGGAAAGCCGCCGACCTGTTCCTGCGCGACATCGGCGTGCTGGTGTCCGAGCTGTCGATGTCCGAGTGCAGCGACGAAGTGCGCGAATTGTGTGGCGATGCGGAGGCGCTGGAGCCGTATCGTGTGATTCTGAAGCGTATCCGCAGCCAGCTGATGAGCACCCAGAGCTATCTGGAGCGCCGCCTGAAGGGTGAGCGCCTGCCGCGTCCGGCCGATCTGCTGGTCTCTAACGATCAACTGTGGCAGCCGCTGTTTGCTATTTACCAGTCGCTGCAGCAGTGCGGCATGGGCATCATCGCCAACGGCCAGCTGCTGGATACGCTGCGCCGCGTGAAGTGCTTCGGCGTGCCGCTGGTGCGCATCGATATCCGTCAGGAGAGCACCCGCCACACCGAAGCGATTGCCGAAGTGACGCGCTATCTCGGACTGGGCGACTATGAAAGCTGGTCAGAAGCCGACAAGCAGGCGTTCCTGATCCGTGAACTGAATTCCAAGCGGCCGCTGCTGCCGCGGCAGTGGGAGCCCAGCGACAACACGCGTGAAGTGCTGGATACCTGCAAAGTGGCGGCAGAAGCGCCGCAGGGCTCGATTGCCGCCTATGTGATTTCGATGGCCAAAACGCCGTCTGACGTGCTGGCGGTGCATCTGCTGCTGAAAGAGGCCGGCATCCCTTACGCAATGCCGGTGGCGCCGCTGTTTGAAACCCTCGACGACCTCAACAACGCCAATGACGTGATGAGCCAGCTGCTGAATATCGACTGGTATCGCGGCTTCATCAACGGCAAGCAGATGGTGATGATTGGCTATTCCGACTCGGCAAAAGATGCCGGCGTGATGGCAGCCAGCTGGGCACAGTATCAGGCCCAGGATGCGCTGATTAAAACCTGCGACAAAGCCGGCATTACCCTGACGCTGTTCCACGGACGCGGCGGTTCGATTGGCCGCGGTGGCGCACCGGCGCATGCAGCCCTGCTGTCACAGCCGCCGGGCAGCCTGAAAGGCGGCCTGCGCGTGACCGAACAGGGCGAAATGATTCGCTTCAAATATGGCCTGCCGGAAGTCACCATCGCCAGCCTGTCGCTTTACACCGGGGCGATTCTGGAAGCCAACCTGCTGCCACCGCCAGAGCCAAAACGCGAATGGCAGGAGATCATGAACGGCCTGTCAGCCTATTCGTGCGCCATGTACCGCGGCTATGTGCGTGAAAATCCGGATTTCGTTCCCTACTTCCGCTCGGCGACGCCAGAGCAGGAGCTGGGTAAACTGCCGCTCGGATCGCGCCCGGCGAAACGGCGTCCGACCGGCGGCGTAGAGTCGCTGCGCGCCATTCCGTGGATCTTCGCCTGGACGCAGAACCGCCTGATGCTGCCCGCGTGGCTGGGTGCCGGCGCGGCGCTGCAGAAAGCGATGGACGAAGGCCATCAGGATCAGCTGGAAACCATGTGCAGCGAATGGCCGTTCTTCGCCACGCGCCTCGGCATGCTGGAGATGGTGTTCTCGAAGGCTGACCTGTGGCTGGCGGAGTATTACGATCAGCGTCTGGTGGATAAATCGCTGTGGCCGCTCGGCAAACAGCTGCGCGATCAGCTCGATGCCGACATCAAAGCGGTGCTGACCATCGCGAACGATGCGCATCTGATGGCGGACCAGCCGTGGATCGCCGAATCCATCGCGCTGCGTAACGTCTACACCGATCCGCTCAACGTGCTGCAGGCGGAACTGCTGCAGCGTGCGCGTGCGCAGGAAGAGCGCGGCGATGAACCTGATGCGCGCGTAGAACAGGCGCTGATGGTCACTATCGCTGGCGTCGCGGCCGGCATGCGTAACACCGGCTAACGGCTGGCGGCGCATCACAGCAAGAAGGGGGCCCTGAGGCCCCCTTCTCTTTTTTATCCTTTCACGCTTATGCCGCCAGCGTCGGGCGAACACCCAGCGTGTGGCAGATAGCGTAGCTCATCTCGGCGCGGTTCAGCGTGTAGAAGTGAAAGTCCTTCACCCCTTCGCGCGACAGGATTTTCACCATGTCCATGGCGATGTTGGCACCGACCATTTTGCGCGTCTCCGCATCATCATCCAGCCCGTCAAACATGGCGTTCATCCAGCCCGGTACGCGCACGTTGGTCATGGTGGCGAAACGCTGCAGCTGTTTAAAGTTGGAGACCGGCAGAATGCCCGGCACAATCTCCACGTCGATACCGGTGGCCACGCAACGATCGCGAAAGCGCAGATAGCTCTCCACGTCGAAGAAAAACTGGGTAATCGCGCGACTGGCGCCAGCATCAATTTTTCGCTTCAGGTTGATCAGATCCGCCTGCGCACTCTTCGCTTCCGGATGCACTTCGGGATAGGCCGCTACCGAGATGTCGAAATCACCGACCTCTTTCAGCAGCGACACCAGATCGCTGCCGTACATGTCTGGTTTGCCGCCGCCCGGTGGTAAATCGCCGCGCAGCGCCACGATATGGCGAATGCCGTTATTCCAGTAGTCTCGCGCAATGGCGCGCAGTTCATCGCGCGTCGCATCAATACAGGTGAGATGCGGTGCCGCTTCCAGTCCGGTGCGCTCTTTAATGCCTTTGATGATGCTGTGAGTGCGGTCGCGCTCGCCGGAGTTGGCTCCGTAAGTTACCGAGACGAATTTGGGTTTCAGGCTGCTCAGGCGGTCGATGGAGTTCCACAGGGTTGCTTCCATTTCGCTGGTGCGGGGCGGGAAAAACTCAAAAGAGACATTAATTTGCCCGTTCAGCTCAGCCAGGCTCTGGTTCAGCGCTTCGCGCTGATTGGCATGAAAGAAACTCATCCTGTTACCTCATCATCACATATCGATTAATTTGCGAACCGCGAACATCCATACGTTTAGACGTCCAGATGCACAAAATGAACGATCTTCAGCTTAGCGTCAACATAAAATTGCTTGCCGGGCGTGACAAATATTCAACCAAAGTGAAAGGGATTCACCTGACGGGGAAGCAGAGGAAAAAACGCAGACAGCGGACGCCGTCTGCGCAGCAGGTTTACAGCAGTTGGGCGAGACGATTGATATCAGACTGTAGCGCACCGGCGGTGACATCCCGGCCGGCGCCCGGCCCGCGGATCACCAGCGGATTGTCGCGATACCAGCGGCTTTCAATGGCAAACACGTTATCGCACGGCAGCAGCGCCGCCAGCGGATGCTCCGGACGCACCGCTTCCACGCCGACGCGCGCTTTACCGTTGGCATCGAAACGCGCCACGTAGCGCAGCACCAGCCCCATCTCCTGTGCGGCTTCGAAGCGCTGCAGCATCTGCTCGTTCAGCTCGTCGGCGTTTTCAAAGAAGTGGTCAATGGATTCGCCTTCGCACTGTGACGGCACCAGCGATTCAACCCGCACCTGATCCGGTTCGATGTCGTAACCGGCTTCGCGCGCCAGAATCACCAGTTTGCGCATCACATCCTGACCGGAGAGATCGACGCGCGGGTCGGGCTCGGTTAAGCCCTGCTGCCACGCCTGATCGACCAGCTCGCTGAACGGCACCGTGCCGTCAAACTGCAGGAACAGCCACGACAGCGTGCCGGAGAAGATACCGCTGATCGCCAGAATGCTGTCGCCGCTTTCACGCAGGTCGCGCACCGTATGATTGACCGGCAATCCGGCACCCACGGTCGCGTTATACAGCCAGTGGCGACCAGTTTTGGCAAAGGCATCGCGTACCTGACGCCAGCTCTGGCCGCTGGCAGCGCCGGCCACTTTGTTGGCGCTGATGACGTGGAAGCCGTGGCTGGCAAAATCGTGATACTGCTGCGCCAGCGAATCACTGGCGGTGACGTCCAGCACCACCAGATCGTCAAACGGGTGCGCGCGCATCCACAGGAACAGCGACTCTTCGTCGCGCGCTTCGGCTTCATCATCAAAGAAGGCCAGCGCCCGGCTGGCGTCGAGACCGTCATAGCTCAGCAGGCTGCGGCTACTGTCCGCCACGCCCGCCAGCACAAATTCAAACCCGGTACGCGCCGACAGCGTCTCCTGCTCGCGCGCGAACAGCTCCAGCCAGCGTGAACCGATATTGCCTTTGCCAAACAGGATCAGGCCGATGCGCTTCTCGGCGCGGAACAGCGACTGGTGCAGTCCCTGAATCAGATGCTGGGTCGGTCCGACGCGCAGCACCGCCACCAGGCTGATGTGATCTTCTGACTGCCAGACGAATTCGACCGGCTGGTCTTTGATTTGCTGCCAGAAGCGATGGCTGTGCAGCGGATTACGCGTCACGCCAGCACCGACCAGCGCCACCAGCGCCAGACCGTCGCGCAGCTGCAGATGACCAGGCAGCGCCGCGTCCTGCAGCAGGTTAAAGGCACTATTGACCACTTCCGAGGTGTAACACAGCTGCAGCAGGCGACGATCCGGATGGATACCCATCGCCAGCGGACGCAGCTGCGCGCGCTTCAGCAGCAGATCGATCTCTTTCTGCTGGGTGGCAAAATCGTGGCTATCGGGAATCTGAATCTCAACCAGGCAGACATCGTCGTGACTGGTGACAATGCGCGCGCCGGTGCCGGATGCCAGCACGCGCTCAATGCGCGTTGAGCCCTGCTCCGGCTGATAGCTGCAGCGCAGCTGTAAATCGATGTCGCTGTTGGAGACCGGCTGCAGCGTACGCGTGTGCAGCACCGGCGCCGCCAGTCGGGCCAGCTCGCTGGCCTCATCCAGCCGCAGCAGCGGCAGCAGGCAGGCATCGGAGACCTTGCGCGGGTCCGCGCTGTAAACGCCAGCGACGTCGCTCCAGATGGTGACGCGGTTCACGCCCGCCAGCGCGCCAATCTGCGTTGCCGAGTAGTCAGAGCCGTTACGGCCGAGCAGTACGGTTTCGCCCGCTTCGCTGCGGCTGATAAAACCCGTCACCACCAGACGCTTATGCGGATGCTGCGCCAGCAGCGCCTGCAGCAGCGGCCAGGATTTGCCTTCATCTACCTGCGGCTGTGCCGCACGTTCGGCACGCAGGAAGTCGCGTGCGTCCAGCCACGCCGCTTCGATATCGCGCTGGCTGAGCACCGCCGCCATCAGGCGCGCCGACCAGATTTCGCCGTGGCCGACCACTTCGGCGTACACCGCATCGGTGATGGCGCCGTCGAGCAGCGCCGCCAGGCGTTCAAGATCGCGGATGAAGGCTGCGGTCAGGGTTTCTGCATATTCAGCAGGCAGCAGTGCAGCGATCAACTCGCGGTGAAAACGGCGTAACGCCTGTTGCACCTGATGGGCCGATAAGCGATCGCTCTGGCTCAGCTTGAGCCAGCTGATCAGCTGGTTAGTGGTGCTGCCTGCGGCAGAGACCACCATTAAGTCGCCCGGCTGGCTGTAATCGGCCATGATACCGGCGACGCGCTGATAACAGCGCGCGTCGGCCAGGCTACTGCCACCAAATTTATGCAACTGCTTGATCGGCGTTCCCGCGCCTGCTGAAATCGTCATGGTTACCCCTCGGCTGCGATCCTGAATGCATTATCCAGGTCGGCGATTAAATCTTCGTGATCTTCAATTCCGACAGAAATACGCAGCAGCGAGTCGGAAATGCCCGCTGCGGCACGCGCGTCCGCCGACATGCCGGCGTGCGTCATGGTGGCGGTGTGCGAAATCAGACTTTCCACGCCGCCCAGCGACTCCGCCAGCGTAAACAGCTGCAGCGCTTTCAGGAAGCGGCGCAGCCGCGCCTCATCGGCGTCGAGTTCAAAACTGAGCATGGCGCCAAAACCGCGCTGCTGACGCGCGGCAAACTGGTGGCCGGCGTTCTCTGGCAGAGACGGATGATACAGCTTTTTCACCAGCGGTTGTTGCTTCAGGTAATCAACAATCGCCAGGGCGTTACGCTGCGCCGCCGCCATGCGCGGTGCCAGGGTGCGCAGGCCGCGCAGCAGCAGATAGCTGTCAAACGCCGCGCCGGTGACGCCAATGTTATTCGCCCACCAGGCGAGTTCCGTGACCAGCGCCGGATCTTTAGCGATGACCGCACCGGCCACCACGTCCGAGTGACCATTGAGATATTTGGTGCAGGAGTGGATCACCAGATCGGCCCCCAGAGCCAGCGGGTTCTGCAGCGCCGGGCTGAGGAAGGTGTTGTCCACTACGCTCACCGCCCCGGCAGCACGCGCGGCGGCGCAGATGGCCGCAATGTCCACCACGCGCAGCAGCGGATTGCTTGGGCTTTCGACCAGCACCAGCTTTGGCTTTTCCGCCAGCGCCGCCGCCAGCGCCGCTTCATCGCCCTGATCGACAAACTTCACGCGGTAAGCGCCACGCTTGCTCAGGCTGTCAAACAGACGATAGCTGCCGCCGTAGCAGTCGTGCGGCGCCACCAGCAGATCGCCTGGCTTCAGGAACACCGTCGTCACCAGATGAATCGCCGACATCCCGGTGTTGGTCAGCACCGCGCCCGCGCCGCCTTCCAGCTCAGCCAGCGCGCGCTGGACGACATCGCGCGTCGGGTTACCGCGGCGTGAATAGTCATGCGCGCGCGGCTCGTTGAAATCGAGGAAGTTATAGGTGCTGGAGAGGTGAATCGGTGGGACAACGCAGCCATATTGCTCGTCATCATTCAAACCGCTGCGTACTGCGATGGTTGCCTGTTTACGCGTCATGGTGCTTACTGTTCCTGAAGTGTAATAAAAAAGTGGCAACAGAATAACATTCCGCAACTGGACGTCAATACATCTGGACATCTAAATGTCTTTGCGTATAGATTGAGCAAAGCCGCAATACCCGCTAAAATTACGCGTCATCGCCTGGTGTTCAGCGCGCTTTCCTGTGAAACGCGATGTGTAAGCATAAAACCGGCAGTTTAAGCGGTCAGGCATCGAAAGATCGGGCATAATCAACGGATTTCCCCATATTCAACTTTTTATTGATTAAGGTAACCCATGGCTGAATGGAACGGCGAATATATCAGCCCTTACGCTGAACACGGTAAGAAGAGCGAGCAGGTTAAGAAGATTACAGTTTCTATCCCGCTGAAAGTGCTGAAGATTTTAACGGATGAGCGTACCCGCCGTCAGGTGAACAATCTGCGTCACGCCACCAACAGCGAACTGCTGTGCGAAGCCTTTTTGCATGCCTTCACCGGGCAACCGCTGCCGAATGATGTTGATCTGCGTAAAGAGCGCAGCGACGAGATTCCGGAAGAAGCAAAACAGATTATGCGTGAGATGGGCATCGATCCCGACAGCTGGGAATACTGAGGCCAGAAATAAAAAAACCCAGCCGAGGCTGGGTTTTTTCTTGCAACCGAATCGTGAAGATTCGCCGGCAAATAATCTTATTTCTTGCTGCCTGGGATGCTGAAACGCTTGTTGAAGCGATCAACACGACCACCAGAGTCAACAACACGCTGCTTACCGGTGTAGAACGGGTGGCATTTGCCGCACACGTCCAGGTTCAGGGTACCAGTCATGGTTGAACGGGTGTTGATCACGTTGCCGCAAGAGCAGGTGATGGTCACAGCTTCGTATTTCGGGTGAATACCTTGTTTCATGGGAGAACCTCATAAAAGGCCGTGTCGCTCTCCGTGCCAGGCGAACCTGCACAGCACCACACGCGGTTAATAAATGGTGTATCTTTGACGAGTCATCTCATCAAAGGCGGCATAGTATACAGAAAATGAGCGCATTGATCAAATCCGTGCAATGCGCCGCGCTCTGCCATGCCGGATAAACGCTGGCCGCCAGCGCCGCCGCGCGCTGAAGTATGACGGGGGTGACGCCAGCGTGTACACTACTTCTCCTTTTTACAGAACCGGATAGAGATCGACATGCCCGTTGTTCAGGTTGCCCTGCCCGTTCCGCTGCCTCGCCTGTTTGACTACCTGCTGCCCGCCGATGCGCCGCAGCCGGTGGCCGGCGCGCGCGTGAGCGTACCGTTCGGCAACCGGAAAATGACGGGCATCGTGGTTAGCACGCGCGCCACCAGCGATCTCCCCCTTGCCCAGCTGAAGCAGATTGATGCGTTGCTCGACGACCGCTCGCTGTTCTCACCCGCGCTGTGGCGCATCCTCAACTGGGCCGCCGGCTACTATCACTCTCCGCTCGGCGAAGTGCTCAGCCATGCGCTGCCGGTGCTGCTGCGTCAGGGCAAGCCGGCCCAGGAAGCGCCGCTGTGGCAGTGGGTAGTGAACGAAGCCGGGCGCGAAGTGGCGCTGGAAAGCCTGAAGCGCGCGCCGAAACAGCAGCAGGCGCTGGCGGCGTTGCGTCAGCGGCCGCTGTATCGGCATCAGATCGGCGAGCAGGATTTTACCGATGCCGCGCTGCAGGCACTGCGTGCCAAAGGCCTGTGCGACCTGCGCGAACATGCGCCACAGCAGCACGACTGGCGCACCAGTTTCGCGGTGAAAGGTGAACGGCTGCGGCTGAATACCGATCAGGCGATGGCGGTGGGCGCCATTCGCAGCGAGGACGAACATTACGCCGCGTGGCTGCTGGCAGGCATTACCGGATCGGGTAAAACCGAGGTCTATCTCAGCGTGCTGGAGAATGTGCTGGCGCGCGGCAAACAGGCGCTGGTGCTGGTGCCGGAAATTGGCCTGACGCCGCAAACCATCGCCCGCTTTCGTGAACGCTTCGATGCGCCGATTGATGTGCTGCACTCGGCGCTCAATGACAGCGAGCGTCTGGCGGTATGGCTGCGCGCGCGCAGCGGCGAGACCGCCATCGTCATCGGCACACGATCCGCGCTGTTCACACCGCTGGCGCGGCCGGGCGTGATCATCATTGATGAAGAACACGACAGCTCCTACAAACAGCAGGAGGGCTGGCGCTACCAGGCGCGCGATTTGGCGGTATTCCGCGCTCACGAAGAAGATGTGCCGATTGTGATGGGCTCGGCGACGCCGGCGCTGGAGACGCTGCACAACGTGCGTGTCGGCAAATATCGCCAGCTCAACCTGACCAAACGCGCCGGTAACGCCAAACCGGCGCTGCAGCAGCTAATCGATCTCAAGGGGCAGCAGCTGAAAGGCGGTCTCGCGCCGGCGCTGCTGGGCAAGATGCGCCAGCACCTGCAGGCGGATAATCAGGTTCTGCTGTTTCTCAATCGCCGCGGCTTTTCGCCGGCGCTGATGTGCCACGACTGCGGCTGGCTGGCGGAGTGCCAGCGCTGCGACAGTTATTACACGCTGCATCAGCAGCATCGTCAGCTGCGCTGTCACCACTGCGACAGCCAGCGTCCGCTGCCGCATCAGTGTCCGGGCTGCGGTTCTACCCATCTGCTGCCGGTCGGCGTGGGCACGGAACAGCTGGAGCAGCAGCTCAGCACGCTGTTTCCTGGCGTACCGGTGTCGCGCATCGATCGCGATACCACCAGCCGCAAAGGCGCGCTGGAACAGCATCTGGCCGATGTGCATCGCGGCGGGGCGCGCATCCTGGTCGGCACGCAGATGCTGGCCAAAGGCCATCACTTCCCTGACGTGACGCTGGTATCGCTGCTGGATGTCGATGGCGCGCTGTTTTCCGCCGATTTCCGGGCCGCCGAGCGCTTTGCCCAGCTCTACACGCAGGTCGCCGGCCGCGCCGGCCGCGCCGGTAAGCAGGGCGAAGTGTTACTACAGACGCACCACCCGGAACATCCACTGCTGCAAACGCTGCTGCATCGCGGCTATTTTGCGTTTGCCGATCAGACGCTGCTGGAGCGCCAGTCGGTGCAGCTGCCGCCGTGGACCAGCCACGCACTGTTTCGCGCGGAAGATCTGGATAATGCGCAGGCGGCGGAGTTCCTTACTCAGCTGCGTAACCTGCTGGAAGCCAGCCCGCTCAAAGATGAGGCGATGTGGCTGATGGGGCCGGTGCCGGCGCTGGCACCGAAGCGCAGCGGACGCTGGCGCTGGCAACTGCTGCTACAGCATCCATCGCGCAAGCGGCTGCAGCAGCTGCTGAGCAGTTCACTGCCGCTGGTCACCACCCTGCCCGCCGCGCGCAAAGTCAAATGGACACTGGATATCGACCCCACCGAGAGTTAAGCCGCGCCACATCTGCGAGCCAGATCGAAAAAAGTCGCACAAGTCACAATTTTTATGCAAATTAAGTAACAACCTCACACGGCGTTGGGTTAACAATAGTGCCCGTCCCGGCACTGGGCCGGCTATGTGTGAATATCTATGCGCTGTACCGCGTCAGGAGTTAACGTTGGATCAGAAGCAACCCTCATCGGCAGCCACCATGAAAGATGTGGCCGAGCAGGCTGGCGTCTCCACCGCCACGGTTTCGCGCGCGCTGATGAATCCGGAAAAAGTCTCCGCCGCGACCCGGCAGAAAGTGGAACAGGCGGTGCAGGCCGTCGGCTATGCGCCGCACGGTCTGGCGCGCAACGCCAAACGCGGCGACACGCAAACTATTCTGGTGATTGTGCCGGACATCTGTGACCCTTTCTTCAGCGAGATTATCCGCGGCGTGGAAGTGACCGCCGCGCAGGAAGGCTATCTGGTGCTGATTGGTGACTGCGCGCATCAGGATCAGCAGGAGAAAACCTTCCTTAACCTGATGCTGACGCGCCAGATTGACGGCATGGTACTGCTGGGTTCGCAGCTGCCGTTTGACGCCGGCATTGAAGATCAGCGCAATCTGCCGCCCATGGTGATGGGCAACGAGTTCGCGCCGGAGATGGCGCTGCCCACGGTGCATATCGATAACCTGACCGCGGCCTTTGAAGCGGTGAATCACCTGTTACAGCTGGGCCATCGGCAGATCGCCTGCATCACCGGACCGGAACATATCCCGCTCAGCCAGTATCGGCTGCAGGGCTACATCCAGGCGCTGCGCCGCAGCAATATCGCCATCGATCCCACGCTGATTGTGCACGGCGACTTTACCTTTGAAGCCGGTGCCAGCGCGCTGAAGCAGCTGATGAGCCTGCGGCAGCCGCCGAAAGCCCTGTTCTGCCATAGCGATCTCATGGCGCTGGGCGCGATGAACCAGGCGCGCAAGCTGGGAATGCGTATTCCGCAGGATCTGTCGGTGGTCGGCTTCGATGATATCGAGCTGGCGCAATACTACGATCCGCCCCTGACCACCGTGGCACAGCCGCGTTTTGCCATTGGCCGCGAAGCGATGCTGCTGCTGCTGGATGAGCTGCAGGGCAAACGGGTCAACAACGGTTCACGCCTGCTCGACGCCGAACTCCGCGTCCGCGGCAGTACTGCACCGGCAGCAAAACGCGAAAAATGAATGCGGGAACCCTGCATTTTCAGCAGATTCTGAAGGCAGACTGTGCTGGTCAAAGTTCCAGCCCTTGAGTAACATGACGCATTCCTTGCCGGGCAAAATTAACACCCCATTTATACGCCCAGTGGCATTTTTTTGAAGGGTATCAGAACGAAAGTGGCACAGAGAGATTACGTAGGCCGCGGGCGTTCAACAGGGACGCGTCGCAAAAAACCCGCAGGCCGCAGCAAGAAAAGCAAAGGCGGCTCCGGCACTTCAAAGCTGATGATAGTACTGGCCGTGGCAGTGCTGGTGACCTTTGCCGGTGGTTTATGGTTCATCTCGCATCACAAAAAAGAAGAAACACCGGTGATTCCGAATCATAAAGCCAACGGTAATGGCCTGCCGCCGAAGCCGGAAGAGCGCTGGAAATACATCAAAGAGCTGGAAAATCGTCAGGTGACCGTGCCGTCGCCCACCGAGCCGTCTGCCGGTGGCGAGATCAAGTCGCAAACCCAGCTGACCGACGAACAGCGTCAGCTGCTGGAGCAGATGCAGGCCGATATGCGCCAGCAGCCAACCCAGCTGAATGAAGTGCCGTGGAACGAACAAACCCCGGCTCAGCGCCAGCAAACGCTGCAGCGTCAGCAGCAGGCACAACAGCAACAACAGCAGTTGCAGCGTCAGCAGCAGCAGTTACAGCAGCAGCAGCGTCAGCAACAGTTGCAGCAGCAGCGCCAGCAGGAATTGCAGCAGCAGGCGGCACGCCAGCAGCAGCAACAGGCCGCGCCGATCACTCGCGAGCCGGCGAAGCCGCAGGAGAGCGCCAAAGCCAAAACGGAAGAGAAAGCGAGCACCCAGCGCTGGATGGTGCAGTGTGGCTCGTTTAAAGGTACCGATCAGGCGGAATCGGTACGCGCCGGTCTGGCGTTTGAAGGTTTCGAAAGCCGCATCACGACTGGCGGCGGCTGGAATCGCGTGGTGATTGGGCCGTTTAAAGACCGCAGCAGCGCAGACAGCACCGTGAAGCGCCTGCACAGCTCCGGCCACAGCAGCTGTATTCCGCTCGCCCTGCCTTAACCCTCCCTGCTCGCCCCCGGCAATTTGCAGCATCAGATATTGCCGGGGGTTGAAACCCCACAGGATTACCCCATATCTGGTTGCATGATACGCCGCGCCCGCTGCGCGGTGTCTTTTTTCCACTGCAACAAGGGGTCTGCCCGTGACAACAATAGTAAGTGTACGACGCAACGGCCGGGTCGTGATCGGCGGTGATGGCCAGGCGACGCTCGGCAATACCGTAATGAAAGGCAATGTTAAAAAGGTGCGTCGTCTTTACAACGACAAAGTGATCGCGGGCTTTGCTGGCGGCACCGCAGATGCCTTTACCCTGTTTGAACTGTTCGAACGCAAACTGGAGATGCATCAGGGCCATCTGGTGAAAGCCGCAGTCGAACTGGCGAAAGACTGGCGTACTGACCGGATGCTGCGCCGCCTTGAAGCGCTGCTGGCGGTTGCCGATGAGAACTCCTCACTGATCATCAGCGGTAACGGTGACGTGATTCAGCCGGAAAATGACCTGATTGCCATCGGTTCCGGCGGGCCTTACGCCCAGGCAGCCGCCCGCGCGCTGCTGGAGAACACGGAGATGGGTGCGCACGATATCGTAGCCAAAGCGCTGAATATCGCCGGTGATATCTGCATCTACACCAACCACAACATTAACTACGAAGAATTACCGTCTAAGGCGTAAGGACCAAAACCATGTCTGAGATGACTCCACGCGAGATTGTCAGCGAGCTTAACCGCTTCATCATCGGCCAGGACGGCGCCAAAAAAGCGGTCGCCATTGCGCTGCGTAACCGCTGGCGCCGCATGCAGCTTGACGAAGAGCTGCGCCATGAAGTGACCCCAAAAAATATCCTGATGATCGGCCCGACCGGCGTCGGTAAAACCGAAATCGCCCGCCGTCTGGCGAAGCTGGCCAATGCGCCGTTCATCAAAGTTGAAGCCACTAAATTCACCGAAGTGGGCTATGTCGGGAAAGAAGTGGATTCGATTATTCGCGATCTGACGGACTCCGCCATTAAGATGGTGCGCAGCCAGGCGATCGAGAAAAACAAATACCGCGCTGAAGAGATGGCAGAAGATCGCATTCTGGATGTGCTGATCCCGCCAGCGAAAAACAACTGGGGGCAGCCGGAGCAGAGCGCTGAGCCGTCCGCTGCGCGCCAGTCGTTCCGCAAAAAACTGCGCGAAGGCCAGCTGGATGACAAAGAGATTGAGATCGATCTGGCTGCTGCACCGATGGGCGTTGAAATCATGGCGCCTCCGGGCATGGAAGAGATGACCAGCCAGCTGCAGTCGATGTTCCAGAACCTCGGCGGCCAGAAGCAGAAACCGCGTAAGCTGAAAATCAAAGATGCGATGAAGCTGCTGATTGAAGAAGAAGCGGCCAAGCTGGTGAATCCGGAAGAGCTGAAGCAGGACGCCATCGACGCGGTTGAACAGCACGGTATCGTGTTCATCGATGAAATCGACAAAATCTGTAAGCGCGGCGGCCAGTCGTCGGGCCCGGATGTGTCACGTGAAGGCGTGCAGCGCGATCTGCTGCCGCTGGTGGAAGGCTGCACCGTGTCCACCAAACACGGCATGGTCAAAACTGACCATATCCTGTTTATCGCCTCCGGTGCGTTCCAGGTGGCCAGCCCGTCGGATCTGATTCCGGAGCTGCAGGGTCGTCTGCCGATTCGCGTTGAGCTGCAGGCGCTGACGGTCAATGATTTCGAACGCATCCTGACCGAGCCGAACGCGTCCGTGACCGTGCAGTACAAAGCGCTGATGGGCACCGAAGGCGTTAACGTTGAATTCACTGAAGACGGCATCCGTCGCATCGCCGAAGCGGCGTGGCAGGTGAACGAAACCACCGAGAACATCGGTGCACGTCGTCTGCACACCGTGCTGGAGCGTCTGATGGAAGATATCTCCTACGACGCCAGCGATCGCCACGGCGAATCGATCACCATTGATGCCGAATACGTTGGTCAGCATCTGGATGAACTGGTGGCCGACGAAGATCTCAGCCGCTTCATTCTGTAATTCCAGTCAATACCCAGCCTTGCGCTGGGTATTTTTTTGCCCGCCCGCCAGCTGCACCCGATTATCCCGTTGCCTCTGTTGTCGCTGCGCTGCAAAAGCGGGCGGATTTGATGTATCCTTTGCCTGTTTTCCTTAATGAGTTTTCCCAATGAAAGAACAAGAAAAAGCCGAGATTAAACGTCTCAGCGACCAGCTGGACGCGCTGAATCGCAAAGAACCGCAGCTGCTGGAAGCGGGCGATGCCGAAAAGCTTGGCGCGCTGCTGAAAGAGAAAGAGACGCTGGTGCAGGAAATTGAGCGTCTGCGCAACGTGCGCGAAGAGAAGCTGAGCAAAGAAGCCCAGCAGCTGAAAAAGCTGCCGTTCAGCCGTGAAATCACCAAAAAAGAGCAGGCGAACATGGGTGCGCTGAAGAAAAGCGTGCGCGGCCTGGTGGTGGTACACCCGATGACCGCGCTGGGACGCGAGATGGGGCTGAAGGTGATGACCGGCTACGCAAAGCAGCCGTTCTGATTGCCGTTACGCGGCGTGGACCACGTCGCGTTCTGCCCCGGCAGCCTGCAGCACCTGCTGCGCCAGCGTATCCAGCAAGGCATAGCGGCGGCGATACTCCGCGCGCTTCTTGCTGGCAATCTCTTCCAGATCTTTACGTGCCATGCTCAGCGGCAGCGTAAACAGCTCATCACCCCGCATTTCCCCGCCCAGTGACAGCCAGAACTCGCTATAGCTGGCAAAGAATTTATCACCTTTGCTGTGACGGTAGCGCAGGCTGCGGAAAACATGGGTGGTATCGCCGACGGCGGTAATGGCCTGTACGCCGCACTGTGCCGCCAGAATAAATACCGCTTCCATCAGCAGACGCTTAGGAAATACGCCGTGCGCGGCTTTGGTGGCATCGCGAATAACGTCACTGGAAATATGTTTCCGCGGCCCCTGCAAGCCCCCAATTAATAGCGTGCGCTGCTGCTGTTCCTGAATAATAGAGAATGACAGCGAGGCCAGCGTCATATCCTGATAATTAAGCAGCAGCGTAATTTCCCCTTCCCGGTCGTAATGGCCGGAGCAGCAATATAGCGCAAATTGCTCCTCGTTTTTGCCGTCGAAACGGGCAAGGAGATTACCGCTCGGGCTCAGCAGCAACTGGCGCAGCTGATTATTCGCCAGCCGATCCATTAATTGATAATGATCGAGAATCGCCTGCGCACGCTGCGCCACGCTGAAACCGGCGCGCAAATAGGGACGATGCGGCTTAGCCGGCAGTAAGCCCTGGCTGTTTAACAGCTGCGGCAGAAAAGAGAGTTTGGCCAGCTGATGGAGATAATTAAAGGTGGTCAGTGGAAATACCGCTGACCTTAAGGCAAATTTCAGGCGAAATTGCTGGCTATTCCACAGCTTATTTGGCCGCAGCTTTCCACTGACTAAAGGTATAAACAGCGCAGCCGACGAAACGGAGTCCGGCTCAGAATGTGTAATAATAGACATGATTATTTTTACGTCGCGAGATAACTGAAGGCTACTGTATGCCCCAAATTATCAACGGCGCGTTAATAACCACTTTAGCCTGGCCATGATGTGGTGTTTGTTGAGCTGCGGTTTAGGATGGCGATAAAAAAACCGGTGCACGCAGGCACCGGTTATTCACATAGCGTAAGCCAGAACTTATTTTGCCGAGGCGAAACGTGCCGCTGCTTCGTCCCAGTTCACCACGTTCCAGAACGCTTTGATGTAGTCAGGGCGCTTGTTCTGATACTTCAGATAGTAAGCGTGCTCCCACACATCCAGACCGATGATTGGGAAACCAGACACGCCAGCGATGGCTTCGCCCATCAGCGGGTTGTCCTGGTTAGCGGTTGAAACGACCGCCAGCTTGTCGCCTTTTTTCACCAGCCACGCCCAGCCAGAGCCAAAACGGGTCGCGGCCGCTTTCTCGAACTCTTCCTGGAATTTCTCAACGCTACCGAAATCTTTTTCGATTGCCGCTTTCAGGTCGCCCTGCAGCGTAGTGCCGGTTTTCAGGCCTTTCCAGAACAGGCTGTGGTTAGCGTGGCCGCCAGCGTTGTTACGCAGTGGGCCTTTTTTGTCTGCTGGCAGCTGATCCAGTTTGGTGATCAGTTCATCAACCGGCAGGTTTGCGAATTCGGTACCTTCCAGCGCCGCGTTGGCGTTGTTAACGTAGGTCTGGTGATGTTTAGTGTGATGGATTTCCATCGTCTGCTTGTCGAAGTGCGGTTCCAGTGCGTCGTAGGCGTACGGCAGGGATGGCAGTGAATAACTCATGTTCTTCCTCTCCATTTAGTGTTTGGCAGCACAACCTAGCTGGTGTGCCGCATAAGCAGTCGGATCATTATAGTTAAAATCATGATCCGGAAAAGGGTTATCAATGCCTTAGTAATGATAAGGATTTGATCAATCTGGCAAAAGGTGCGCACACACGGCTACACCTTGTGCGTACTGGCGCGCAGCTTAAGCTGCACCGGCAGCTCATTGATGGCAGGCGGCTCGTCGCCGTTGAGCGCCGCCAGCAGGCGTTTACCGGCCATGCGCCCCATCTCCTCGTACGGCAGCACAATGCTGGTCAGCGGCGGCGAACATACCGCCGCCAGCGGGCCACCGCCTATGCTGGCAATCGCCAGTTGGCTGGGCACCGAGACGCCGGCCGCGTGACAGGCCATGATGGCGCCGCACGCCACTTCATCGCTGGTACAGATCAGGACGTCCAGTTCCGGCCAGGTGAGACGGATCTCTGCCAGCAGGCTGTGGCCGGCGGCAAAGGTGGGCATTTTTGGTGAGGTCACTACGCGGTGCGGTGCCAGATTCAGCGCCAGCATCCCGCTGTGCCAGCCATTAAGCAGCTGACGGAAAATAGTGCTGTGTGTTTGTGTGCACAGCAGGCCGGGATGGCGATAGCCGCGCTCCACCAGGCTGTTTACCAGCTGGCGAATGGCTTTCGCATAGTCCACGCCGATGCTGATGCCGGCAGAATCCTGATGCACGCCGCCGATGTCCATCACCGGAAGGCCGGAGTTGCTCAGCAGGCGCTGCGCTTCGGCGGCATTGTCGAAATTGAAGTGCACCATCGCGGCCGGGTTGTAGGAGAGCAGCATCTCGATCAGCTCGCTCTCCTCCGCCGCCGAGTGATTGGCTTCGGCCAGCATCATGTTATAGCCCTGCGGCCGCAGCACCTCCTGCAGCGCCTCTGACACAATCGCGCTGCCCGGCGTAGCAAAAGAAGGTACCACCATGGTTATCAGCCGCGACGAGGCTGACGCCAGGTTACGCGCCTGCACGTTGGGCACATAGGCCAGTTCCGCGACGGCCGCGTCGATCCTTGCGCGAATTTCGGGCGACACTTTCTCCGGCATACGCAAAGCGCGCGACGCCGTCATGGCGCTGACACCGACCAAACGGGCAACATCGGCCAGCGTGCTTTTGCCGGTACTGCGCCGTCGTTTTTCTGTCATGCGTTCTCCTGTCTCTACCCTGCTGGTTCCGGGTAGCGCTCGATTTATCCGCACGCAGCTTAAAACCAAAAGCAAATTGGTGCCATGTTAAAAACCACAGAATCGGGCATGTCTCATTGGCTGCGTGATTTTCGCTGGCCTGAGCATGTCACCCCGGCCTCAGCGTGACAAACCGCGCGCGCAAAAATGTTATCGCTAACACAGTTTTTAACATCATTCGTGTTAGCGCTAACTTTTGCGAGCAACATCACAGAACCCAGGCGATAAAATCACCTACAGTGCACCGCATCGACGAATAAACAGGAATTAGTGATGCTCACTCAATGGCTGACACCGCAACATATCCGGGTAATAGACGACGTTAGCGACTGGCAGGAAGCGGTGCGTTTATCGGCCGAGCCGCTGCTGGCGGAGGGGGCAATTACCCCGGCTTATCTGGATGCGATCTTTACGTCGCACGCTGAGCTGGGGCCCTATTATGTGCTGGCGCCGGGTCTGGCGATGCCGCATGCGCGTCCGGAACAGGGTGCGCGCAAAAACGGCCTGTCGCTGCTGCACGTAAAACAAGGTGTGAATTTTGCCGCCGATGAAAACGACCCGGTGTTTGTCGTTATTATGCTGTGCGCCCTGTCTGGCGACGATCATATTCAGATGATCACCGCGCTGGCTGAGGTGTTCAGCGACGAATCCCGCCTGCAGCAATTGCTGTCGGCATCGACCCTGCCAGCGATTGAAGCTGTCATTAAAGATTAATCACCAGAGAAACCTGAAAATGAAAAAAGTACTGATTGTGTGTGGAAACGGTTTAGGCAGCAGCTTCATTGTGGAAATGAACGTGAAGAAAATTATTAAGGAGCTGGGTAAAGAGGCTGAAGTGGGTCATACCGATTTAACCTCTGCCAAATCTGAGCAGGCCGATATTATCATCAGCGCTAAAGATATCGCTGACCAGCTGTCGAGCCACAGCGCACAGGTATTTGGCCTGAGCAATTTACTGGATAACGCCAGAATTAAAGAAATTCTCGCCGACAACCTGTAATTGACCCGACGAAATTTACTCACACGGAGTAATTTATGCTGCAGTTTATAATTAAGGATGTTCTTGGAACACCCGCTATACTTGTCGGCCTTTTTTCCCTGATTGGTTTATTACTGCAAAAGAAACCGGTATCCGATGTGATTTCCGGTACGCTAAAAACCATCATGGGTTTTGTTATTCTTATCGCCGGGGCCAACTTAATTGCGGCCACCCTGACCATCTTCAGCCAGCTATTCGAGCACTCGTTCAATATTCAGGGCGTGGTGCCAAATACCGATGCGATGGCCGCGCTGGCACAGAAAAACTACGGTACCGAAACCGCAATGATCATGGTGTTCGGTATGCTGGTGAATATTGTGCTGGCGCGCATCACGCCGCTGAAATACATCTTCCTGACCGGGCACCATACGCTGTATATGTCGGCCATGCTGGCGGTGATCCTGTCGGTGGGCGGCGTGCACGGCTTCTGGCTGGTGCTGATCGGCTCGCTGATTCTCGGCACCATGATGGTGGTATGTCCGGCGATTCTGCAGCCGTTCACCCGCAAAATCACCAACTCAGACGACCTGGCGCTGGGCCACTTTGGCTCCACCGGCTACCTGCTGTCGGCGCTGGTCGGCAAAGCGGTGGGCAAAGGCAGCCCGTCAATTGAAGAGCTGAAAGTACCGAAAACCCTCAACTTCCTGCGCGACTCGTCCGTGGCAATTTCGCTGACCATGATGATTCTGTTTGTCGCGCTGGTGCTGGTCGCCGGTAAAGAGTTTACCGAAAGCCAGGTGAGCGGCGGCCAGAACTTCATCGTCTTTGCCATTATCCAGTCAATCACCTTTGCTGCGGGTGTTTACATCATTCTTGCCGGTGTACGCATGGTGATTGCCGAGATCGTCCCGGCGTTCAAAGGCATCGCCGATAAACTGGTGCCGAACGCAAAACCGGCGCTGGATTGCCCGACAGTCTTCCCGTTCGCGCCGAACGCCGTGATCATCGGCTTCCTGTGCAGCTTCGCCGCCGGGCTGATCAGCATGTTCCTGTGTCCGCTGTTCGGTCTGAGCGTAATTGTACCGGGCCTGGTGCCGCACTTCTTCTGCGGCGCGACCGCTGGCGTCTACGGCAACATCACCGGCGGACGGCGCGGTGCCATCATCGGTTCCTTTGTTCAGGGGCTGCTGATCTCCTTCCTGCCTGCCATTCTGCTGCCGCTGATGGGTGACCTTGGCTTCGCGTCCACCACCTTTGGTGATGCGGACTTCGGTATCGTCGGCATTGTGCTCGGCCATATTATTTCGTTCTTCCATTGATGTCACAGACAGCGCCTGCGGGCGCTGTTTGCGTAATGAGGAAATCAGCATGAACGCCCGCTTTTCACCGTCCCTGATGTGCATGGATTTGACCCGCTTCCGCGAGCAGATCGAAGCGATGAACGCCAGCGCCTCGTTCTATCATGTCGATATTATGGATGGCAGCTATGTTAAGAATATTACGCTGTCGCCGTTCTTTATTGAGAACCTGCGTAAAATTACCGATGTGCCGATTGATGTGCATTTAATGGTGAACCACCCGGAAGATATTATTCCGATGTGCATTGACGCCGGCGCGGATATTATCAGTTTCCATCCGGAGACGGCGAATAACAAAATTTTTCGCCTGCTGACGCAAATTAAAGAGGCTGGTCGTCGCTGCGGCGTGGTGCTGAATCCGGCGACGCCAGCCGACAGCATTCGTGAATATGCGCATCTGCTGGATAAAGTGACGGTGATGTCAGTCGATCCCGGTTTCGCCGGACAGAAATTTATTCCGGAAACGCTGAACAAAATTCGCCAGCTGATCGCCATGCGGGAAACGCACGGGTATCACTATCTGACCGAAATCGATGGGTCGTGCAATGCGCGCACCTTTAAGCAGATTGCCGCCTCGGGCGTCGACGTGTTTATTGTCGGCACCTCCGGCCTGTTCAATCTCGACGATGACGTGGCGCAGGCGTGGCAGAAGATGGAGCAGATTTTTGCCCAGGAAACTGCCGCGGCGTGATCTCCTTTCACGCCCTGCCAGATGCGCATCAACGCGCATCTGGCACATTATGCTGAAGGGTCGCCATTCATGGCGACCTGATATCTGAATAATTAACGCCCCAGCTCGGTCAGCGACTTATCCAGCGCTCCCACCAGCCAGTCGATATCACCGCTCTGGAACGCCAGCGGCGGACGCAGTTTCAGCACGTTGCCGTACGGCCCGGCCACCGACGTCAGCACATGGTGGTCGCGCAGCTTCTCGATCAAATCCAGCGCCAGCGCTTTGTCCGGCGTCTTACTGCTGCGGTCCTGCACCAGCTCAAACCCAATAAACAGCCCGGCACCGCGCACATCACCAATGCAGTCATGGCGATCCATCAGCTTCTGCAGCTCCGCCAGCAGCTGCGCGCCGACCACGCGGCTATGCTCCTGCAGCCCCTCTTCCTGAATCACCGTCAGCACCGCCTGCGCAGCGGCCATCGCCACCGGGTTGCCGCCGAAGGTATTGAAATAAGGGATCTCTTCGCTGAACGCGGCCAGCACGTCGCTTTTCGCCAGCAGGCCGGAAACCGGAATACCGTTGCCCATCGGCTTACCGGTGGTGACCACATCCGGCACCACGCCGTGACGGGCGAAGCCCCAGAAGGCATCGCCAGTGCGGGCAAAGCCGGGCTGCACTTCATCAGCGATAAAAATGCCGCCGTTAGCATGCACCACATCCACCGCTTGCTGCAGGAATCCGCGCGGATTAGGCAGCACGCCGTCGGAGGAGAAGATCGAGTCGGCGAGGAAACCGGCGAATTTAATGCCGTGCGCTTTCATGTCATCAATCTGCTGCTGAATCTGATCGGCGAACCATGCCCCGAGGTCGGGCGCATCGACGCGATAAGCATCCGGCGGTGGCACCAGACGAGTGGTCGGTGCCAGCGGCTGACCGCTACCCAGCGCCGGTGAAGCGCCAGAGGTCAAATCACTGGTACCGTGGTACGCCTCCTGCGAGACAATAATGCCGGTGCCGCCGCTCCAGGCGCGCGCCACGCGAATCGCTAAATCGTTGGCTTCTGAGCCGGTACACATATACATGGCGCGGTCGATAGCTTCCGGCGTGGTCGCCAGCAACGCTTCGCTGTAGTCAAGAATGCGCTCGTGCAGATAACGCGTGTGCGTGTTCAGCATCTTCATCTGCTGATTCACCGCCTCAATGACCGCCGGATGGCAGTGGCCGATGCTCGCCACATTGTTATACACATCCAGATATTTATTACCCGCCGCATCCCATAAATACTGCCCTTCGCCGCGCACCAGATGCACCGGCTTGCGATAAAACAGACGATACGATTCGCCCAGCACTTTGCTGCGCTTGTCCGTCAGAGTGCGGGTGGCCGGATCCAGCGCGTCGGCGTGTTCGGCGCGAAAACTGTTGGTATCCATGATGGTGGAACGTGTAACCATGGTAACTCCCGTTGCGAAGGTGAAAGGGGTGTTTGCAGCCTGATCTCTGCGAACATCATGCCTGCTTTAGTGAAAAATGCAACCAAATACACAAATACAACCAAATACACATGACGCCACGATGACACTCAGGTAAGCTTAGGCCCAGCTTCGCTCTGCCACAGGGAAACGTCATGCTGCAGGAAACCCGTTTACATCGCATCCGCGCGCTGCTGAGCACGCAACATCAGCTCAGCACTGAACGCATCATCAAAGAGCTGGGCATTTCGCGGGAAACGGCACGGCGCGATATCATTTCGCTTGAGGCGCAGGGGCTGGCGCGCCGCGTACATGGCGGTCTGGTGGCGCTGGAGAGCCCGCCGGAGCCACCGCTGCAGGTGCGCCGTAACGCACAGGCCAGAGAGAAACGCGCGATTGCCGCCGCGGCGGTACAACATCTGCAACCCGGCCAGACGCTGTTCCTCGATGCCGGCACCACCACCACGCTGCTGGCTGAAGAGCTGCGCACCATGTCCGGCCTGACCATCATCACCAACAGTCTGCAGGCGGCACTGGCGCTTAGCGCGGCCGAAGAGCATGAAACCCTGAATAACCAGGTGCTGCTGCTGGGCGGCATGATGATGGCCGGCGCGCAGCAGACGCGGGGAGAAATGACGGTGGGGGAAATTTATCGATATCGCGCCGACGTGGCGCTGCTGTCACCGGTCGGCATCGACGCCCGAAACGGCGCCAGCAGTTTCCATCCGCATGAAGCCGCCATCGCGCACGCCATGGTACAGCAGGCCAGCCGCACCCTGCTGCTGGCGGATCACAGCAAACTCGGCGTGATCAGCCGTACCCAGTACGCCCCTGTCGGCGATATCGATCTGTTGATTTGCGACGGCGGCGCGGCAAAGCCCGGTGCGCTCAGCGCTCTGCAGCAGGCGTTAGCGGTGCAGGTGGTGTAAGGAACTGCCCGATGCACGGTCACCGTACTGTCGGCACGGTGACCTCATCGATTATGGCTGAACCAGCGTGTGGATTTTTTGGCTTATTTTCTCAACCAACCGTCCGTCATTTTTAAAAACAAACTCATTGGAAAATATCTGATGGCCGTTACTGTAGCCAGGCGACCACAGCTGATTATTTTTCAGGGAGTCCTGATAGATGCCAACCAGGGCTTTGTTATAAGCCGCCGAGATATGCACCACGGCGGTATCGGGAGTAATCACGCAATCACTTTTCTTAACCGCAGCGAAAGCGTGATACAGCGAGGGAACGCGGTATAACTTCGCGGGGTGCAGCGACGCCTGTTCCAGCGCGCCTTTGTGATCGAGCACCACGATATTGGTGGCCGCATTGTGCCTGACAATCGCCCCGATTAGCTCATTCAGCTGCTGCTCAGAGAGGTCACGATCGGCATGACTGGCATAAATATTGATTAATATATTGTGCTCATCAGCGGAAAACATGCCGGACTGGTGAATTTCGGCATCAATTCGCTCAGGGTAAAATATTTCATAATTCAGCCCATCAACCGTCTCAACCTGAAGATAGTCAAGAACCGCACGATAGATATTTTTAACGTGGTTATTAAGGTGATCGAACTGAATGTTGATATCGTAAGGTTTAAGCCAGCCAGGCTTGTTGAAACCCAGCGTCATTTTAGGATTGATATCGGCAATCATTTTGGGCATGTACAGCGCGGTTTGCCAGATAGCCGTATCGATCAATAAATCGTAAGCATTGTCTCTCAGGAGGGTAACGACCTCACTCCCGATGGCGGTGTCATATTTATCGCGCTGGTGACAATCGCTGAAACTCTCCGAGAGATAGATGTTGTGAATATACGGGTTATGTCGGAAAAGGCTCTCATTCTCCTTTACCGCCAGAATATCTACACGATACCCGGCTTCAAACAGCGCTCTGAGAAAACACGTAGAAACGATGGCATCGCCGATTTTACCTTCATTGCGAACCAGCAGAATGGATTTGATATCCTGTCTATTCTGTTTGTGGCCTGAAGACTTTTTCCATTTCCTTGCTGCAAAATAAAGATCAAGAGAATATTTAATCTCTTTCTTTAAATAATTACGCCTGCGATTCAGCTGCCGCAGCTTTTTAATTAAAGCCATAATGGATATATTATTATTGATTGAGACGTTAATGATAGCGCATCAACTTCTTCATTCCTATCAAAAATAATGTCACATTAAAAACTATTGCATGCATATTATTTAGCAGGCTAACCAGAAAAGCGCAGCGTAATAAAAGATTGCCTGACACCTCCCGGTACGCTACACGCCGCGAACGATAAAATTCCCGGCATGTACCGCTCATCAACCGTTGATCAGACGCTGCGGATGGCTGTACACCGTGGCGCGTCCCGGTTTAGAAAAACCGACCAACGTCAGGTTACAGCGCTCGGCCACCTCAACGGCCAGCTGGGTAGCGGCCGAGACGGCAAACAGGATCTCTACGCCGCACATGGCAGATTTTTGCACCATCTCATAGCTGGCGCGGCTGGAAACCAGCACCGCGCCCTGCTGCCAGTGCTGCTGGCTGCGCTGACCCAGCAGCTTATCCAGCGCCACGTGGCGCCCCACGTCTTCGCAGCCGCCCTGCAGTTCACCCTGCGGCGACATCCACGCGGCGGCGTGCGTACAACCGGTCAGATTGCCGATGGGCTGGAAATCGCGCAGCTGTGCCAGCCCGTTATCGAGGCAGGCCAGATCGAAGGTCTGCGTAAACGGCAGCGGCTGCACCGGCTTGCCGATTTGATCCAGCTGCTCCACCCCGCACACGCCGCAACCGGTGCGGCCCGCCATGGCGCGACGCTGCGCCTTCAGCGCCATAAAACGCCGGCTGGAGAGTTCGATCTGCACTTCGAACCCATTGCAGCCCGGCACCACATCCATGCCATAGATCTCGCCGGGTTGCTCAATAATGCCTTCGGAGAGCGAAAAACCGAGCGCAAAAGCCTGCAGATTATCCGGCGTCGCCATCATCACCACGTGTGAAATGCCGTTGTAGACCAGCGCCACCGGCACTTCCTGCGCCAGCCAGTCGCTTTCCGCTTCGGTAATCGTGTGGCGCTGCCATACGGTGGTCTGGCTCAGTCCTGCGATCTCATTCACATTCTGGTTACTTTTTTGCTGTTTCGCTTTCACTTCTCTCGTCTCGCATAACAACCACATTAAAGTAGTGGTAATATCAGGTCGCTTTTGACGCAATCCTGCGTGGAGCCATTCTGAACCCCGGCTCCATCCAGCGCAAAAAAATTATTACAGCAATGTCGACTCAAGGATTACCCATGAACGTCAGCCGAAGAAAATTCTTCAAGATCTGCGCTGGCGGTATGGCAGGAACCACGGCAGCACTGCTCGGCTTTACGCCGGAAGCCGCGCTGGCGGAAACACGGCAGTATAAGTTGCTGCGTGCCCGCGAAACCCGTAATACCTGCACTTACTGCTCAGTCGGCTGTGGCCTGTTAATGTACAGCCTCGGCGATGGCGCAAAGAACGCCAAAGAGACCATTTTCCACATCGAAGGGGATCCGGACCATCCGGTGAGCCGCGGCGCGCTCTGTCCGAAAGGCGCGGGCCTGCTTGATTTTGTCCACAGCGACAGCCGTCTGAAATATCCGGAATACCGTGCACCAGGCTCCGACAAATGGCAGCGCATCAGCTGGGATGACGCCTTTACGCGCATCGCACAGCTGATGAAAGCCGATCGCGACGCCAACTTTATCGCGCAGAACGCCGCCGGCGTGACGGTAAACCGCTGGCTCTCCACCGGCATGCTGTGCGCTTCGGCCTCCAGCAATGAAACCGGCTACTTAACGCAAAAATTTACCCGATCGCTCGGTATGCTGGCGGTCGACAACCAGGCACGCGTCTGACACGGACCAACGGTAGCAAGTCTTGCTCCAACATTTGGTCGCGGTGCGATGACCAACCACTGGGTCGACATCCGTAATGCCAATCTGGTTGTGGTGATGGGCGGAAACGCTGCTGAGGCGCATCCGGTCGGTTTCCGCTGGGCGATGGAAGCCAAAATTCACAACAAAGCCAAACTGATTGTTATCGATCCGCGCTTCACGCGCACGGCATCGGTGGCAGACTTTTACACGCCTATCCGCCCCGGCACCGACATTGCCTTCCTGTCGGGTGTGCTGCTGTGGCTGCTGCAGAATGACAAAATCCAGCATGAATATGTGCAGGCGTACACCAATGCCAGCCTGATCGTGCGGGAGGATTACCATTTCGACGATGGCCTGTTCAGCGGCTACGACGAAGCCAATCGCAAATATGACAAAACCAGCTGGAACTACGAGCTGGGCGACGACGGCTTTGCCAAACGCGATGATAGCCTGAGCCATCCGCGCTGCGTCTGGAATCTGCTGAAGCAGCACGTCAGCCGTTATACGCCGGAAATGGTCGAGCGCATCTGCGGCACGCCAAAAGCGGATTTCCTGCACGTCTGTGAGCTGATTGGCGAAACCAGCGCGCGCGACCGCACCACCTCGTTCCTGTATGCGCTGGGCTGGACACAGCACTCGGTCGGGGCGCAGAACATTCGCACCATGGCGATGATTCAGCTGCTGCTGGGCAATATGGGGATGGCCGGCGGCGGCGTCAATGCGCTGCGCGGACACTCCAATATTCAGGGTCTGACCGATCTCGGTCTGCTGTCGCAAAGCCTGCCGGGCTATATGACGCTGCCGTCGGAAAAACAGACCGATCTCACCAGCTATCTGGCGGCGAACACGCCGAAGCCGACGCTGCCGGGCCAGGTGAATTACTGGGGCAACTACCCGAAATTCTTCGTCAGCATGATGAAAGCCTTCTTTGGCGATAAAGCGCAGGCGGAGAACAGCTGGGGCTTTGACTGGCTGCCGAAGTGGGACAAAGGCTACGACGTGCTGCAGTACTTTGAGATGATGTCGCAGGGCAAGGTCAACGGCTATCTGTGCCAGGGCTTTAACCCGGTGGCGTCGTTCCCGAACAAGCGCAAAGTGATTGATTCGCTGTCGAAGCTGAAGTTCCTCGTCACCATCGACCCGCTCAACACCGAAACCTCGACCTTCTGGCAAAACCACGGCGAGTTTAACGATGTCGATCCGGCGCAGATTCAGACCGAAGTGTTCCGTCTGCCGTCGACCTGCTTTGCCGAGGAGAACGGCTCAATCGTCAACTCCGGCCGCTGGCTGCAGTGGCACTGGAAAGGTCAGGATGCGCCGGGCGAAGCGCTCAACGACGGTGAAATTCTCTCCGGTATCTATCTGCGTCTGCGTGAGATGTATGCGCGCGAAGGCGGTGCACAGCCAGAGCCGGTGCTTAACATGACCTGGAACTACCTGACGCCCGACAATCCGGCCTCGGAAGAGGTGGCGATGGAGAGCAACGGCAAGGCGCTGGCGGATATCTACGATGACAAAGGCACGCTGCTGGTGAAAAAAGGCCAGCAGCTCAGCACCTTTGCCCATCTGAAAGATGACGGCAGCACCAGCAGCGGCTGCTGGATTTTCGCCGGTAGCTGGACGCCGGACGGTAACCAGATGGCGCGCCGCGATAACACCGATCCGAGCGGGCTGGGCAATACGCTGAACTGGAGCTGGGCGTGGCCGCTGAACCGCCGCATCCTGTATAACCGCGCCTCCGCCGACCCGCAGGGCAACCCGTGGGATCCGAAACGCCAGATCCTCAAATGGGATGGCAGCAAGTGGGGCGGTATGGATATTCCGGACTACAGCACGGCCGCGCCGGGCAGTAACGTCGGGCCGTTTATCATGCAGCCGGAAGGCATGGGCCGCCTGTTCGCCATCGACAAAATGGCAGAAGGACCGTTCCCGGAGCACTACGAGCCGTTTGAAACGCCGCTCGGCACCAACCCGCTGCACCCTGACGTGGTCTCCAACCCGGCCGCGCGCGTGTTCAAAGACGATCTGGCGGCGATGGGCAAAGCGGAGCAGTTCCCGTATGTCGGCACCACGTATCGTCTGACCGAGCATTTCCACTACTGGACCAAACACGCGTTGCTTAACGCCATCGCGCAGCCGGAACAGTTTGTGGAGATTGGCGAGAAGCTGGCGAACAAGCTCGGCATCGCCCAGGGCGATACGGTGAAGGTGAGCTCCAACCGCGGCTATATCAAAGCCAAAGCGGTGGTCACCAAGCGCCTGCGTCCGCTCAACGTCGATGGCAAAACTGTCGATACCATTGGCATCCCGATTCACTGGGGCTATCAGGGCGTGGCGAAAAAAGGCTTTATCGCCAATACCCTGACGCCATTTGTCGGTGACGCCAACACGCAAACGCCGGAGTTTAAGGCATTCCTGGTTAACGTCGAGAAGGTGTAACGGAGAACGAATATGGCTTATCAATCGCAAGACATTATCCGCCGCTCCGCCACCAATGGTTTCACGCCTGCCCCGCAGGCGCGTGACCATCAGCAGGAAGTGGCGAAACTGATCGACGTCACCACCTGCATCGGCTGTAAGGCGTGTCAGGTTGCGTGTTCAGAGTGGAACGACATTCGCGACGAGGTCGGTCATAACGTCGGGGTGTATGACAACCCGGCGGATTTGACCGCCAAATCCTGGACGGTGATGCGTTTCTCGGAAGTCGAGGAGAACGGCAAGCTGGAGTGGCTGATCCGCAAGGATGGCTGCATGCACTGTGCCGATCCCGGCTGTCTGAAAGCCTGCCCGTCTGAAGGCGCGATTATTCAGTACGCGAACGGGATCGTCGATTTTCAGTCGGAACAGTGCATTGGCTGCGGCTACTGCATCGCCGGCTGTCCGTTTGACGTGCCGCGGCTGAATAAAGACGACAACCGCGTGTATAAGTGCACGCTGTGCGTCGATCGCGTTAACGTCGGTCAGGAACCGGCGTGCGTGAAAACCTGTCCGACCGGGGCGATTCACTTCGGCAGCAAAAGCGATATGCAGCAGCTGGCTGCCGATCGCGTCGCTGAGCTGAACACGCGCGGCTATGCCAACGCCGGGCTGTACGATCCGGCTGGCGTCGGCGGCACGCACGTCATGTACGTGCTGCACCACGCCGACAAACCGCAGCTGTATCACGGCCTGCCGGCCAACCCGAGCATCAGCCCGGCGGTCACCTTCTGGAAAGGCGTCTGGAAACCGCTGGCTGCTATCGGCTTTGCCGCCACCTTCGCCGCCGCGGTGTTCCACTACGTTGGTGTCGGTCCGAACCGGGTGGAAGAGGACGACGACGAAAACCTGCATGAAAAAGAGGAGCGCGAATGATGAAAAAGCGCGATCGTCTGGTGCGCTACAGCGCGCCGGAACGCATCAATCACTGGATTGTCGCGTTCTGTTTTGTGTTTGCCGCGCTCAGCGGACTGGGTTTCTTTTTCCCGTCGTTTAACTGGCTGATGCACGTGCTCGGCACGCCACAACTGGCGCGTATTCTGCACCCGTTCGTCGGCGTGGTGATGTTTGCAGCCTTTATTATCATGTTCTTACGCTACTGGAAGCACAATCTTATCCAGCGCGACGATCTGGTATGGGCGAAAAATATCCGCAAAATCGTGCGTAATGAAGAGGTGGGCGATACCGGGAAATACAACTTCGGGCAGAAGTGTGTGTTCTGGGCTGCTATCATCAGCTTAGTCTTGCTGCTGGCGAGCGGAATTGTCATCTGGCGCCCCTGGTTCGCCGGGTACTTCACCATTCCGCTGATTCGCGCCGCGCTGGTGGTGCATTCGGTCTCGGCTGTGGCACTGATCATGACGATTATGGTGCATATTTATGCCGCCCTGTGGGTGAAAGGCACCATTACCGCCATGGTTGAGGGCTGGGTACCGGCCGCGTGGGCGAAGAAACATCACCCACGCTGGTATCGCGAGCAGCGCCAACGCCAAACACAACAGGAAAAACGTCCCTGATGAGTATTCGCATCATCCCGCAGGAGCAGCTGGAGAAGAGCGAAAAGAACACGGCGGAGCAAGTTCCGCCGTTACTTTTCCCCCGGCTGAAAAATCTCTACAGCCGCCGTGCGGCGCGGTTGCGTGATCTGGCGGCGAAAAATCCGCTGGGCGACTACCTGCGTTTTGCCGCGGTGATCGCGCAGGCCCAGGAAATCGTGCTGTATGACCATCCGCTGCAGATCGATCTGCATCAGCGGCTGGCAGAGAGCGCGCAGCAGGGCAAACCGCCGCTGGATATCCACACTTACCCGCGCGATGTGCACTGGCAGCGGCTGCTGCATTCGCTGATCGCCGAGCTGAAGCCAGAGATGAGCGGCCAGGCGCTGGCGGTGCTGGAGAATCTGGAGAAGGCCTCGTCCACCGAGCTGGAAACCCTTGCCAGCGCGCTGCTGGAGGGCGAATTCGCCCAGGTCAGCAGTGATAAAGCCCCGTTCATCTGGGCGTCGCTGTCAATTTACTGGGCGCAGATGGCGGCGATGATCCCCGGCAAAGCGCGGGCCGAATATGGCGAGCACCGTCAGTTCTGCCCGGTGTGTGCCAGCGTGCCGGTCGCCAGCGTGGTGCACATGGACGTTGGCCAGCAGGGTCTGCGCTATCTGCACTGTAATCTGTGCGAAAGCGAGTGGTACGTGGTGCGCAGCAAGTGCTCGAACTGCGAGCAAACGCGCGATCTGCATTACTGGTCGCTGGACAGCGAGCAGGCTGCCGTGAAAGCCGAAAGCTGCGGCGACTGCGGTACCTATCTGAAGATGCTATACCAGGAGAAAGATCCGGCGCTGGAACCGGTGGCCGACGATCTCGCCTCGCTGGTGCTGGATGCCCGCATGGAGCAGGAAGGATTCGCGCGCAGCAGCCTGAATCCGTTTATGTTTCCCGGGGATTGATGCAGTAAATTTAATCATTCTGCGATTTGTAGCGGCGCGATTTATCGCGCGGTTTTGCACCGTCAAACCCTGCGCGATAAATCGCGCCGCTACAATGTGGAGCCTGGCATTTATCGCAACGGAGACATCTGATGAAACTGATTGGCAGCTATACCAGCCCGTTTGTGCGCAAAATCTCAGTGATCCTGCTGGAAAAGGGCCTGGTGTTTGAATTCGTCAACCACTCTCCGTGGGAGCCTGACAGCCACGTCCCGCAGTACAATCCGCTGGGTAAAGTGCCGGCCTTCATTGATGACCAGCAGCTGACCTGGTTTGACTCCTCGATCATTGCTCAGGTGATTGAACTGCGTGGCGATGCGCCTGCCCTGCTGCCCGACGACGCACTGCGCGCCCTGCAGATCCGCCAGCTGGAGAAGCTGGCCGACGGCATCAATGATGCGGCGGTGATGATCGTGCGCGAACAGATGCGTCCCGGCGATCGGCAATCGGAAGAGGTGCTGTTGCGTAATCGCGAGAAAATTGCACGCGGCCTCGACGCGCTGGAAACCGCCGCCGCGCAGGGCGAGTTGCTCAACAGCGGCACGCTCAACCTCGCCGATATCGCTACCGGCTGCACCCTGGGCTATCTCAATTTTCGCCGCGTGCTGCCCAACTGGTGCGTCAATCGCCCGGCGCTGGTTAAACTGGCAGAAACGCTGTTCGAGCGGGAAAGCTTTGCCCGTACGGTTCCGCCCACCCACTAAGTGATGTGATGAAAGCCCTCTACAGTCAGCTCCCTGCCATCGACAGCCTGCTGCGCGATCCGGCGCTACAGCCGCTGCTGGCACAATCCGGTACCGCCTTTATCACGCGTCAGCTGCGCGGCATGCAGCAGGAGGCGCGCGACCACATTCAGCAACATCAATCGTTACCGCACTGGCACGCCAGCTGGCCGGATGAAGCGCTACGCCGCGCGCAGCAACAGCAGCAAAGCGCGTTGCGCCCGGTGTTTAACCTGACCGGCACCGTGCTGCACACCAATCTCGGGCGCGCGCAGGTCAGCGATCGCGCAATCGCGGCGGTCAGCGCCTGTTTGCGCCAGCCGGTAACGCTGGAGTATGCGCTGGACGACGCGGCGCGCGGCCATCGCGATCGCGCAGTCAGTGCACTGCTGTGCGAGCTAACCGGTGCCGAAGCTGCCTGTATCGTCAATAACAACGCCGCTGCGGTGCTGCTGATGCTGGCCAGCCTGGCAGCGGGCCGCGACGTGATTATGTCGCGCGGCGAACTGGTGGAGATCGGCGGCGCATTCCGTATCCCTGACGTGATGCGCCAGGCAGGCTGCCGATTGGTGGAGGTCGGCACCACCAATCGCACCCATCTGAAGGATTATCGCGGCGCCATCGGTGAGGATAGCGGCCTGCTGATGAAGGTACATACCAGTAATTACCAGATTCAGGGCTTTACCCATGCCGTGTCTGAAGCCGAGCTGGTGCAGTTAGGCGACGCGCACGGCCTGCCGGTGATCAGCGATCTCGGCAGCGGTTCGCTGGTGGATATGACGGCGTACGGATTGCCGCCTGAACCGATGCCGCAGCAGCTGATCGCGGCCGGCGTGAGTCTGGTGAGTTTCTCCGGTGACAAACTGCTGGGTGGCCCGCAGGCCGGGATTATCGTCGGCAAAAAAGCGCTGATTGACCAGCTGCAACAGCATCCGCTGAAGCGTGCACTGCGCGTCGATAAAATGACGCTGGCGGCGCTGGAAGCGACGCTGCAGCTCTACCGTCAGCCGGAAACCCTGCACGAGGCGCTGCCGACACTGCGCCTGCTGACGCGCAGCGCGCACGATATTCTGCAACAGGCTGAACGTCTGATGCCGGCGCTGGAGCACGCCTTCAGCGCCGATTTTTCGCTGGCGATCGCTGCCTGTTCCTCGCAAATTGGCAGCGGTTCGCTGCCGGTCGAACGTCTGCCCAGCTTTGCTATCACCTTCACGCCACGCGACGGTCACGGCAGCCAGCTCAACGCCCTGGCGCAGCGCTGGCGCCAGCTGGCACGCCCGGTGATCGGCCGCCTGCAGGAGGGCAAACTGTGGCTGGATTTACGCTGCCTTGATGACGAAGCCGCCCTGATACGGACTTTAGTACCATGATTATTGCCACGGCCGGACATGTCGATCACGGTAAAACTGCGCTGTTGCAGGCCCTGACCGGTGTGGATGCCGATCGCCTGCCGGAAGAGAAACGGCGCGGCATGACCATCGATCTCGGTTATGCCTACTGGCCGCAGCCCGATGGCCGCACGCTGGGCTTCATTGATGTGCCTGGCCATGAAAAATTTCTCGCCAACATGCTGGCCGGCATCGGCGGCATTCATCATGCGCTGCTGGTGGTGGCCTGTGACGATGGCGTGATGCCGCAGACCCGTGAGCATTTACAACTGCTGAACCTCGCCGGACAGCCGCCGCTGAGCGTGGCGCTGACCAAAGCCGACCGCGTCGATGCCGCACGCATCGCGGAGGTGCAGCAGCAGGTCGCGCAGCTCACGCAGCAGCTCGGCTGGCCAGCGGCAGCGCAATTTGTTACCAGCAGCCATACGCTGCAGGGCATTGAAACGCTGCGCCAGCACCTCAGCAGCCTGAACGCACCGGCGTTTGAGCCTGGCCGCCGTTTCCGGCTCGCCATCGACCGCGCTTTCACGCTGAAAGGCACCGGGCTGGTGGTCACCGGCACCGCGCTGAGCGGTGAAGTCAGGGTGGGCGACACGCTGTGGCTCAGCAGCCTGAACCTGCCGCTGCGCGTGCGGGCGCTGCATGCGCAGAACCAGCCAGTGACGCGCGCCCAGGCGGGCGAGCGCATCGCGCTGAATATCGTCGGTGACGTAGAGAAAGCACAGATTACGCGCGGCGACTGGCTGCTGGCGCAGCCGCGTCCCGCCGGCACGCAGCGGCTGATCGTTGCACTGCGCCTGCTGCAACCGCTGAAAACGGCCTCACAGCCGGTGCATCTGCATCACGCGGCCAGCCACGTCACCGGGCGCTTAACGCAGCTCACGGACGATGTGGCTGAACTGGTGCTCAACCAGCCGCTGTGGCTGGCGGAAAACGATCGGATCATTATTCGCGACAGCAATGCGCAGCACACGCTGGGCGGCGGACGCGTACTGCTGTGCGACAGCAAAAAGCGCGGTAAACGCCAGCCGGACTATCTGCAGTGGCTGCAGCAACTGGCCGCGGCGCGCGATGACAGCGCCAGCCTGCAGGCGCATCTGGCGTATCAACCGGCCGCGTATGACGAGCTCGGCTGGGCGCGCCAGCTCACTGCGCCGGCGCTGGACTCGCTGCTGCTGCCGCTGAATCCGGTACGGCTGGGGACCAGCCTGATGAGCGACACCATGGCCAGCGCCTGGCAGCAGCGTTTACGGGAAGCGCTGAGCGCCTTCCACCAGCAGCATCCGGAGCTGCCGGGCATCGGCCACGATCGCCTGCGCCGTGTGGCGCTGCCGCATGCGCCGGTACCGCTGGTGCCGGGATTAATCGACCAGATGCTGGCACAAGGCGAGTTGCGGCAGAAACAGGGCTGGCTGCACCTGCCCGACTTCGCGCCGCGCTTTAATCCGCAGGAAGCCACGCTGTGGCAGCAGGTCGAGCCGCTATTCAGCGACCAGCCGCTGTGGGTGCGCGACATTGCCGATGCGCTGCAGCAGGATGAAGAGCAGATTCGCGGTTTATTGCTCACCGCGGCGCGTCTCGGCCATATCACAGCGATCGTGCGCGATCGCTACTACCGCAGCGCGCAGATCCAGATCTTCGCCGATCTGATTCGTCAGCGCGCGGCCGCCGGAGGCAGCACCAGCGCCGCCGACTTCCGCAACCAGCTGGGTACCGGCCGCAAAGTCGCGGTGCAGATTCTGGAATTCTTTGACCGCAGCGGCTTTACCCGCCGTCGCGGTAACGATCACCTGCTGCGCGACGCGCGCCTGTTCACTCCTTCTGCCGCCTGAAACAAAAAAAAAGGGACGATTGCTCGTCCCTTCGGTTCACTTCTGCCCATCGCTTACTGCAGCAGCGAAATGTCCGCCACCTGCAGGAACAGCTCGCGCAGTTGCGCCAGCAGCGTCAGGCGATTGATACGCACCGCTTCGTCATCGGCATTCACCATGACGTTGTCGAAGAAGTTATCCACCGCTTCGCGCAGTTGTGCCAGCTCCACCAGGGCATCCTGATAGCGGCCTTCCGCAAAGTACGGCTGCAGCTTGTCGCCCAGCGCGGTGACAAAGGTCGCCAGCTGAATTTCAGCGTTCTCTTTCAGCAGGGATGCCTGCACGCTGTCGTTCAGGGTTTCGGTGGCTTTCGCCAGGATATTCGACACGCGCTTGTTAGCCGCCGCCAGCGCCGAAGCCGCTTCCAGCGTACGGAAGTGCGAAACCGCCTTCATACGTGCATCGAAATCGGCCGGACGGGTTGGACGACGCGCCAGCACCGCCTGAATGGTGTCAACGCTGTGGCCCTCTTCCTGATACCAGGCGCGGAAACGGCCCAGCATGAAGTCGATGACATCATCAACCACGTTGGCGTTGCTCAGCTTGCTACCGTACAGGCGCACCGCTTCTTCCGTCAGGGTTTGCAGATCGAGCGGCAGGTTCTTCTCAACGATGATACGCAGCACGCCCAGCGCGGCACGACGCAGCGCAAACGGGTCTTTATCGCCTTTCGGATGCTGTCCGATGCCGAAGATACCGGCCAGGGTATCCATTTTGTCGGCAATCGCCACGGCACAGGCCACCGGGCTGGACGGCAGATCGTCACCGGCGAAACGCGGCTGGTACTGCTCGTTAAGTGCGACCGCCACATCTTCCGCTTCACCATCGTGGCGCGCGTAGTGCATGCCCATCACACCCTGGGTGTCAGTGAACTCGAACACCATATTGGTCATCAGGTCGCACTTCGACAGCAGGCCAGCGCGCGTGGCGTGATTGACATCAGCGCCAATCTGCGCGGCAATCCAGCCGGCCAGCGCCTGAATACGGTCGGTTTTGTCACGCAGCGTACCCAGCTCTTTCTGGAACAGCACGGTTTCCAGACGCGGCAGGTTATCTTCCAGACGCTTTTTGCGGTCGGTGTTGAAGAAGAACTCGGCATCGGCCAGACGCGGACGCACCACTTTTTCATTACCGGCAATGATCTGCTGCGGATCGCGCGATTCAATGTTAGTGACGAAGATGAAGTTGGGCAGCAGTTGGCCGTCTTCGGCGTAAACCGGGAAGTATTTCTGATCCCCTTTCATGGTGTACACCAGCGCTTCAGCCGGTACCGCGAGGAACTTCTCTTCAAACTTCGCCGTCAGTACCACCGGCCACTCCACCAGCGAAGCCACCTCTTCCAGCAGGCTGTCGCTCAGGTCGGCTTTACCACCCAGCTGCTGCGCGGCGGCTTCGGCATCGGCTTTGATTTTGGCTTTACGCGTGGCGTAATCGGCGATCACTTTACCGCGCTCCTGCAGCAGCTGCGGATACTGATCGGCATTGTCCAGCGTCAACTCCGGCTCGCCCATGAAGCGATGGCCGCGAATAACGCGATCGGACTGAATACCGAGGATGGTGGCCGGAATCAGCTCATCACCCAGCAGCAGCGTCACGGTGTGCACCGGACGCACGAACTGCACGTCGCTGGCGCCCCAGCGCATCAGTTTTGGAATCGGCAGCTTGCTCAGCGCGGTCGCGACCATCGCCGGCAGCAGCGCCTGCGCGCTTTCGCCTTTTACCGCAGCACGATGCACCAGCCACTCGCCTTTATCAGTGCTGAGACGCTCAGCCTGCTCTACGGTGATGCCGTTGCCACGTGCCCAGCCTTCTGCCGCTTTAGTCGGCTTGCCTTCGGCATCAAACGCCGCAGCGACGGCCGGGCCACGCTTTTCTACTTCGCGATCGGGCTGCGCGGCCGCCAGCTGTGCCACCTTCAGCGCCAGACGGCGCGGTGCCGCAAACCAGCTGACGTCGCCATGCGCCAGACCGGCGCTGTCGAGCTCAGCGGTAAAGTGCGCAGCAAAGGCTTCTGCCAGGCTGCGCAGGGCTTTCGGAGGCAACTCTTCGGTGCCAATTTCCACCAGGAAAGTTTTATCGGTCATGGCTGCCTCTTACTTATTACGGTTGCACATAGGGAAGCCGAGCGCCTCGCGGGAGGCATAATAGGCTTCCGCCACGGCTTTCGTCAGGGTGCGAATACGCAGGATATAGCGCTGGCGCTCGGTTACCGAGATCGCTTTGCGCGCATCAAGCAGGTTGAAGCTGTGCGCGGCTTTGAGAATGCGCTCATAAGCCGGCAGCGGCAGCGGTTTTTCCAGCGCCAGCAGCTGCTGTGCCTCTTTTTCATACTGCTCGAAGCAGCTGAACAGGAAATCGACGTCGGCGTACTCAAAGTTATAGGTCGACTGCTCCACTTCGTTCTGGTGGAACACATCACCGTAGGTGGTTTTGCCGAACGCGCCGTCGCTCCAGGTGAGATCGTACACGCTGTCCACGCCCTGGATGTACATCGCCAGGCGCTCCAGACCGTAGGTGATCTCGCCGGTCACCGGCTTACACTCCAGGCCGCCGACCTGCTGGAAGTAGGTGAACTGCGTGACTTCCATGCCGTTCAGCCACACTTCCCAGCCGAGTCCCCAGGCGCCCAGCGTTGGGTTTTCCCAGTTATCTTCGACGAAGCGAATGTCATGCACGCCAGGGTCGATACCGAGCTCTTTCAGCGATCCGAGGTACAGCTCCTGAAGGTTGTCCGGGTTCGGCTTAATCACCACCTGGAACTGGTAGTAGTGCTGTAAACGGTTCGGGTTTTCACCGTAGCGGCCATCGGTGGGACGGCGCGATGGCTGCACGTAGGCGCTCGCCATCGGCTCTGGCCCGAGAGCACGCAGGCAAGTCATAGGGTGAGAAGTGCCAGCGCCCACTTCCATGTCCAGCGGTTGGACGATGGTGCAGCCCTGACGCGCCCAGTAATCCTGCAAGGTCAGGATCAGGCCCTGAAAGGTCTTGGTATCAAACTTTTGCATGTTGAATTCGCACGCGATACGGGTGGATTTAAAAAGAGTGCGACAGTATACCCTTTGACCGCGCATTGTGCAGCCGGAAATCCTGGCGCAGGCGGGTGCGGTTATGCGGCGGTTAACAGAGAGCTCCGAAATCCAGGCTGCGGGGGTTGTTGGCCCGCTGTGCACTGGCTACCCTTCTTCGCACGGAGTACGCACGAGGAAGCCATGTCGCAAAAAATCTGCTGGATTGATAACTTACGCGCGGTCGCCTGTCTGATGGTGATCGTCATTCACACCACCACCTGGTACATTACCGGACCGATGGCAGTCACCGGACCCAGCTGGGACGTCGCCAATCTGCTTAACTCGGCTTCGCGCGTCTGCGTGCCGCTGTTCTTCATGATTTCCGGTTATCTATTCTTTGGCGAACGCAGCGCGCAGGGCCGCCATCTGCTGCGCATTGTGCTGTGCCTGCTGTTCTACAGCGCCGTCGCGCTGGCCTACATCACCTGGCTGACGCCGATCAGCGAAGGCCGCTCACTACTGAAGCTGTTGCAGAAGCCAGTGTTCTACCATCTGTGGTTCTTCTTCGCCATTATCGGCATTTACCTGCTGTCTCCGCTGATTCAGGTGAAAAACGTGCCGCCGCGCTACGTGGCGCTGCTGGTGCTGGTCCTCGCGGTGATCGCCAATCCGAACACCGTCAGCCAGTCGCTGGGGCCGTTCCACTGGCTGCCGGTCAATCTGTATGTCAGCGGCGACTCGATTTACTACCTGCTGTACGCGCTGCTTGGACGGGCGATTGGCGTGATGGATACCGACAGGCGCGGCATTAGCTGGCTGGCAGGGCTGAGTTTTATCGCCTGCGTCATCGGTATCGCGCTCGGCACCAGACAGATGCTGAAGATTAACGGCGCGTTTAATGACACCTGGTATCTTTACTGTGGCCCACTGGTGTTTATCGCGGCGATAAGCCTGCTGGTGCTGTTTAAAAATGTGCTGAACCACCGGCCGCTGCCGCTGCTGGCGACCATTTCACGCTATTCGCTGCCGATTTATGGTTTCCATGCGCTGTTCATTCACTATCTGCGTACCCATCATTACGACGATATGTCGCGGCCGTGGCTCGATCTGCCGTGGGTCTTTGGCGTAACCCTGCTGGGCAGCCTGCTGCTGGCGATGTTGCTAAAACGCGTGGACAAGCATCACCTGGTGAGCTGATCGTCCCAGCGCTGCCGGGCGCGACGCAGTTGGCGTGCCGAGGAGAAGCCGGCGGCCAGCGCCGCTTTCTCCGCCGCTTCCCCCTGCTGCTGGCGCTGGCGCGCAATCACCAGCCGTAGCTGCTCGTGGTATTCCCGCACGCTGATACCCAGATGCTGGCGAAACAGGCGCGTCAGATGGCGCTCGCTGACGTGGGCACGTTCGGCCAGCGCGCCCAGCGACCAGTCATGTTCCGGATGCGCAATCATCGCGTCCTGCGCGCGATGAATCGCCGGATGCAGATGATTACGATAACGCAGCCACGGCGAGAGTTGCGGATCGTCACCCGAGCGGCGGAACCACACCACCATCTCCCGCGCCACCGTTAGCGCCTGCCGCGCGCCGCACAGACGGTTGATCAGGTGCAGCGCCAGATCGATACCCGCAGTTATCCCCGCGCTGGTCCAGATGCCGGCATCTTCCACAAACACGCGGTTGTCTTTCACCAGCGCAGCCGGCGCGGCAGCTTTCAGGCGCGGCAACACATCATGGTGCGTGGTGCACTGTACGCCATCCAGCAGACCAGCCTGCGCGGAGAGCAGCGCGCCGGAGCAAATACACACGAGGGTAATGCGCCGCGTATGAATCGCGCTGCGTTGCTGGCGCAGCCAGTCGCGCGCCTGCCCGGCAGCCCCGGTATCGAACCAGATGCGGGAATCGAACACGCCGGGCACAATCAGCAGGCTGTTATCGGGTAGCGTGGCGGGCAGCGGTGCAATATCCGCAATGGTCATGCCGGTCGAACAGGTGACGCTCGCCTGTGGGCCGATGTAGTGCAGCGCAAAATGTCCGCCCGCCAGCTGCAGCGTCTCTGCCGGCCCGGTGAGGTCGAGCGCCATGACGCCCGGCAGGACAAGAAAATAGACGGGCTGCGGCATGGTGGGTTCCTCAGGCGATGAAGGGTAACGATGGGCGAAGATGCGCAGCCAAATCCGGCCACGTATCTTCATCGATTCTTCCCATCATACCCGACTCTGTTCACGCCTTGCGACCTCATCCGGCCATGCGTCAGCCAAATCAGGACATCAGTGGTAACAGCTGCTGATATAGCTGCGCAAAGCGCGCACGGCGCGGCTGATAGGCCTGATGCTGCGCGGCGTCCGGCTGATGGCGCTGCACTAACGCCGGTGCCGGCCATTCGCTGGCCGGGTCCACCGCCAGCTGCGCCAGACGTGCGGCACCGAGCGCCGGCCCCACCTCGCCGCCGTGACAATAATCCAGCGTCAGTCCACTGATGTCCGCCAGCATCTGCCGCCAGTACGCGCTGCGCGCACCGCCGCCAATCAGCATCACCGCGTTGGGCAGTACGCCACACTCATGCACCGCATCCATGCCTTCCGCCAGCGCAAAGCCCACGCCTTCCAGCACCGCGCGCGCCAGTTCCGGCCGGCCGTGCTGGTGCGTCAGGCCAAAGAAAGCCCCCTGTGCCTGCGGATTATTGTGCGGCGTGCGCTCGCCGGAAAGATAAGGCAAAAACCATACCGGCGTGGCCTGCGCGCTGGCGCGTTCAGCTTCGGCCAGCAGGTGCGGCACATCATCGCAGCCGGTCAGCGCAGCGGCCCAGTCCAGACAGGCGGCGGCACTCAGCATCACCGACATCAGATGCCAGCGCTGCGGCAGCGCATGACAGAAACTGTGCACGGCGCGTTGCGGATTGCTGAGATAGCCTTCGCTCACCAGAAAATAGACGCCGGAGGTGCCGAGCGACAGCATGCCCTGCCCTGGCTCAACCATGCCAACGCCCACGGCACCAGCTGCATTGTCGCCGCCGCCGGCCACCAGCGGCACCGGCTCCATCCCCCAGCGCGCCGCAATTTCCGGCAGCAGCGTGCCGGTAATCTGGTTGCCCTCAAACAGCTGCGGCATGTGGCTGCGGTTCAGCCCGCACGCCGCCAGCATTGCATCGCTCCAGTCGCGCTGTGCCACATCCAGCCACATTGTTCCCGCCGCATCTGACATATCGGTGGCGAAATCGCCGCTCATCCGCCAGCGCAGATAATCTTTCGGCAGCAGCACTTTTGCTACCTGCGCAAATATCGCCGGTTCATGCTGCTGCACCCACAACAATTTGGGCGCGGTAAAACCCGGCATCATCAGGTTGCCGGTAATCTGACGTGACGATGGCACGCGCTGCTCCAGCTCGTGACACTGCGCGCTGCTGCGCCCATCGTTCCACAGGATCGCCGGACGCAGCACCTGATGCGTGGCGTCCAGCAGGGTCGCGCCGTGCATCTGGCCGCTAAAGCCGATGGCGCTGACGTGGCGTAAATCGTGCTGCTGCGCCAGCGCCTGCATGGCACTATCGGTGGCCTGCCACCAGCTTTCGGGATCCTGTTCGCTCCATAGCGGCTGCGGACGCGTCACCTGCAGCGGCGCGCTGGCCGTTGCCTGAACCTGGCCGTGCGCATCCAGCAGCGCCACTTTAACGCCGGAGGTGCCTAAATCGATCCCGATAACCATGCTTCGCTCCCGATGGATTAGAAATTATACAGATAGTGATTCACCAGATTTTCCAGCTGCTCCTGGCGTCCGCTGCGATGCTGCGGATTGAGTTGCAGCTGCTGAGCATGCGCCGCCAGCGAGGCAAGAGAAAACTCGCCTTTCAGAATTTGCTGGCCGAACTCACCATTCCAGCCGCTATAGCGCTGCGCCACGCGCTTATCCAGCTCGCCATCGCTCACCATACGTGCCGCCACTTTCAGCGCCAGCGCCATGGTATCCATCGCGCCGATGTGGCCATAAAACAGATCGTATTTGTCGGTGCTCTGGCGCCGTACTTTGGCATCAAAGTTTAAGCCGCCGGTGGTGAACCCGCCCGCTTTGAGGATTTCGTACATCACCAGCGCGTTTTCTTCGACGCTGTTCGGGAACTGGTCGGTATCCCAGCCGCACTGGCTGTCACCGCGGTTGGCATCGACCGAACCGAAGATGCCCAGTGCAATCGCCGTCGCAATTTCATGATGGAAAGAGTGACCCGCCAGCGTGGCATGGTTGGCTTCCACATTCACTTTGATCTCTTTTTCCAAGCCAAACTGCCGGAGGAAACCGTAGACCGTCGCGACATCAAAGTCGTACTGGTGTTTAGTCGGTTCCTGCGGCTTCGGCTCAATCAGCAGCATCCCCTGGAAACCGATTTTATGCTTGTGCTCCACCACCATCTGCATGAAGCGCCCGATCTGCTCGCGCTCCTGCCGCAAATCGGTATTCAGCAGCGTCTCGTATCCTTCGCGTCCGCCCCACAGCACATAGTTTTCACCGCCCAGCGTCTGCGTCGCCTGCATCGCGCTGCACACCTGGCTGGCTGCCCAGGCGAAAATTTCCGGATCCGGGCTGGTCGCCGCGCCGGCCGCATAGCGGGGATGCGTAAAGCAGTTCGCGGTGCCCCACAGCAATCTGACGCCGGTTTCCTGCTGTTTTTCCAGCAGTTTATCGGTCATTACCGCCAGGTTTTCCTGATAGCTGCGCAGTGAATCACCTTCCGGTGACACATCGACATCATGGAAGCAGTAATAAGGCACGTTGAGTTTATAAAAGAACTCGAACGCGACATCCGCTTTGAGCTTCGCCAGCTGCAGCGCATCGCCATTTTTCTGCCACGGGCGATCAAAGGCACCCACGCCGAACATATCCGCCCCGTTCCAGCAGAACGTGTGCCAGTAACAGGCGGCAAAACGCAGGTGTTCCGCCATGGTTTTACCCAGAATCACTTCCTGCGGATTGTAATGACGAAACGCCAGTGCGTTAGTGGTATTGGCCCCTTCATAACCAACGCGCTCAAGCTGGTCGAAATAAGCGTGCATGTTGTGCTCCTTAGCATCAGACCCGAATGGTCAGCAGTGAAGCGTTATTTTGCGGAGGCGTAAGCGTTCAGCTCAATTACGATATTTCACACTGAACTTAAGATAATTATTATTTGTGCGGCAGCTCGCAAATCCATGTATTTAATTACATCGCGGGCCGGCGCGCAGCGCCGCTGCATGATTTAACAGATGACCGCGTAAAATTTCGATCGCGCTCAAAGAATCACAAATAAACAAAAAAACGTAATAGCAGGATAAAAATCAGTAATTGATGTTGTTCACGTCGCGGGGCAACAATTCATCCGCCCTGGTTCATAGCCTTACAACGACAATAGCCTCAACCTACAGGATGACCATGATGAAAATGAGACACACGCTGTTAGCCCTCAGCGCTGCACTGGCCCTGTTCAGCCACGCCGGGCTGGCGAAAGAAGTGAAAATCGGTATGGCGATCGATGATTTACGTCTGGAACGCTGGCAGAAAGACCGGGACATTTTTGTCAGCCAGGCGGAAAAGTCTGGGGCCAGAGTATTTGTCCAGTCGGCCAACGGCAATGAAGAGACGCAAATCTCACAGATTGAAAATATGATCAACCGCGGTGTCGATGTGCTGGTCATCATTCCTTATAACGGTCAGGTATTGAGTAATGTGGTGGCCGAAGCGAAACGCGAAGGCATTAAAGTCCTCGCTTATGACCGCATGATTAATAATGCCGACATCGATTTTTATATCTCGTTTGATAATGAAAAAGTCGGCGAACTGCAGGCCGAAAGTCTGGTTAAACAGGTACCTAAAGGGAACTACTTTTTGATGGGCGGATCGCCGGTGGATAATAATGCACGTCTGTTCCGTGCCGGCCAGATGAAAGTGTTAAAACCTTACATCGATAACGGCAGCATTAAAGTGGTGGGCGATCAGTGGGTTGATGCCTGGCTGCCAGAGAATGCGCTGAAAATAATGGAAAACGCGCTGACCGCTAACAGCAACCACATTGATGCCGTCGTTGCCTCCAACGATGCCACCGCCGGTGGGGCCATTCAGGCGCTGAGCGCGCAGGGACTGGCGGGCAAAGTCGCCATTTCCGGTCAGGATGCCGATCTCGCCGCCATCAAACGCATCATGAACGGCACGCAAACCATGACGGTGTACAAACCTATCACCGAACTTGCCACCGAAGCGGCAAAAATTGCGGTGGAACTGGGCGACGGCAAAACCCCCGCCAGCAACAGCAAGCTGAATAATGGCCTGAAAGAGGTGCCGTCGCGCCTGCTGAAGCCGATTCCGGTCAATAAAGACAACATCGAAAGCACCGTGGTGAAAGACGGCTTCCATAAACAGAGCGAACTCTAAGCGCCTGAAACGCGAAGGAGCAGATCGATGCTGCTGGAAATGAACAACATCACCAAGCGTTTCGGCGCGGTGAAAGCGCTGGACGCCGTCAGCCTGCGGCTCGAAGCCGGTGAAGTCATGTCGCTGTGCGGTGAGAACGGCTCGGGTAAATCGACGCTGATGAAAGTGCTGTGCGGGCTTTACCCGCACGGCGAATTTGACGGCGAAATCCGCTTTGCCGGCGATCGCATCGAGGCGCAAACCATCCGCGACACCGAGCGCAAAGGCATTGTGATTATTCATCAGGAGCTGGCGCTGGTGCGGCAGCTTACGGTCATGGAGAACATTTTCCTCGGTGCCGAGCTCGGTCGCTTCGGTATGGTCGATGATGAAACCATGACGCTGCGCTGCCAGCAGCTGCTGGAGCGGGTCAAACTTAACGTTTCGCCTGCCACCAAAGTTGGCGAGCTCGGCCTCGGTCAGCAGCAACTGGTAGAGATCGCGCGGGCGCTGAATAAGCAGGTGCGATTGCTAATTCTTGATGAGCCGACCTCGTCGCTCACCGAACAGGAAACCGAAGTGCTGCTTGGGATTATCACTAACCTGCGCGAGCACGGTATTGCCTGCATCTACATCTCCCACAAGCTTAATGAGGTCAAAGCGATTTCGGACACCATCTGTGTGATCCGCGATGGTCAGCACATCGCCACACGGCCAGCGGCCGGGCTGAGTGAAGATGACATTATCACGATGATGGTGGGCCGCGAGCTCACCGCACTTTATCCGCACCAGCCGCACGAGATCGGCGAAACGGTACTGAAAGTGGAAAACCTCACCGCCTGGCATCCGGTCAACCGCCACGTGCGCCGCGTTAATAATGTGTCGTTCAGCCTGAAGCGCGGCGAAATTCTCGGTATTGCCGGGCTGGTGGGTGCAGGACGCACCGAAACGGTCCAGTGCCTGTTTGGTGTCTGGCCCGGTCGCTGGCAGGGCGAAATCTGGATTGATGGCCAGCAGGTGAAGATCGACGATTGCCGGGCCGCGATTGCGCACGGCATCGCCATGGTGCCGGAGGACCGGAAAAAAGATGGCATCGTGCCACTGATGGGCGTGGGGAAAAACATCACGCTGGCCGCGCTGGATCAATACAGCCATCGCTTCTCCACGCTGGATGAAGCACAGGAGCAGCAGGCGATCAATGATGCTATCCGCCGCCTGCGCGTCAAAACCTCCTCACCCGAGCTGGCGATTGGCCGCCTCAGCGGTGGTAATCAGCAAAAAGCGATCCTCGCCAAATGCCTGCTGCTCAATCCGCGCATTTTGATTCTGGACGAACCGACGCGCGGCATCGACGTCGGCGCTCGCCAGGAGATCTATCTGCTGATTAACGCGCTGGTGCAGCAGGGCATCGCGGTGATTGTTATCTCCTCCGAACTGCCTGAAGTGCTGGGTCTGAGTGACCGCGTATTGGTGATGCACGAAGGGCAAATCAAAGCCGATCTGATTAACGATAACCTGACTCAGGAGCAGGTCATGGAAGCTGCCCTGCGGAGCGAACATTATGCTTAAAACTGAAAGTAGCCAGAGCCTGTCCGGTACCCCGGGCAAGCCAGCGCCGGGCAAGTTTCCGCGCTTCAATCTGCAGGTGCTGGTGATGCTGGGAGCGATTGTGCTTATCGCTCTGTTCTTCACCTGGACCACCGACGGTGCCTGGCTTAGCCCACGCAACGTCTCTAACCTGCTGCGCCAGACCGCCATCACCGGCATCCTCGCGGTGGGCATGGTGTTTGTCATTATCTCGGCGGAGATCGACCTTTCCGTCGGTTCGATGATGGGCCTGCTGGGCGGTGCCGCAGCCATCTTTGACGTCTGGCTCGGCTGGCCGCTGCCGCTGACCATCGTGGTAACGCTGGTGCTTGGCCTGTTATTGGGCACCTGGAATGGCTGGTGGGTCGCATACCGTAAGGTACCCTCGTTCATCGTCACGCTGGCGGGCATGCTGGCGTTTCGCGGCATTCTGGTTGGTTTTACCGATGGCACCACCGTAGCGCCAACAACGCCGGCGATGTCACAGATCGGGCAAAGCTATTTGCCGGGCGGTGTTGGCTTTGGCTTCGGCTTCGCCGGTCTGGCACTGTTTATTCTCTGGCAATGGCGGCTGCGGCTGCGTCGTCAGCAGCTGGGGTTATCACAACCAGCCGCCAGCGGCACGGTGGCACGCCAGGCGATTACCGCCGTCCTGGTGCTGGGTGCCATCTGGTTACTGAACGATTACCGCGGCGTGCCGACACCGGTCCTGCTGCTGGCACTGCTGCTGCTCGGCGGCATGTTTATGGCCACGCGCACCGCCTTCGGACGACGGATTTACGCCATCGGCGGCAACATTGATGCAGCGCGCCTGTCTGGCATCAACGTGGCGCGCACCAAGCTGGCGGTGTTCGCCATCAACGGCGTCATGGTGGCTATCGCCGGCCTGATCCTCAGCTCACGTCTTGGTGCTGGCTCGCCCTCGGCGGGCAATATTGCCGAACTGGACGCCATCGCTGCCTGCGTGATTGGCGGCACCAGCCTGGCGGGCGGCGTCGGTTCGGTGGCCGGCGCGGTGATGGGCGCCTTCATCATGGCGTCTCTGGATAACGGCATGAGCATGATGGACGTGCCGACCTTCTGGCAGTACATCGTCAAAGGGGCGATTTTACTGCTGGCGGTGTGGATGGATACGGCCACGCGCCGCCGGGTGTAATCGCGTGGGCGATCACAATGTGGCGCAAACAATTTCTGCTGCCTTTTCCGCCGTGCTATGCAATGCGCAACAGGTTTAAGGGAGCGCGCCACGATGCACGAAAAAAGTTACCGTATTACGCTGCTGTTTAACGCCAACAAGGTGTATGACCGCCAGGTGGTGGAAGGGGTTGGCGAGTATCTGCAGGCTTCGCAAACTGACTGGGATATCTTCATTGAAGAGGATTTCCGCTGCCGCATCGACAACATCCGCGAATGGCTGGGGGACGGTGTCATTGCGGATTACGACGACAGCTCGATCGAGAGCCTGCTCAGCAATGTGCCGGTGCCGATTGTCGGCGTTGGTGGCTCTTATCACCGCCAGCAGGATTATCCGCCGGTGCACTACATCGCCACCGACAACGCTGCGCTGGTGGAGAGTGCCTTTCTGCACCTGAAAGAGAAAGGCATTCATCGCTTTGCGTTTTACGGCCTGCCCGCCGCCAGCGGCAAACGCTGGGCGCAGGAGCGCGAGCAGGCGTTTCGCCAGCTAGTGATGCGCGAGCGCTACCAGGGTGTGGTGTATCAGGGGATGGAAACCGCGCCGGAAAACTGGCAGCACGCGCAAAACCGCCTCGCCGACTGGCTGCAAACGCTGCCGCCGCAGACCGGCATTATCGCGGTGACCGACGCGCGTGCGCGCCATTTGCTGCAGGCCTGTGAACACCTGAAAATTCCGGTGCCGGAGAAGCTCAGCGTAATCGGCATCGATAACGAAGAGCTGACGCGCTATCTGTCCCGCGTGGCGCTCTCTTCGGTAGCCCAGGGCACACGCCAGATGGGTTATCAGGCCGCCAAGCTGCTGCATCGTCTGCTCGATAGGCAAACGCTGCCGCTGCAACGCATTCTGGTGCCGCCGGTGAAAGTCATTGCCCGCCGCTCTACTGATTTTCGTTCGCTGCGCGATCCGGCGGTGATTCAGGCGATGCATTACATCCGCTTTAACGCCTGTAAAGGCATCAAGGTCGAACAGGTGCTGGATGCGATTGGCATGTCGCGCTCCAATCTGGAAAAGCGTTTTCGCGATGAGACCGGCGACACCATTCACGCCATGATTCACCGCGAGAAGCTGGAGAAAGCGCGTGAACTGCTGGCCTGCTCTTCATTGAATATTAATGAAATTTCGCAGATGTGCGGCTATCCTTCCCTGCAGTACTTCTATTCGGTGTTTAAGAAAAGCTACGCCACCACGCCTAAGGAGTATCGGCAGCATCACGGCGAGAAGGTGCAGTAACGGCCCGATGCGATCAAGATTTTGCCGCCAATTGCCGCTATACTGCGCGGCATCTTCAAAGGAAGATCGTCGTCTCCGGTGAGGCGGCCGGATTTCAAATCCGGTTGGGGCCGCCAGCGGTCCCGGGCAGGTTCGACTCCTGTGATCTTCCGCCACTACACTTCCGTAGCCTTCCGATATTATTTTTAATTACCTTTAAAAACATAGCATTGAAATAACAACTCATCCGTATTAGTCCTAACACATCTGCCAGAATCCACAGTAAATGTGTATAGTGGTGCGTATAGAATTTTTATACACACTTTAGACTTATACACACGGCCCTCACAGACATACAAATTCGACGCGCACAACCCTAGGAAAAGCCTTACACCCTTAGCGACAGCCTCGGCTTGGCTTTACTCGTTAACCCTGATGGCAGCAAAGGATGGCGCTTCCGTTATCGGTTCAACGGTAAGGCTAAGTTGATGTCGTTTGGCTCCTATAGCCTCGTTTCACTCGCTGAGGCACGCGAGAAACTCGATATCGCGCGCAAGCAGGTAGCTAATGACATTGATCCAGTAGAAGAGCGTAAGGCCCAAAAACTGGCAAAAGAGCTTTCTGCAGAAAACTCTTTTGAGGTGATAAGTCGAGAATGGCACACGAATAAGGCGGACCGCTGGACCGTTGCTTACCGGGACGAGATGATTAAGACCTTTGAGCAGGATGTTTTCCCATTTATCGGCAGTCGTCCAATCTCAGAGATTAAGCCGCTTGAGTTTCTTGAGGTGCTGCGTCGTATTGAAAAGCGTGGAGCTTTAGAGAAAACCTGCAAGGTTCGCCAGCGCTGCGGTGAGGAGTTCCGATATGCAATTATTACCGGCCGAGCTGAGTACATTTCTGCTCCTGATTTACCTATTGCGCCAACCGTTCCCAAACAAAAGAATCAACCATTTTATCTGCGGAAGAGCTGCCTTATTTTGTACGAGACCTGGAAGCGTATACAGGTAGTATCATTACTAAAAATGCGACAAAGATCGTTATGTTCACGGGTGTAAGGACGCAGGAGATGCGTTTTGCTACTTGGGATGAGGTTGATTTAGAAAATGGTATATGGGAAATTCCGGCTTAAAGAATGAAAATGCGTAGCCCTCACATTGTTCCCTTATCTTCTCAGGTAATTGATATATTCAATCAGTTCAGGCCCATAACAGGCCATTACCCATACATTTTTATTGGCAGGAGCAATCGTAAAAAACCAATCTCTAAAGAGAGTGTTTCTCAAGTCATTGAATTATTGGGCTATAAAGGCTGAGCCACACGTCACGGCTTTAGACATACAATGTCCACAATACTGCATGAACAAGGGTCGACAGTACATGGATTGAGATGCAATTGGCACATGTTGATAGAAATAAAATTAGAGATACCTACAATCATGCTCAATACATTGAAAAAAGAAATGAGATGTTGCAGTGGTATTCAAACATTGTCCGCTCAGAGGGTATAAAATGAGCTATAGAATTGATTATGTAGACTACGAACGACTATCTATTTCATTTTTAGATAAAATAGAAACAGATAGCGAAGAAAATATATTTACAGTTCTTATTGGCAAGAATGGCTCTGGAAAAAGTCGAGTTCTCAGTGAGATTGTGAACGTATTATGCTCAATTTACGTAGATAATACACTTTTGAAAAGAGACATAGGTACGGTAAGTCAATATAAACAAGATGATCATAACTCCTCTCTATCCATAACATCAAACAAGGTCCATTCGAAAATACAGGTGCATGGTCGCAGTATAATTAAATACAAATCTATAAATAAAGATCTTGTATGCCCCAAGAAAATAATTGCAGCGTCAACCAGCCCTTTTGACAAATTCCCTGAGGAGATATCTTATTTTTCAGGAAGAAAAGAATCCCAAGTTATATACAATTATTATGGAATTGAAGACCGTTCAAAAAACAAAGCTTTATTATCTCTAGTTCAAAAGCTATTCTTTTCAGTAGCCGATAACTCTCTAATAAGTAACAAACCCACCATTAAAAAACTACTTGGGTTTTTAGGTCTTGAGTCCCATTTTGAAATAAATTTCAGACTGAAACATGGAATTGGTAAATTCATGAGTAACCTTTCAGCCATGTCAACAAATGAGTTCATGAACTATATTTCATCAGCAGCACAAAGAGATTTATCATTTTTATATAAAAAATATGACATCAACCTTAAAAAATTAAGAGATGCATTCTTCACATTAAATGATTATTGTATAAAGCATGACTTCTCAAGGATTATTACATTTGAAATCTTTTATGATTCATTAAAAGTTGACAGCCGCACCAAAAAATTTATTTCTGACATTAAAATCCTAGCTGATATTGGGATTCTTACGGTAAATGATGTTATTGTTAACAGAAAGCCATCTCGAGATAAAGACGGGTGGTCATGGTGGAGAGAAGATAGTGTAAGATTTAGTATAAATGACGCAAGCTCTGGACAGCAATGCATTCTTCTCAATGTGCTTGGAATCGCTGCAAGTATAGAAGACAATTCATTAATATTAATTGATGAACCAGAGATAAGCTTGCATCCAGAATGGCAGGAAACTTATATACAACTTCTTATTGATTCATTTACTCACATTAAAGGATGTCATTTTATAGTAGCCACCCATTCGCCACAAATTGTATCGAATTTAAGAGAGGAAAATTGCTTCATCTCATTGATTGAAACTGGTCACTGTATCTCTTCACAACATTTCATAAATAAATCTGCCGATTTCCAACTCGCCACTCTTTTTGATGCCCCAGGGTTAGGTAACGAGTATTTAAACAGAATTGCAGTAAATATTCTTACTGCGTTGTCTAATGGAACATTTAATCTCAAAGACTATTCTGATGATCTCGAATTGCTTAAAAAAACAGGAGTAAAATTGAAAACGAAGATAACGTTAGAAAATTAATCGATCTCGCACTTGAAATAACAGGGAGGTTCTTTAAATGTTAGATGAAGTTAATTATTCTGAGAAAGCATTACTAAAAATAAAAGAAAAACTTAAGAGCAATGGTTTTTGTGGATCGTACTGGTCTGATGACGACATTGATTTCATAAGAAAAGAAATAAAGTATCACTATATCAAAGCACAAGCATATACCTGTGTATATTGCAAGCAAGTAATAAAAAGCACTAATGGTCGAGTATGGGACATTGAACATATAATATCGCGAGAACTAGCGTGTGAGTTTATGTTCGAACCCAAAAATCTTTGTGCTGCATGCCCAGAATGTAATCATCGAAAAGGTGCCCATAGAGTTACTCAGAGCAAGGCCAGAAGGCGCCTTCCCTCTAAATCAGATGATTATTCTATCGTTCACCCTCACTTCGATAATTATGATGAGCATATTGAAGCAATAAAGCCTGGTGAATTTTATATATCTAAAACTCAGAAAGGAGAGAAAACCATTTCATTATGTGGATTAAATCGTTTCTATGAATTTGCAGGCTATGATGAGGCGGTAACGTCGAACAACCAAATACTACAATATGCAAACATGCTATCAAATATTAAAGACGAATCTCAAAAGAAAATATGTCTTCGTAATATAGCAACCTTAGCTATCAGACAGCTGCTAGTTAACAGTGATGACAAATGATAAATGCTATCCAGCGCGCAATGCCATCCCCGCCACGCCTGCCCGCTTTATGCATCGCTTTTCATGCAGGTGCATGATGCGGGCCGGGCCGCGCCCGGTATGAGCTGAACGATGAAAAGCGGTGCATGTTTTTTCATGCAAATCCATGCACGCTATGCATGCATCACTCTTTACAAATCTGCTGGCCAGGAAAAAGGCTTTAGAAAGACAAAGGGCGGGCACAAAAAAACCGCTACTCGGGCAGCAGCTGTGCGGGGTTTAATGAACCTGGCAGAATGCAGAACCATAAAGGCCCACGCGTGCTTCTCAAGCGCCGGACGAATAACGGCATACAAACCAACCTGACGTTACATGAGGGTAGCAAGGTAGATTGGTTACCAGCATGTAGTGCGTGATAATCGTCTAAATATAAACCGACCCAGGCCGTTTTTTTATTTAAAACAATTCCAAGGCCAGCAAAGGTCATCTATGGGTGAAAAGTTGACATAATAGCTAAATGGCTAACCCAATGTTTATTACCTAATGCTAAGCGAGAGAAATGATATAGAACCTGCTCACCACCTCTAATCTTTATTGGGAATATCTCTCGCATCGAAATAATCAATCCCAAGTCCAAAGCTTAACTCAGGACCATCAGGATCACCTTGTATATCGCCAATACCAAAAGTATTAGGAACATTTTTATCTCTGAATTCTTCAAGATCTTTTTCATTTGGAGGAAACTTGTTGCTATTATAAAAATCAGGCAGCGCGTGCAACTCAGAATAATCAGTACCAGCAGGATTATAGGAAAGATAAAAGTTCCTATAATTACCTGGATTTCCTAAATAGTGCCCCTCCTCATATTTATAGAATTTAGATGAGTAGCCAGACTGCAAATAATCAACATCACTTCCAAAATCTTTAAATGTATGGCCAAGTGTCTTACCCAGATATGGTATCTCAGGATGGAAATCCTTATCTTTGCTAGTTACAGAGTAAAGTATTACCGTATTTTTGTTATCATAAACCACTTGTAGATAGAACTTTCTAAAGGAGTAAATATACTCATTTACCTTACCATCCTCAGAGTGTTCTTCCTTTACAGGAGCACCAAAAATTGATTCTATATACTTTATAGACGCCCCGGTATAAATCACATGAAGATTATCTTCCGCTTTCTTTTGGAAAAAATTATTTGCAATATTTTGATATAAATCAAACACTCCATTCAACGCTCCAAAATAAGCCGAAACGGCGAGGACACAACTTAAAAAAACGGCAAAAAAAGATTTTATAATTTTTCTTCTCGGGGGTGCCATATCGACTCTCTTATTTTTAAGAACTGTAAAGGTTGATGCAATATATTATTAAGCAAATAATACGTAAAAACAAAAAATTATGACCAACCATTCATTAACTGCGTCTCAGTTGATATTGGATGAAATTAGTAATAATTTACCATGATGGGTACCAAGGATTACTCCCTCTCAATATAGACACATTGTCAATCACCTCTTTAATAGCAATTTTAAACTCATCCTGTCTTAAAATTTGAATCGCATGCCCCCTTAATTCATTCAAAGTTGAGTAATTGTTTCTTTCTATAATGGCTATAATTACTTTTATGTATGTAAATATTTGTTCAGAAGATTCATCCGCGTTGACTTGTAGTTGATAAAAGTCTTTGCCATCATGTACAAGTTTGTTTCTAACCTCCGTATATAGCTTGTCATAAACTTGTAAATTCTTCTTAAATTTAATTAGTGAGTTATTACAAGTAAGTGCAGCAATGTAAGTTCTTTGCTTCCATCCTTTCCATGCTGGGTCGATATTAGAAAGACCATCAAGTGCAAAAATGAGATTTAAAAACTGTGACTCTTCGCCAATTGAATACAAAGACTGCCTGCATGACCTAATAGCACAAGTGACTACCATAGAAAGCTCATTTTCAATAGCCTTACTGAATACACTAGATAAATAATCTAGCCCTAGATAATAAAGGCTATCAACTTGGGGACCAAGCCAATTATTACTCACGCCAAGCGGTCTTGATATTCCACTAATCAAAAGTGGTTTGAGGTGAGTTCGCTCTAAAGGAATGATTTCCACATCATAGAATCCGCTAGGGCATTGGCCTGCAGGATTCGGAGTGAATTCTTTACGCATAAATGAGCTATGAGAAAATCTGACGAGGTCAAGCGCATATTCAGCCATAGATAAACACTTGTTTATTATGTAGCTATTATGATCAATGGTTGTATTGAGTTTTAATAAATCTTTATAGGACAATTGGCAGTTGAACTGTATATAGGAACCGTTCTGCTCCGATAGACGCTCATATGGTTTATCGTCAAATTGTTTCTTACAATAAAAAATATACTGCCCAATCGATATTGTTTCCTGAATAAAAATATTCTCAATCGGCACAATGATTGTGCACTCCATCTTTTTGTTTTCATCCTCTAAATCAGCGAGCTCTAAATTTGAGTTATCTGACTTAGCTAAGTCTATATTTATCCATTCTAGGCACCTTCGGAAATCTTCTAATATTTCAATATTTTTTTTGGGATGTTTCTCATATTTATAATTAAATGCAATGCCATCACCTTCAGGGAATGTACTGGCCCAGTATCCAAGATCCCTTAACTTTTTAAGAGATATTGAAATCTCATCAACTTTTTCAAGAAAATCATCTTTTTTCCAAACAAGATTACCACTGTAGTTTTCTCGCGGGGGTAACAGCCGGGCTTTCATATAGCTCCTAATACTTCCTAAAAATTGAGGTTGTAAATATTCATCAGACTTATTTACGACAATATAAACTGGCATAAGAAAGCCACTCAGTTATCAATCATAGCAATCTGTCATCTGCATACATTAAAAATGTCTCTGTGCAACTTACGTTCCTGATACAGAACTGACCATTACCAGCGAGTAACGCCTGATAGCGTCACCCACACATGTAGGATTGAGCCTTTTTCATTTAGGTTGAGGTGGTCACCACTAGTGTACACATGTAAACATCACACCTCAAACCACTCATCCTGTAAGGTATTGAAGTTAAAAAATGAGAATATGAACAGTATGAACACTTTCACGCAAAATCATTTTTTTGCTCTTACTGGAGTGATACACATAGCACTCAATGAATGCCAAAAAGTCTAACTGTGTATGGAACTATGTATAAAATAAATTAACCAACAAAATTAAAACCAATAAAAGCAATAAATTGAGCTAAAATCCTTACTCCTGTGATCTTCCACCACTCAGGCCCAGCCATGCTCATCCATCCATCCGACAACCTTCCGTTCTCTGGCGATCCGCGTAAGGAAGAGCTGCGCCAGCGGCTGATGCGACCGGATGCGCCCAAAGTCATTGCCGTGTCACTGTCGAAGGAGCTGGATCGCGAGCGACGCACGCATCGTCATGCCGCCGGTCAGCTGTTTTGTCTGCGCCAGGGATTGATGACGGTGAACACCTCGTCGGGCATTTTTGCTAACCCGCCGCGGCTGGTCGGCTGGATTCCGCCGTGGTTTGACCATGCCCTTGTCGGGCCGGGGCGCGTGCTGGGCTGGACGGTACTGATTGACGAAGCGCTGGCCGCGCCGCTGCCGGATCGGCCGGTGCTGCTCTCCTGCCCAACCGTGCTGGAGCCGCTGGCAGAACGGCTGGCGGTGCTGGAGCCTGAACTGTGGAGCAGCGCGCGCTATGCCCGGCTGGGTCAGGTGTTTCTTGATGAACTGTACGAATCCACGCCGCAGGAACTCACCCTGCCGCTGCCGGATGAGCCGCGGCTACGGCAGATTGCACGCCTGCTGATGGACGATCCGGCTGATACACGCACCGGGCCGGAGCTGGCGCAGTGGGCTGGTTTGAGCGCGCGCAGCCTGAGTCGCCACTGGTCGAACGCGGTTGGCATGAGCCTGAGTAAATATCGTCAGGTGTCGCGCCTGCTCAAATCGCTGGAAGGGCTGGCGGCGGGCCACAGTGTGCAGCAGGTTGCCTGGCAGGTGGGCTTCGACAGCGTCAGCAGCTATATCAGCGCGTTTCGCGCCGCCTTCGGCTCAACGCCAGGCAAATACTTTATGACGCCAGCCGACTCTGCGAATGCAGCATCAGCAGGCTAGCCGGACCGTCAATCGGTGGCAGGCTGTGCCGGTATTTGCGGCGAAACGCGCCCGGCGGCAGGTCAAACATGCGCCGAAAGGTGCGGCAGTAGGTTTGCTGTGAATCGAAGCCAAACTGCAGCGCAATCTGCATCAGCGACGTGTTACTGCTGAGCAGGGTGATGACGGAAGCCGTTAGCTTCCGTTCACGGATATAGGCTCCCAGCGCCACGCCAGTGTAGCTGCGGAACAGCCGCTGCAGATGCCACTGCGAATAACCGGCCCGCTGTGCGACCGTCTCCAGCATGAGCTTTTGTTCGATATTCGCCTCTATCCACATCATCAGCTGATGCATAAAGGCTGCGTGAATATCCATCCTCTCCTCCTGATGCCGTGGTGCGACTCAATCTGCGACATTGTAAAAACAGGACGACTGGCTGTGTTTGCGTATAAAGCCAATAAATAGCGATAACTCGCCAATTTACTTGTCACTACTCCGGCGGGGAGAACACGCTGTTGCACCAGTGCACATAATGTAATATTGTAAGTTACATGATAGATAAGCAGCCGTTCTTTCCGCTGCGCGGATCGTCACAAAGGAGAAAATCTATGCATGCCTTTTTACTCTCTGACACGGGTGTGTGCCTGGCGATTGCGCTGGCCTCAGCCAGCATCGCGATGACCATGACGCAGACCGAACTGTTTGCCGGTTTGCGCGCCTGGACCGCACGCAAACACGCCTTGCTCGGTCATCTGTTTCACTGTTTCTATTGCCTGAGCCATTGGGTAGTGTTTGCCGCGATGCTGATTTACCACCCGACGCTGCTGAACAGCGGTTGGCCGCTGGTCGACTGGATCATGACAGCCTTCATTACGCTGACGCTGACCACGTTTGTCAGCGGTATGATGTTTAAAGTGTTTCAGGCCGCCGTCACCACGCATGTGATGAAGCATGACGCGCAGATCAAATTGCAGAAGCAGGATTAACGGCCGCGCCGGCTAGTCGCTGCAGCGCGGAAAGGTGTGCGGATCCAGCCCAAGGCTGGCCATTTTTTGCAGGTAATCGTCGGCGATGTCCGCCACGGTAATCTGGCTGAAGCGCTGCAGCAGTAGCGCTTCGGCTTCACCCAGCGCCTGGTCAAGCCGGGCGTCCACCGCATGTTCCACCAGGCAGGGCGAAGGATCGGCCGCCGGGCCAATACTGAACAGCGCCGGTGAGCCGATGGCCTGGTACACATCCAGCAGCGTGATATCGTGCAGGTCCGCACGCAGCTCCCAGCCGCCGCCGTGCCCCTTTTCCGACACCAGATACCCCTTTTCACGCAGCCCTGACATCATGCGACGCACCACCACCGGATTGGTGCCGAGCATTTTTGCCATGGCATCGGATGTGGCGCGTTTAACGTGACGATCAAGATGAATGAGCGCGTGCAGCGAGCGGGACAGGCGGTTATCGCGTGGCATGGACGTTTCCTCTGAAATTCCCGCTACTGTAGCAAACCACGCTGGCGGCAACAATTTATCCCGGCTGAGCGTAGATGACGCCCTGACCAGGCATCCGTGTTAATCAGGCTGCCAATAGGAAAAGGCAGACCGCCACAATAAAAGAAATTCCGATGAAAAGGCGATTGGGCATCAGCTAATTAATTAATGAACTGAGTGACAGAAAGGGAATATTTATTTCCCACCAGGAAAGATAACTCCTCCAGGCGGAATAACCACTTCCCTTTTATAATTAATTTAATCTTGTAGGACATAGACTACAAATAATTATTTTATTGTTCTTGATCATACGCAATATATAAAATTCAACGAGCGGCTAAGGTTTGACCTGTCATTCACTCATCAGGAAAAGGTTAACTATGGCTCAGGTCGTTGTGGTTGATGACCATCCGATCGCGCGGATGGCCGTTCGTTATTTGCTGGAACAAAATGGACATACGGTGCTGGCCGAAAGCGCCGATGGCCGGGAAGCGGTAACGTTGATTCAGCAGCAGCAGCCGGATATCGTCATCATTGATATCGACCTGCCGTCGCTGGACGGAATTGAAGTGGTTAAGTCGTTGCGCGATCAGAGTTTTCCAGGAAAAATCATTGTTATCTCCGGGAAAAATGAAAACGTGTATGCCGTGCAGAGCCTGCGCAGCGGCGCCAATGGCTTTGTCAGTAAAAAAACCGATATGCCAGAGATCGCCACTGCTATTCAGGCGACACAACGTGGTTACGGTTATTTCCCGCTGGGCGGTTTTATGCAGCAAATGGAGCAGGAAAGCACGCAGGCGGAGAAAAAAATGATTGAATCATTGTCACCACAGGAGTTTCAGGTTTTTCATCACATTATTAAGGGCCTGAATAATATGCGCATCGCGGCGCGGATGGGCGTCAGTAATAAAACCGTCAGTACTTATAAAAGCCGGTTAATGGATAAACTGCACTGCAAAACCATGAGTGATTTATTTGCTTTCGTGCACCGCAATCAAATGGAAGCCTCATAAATCGTCTGCAAAGAGTTATCGAGACACAGCCGTTTGACGTAGCGCTCACCCTCTCGCTCAGGCCGGTAACCATAACCGTGTGTTGATCGGTAAGTTGCCGTGCAGCAGTTATCATCAAATCCTTGCCAGGCTAACCGACGGTGTGCTGGCAGACACCGTATAACTGCCCAAAGAGGAATTCCGTTTCCTCTGCGCCATCTGCGTTACCGCGGCGCATCCCGCTTACCGCTTCACCAGGCTGCTTTGCCAGGCGTGGAACAGGGTGAGCCAGTTTTGCACCGGCAGATGTTGCTTCTGGCCGGTGCCGAAGCCATGACCGCCCTGCTGGAATAGATGCAGTTCCACGTTGACCTTGTTCTGCCGCAGTGCGTTCAACATGCCCAGCGCGTTTTGCGGTGAGGCGGTGCCGTCGTTCAGCGCCTGCACCAGAAAAGTCGGCGGCGTGTGTGCGCTGACGCGATCTTCCTGCGAAAGCTGCGCCATTTGTTGGGCAGTGAGATCTTTTCCGTACAGCGCCGCGCGCGTGCCGGGGTGGGTCACGCCCTGTTTCAGCGATAGCACCGGGTAGATAAGCGCGCTGAAATCCGGGCGCGCCGACACCTTATCCTGCGCATCGACGGCCTGATAGTTAGCTTCATCGGGAGTGTTGCTCAAATTGGCGGCGAGAAAGGCACCGGCGGAAAAGCCCATCACGCCAATGCGCTCAGGCGCTACCTGGTACTGCTGCGCATTGGCCCGAATCAGCCGCAGCGCTCGCTGGGTATCGGCAAAAGCCTGCTGGCGATACTGCGCTGAACCGTCGTGTGGCAGACGATAAATTAACACAAATGAAGCATAGCCCTGCTTGCTGAGCACGTTGGCCACGTCCAGCCCTTCGAGATCTTTCATAATATAAGAAAAACCCCCACCGGGAATGATTAGCACCGCCGCATGATTATTTTTTCCGGTCGCCGGAACATAAATCATTTGTGGCGCATCGACGTGGGTAACAGCCCGGTTATTAATGGCCGGGTTTTTACTAAAATTAATAAATTTATTATTTGCTGACACTTCATTCGGCCAGATCGGAATTTCCTTATTGGCAAACGCGGCCGGAAGATACAGTAAAAAAAACAGGCTAAATATCCGCAACCCTTTCATCGCACTGGCTCCAAATCCCGAATAAAAACAGTAACAAAAGTCAAACTGAGCGAACAAAATCGCTCAGTGACGCTCCGGCTCCCCGCGAGATAATGAAAAAAACATACTCATCGAAAAATGCTTGTGGAAACGGTAGCAAATAAATATGGCAAAACCTATTCAATATAATATCGGACCAGAAAAAATTAGACTTTTCTCATGTTTACGTTAACAAGACCGTATGTTATAAGTGAATTTTAAACTATAAGAATCTGTGACCATGGGAATTTACTGGATCATAAGTCTTAGCCTGACTTTCGTCGCTATTGTCGAAATCATGTTAAGTAAAAATGAAAACACAGCGCAAATCAGGACGTGGCTTTATTTTGTTGCCGTTGTAGTACTTTTTACTTTTGGCGGTATTCGTGGCCTGGGAACCGGCCTTGATGACTTCCAGTATCGCGACTTCTATGCCCAGTTTATCGATAAAATTATTATCGAAGGTTTCTGGCGTGCGGTCGTGGAATTCCGTTATGAACCAGCCATTTACGCCATTGCCGGTGCGACACGCATCTTTACCGCTAATCCGGACATTTTCATCTTTGTCTTCGCGGTCATCGCTGTTGGTGTCAACGCGCACTACTTCCGTAAGCTGACACCGCTGCCGCTGGTGGCCCTCGCCGTCTACTCTGCGCACCTGTTTATCAACAAAGACATGAACCAGATTCGCTTCGGTTTATGTTCGGCGTTTTTAATGGGCTTCGTCTGGCACATGTCGCGGCGCAGCAAGTCTGGCATGATCACCACCTTCATCCTGTCGTTTATCAGCCACGCCACCGCGATTGTCGCGCTGCTGATTCCGCTGGCGATGATTGTGCGCAAAAACAAATACATCCCGATTGCCATCGTGGTCGCCAGCCTGCCGCTGGCGTTTCTCGGCAGTTCGGCGCTGATCGCCGCGCTCTCCAGCCACCTCGGTGCGCTGGGCGACAGGGCCATGGGCTATGCCGATGCCGATTCACGCCAGGAACAGGGTATTCTGACCCTGTCGAACCTGAAGAATATCGGCTTCGTCTTTATCTTCAGCTACATGTTGCTGAGCGATAAAATTAAAAATTTCGACCCGGAAAAGTTTAATACCTATTACATTCTGGTGATCACTTTTGCCATCGGCAGTGGCCTGAGGATGGCGCTACAGGATTACGCTTCCGGTGGTCGTCTGGCGAACTATTTGCTGCAGGTTGAGCCGGTGCTTATTTCGCTGTGTATCTGGGAAACCAAAAAGCTGAAGAAGGTACTTGCCGTGGCTGTCACCATTCTGATGGTGCTGTACTATCTCTACTACAACACCGTATCGAGCAAGCAGTCGATTGTCGGCTATGAGGTGTCACGCACCTTCCAGCTGTTCCGTTAGGTCCAGAAATAACGCTAGCCAACTGGTTAGCGTTTTTTCATTAATAAGCCCTTTCTCATCGTCATCCAGGGAAAATCCGAATATTTTACTGGTCCTGAACATTGCTTGCTTTTTATGAGGATTAAAATTCTAATAGATTGCACCTGCTCACGCAGAACACCTGTGATAAGAATATTCCGAAGTAACCATGCAAAGTCTTTCATGGCTTTTCCTGGCACGTCGTCACTCAATGAAAGAATGCTGACATGAACGAAAAAAACAATTTTGACATCGTACGACTTTCCCTCGCCTTTATCGTAATGCTGGTGCATTCCGCTGAGGTGACGAGAAACGCCGATATCCGTTTCCTGGCGCATTTTCTCAATAGTGATTTTGCCGTCAAAGGATTTTTCGCAATAAGTGGTTTTCTTATTGCAAAAAGTTACTTAAGAAGTAAATCGCTGACGTCCTATTTTATTAAGCGCGCACAACGTATATTGCCGGCTTATATTTTCACCATCATCATGTGTTTTGTGATTGGCATGTGTCTCACCACCCTGCCGCTGATGGATTTCCTGAAAAATAAAGAAACCCTTAAATATCTGGTCGCCAACTTCTCGTTTCTTAACTTTATTCAGCCGTCGCTGCCGGGCGTGTTTACCAACAACCCCAATCAGCCGCTGGATGGTTCACTGTGGACCATCAAAGCCGAGCTGACGCTCTACGTGCTGCTGCCCTTTATCGTGCCGTTGCTGAAGCGAAGCCCGCTGAAGGTGTGGAGCGTGATTTTTATTATCTCCTGCGCCTGGTACTTCTACTTCACCGCGCTGTACAGCGGCCCGAAAGCCGATACGCTGGCCAAGCAGTTTATTGCGCTGTCGTCCTACTTCTTCTTTGGCAGCCTGCTGGCGGTGCATCAGCCGACCTTTGACCGCCTGAAAGAGATCACCATTGTGTCGCTGGTGGTGTTCCTGCTGTTCAAGAGCACGGATTACGCGTTTATCGTTGAACCGGTGGCGTTTTCGGCGGTAGTGATTCTGTTCTGCACCAGCCTGTGTAAAGAGATTAAAATCAGCCAGTACGGCGATCTCTCTTACGGCATGTACCTCTATCACTGGCCGATTATTCAGGTGCTGCAGCATTTCGGTGTGTTCGATGCCAACGCGTTTGCTGGCCTGGGGCTGACAATTGTGATGACGCTGGCGCTGGCTTACACCTCGTGGAATTTGCTGGAGAGCCGTTTCCTGAAGCGCACCCATCACGCTCAGCCGTCGATTGTGCCACCCACCGCTGCACGCGACTAAACGTTAATCATGCAGGCGCACGTCGCGCCTGCACCAGAGCGCCACCGCTAAATGGTGGCGCCCATCGACAGCTGATAATGCAAATCCACCTGTTCAATGGTGGGCTGCTGGTTAATCTTCTTCAGCACAATTTCCGTTGCCACTTTGCCCATCTCGAAGCGCGGTGTAATCACACTGGCCAGCCGCGGCGTTGTCGCCTGACCAATCTCCAGTCCGTGGAATCCGGCAATCGCCAGCGCCTGCGGCACAGCAATGCCTGCCGCCTGACACTCCTGCAGCACGCCGACCGCCAGATCATCGTTGGTACAGAGAATGGCATCCATCTGCGGATAGAGCTGGCGCGCCAGCGTCATCATGCCAGTGCCAATCGACACCGAAGAGACTTTGTTCGGAACGATGCGTCCGGCCGGCAATCCGGCCGCCGCCACGGCATCGCAATAGCCGGCGTAGCGCTGCTGGTCACGGCGGTCGGACATTGAGCCAAAATAAATCACCCGCTGTTTGCCGCTGGCCAGCAGCATCGCGGTCATGTCGTAGCCGGCACGGTAATTATCAAAGCCGACGTTGATGCGCCCGCGCGTCTCGCTCAGTCCCATCACTTCGGCGACCGGAATGGTGGCCGCGTTGAGATACTTTTCCGCGCGCACGGTATGCACCGACTCGGTCAGGATCAATCCCTGCACGTTAAAAGCCAGTACCGTGGCAATCTGCTCCTCTTCGCGCTGCGGATTGTAGTCGTAGTTGACCACCAGCGTCTGATAGCCGTGGGCGCTGGTGACCGATTCGATACCGGCCAGCAGATCGGCAAAGATTTGATTATTGAATGAGGGGATGAGTACGCCGATGCGCGGCGGTGGGTGCCGCGAGGCCGCGGTGTTTTCCTGTTCGGCGACGTAGCCGATTTCGGCTATGACGCTGGCGATTTTCGCCGCCGTTTCCGCCCTGACCTTTTCCGGCGTGCGCAGATAGCGGCTCACCGTCATCTTGGTGACCCCTGCGAGAGTCGCAATATCGTCCAGAGTGATGCGCTGCGTTTTCATTGCGCGGTCCGCAAAGAGAGCCTGTCAATCAACGTATTATGCCCGCTGGCGAGTCAAAAAAGAAACGCTGCTCCGCCGGTCATACCGCTCGTTCATAGTGCTCAATCACCGCCAGCGCCAGACCGTTGGCCGGATCGATGCGCTGCGGCAGAAAGTGCAGCGCGGTATGGGCAAAGGTAAACGCCAGCGTGCCGGCCTGTGCCGCCTGCTGTACCGCCTGCACAAACGCCGGTTGCGCATTCCACGGGCCGTCAATGATGATGCTGGCCGGATTGACCAGCTGCATCACCTGGCTCAGCGCATGGCCGAGATAGCGGCCGGTCTGCGCCATCAGCTCATACACGATCTCCGGCTCGCTGTCGCCAGACTGCCAGCGTAAGCCGGGCTTACGCCGGGCCAGCTGCTGCTGGATAGCCGGCAGGCTGACCAGCGTCTCCAGACAACCCTGTCGCCCGCAGCTGCAGCGCGCGCCGTTGGGCTGCACGCTCAGATGGCCAATCTCACCGGCGGTCCAGCTGCTGCCGCTGAACACCTCGCCGCGCTCCACCAGCGCGCCGCCCACGCCGTCGGCGATGCGCAGATAGAAGTGGCTTTGCGCTTTATTGAGCTCCAGCTGCTGCACCGCCAGCAGCGCGGCCGCTTTGACGTTATTCATGATGCGCAGCGGCAGCTCAACGCCGCGCCGCAGCGGCGTCAGCACATCGACATCCTGCCAGCCGAGCGGCGCAGAAAAGTGCACCCGTCCGCGCTGAGAATCAATGATGCCGGGAAAACCGATGGCCACGCCCAGCAGCGCCGGATGCGCCGCGCGCAGCGTCTGACACACTTCCGTCAGCTCGTGCAGCAGCCCGTCGGCATCAGCCGTTTCGGTGCGCCAGGTTTGCTCGGCCACCACGCGCGAAAAGTAGTCGCACACGCGCCAGTGAATCGCCTGGCGCTCCACCATGATGCCCGCGCTTTTCAGCTGACCCGCGCGCAGTTCGATCTCAATTTTGGGCCGACCGGCCGCAGCCACGCTGACCGGGCCAAGCTCGTGAATCAGCCCCTGCGCCAGCAGGTCATCGATAATCAGGGAAACGGTGTTTTTGCTCAGGTCGAGCGCCAGCGCCAGATCCTGGCGGGAAGTGATGCGGGTGGTACGCAGCTGCGTCATCACCCGCTTGAGGTTGTTCAGTCGAAGTACCGCTGGTCCTTTCCCGGCTGCTTTCATCGCACCCTCACCTGACAAAGAGTAATAGGTGTAAGTTTAGCAGCCCGCACCGGCGGTTAATCGCCGGTAAAACCGGGTTTTTACCGCTTCTGCCGCGTATCAGTACTCGTCACCGCGCACGCGGCTGCGGTAACTTTCCCAGTCAAAACGCACCCACAGGCTATTACCGAGGCGCATGCGATCCATCACTCGTTCGCCAAGCAGCGTGTTCATGCCGGCCGGATCGAGGTTGGAGAGCATGCCGGTCGGCCGCTTTGACGACGAACGGCGATCGACAATCTGATTGATGATCACTTTCTCGTAGCGCGATTCGCTCTGCATGCCGATCTCATCGATCACCAGCAGATCGACATGGCTGAGATCCTGCAGCAGCCGCTCTTCGGTCAGGTCGCTGCCGCCGCTGAAGGTGCCTTTCATGCTCGACATCAGATCGGCCACCGTGACAATCAGCACGCTTTTACCGCGCAGAATCAGATCGTTACCAATCGCCGCCGCCAGATGGTTTTTGCCGGTGCCGGGACGACCAGAAAACACGAAGCTGGCGATGCTGTTCTCAAAGCCGGCGGCGTATTCACGCGCCAGACTGAGCGCCTTGCGCTGGCCGTCATTTTCGACGCGGTAGTTGTCGAACGAGCAGTTCATGTGCAACTCACGGATGCCGGAGCGGCCCATGATGCGCTGCATCTTCATGGCGCGGTTTTCGCGCACAATCGCTTCTGAGCGCAGCCGGCCCTGCTCCTGATTCCACGCCAGCAGCTCGGCGCCGTTTTTAAATTTTGGCTGCACATCCGCGGGCATAATTTTTTTCAGGCGACTGAAAAGATCGTTCGGCGTTTTCATTACTCACCTCGGAATCCATCGGGAATATCATAATCAGTATTGCTGATCTGGGTGATATCGCGCTTTGGCTGACCGCCGTTGGCGGCGCGGTTCATCTGCACGCTGCGCGCCAGTTTCTGCTGCCACTGTACATGGTGAAACAGCCGGCCTTCTGCCTGCCAGTAGGCGACAAAAGCCGCCAGCTCTGCGGCGGTCACTGGCTCGCTCAGCGCCACGCCCCAGATCGCCGCCTGGCGCTGGAAGTCGCTGTCCGGCTGCCAGCCCGGATACATGGCGAACTTACCCACCGGCACGGCGATCGGCGCGGCGTCGCTGTGAAACAGGCTGTCGTCCAGCGTGACATCATTCGGCTGCTGCGCCGCCGCTTCCAGCGCCAGCAGGTGCGCGAGGCGCTGCGGCGTGATCGCGTAAAACGCCGGAACATTGTTGTGCAGCACCGCCAGCGTGCCGTTATCGGCCTGCTGCAGCGTGGTGAGGGGATCGTGGCAAAAGCCGTCCAGCCCCACCAGCGTTGAAGATAAGATTTTGACTGACATGAAGAAACCTGACGTTGACTCACCCGGTGCACCGGCGACCCGGTGCTAAGCGGTCAGTGTACCTGTTTTAGCACCGGGGATCGCCATAAAACCGCGCGGATTTAGCGCGAGGCGAAGTGCGCTTCAGCCGCCTCAATGCTGACCACGCGACGGCTGGCGCGGGCCGTTGCCAGCGCCGGGCGGGTTTGCCACAGATAGCGCAGCGATGCCACCAGACACAGGCTGTAGCCAAACAGCTCGCTGCCCTCTTCCGCCATGTTCTTCACCACGCGGTTATAGCCATCCAGCATCAGTTGCTGCCACAGCTCATGCATGCCAAACAGCCGCGAGAACACCAGCACCGCCAGCAGCCCGGCGGCCATCATTTGCCAGCTGCGATGCTGCAGCAGTGCCGCCAGGCCCGGCAGGATTTGCCGCGGCTGACGCAGCGCCATCGCCAGCGAGGCCGCGGTGGTTGCCAGCGCAAACCACAGCCATGCGCCGTGCTGCACCACGTCGAACAGAAAATCCATTTCACGAATCAGCATGCAGCTGAAGAAGCCACCGACCAGGATCAGCGCGCTGCGCTGCTGCGGTCGCTGCCAGGCGGCGAGGAAGAACAGTGCGGCAATGGCCGCCAGCATCAGCTCCTGTGTCGCTTCGGTGAAAGAGGTTTCGTGCAGTGCATCGTTCATCCAGTTGACGTCGATGTAGACCATCGCCATACAGAAGACCAGCACCAATCCACTGATGATAAAGGCCGCCAGTTCGCGGCTAATAAGAATAATGTTTTCGCGCATTGTGATACCAAATCAGAAAATAATTAGCGCGCTTATTATATTTCCGCTGGCTGGCACCACTTCTCATTTCATGCCGCTTCAGAAGCTGGCGCTGACGCCGAGGTTGTAAATGAACTGTTCGCCGCTGCTGACCGCGCCGGTCTGGGCGAAGGAGGCGAACGCCGCCATGTTCTGGCCGAGCGGCAGACGGGCACCGACGCTGACATCCATCCAGTTCGTTTCCCGGTTCATCTCTTCCGGCCGATCGCGCGGCGCGGCCGTGCCGTCAAAGCTGAGCTGATGGCTGTAACTCACCTGTGCCCACGGCGATATCCAGCCAAAACTGGAATCCACGCGCCAGCCCAGTGAAGCGATGTGTTCGGCGTTATTACGATCGACCGGCGCGCAGGCGGCGCAGCTCAGGGTGGAATCATCGACGGCAAACTGCGCCACCGGACCGGTGCGCAGGCGGTCATTCATCGGCAGGTTCCAGCCTGCCGAGTAGCGGTTCACCAGCGGCGAGTTGCCGACGCTGGCCGTTTCGCTGTGCAGCGCCATGCCGCCGCCGGGCGGATTGAGCGCGGCATCAAGCAGATCGCTGTCGCGGTTTTCTGTCAACATCAGATGATTACTGGAAATTTTTTCGGCAAGTATCGCATTGTAATCCGGCGCGCTGCTCTCGCTGGCCTGATCCCACGCGTGCGCTGGCAGGGCCGCCACCAGTAGCCACCCACCGCTAAAGGCCAGCACAAGGAGACGCTGGCCGGTCCGCTGACTGTTCTGCCACATGAAAGACTCCTGACGAGCCGGAAGGGATCGGGTTGGCCTTGAAATTGATGATCATCCTGAAGCGTTCACGCGGTTGCAGCGCGAACATCCATAACGTTATTATCGGCACCCATTGATTAACTATTAATCGATTCTTTCAAACGTCAAGCGACTGACCGCTTTTTCCTCATGCTTAGGGAGTGATGCAATGCAGCGATGTGGCTGGGTAACACAGGATGCGCTTTATCTGGCGTACCACGACACGGAATGGGGCGTGCCGCAGACCGATAAGCGCGCCTTATTTGAGATGCTGTGTCTGGAGGGGCAACAGGCTGGCCTGTCATGGATCACCGTGCTGAAAAAGCGCGAGAACTACCGCCAGGCGTTTCATAATTTTGATCCGCAGGCGGTGGCGCTGATGGATGAGGCCGATCTGCTGCGCCTGCTGCAGAACAGCGGTTTGATCCGCCATCGCGGCAAGCTGGAAGCCATCATCAATAATGCCAAAGCGCTGCTAGCGCTGGAGGCCACCGGTGAAGACTTTTCCCGCTTTATCTGGTCATTTGTCGATAACCAGCCGATTTTGCACCGTTATGCGGATTATAAACTGGCGCCCACCACCTCCGAACCGGCCATTGCGCTGTCTAAAGCGCTTAAGAAGCGTGGTTTTAAATTCGTCGGGCCTACAACCTGCCACTCTTTTTTACAGGCCTGCGGGCTGATAAACGATCATCAAACCAGCTGTTTCTGCCATCCCGATAATCTTTAAGGCAAAAGTTTACAAATTAAGACTGCGCCTCACGAATTTCCCCATCATTGAACGGCATAATAGTGCCGTTTTGGGGCATTTTCCCCGTTTCCGTATGAGGGACTTTTCATGAAAAAGCGTGTACTGGCGCTGGCCTTGTTAATGAGCGGCAGCGTGGCGCTGTCGGGTTGTACCACCAATCCTTATACCGGCGAATCGCAGGCCGGGAAATCGGGCATCGGCGCGGGTCTGGGCGCGGTGCTGGGCGCTGGCGTGGGCGTGCTCTCTTCGTCGAAGAAAGATCGCGGTAAAGGTGCGCTGATTGGCGCAGCGTCCGGTGCGGCACTGGGCGGCGGCGTCGGCTATTACATGGATGTGCAGGAAGCCAAACTGCGCGACAAGATGCGCGGTACCGGCGTCAGCGTAACGCGTCAGGGCGATAACATCGTGCTGAACATGCCGAACAACGTGACCTTTGACTCGAGCAGCGCCAACCTGAAACCGGCCGGCGCGAATACGCTGACCGGCGTGGCGATGGTGCTGAAAGAGTATCCGAAAACCGCCGTCAACGTGGTCGGCTTTACCGACAGCACCGGCACGCGCGCGCTGAACATGCGCCTGTCGCAGCAGCGTGCAGAGAGCGTTGCCAGCGCGCTGATCGTGCAGGGCGTGGCGCAGAACCGCCTGCGCACCCAGGGCATGGGCCCGGATAACCCGATCGCCAGCAACAGCACCGAAGCCGGTAAAGCACAAAACCGTCGCGTCGAAATTACCCTGAGTCCGCTGGGCTAAGGCACAGGCCGGTCTGCCGCTGCAGGCCGGCTTTTGACGCGTTTTTACGCGCTTATTGGCGCGCAAAGCAGCAGATAACGCGTAAACGTCGCAGCACGATAGAGCCAGCGATGACTTTATGCTAGCGTGATCAAAATTTGATCAGTGGAAAGCCATCATGTCACTCAAAGCTATCGCCTCCGCCCTTGGCCTCTCTGTGACCACCGTGAGCCGCGCGTTGAATGGGTTTGATGATGTCGCCGCTGCAACCCGCAAACGCATCGAAGAGGAAGCCGACCGGCGCGGTTATCGCCCGAATGCCGCCGCGCGCCGCCTGAAGACCGGCCGTGCCAATGCGGTCGGGCTGGTGTTTCCGGTCAGCAATGCCTCACTCAACGACAGCTACTACAGTGAAATGCTGCTGACGCTCGATCAGCGCCTTGCCCTGCACGAGATCGATCTGCTGTTGCTCCCCGACAAACCGCAGGATCAGCAGCGCAATTTGCTGCGCATGCTGCGCAGCGGCGTGCTGGACGCGCTGATTGTCACCCATACCACGCCGCAGGATGTGCGATTGCAGCGCCTGCAGCAGAAGGGTTTTCGCTTTCTTACGCTGGGGCGCAGCCAGCTGCCGCAGCCTTACGCCTGGTTTGATTATGATAACCATGCCGGAACGCTACTGGCGGCGCAGCACTGCCAGCAGCAGGGCTATACGCGCATCGCTTATCTCGGCGGTAACGAGCCCAGCACCTACATTCTTGACCGCCGGCAGGGGTTTATCGACGCGCTGCCCGCCACGCCCTGCGCGCAGCAGGCTGGCTGGATGGCCGCGCTGCCGCCCTCGCGCCGCGCCGGCTATCAGCAAACCCGCGCCTGGCTGGCGCACGTTATCCAGCCTGACGCCATCATTACCGACTGCAGCCCACTCGGCGAAGGCGCAGCGATTGCCCTGCAGCAGGCCGGGCGTCTGAGCGGCGCGCAGGCAATTCCCCTGTACGTGTACGATGGTCTGCCGCACGACTCCATTATCACGCAACCGGTCAACGCGATTCTGCAATCATCACAGCAGCGGATTGGCGAACGCGTCGCCGAAATGGTGCTGCAGCTGCTGGAAGGCGCGCCGCCCGCGCAGTTACAGACGCTGTGGCAGCCAATGCTGCGCCTCACTTCTGACGCACAGTGATTGCGCGGGTGCCGCGCTGTGATAGTCTTCGCCTGATGCAATTAATCAGGTGTATGTGATGAAAACCAGGCCGCCACGAGCCACAATCAGTGACGTTGCCCGCACGGCAAAAACCGGTAAAACCAGCGTTTCCCGCTATCTGAATGGCGAAGTTCATCTGCTTTCGCCGGATCTGAAAGCCCGTATCGAACAGGCGATTGCCGACCTCAACTACCGCCCCAGCCAGATGGCGCGCGGACTCAAACGCGGCCGCACCCGGCTGATAGGCCTGATCATTGCCGATATCACCAATCCCTACTCGGTGGATGTGCTGAGCGGCATTGAAGCCGCCTGCCGCGCGCGCGGCTTCACGCTGCTGATGTGTAACACCAACAACGAAGTTGACCTCGAACAGCACTACCTGCAGCTGCTCAGCAGCTATCAGGTGGAAGGCATTGTGGTGAATGCAGTCGGGATGCACGAAGAGGTGCTCAACCGTCTGCAGCAGTCGATGTTGCCGATGGTGCTGATTGACCGCAAAATTCCCGACTTCGCCTGCGACGTGGTCGGGCTCAACAACCCGGAGGCCGCCCGCATCGCCACCCGGCATCTGCTGGATAACGGCTACGAAGCGCTGCTGTTTCTCAGTGAGCCGCTCGGCAGCGTCAATACCCGCCGCGAACGTCTCGCCGCCTTCTTTGACACCATCAGCAGCGCGCCACAAGTGGTGGCGGAGAATGCCGAAGTGGTGTTGCATCAGCCGGCACAGCTGGAACAGGTGCTGCAGGCGTTTCATCAGCGCCATCCGGGCAAACGCTGCGCGGTGATGGCAGCCAATGGTGCGCTGACGCTACAGGTGGCGCGGGCGTTACAGCGCCTGACGCTGCGCTGGGGCGAGAGCATTGGCCTGCTGGGCTTCGACGAACTGGAGTGGGCGGCGCTGGCCGGCGTCGGTATCACCACGCTGAAGCAGCCCACCTGGCAGATCGGCTATGCCGCGCTGGAGCAGGTGATCGCGCGTATCGAAGGCAGCGAACAGCCGATTCGCGAGCAGGTTTTCTCCGGCGAACTGATTGTGCGCGGCTCCAGCCAGCCGCTGCGCTAATCCCGCTTTTCACGGCTCACTTCGTGAGCAGGATCATAATTCCGCACTCTGCTACTTTCCTTTGGAACCGGTTCCATTAAGCTTTTTACAGCACATTAACGTGCTGTCCGGCGCAAAACGGTGCGGCGGGCAGTACAGCGAGACAGGCTGGAGGAAAGATGTCGAAAGCGGAAATTATTGTGGTCACGGCCGCCTACGGCGCGCACAAGGTGGCAGAACTGGGCGGCCAGGCAGCGCTGCTGCCGCTGATTAAAGCGGCCGGTGCCGATGGCGTCGAGATCCGCCGCGAGCTGTTCAGCAACGACGAATTGTGCCAGCTGCATACGCTTAGCGACGCGCTGCGTCAGCATCAGCTCAGCGTCAGCTATTCAGTGCCGGAAGCGCTGTGGCAGGCGGACGGTGCGCTCAATCCACGTCTGGCGCAGTTCCTGCAGGAAGCTGAGCTGCTGGGCGCTCAGCGCCTCAAGCTGGCACTGGGTCACTATGTCTCGCTGGCCGATCGCCAGCTGGTCGAGGTGCTGGCCGGCTCGCGCGTCACGCTGGTAATCGAAAACGATCAGACGCCGGACAGTAAGCTGACGCCGATGCTGCACTTCTTCCATCACGCCTGCGATGCCGCGCTGCCGCTGGATATGACTTTCGACATGGGCAACTGGCGCTGGACCGGCGAAGACGCCCTGCAGGCAGCGGCGCAGCTCAGTCGCTACGTGAGCTACATTCATGTTAAGGCGGCGGTGCCGCACGGTGACAGCTTCCGCGCCATTGCGCTGGATGACGCCGACGACAGCTGGCGCACGCTGCTGCAGGCGCTGCCGGCCGATGCACCGCGCGGTATTGAGTTCCCATTAGCCGGCGCAGATTTAGTGGCGGTGACCCGCCACTACGTCGATCTGCTGCGCGCGGTGTAAGGAGTTGAGCATGACACACACCTCTCAGCTGGATGTCGTCACCATTGGTGAAGCGATGGCGATGTTTATCGCCGGGCAAACCGGCGATCTCGCCGCAGCCGATCAGTTCACGAAGCGCATTGCCGGTGCCGAACTTAACGTGGCGATTGGTCTGGCGCGCCTCGGTTTGCAGGTGGGCTGGGTCAGCCGCGTCGGCGACGACAGCTTCGGCCGTTTTACCCTGCAGCAGCTGGCGAAAGAGCACGTTGACCACCGCTGCGTGACCATTGATAACCGCTATCGCACCGGTTTTCAGCTCAAAGCGCGCGTGGACGACGGTTCCGATCCGGAAGTGGAGTATTTCCGTAAAGGCTCCGCCGCCAGCCACCTGTCACCGGATGATTTCGACGAAAGCTATTTCGGCAGCGCGCGCCATCTGCATCTGAGCGGCGTGGCCGCCGCGCTTTCCGATAGCTCGCTGGCGCTGGCTAAACATGCGGCGAAAGAGATGCGCGCCCGCGGCAAAACCATCTCCTTTGATCCTAATCTGCGTCCGGTGCTGTGGCGCAGTGAAGAAGAGATGCGTAAGCAGCTGAATTTGCTGGCAGAATACGCCGACTGGGTGCTGCCAGGTGAAAAAGAGGGGCTGATTCTGACCGGCTACCGTCAGCCTGAAGCGATCGCGGATTTCTACCTCGATAAAGGCGTGCGGGCGGTGGTGATCAAAACCGGCAGCGACGGCGCCTGGTATAAAACCGCCGCGGGCGAACAGGGCCAGATTGCGCCGATCCACGTGGAGAATGTGGTGGATACCGTCGGCGCGGGCGATGGCTTTGCGGTCGGGCTGATCAGCGCACTGCTGGAAGGGAAATCGCTGCCGCAGGCGATTCTGCGCGGTAACAAAATTGGTTCGCTGGCGATTCAGGTTGCCGGCGACAGCGAAGGTCTGCCGACGCGCGCAGCGCTCGGCGATTATTAAACAAACGCACGGACCCGTAGCGGCGCAATTTATTGCGCACATGCAGGACGCAACGTCAACAACGCGCGATGAATCGCGCCGCTACGATGCCGTGCCAATACGCTAAAACTGTCTCTACACCCTAATTTCGAGACGCATCCACAGAATGCGCCCGCCTCAACCAGAGGAGTCACCCATGAAATCGCAGACAATCGCGCCAAAACGCTGGTGGTATATCATGCCCATCGTGTTTATCACCTACAGTCTGGCGTATCTGGACCGGGCGAACTTTAGCTTCGCCTCTGCCGCAGGGATAAATGAGGATCTCGGTATCACCAAAGGCATGTCATCGCTGCTCGGTGCCCTGTTCTTCCTTGGCTACTTCTTCTTTCAGATCCCCGGCGCGGTCTATGCCGAGCGCCGCAGCGTAAAAAAACTGATTTTCTGGTGTCTGATTCTGTGGGGCGGCTGCGCCTCGCTGACCGGTATCGTCAGCAATATTCCGATGCTGGCCGCCATCCGCTTTGTCCTCGGCGTGGTGGAAGCGGCGGTGATGCCGGCGATGCTGATCTACATCAGCAACTGGTTTACCAAATCCGAGCGCTCCCGCGCGAATACCTTCCTGATCCTCGGCAACCCGGTGACGGTGCTGTGGATGTCGGTGGTGTCCGGCTACCTGATTAACTCCTTTGGCTGGCGCGAGATGTTCATCATCGAGGGCTTCCCGGCGGTGATCTGGGCGATTGCCTGGTGGTTTATGGTGCAGGATAAACCGGCCCAGGCCAAATGGATGAGCGACGAAGAGAAAGCGGCGCTGCAGGCGCAGCTGCAGAAGGAGCAGGAGAACATTAAAGCGGTGCGCAACTACAGCGAAGCCTTTCGCAACCGCAACGTTATCCTGCTGTGCCTGCAATATTTTGCCTGGAGCATCGGCGTGTACGGTTTCGTGCTGTGGCTGCCGTCAATTCTGCGTAACGGCACGCAGATGGGCATGGTAGAAGCGGGCTGGCTGTCGGCGGTACCGTATCTGGTGGCGACCATCGCCATGCTGGTGGTGTCGTGGGCGTCGGACAAGACGCAAAACCGTAAGCTGTTTGTCTGGCCGCTGCTGCTGATTGGCGCACTGGCGTTCCTCGGCTCGTGGATGGTGGGCTCCAGCAACTTCTGGCTGTCGTATGCGCTGCTGGTGATTGCCGGCGGGGCCATGTACGCCCCCTATGGCCCGTTCTTCGCCATCATTCCGGAGATGCTGCCGCGCAATGTTTCCGGCGGTGCCATGGCGCTGATTAACAGTATGGGCGCACTGGGTTCCTTCATTGGTTCATGGATCGTAGGCTATCTTAATGGGGCGACCGGCAGTCCTGCCGCCTCCTATGTCTTTATGGGTGCTGCGCTACTGGCGTCGGTGTGGCTGACGCTGATTGTTAAACCGGCGGCCAACAAAACGCCGCCGCCGATTCACGGGGCGAAGCACGCCTGAAAGCGTAAGCGATGACTTTTCCGGGCGACTCAGGTCGCCCGTCACACGTTCTACAGGGAGCAAATAATGAAACCTGCTGTGATTCTGTATAAGAGCCTGCCCGATGACCTGCGTGCCAAGCTGGACCAGCACTTCAGCGTCACGGAAGTAAAAGATGTCTCGCCGGAGACGGTGAAACAACATGCGGCGCAGTTCGCCGCAGCGCAGGGTCTGCTGGGCTCCGGCGGCAAAGTGAATGATGAGCTGCTGGCCAGCATGCCGGCACTGCGTGCCTGTTCTACCGTCTCCGTCGGCTATGACAACTTTGACGTTGATGCGCTCAACCAGCGCAACGTTCTGCTGATGCACACGCCCACCGTACTGACCGAAACCGTGGCCGATACCATGATGGCGCTGGTGCTGAGCACCGCGCGTCGCGTCACCGAGCTGGATAAGTGGGTCAAAGCCGGTGAGTGGAAAAAGAGTATCGACGCTGAGCACTTCGGTATCGACGTACACCACAAGACGCTGGGCATTCTCGGCATGGGCCGCATTGGTCTGGCACTGGCGCAGCGCGCGCACTTTGGCTTCGGCATGAACATTCTGTACAACGCCCGCCGCCAGCATGAAGAGGCGGAAACCCGCTTTGGCGCGCGCGCCTGCGATCTGGAAACGCTGCTGAAAGAGAGCGATTTTGTCTGCATCAGCCTGCCGCTGACCGAGCAGACGCACCATATGATCGGTGCGGAACAGCTGAAACTGATGAAGCCGAGCGCGATTCTGATCAACGCCGGACGCGGTCCGGTGGTCGATGAGCAGGCGCTGACCGCCGCACTGAAAGACGGTACCATTCACGCCGCCGGGCTGGATGTGTTTGAAGTCGAGCCGGTGCCGGCCGATGCGGAAATCCTCACGCTGCCGAACGTGGTTGCACTGCCGCACATCGGCTCTGCCACGCATGAAACGCGCTACGGCATGGCGCGCGATGCGGTCGACAACCTGATCGCCGCGCTGAGCGGTAAAGTGGAGAAAAACTGCGTTAACCCGCAGGTCCAGGCTTGATCCCACGGCTTTAGCCATTGCGCCTGCCGGTTGCGGGCGCTATGGTGGTCTTCCCCCTGATAACAATGTTTTTACCTCCTATGGCTTTTTCTCAGTTCGGCGACAAATTTACGCAACATTCCGGCATCTCTCGTCTGATGGAAGATATGGGCGAAGGGCTGCGCACGCCTGGCACGATCATGCTGGGCGGCGGTAATCCGGCGCAGATTCCGGCCATCAATGATTATTTCAGTCAGCTGCTGCTGCAGATGCATCAGGACGGCAAGCTGAACGAAGCGCTGTGCAACTACGACGGCCCGCGCGGCAAAGCGCTGCTGCTGGAGGCGCTGGCTACGCTACTGCGCGAGGAACTCGGCTGGCCGGTGACGCCACAAAATATCGCGCTCACCAACGGCAGCCAGAGCGCGTTCTTTTACCTGTTTAATCTGTTTGCCGGCCGCCGCGCCGACGGCAGCAAAAAGCGCGTGCTGTTCCCGCTGGCACCGGAATACCTCGGCTATGCCGATGCCGGGCTGGAGGAGGATCTGTTCATCTCCGCCAAACCCAATATTGAACTGCTGCCGGAAGGCCAGTTCAAATACCACGTCGATTTCGACCATCTGCCGCTGAATGATGAGACTGGCCTGATTTGCGTGTCGCGTCCGACCAATCCAACCGGCAACGTCATCACCGACCACGAACTGCTGCAGCTGGATGCGCTGGCACAGCAGCACGGCGTCCCGCTGCTGATCGATAACGCCTACGGCGTGCCGTTCCCCGGCATCATCTTCAGTGAGGCACGTCCGCTGTGGAATCCCAACACCATTCTGTGCATGAGCCTGTCGAAGCTGGGCCTGCCGGGCGCACGTTGCGGGATTATCGTTGCCGATGAGAGCACAATCAGTGCTATTGGTAACATGAATGGCATTATCAGCCTGGCGCCAGGCAGCATCGGTCCGGCGATAGCTACCGAGATGATTGTGCGTGGCGATCTGCTGCGCCTGTCGCAGGAAGTGATTAAACCGTTTTATCAGGCCAAGGTTAGCGAAACTATCGCGATTATTCGCCGCTATATCAGCGAAGATCGCTGCCTGATCCACAAACCGGAAGGCGCTATCTTCCTGTGGCTGTGGTTCCGCGACCTGCCAATCAGCACCGAAGCGCTGTATCAGCGCCTGAAAGCGCGCGGCGTGCTGATGGTGCCGGGCCACTTCTTCTTCCCGGGGCTGGAACAGGCCTGGCCGCACACCCATCAGTGCATGCGCATGAATTACGTACCGGACAGCGACAAGATTGAGCGTGCGGTACAGATTCTGGCGGAAGAGCTGGATAACGCCTGGAACGCTTAATCCGCGCTTAACGACAGCTGGCACCACTGCGCCAGCTGCTGAATCGCCTGTTCGACTTCGGCATTCCAGCCAAAACCGGCGTTGAGCCGGAAGCAGTGATCGTAGCGGTGATCGGTGGCGAAGATGTGCCCAGGCGCGATGCCGATGCCCGCGTTGCGCGCCTTGAGAAACAGCGCGCGCACGTTCAGCGCCTGTTGCGGCATCTCCACCCACAGCACGTAACCGCCCTCCGGATCCGACACGCGCGTGCCCGCCGGGAAGTAGCGCAGCACCGCCTGGCGCATATGGTGGATCTGATTTTTCAGCTCGCGCCGCAGCTTGCGCAGGTGCGCATCGTAACCGCCGCTGCGCAGCAGTTCGGCAATCGCCGCCTGCGACAGCACCGACGTGCCCATGCTGGTGGTGTACTTCAGCGAGGCGATTTTGCGCATGTACTTGGTGCTGTGCACCCAGCCAATACGGATGCCGGGCGCCACAGTTTTGGAGAAGCCGCTGCACAGGATGGCATTGGGGCTGAAGGCGCGCATCGGAAACGGCCGGCGCTCGCCGAAAGCCGTATCGCCAAAGATATCGTCCTCAATGATCACCACATCATTCTCATCGGCCTGGCGCGCGATATACGCTTTGTGCTCGTTGGGAATGCTTTTGCCCAGCGGATTATTGATGTTGTTGATGGTGAGATAGGCCTGCACCGCTTTACGCCGGAACAGCCCGGTGAGTTTCGCGACGTTAACGTAACCCTCCGGCCCGGCTTCCACTTCAATGACGCGCAGGTTGAGGTTGTGCAACATCTGTAGCAGCACGAAGTAGCATGGCGACTCTACCGCCACGATATCGCCTGGCCGCGTGGTGGCGCGCAGCGCCAGCGAAATCGCCTCAATGCAGCCGTTAGTGACCAGGATGTCATCAGCGCTGATATTGCAGCCATAATCCACCGCGCGCCGGGCAATTTCCGCCTTCAGCGGCGCATAGCCGGTGCCTTTCACCGTATTACCGAGCAGCGCCGGTTTGCTGTAACCCATCTGCCGCATCAGCAGACCAATTTTTTTCACCGGATAGAGCGAGATGTCGCCGTTGGCCAGATCGAGCCGCACGCGGCAGTCCGATCCCAGCATCGCCAGGTGCAGTTCGGTTTGCTCATCCAGCGGCGCCACTTCGCGCGGCTGCTCGCTGAATACCGCCGGCACTTTTTTCTCTGTGGGACGCGGTGCGACAAAAAAGCCGGACTTCGGCCGTGCCACCGCGTAGTGCTCATCCTCCAGCGTGCGTAATGTTTTCAGCGCAGTGGTCATGCTGACGCGATACTGCGTCGCCAGCGTGCGCACCGACGGCAAACGGCTGTCGGGCGGCAGCGATCCGCTGTGAATGGCCTGTTTTATCTGCTCAGCGATCTGACGGTAACGACTGCTCTGACTCTCCTGTTCCTGCGTTTCACCCGCCATCTGTTCCACCCCATATCGTGCTGATCTGTGCGTATTCATCAGATTACATTCAAAGTACTTTAGGCTGCATCTGTTAATTCAGCTTCACGCAGCACCTTCGTGGCCCGTTTTCCAGCCCGTTGTCGCCCGCACGGCAGCGGCGATTTTATTAGCCAAAGGATGAAGTGAAAAATGAATAATCTGTCCGCGATGATGAGTGAAATTGAAGAATACCTGACGCCCGCGATTCTCGATTCCGCCCAGCACTGTGCTCAGCGACTGCTCGCCGCCCTGCCTGATCCCGACCATCCCGAACGTAACCGCGTACTGCTGGCCTATGGCGGCGGCAAAGACAGCAGCTATATGGTGGCCTACGTACGTTACATTCAGGGGTTAATCTGGCAACAGCGCAACAGCACTTTCCAGCTGCGCATCAGCACTAACCGCCATGCCGCCATGAACGACAGCGTGATGGAAAACATCGACCGCGTCTATCGTGCGCTGCGTATCCATGACGACGCGTTCACCGAGTGCCTGGTGACCGACGGGCTGCAGATTCGACCCTTCGATCGCCATTTGCCGATGCCGCAGAGCGTGCGTCAGCAGAACCGCGACGATGTGCTGATGAATGGTCACCGCTTCCGTGCCGACGCGCGCTCCACCTTCTGCAACGCCTGCAACCTGAGTATGGTGAATTCGTTTGGCCTGGCGGCGCATTACGATGGCGGCGTCGATGTGATCATCACCGGCGATTCGCCGCAGGAACAGACCGCTTACCTTGCGTGGGCGCGCCACCTGTCAAAACTGTTTGATGCGCCGATGGCCGATAAGTCGCGCGGCTTCAGCGGCTTTCTGCACACGCTGGACGGCGTGGCGGCGCGTTACTTCGCCGACATTTACGGCGCTGACCAGGTCACGCCGGCACATCGCATTACCTGGCAGCTGACGCGCGACCCGCTGTTCTTCAACATCTATCAGGACACCGCTTATGAGGCTGGCGCGCACTGGGCGCTGCTGACCGAATTCATGCATTTCCGCTTCGACGAGCTGATGTTCAGCTTCTCCGAGTCGGACTGCGGCAACCCGACGTTAATGGCACATATTCGCGGTCTGCGTGCGGAGACGCTGTTGCAGCGCAGCTACGCCGAAGGCATTCGCGAATATGTGCGCTTTGCGCTCGGCCTGATGGTGCAGAAGGACTTTCCGCCGCAGCTGATTGATGAGATGGCCGCGCGCTATCAGGACGATGCCGCGATTGCCCGTGCACGCCAGCGCGCCGCGCAGTTCGCACTCGACGCTTTCGGCCTCAGTGAAACCCAGCTGGTATGCATGATCTATTCACCGTTTATCGCCGCCGGCCAGCAGCTGAAAGCCTGGCTGCTGCAGCTGCCGGCCGCGCCGGAAGAAGCCGCGGTGCGCGCCTTGCTGAGCGGAGAGAGCGAAGATGTGGCGCTGGCGCAGCAGCTCACGCAGCTGTCTGGCCTCAGCGTGGCGCAGATGCGGCACTGCTGGCGCAGCGCGGCGGTGAGTTCGCTGCTGGACGGCGCGCGCGGCGATGCGCTGTCGCGCGTGTTGCGTTTCGACCCGCACAAAGCGGTGATTCAGGTTAACAACGGTGCGTTACAGGACATCGTTACTGAAGTGATTTCCGGGCGTTAACCCGGTAAGGCGACGCGATGAGAAAGATTTTTCTGCAGATTGGCGCCACGCGCGACGGGCAAAATCCCTACTGCGCGGTGGCAAAACGCGAAGGCTATTTTACCGTACTGGCCGAAATGGGGGATTTTGTCGACTATCAATCGCTCAGCATCGCCCTGCCGTTCGATCTGATTGTGCGTCTCGATCGCCCGGAAAACCCGTGGGATGTCCTCAATGCCTGTCTGCACGCCGGTCTGCTGGAGCATCCACAGGTGGTGCTGGCCGGTTTTGAGGCCTACAACGCCAGCGCTGGCCGGGTGCGTGAACTGCTGGCTGGCCCGGATGCCGGTCCGGGCTTTATCCCGCCGGATAAATACGCACAGCGCATGGCGCTGCGCAAAGCCTGGCCGCGTTTTCCGCAGCCGGAGTTTCGCTTCTTTGCCTCACCGCTCAGCATTGGCGATGCGCGGGATGCGCTGCTTTATCCCTGCGTGATTAAACCGGTCGACGGCGGCGGCGGGCTGGGCATCTGGCTGGTGGAAGAGGCCAGCCAGCTGGATGCGGTGATTGCCCGGCTGCTCGACACCATGAACTATGGCGGACGCGGCTTTACCGGCTTTATCGTCGAAAGCTGGCTGGCCGGCGACGAATATTCGCTGCAGGGCGTGGTAGAGAATGGACACGCGGTGGCGCTGACCTGCTGCCAGAAGGTGATTGAGCAGCATACCGAGGCCGACGGCTGTATCAGCTTTTACGAATCCGGCCATGTGGCGATGGCGGCGCAGCAGCTGCCCGCCGCCTTCACCAGCCTGATGAGCTTCTGCTGTGAAACCTTCGGCTACCGGCGCGGCGCTTTCCACATTGATTTCATTATGGTGAACGGCGAACCGCACTTTCTCGAAATGGGCTTTCGCCTGTCCGGCATGGGCGTGGTGAACCTGGTGGAAGAGGTCACCGGCATCAACTGGGCCGAGGTGGCCTTTCAGGTTGAAGCCGGACGCGGCCTGCCTGAACTGCACTTCGCTTCACCGTCACAGGCCGTCGGCCGGCTGCGGTTGCGCCAGCGGCTGCAGTATGACGCCGCCGAGCGCTGGATTGCCGACCACCAGCGCGGCCAGCTGTTACCGCCGCTCAACTTACCGGCGCTGGAGGTCTCGCCGCGCTCATCGCTGTACGCCGATCTGACGCGCCACGCCGGGATTCTCGCTACGCTGCGTCTGCCTGCCGCCAGCCGCGACGAAATTCTGGCGGTGTTTCACGCCCTTCTTGCTGTTCCCGCTTTGACCTCACGGAGAGATTTACTATGTGCAGAATGATTCTGGCACACGGCCAGTTTGACGCCGCTGCGGTACTGGACGCCGCACGCGCCATGAGCTGCGGTGAAACCGCCGCGCACGATGGCCCGATTAAACAACATCCCAACGGCTGGGGCTGTCTGTGGCTGGAGCACGGTCAAATCCGTACGCTGCATGGCAGCGGCACCTTTGCCGAAGCACTGCCAGGCATTGACGTCACGCGCATGCAGCACAGCCGCTTTCTGGCGGTGCACGTGCGTCACGCCACGCTCAGCAAAAACCAGGGCATTGCGTTCTCCCATCCGCTGCGGCGCACCAGCGGCACCACCCAGTGGTACATGATGCACAACGGCTTTTTGCCGACCGTCTATGCGCAGCTGGGCATGGCGCAGTCGCGCTTTGATTCCGCTGAATATCTGGAATATATCGTTGACCGCGTCACGCCCGCCGATTTCACCCGCGACTATCTGCGCGAAAAAATGGCCCGGGTGGCGCCAGGTGGCAGCGCGGCGAACGCCATTTTCGTCACCCGCGAGAAGGCCTGGGCATGGCAATGGCATCCTGATGACACGCCTTATCCCGACTATTTCACCCTGCATCGTTGTCAGCAGAACAACAGCACCTTTATCTCCTCTGAACCTGTTTCAACACTGGGCACGGCGTCAGCATGGCACCGTATGAGCAACCATGAACTTCATGAAATTCCTTTTGGAGAGTGAACCCATGGCCATTTTCAATCAGATTCGCGTCATTAACCCCAACATGTTCGTCGAAAGCACCTGGCTGGATGACATCGTCACCGCGCGCGTGCCGCTGCTGGTGCTGCGCAATTTCCTCACGCCAGAGGTGCGCACCGCGGTGGTGGCTGATCTGCAGCAGTGCCGCGAGCAGGTACGGGTTTCTCACTATCCAAATGGCGCGCTGACCACGCTCGGCCCGTATCTGGCGAAGCACACCGCCGCGCCGGAAAACTATTTCACCGAACTGCGCGACATCCAGCCGGCGCTGCCGGCCTCGCTGCACGCCCTGCGCGCGCAGATTTACCACTGGGTGCAGCATGCGCTGCGCCTTGAGAGTCTGCAAACCGCCACCGAACCGGCACTGGGTGATTACGCCGGCTCGATTGTGCGTTTCCACGCTGACGGCGTCGCTAATCCGCTGCATAACGACAATATCGTGCGCGATGCCGCTGGCAGCGGTCTGGCGGTGACGCACATTCTGCATCAGCTGAGCTGCGTCGTGTGCCTGCAGGAGTGCAACGCCGGTGGCGCGCTGCGCATCTTCAATAAGAAATGGCAGTCGGAAGACGAGCGCTTTAAAACGCCCGGCGAGCTGGGCTACCAGAGCGGCGTCATCGCCGGCAGCGAGACCTGCGAGTTCGCGCCGCGCAGTGGCGATATCTATCTGTTTAATCCCGCGTTTTATCATGAAATCGATCGCGTTGAAGGCGACACGCGCATCACCATGGGCTTTTTCTTTGGCCTGACCGACAAAAAAATGAAGCACGCCATTGCCTGGAGTTAATCCCGGCCTTAGACGAGGAAGACAGTATGACAACCTATGACAAAGTGATCGCGCTGCTGGATGCGCAGCAGGCCCGCTACCGCGTGGTGGAGCATGAGGCCATCGGCCAGACCGAGGTGATCAGCGCCATCCGCGGAAACGATCTCCAGCAGGCGGCCAAAGCTATGGTGCTGGAAGTCACTATGCCGGACGGTGCCGCGCCGCGCTATCTGCTGGCGATCGTACCCGGCGACTGCAAAATCAACTTCAAACACGCCGCGCGTGCCATTGGCGGTAAGAAGTCGACGTTTGCCACCCCTGAGCAGGCACAAGCGCTGACGCAGTGTGTGATGGGCGCGGTGCCGCCGTTTAGTTTTGATGACCGACTGGCGCTGCGCGTGGATGCGCGGCTGCGTGATGTCGGGACGCTGTGGTTTAACGCCGGTGCGCTGGACCGCTCGGTAGCTTTGGATGTGGATGATTATTTTCGACTGATCGGCGACGACTGCGGTGCAGAGATCGCCACACCGGTGACGGCAACCGCCTGATTGCCGCGCTGAGGAATGCGTATGTCCGTGAAAGATATGTTGTTAGCCCTGTGCGTCGTGGTGGCGTGGGGCGTAAATTTTGTGGTGATTAAGCTGGGTTTGCAGGGCATGCCGCCCTTTTTGCTGGCGGGACTGCGGTTTACGCTGGTGGCGTTTCCGGCGATCTTTTTCGTGCGTCGTCCGGCAATTCCGCTGCGCTGGCTGGTGGTGTATGGCATGACCATCAGCTTTGGTCAGTTCGCGTTTCTGTTCCTCGCCATCAAGCTTGGCATGCCAGCCGGGCTGGCTTCGCTGGTGCTGCAGGCGCAGGCATTTTTCACCCTGCTGCTCGGCGCGCTGCTGCTGGCCGAGAAGCTGCGCTGGAACCACATCGCCGGCATTCTGGTCGCCACGCTCGGCATGTTTATGCTGGCAACCGCCGGTATGGAGGGCCAGACAACCGCGGGCATCACGCTGACCACCATGATGCTGACGCTGGCGGCGGCGCTGTCGTGGGGGCTGGGCAATATCACTAACAAGATTATCCTGCGCAACCGCAAGGTGCCGGTGATGTCGCTGGTGGTATGGAGCGCGCTGGTGCCGATTGCGCCGTTCTTTGCCTGTTCGTGGTGGTTCGAGGGCGAATCCGCCATTGTCACCAGCCTGCTGGATATTTCGCTGCAGACGGTGCTGGCGCTGCTCTATCTGGCGTTTTTCGCCACCATCATTGGCTACGCCATCTGGGGCAATCTGCTCAGCCGCTACGAAACCTGGCGCGTGGCGCCGCTGTCGCTGCTGGTGCCGGTGGTCGGTATTCTCAGCGCCGCGCTGATCCTCGGTGAAACTCTGTCGGCGCAGGAGATTCTCGGCGCGTCGGTGATCATTCTCGGGCTGCTGGTGAATGTGTTCGGCGGTATGGTGAGCCAGCGCCTGCTGGTACGTACCTGATGATGCAGCCATAAAAAAACGCCGCGTTGCAGCGGCGTTTTTCTTTACTTCGTTAGCCTTATTTCAGGATTTCAATCCGGCGTGGTTTCGCCTCTTCCGGGACGATGCGTTCCAGATCGATACTCAGCAGGCCCAGTTCGAGACGCGCATCGCGCACCACGATGTGATCGGCCAGCTGGAATTTGCGTTCGAAGTTACGTTCTGCGATGCCCTGGTACAGGTATTTACGTTCCTGCTGCTCTTCAGGGTGGGCGCCGCGTACCACCAGCATGTTGTCATGGGCGGTGATATCCAGTTCGCTCTGCGCAAAGCCGGCGACGGCAATGGTGATGCGATAGTGGTTTTCGTCTACCAGCTCGACGTTGTACGGAGGGTAGCCGCCGTTAGCCTGGTTTTGGTTGGACTCAAGCAGGTTAAACAGACGATCGAAACCAATAGCAGAACGATAAAGCGGAGAGAGATCAAAGTTACGCATAATAAGACTCCTGATAATCAGCAAGTTTTGGCAACCTTCCACCATGGACAGGTTGTCCGGCCCGTCGGTGTCCCTGTCGGCGACCGCGTCGTGACCGTAGCTTAAAGATGGGTGCGCTCAGGTCGCTTTCAAGGGGCAATGCGCTTTTTTTTGCAGCAATTCTGACGATATGGCATACACTCAGGGGACGCTTCGCCTGACGGGAAGGACATAACCACAGAGTTATGCGGATGTCAGGTGACACACTCCAGCCAGGGCCATGCCATGACTGTAGGGATGATGATGATGAAAATGATGAAACGCTTTCCGCTCACCGGCCTGCTGGTCTGCTGCGCCTGTGCCACATCGGGCTGCTCCAGCGTGATGTCGCATACCGGTGCCAGCCAGGGTTACTACCCCGGCACGCGCGCCAGCGCAGAGATGCTGACCGATGACAATACCAGCTGGGCGATTAAACCGCTGGCGCTGATCGATCTGCCCTTCTCGGCGGTGATGGATACGCTGCTGCTGCCGTGGGATTACTTCCGCGCCGACGACGATAAAACCAAAGATTCGCCGCGCGAACGCGTGCTGCAGAGCGAGAAGATGGCTGGCACCCAAGCCAGCCTGGCCACCGCGGCGGCTATGCCGGCGGAATCGCACTGACGCAGAACAGCTGTCGCCAGCCGTCAACCTCGCGCATGTAGGCGATCTGCTTCCCGTCCGGCGACCACACCACCGCGTCGCCGCCCGGCGGTTGTGCGCTGCGCGCGGTAAGACACGTACACTGTCCGCTGGCTAGCTCACAACGCATCACGCTGTTATCACAGATAAAGGCGATGGCTGCGCCGTCCGGCTGCCAGCTGAAAGCAGACTGAATGCTGCTGCGCAGTGAGGTGATCTGACGCGCCGCGCCACCGTTGGGTGAGACTGTCCACAGCTGCACAATGCCCTGCTCGTCAGCCTGCAAAAAGGCGATCGCGCTGCCATCCGGCGCAGCACGCAACCAGTGGCGCGGCTGCAGCGCCAGCCCTTTACTGTACGTGATCCGCCGCTGCTGCACGCCAGCCGGCGGTGCCGGCAGTTGCTCTGCCGTGCCCTGCAGCGGCGCATTGCCGGCTCTGGCATAGTCCGCCAGCGCCTCAGGCAGATCGACCACAAACACTTCCGGCACTTTTTCACCACTGGCATTGCGCGTATCGCCGATAAAGGCGATGGCCCAGCGCTGCCAGCTGCCGTCCGCTTTCTGATAGCCACGCTCACCGATCCAGCACTCTTCATAAGCGCGGTCAATCTGATCGCTGCCCGGTTGTGGATCGCGCCGGGTGTGACTCACCAGCACGCAGTAGTGGCTGCCGTCATATTCGCGCGGATGCTGCTTCGGCGGGCACACCGGATGCAGCGGCACCGCCACGCCGACGTTGCGCAGGTCGTCACGCACATCGCGCTCATGCATCACGTGATCGTTATAGGTAAAGCTCAGCCGCGAGCCATCCGGACTGAACACATGCACGTGCGAGCCACCACGCAGCGCACCCGGCGTGTAGGGCGCGGTGATATCGCAGGCGTCGAGGTTCTCTGCGATGCCCTGCTGAACAATCACGCCGCGTCGGTGATGAAAGTCATAGTGCCACTGCGCATCGGGATGCTCCGGCCCATGAATACAGACATAGCGCGGCGGCAGATCCGGACTCACGGTCACCACGCCGACGTGCGCGCCATCGCGCGCCTGATACAGCACCTCGACCGCGCCGCTGTGCACGTTGACGCGCTCAATGGTCAGGCTGGTAAACGCGGCGCCGGACGGCCGCACATCAAATGCCAGCCACTGGCTGTCGGCGGTCCAGACGTTGATATTGGTCAGCTGATGATGGCGCTGAGTAAAGGTGAGTTGTTTTTCTGACATGGGGCAACCTCAGATGTAACCGTTGCCGGACAAATTACGTGATGCCGTTCAGTTAAGCAAAAGCTGAGCAGCTAATGCGGGTGCGCAGGCATGCGCACCCGGAAGCTTAGCCCACGCGCTGCACATCCCCCACCAGCAGGATGTAAGAGAGCGCGCCAATCAGCGCAACGGCGGAGATGTACACCAGCGCGGGCGCAAAGCCGTAATCCTGCGCCAGATACCCCACCACCAGCGGTACTGTGATGCCACCGAGGCCGCCGATAAAGTTAAACATGCCGCCGGTCAGGCCGATCAGGCGTACCGGCGCCAGCGACGAGACCAGCGACCAGGTGATGGACGCGAACCCGTTGCCGAAAAAGGCCAGCGCCATCAGCACCATAATCCACAGCGGATCGTTGGTGTAGTTTGCGCCCATAATGCAGGTGGAGATCAGCAGGCCGCAGATGATCGGCGTCTTGCGGGCAAAGCCGAGCGAGCGGCCGCTGCGCACCAGACGATCGGCCACCATCCCGGAGAGGATCACGCCAACAAAGGCGGCGAGAAACGGCACGGTAGTCATAAAGCCGGCCGTCAGCGCGGCGATATGTTTCTCCTGCGTCAGGTAGTTGGGGAACCAGGTGAGGAAAAACCACAGCGTTGAGGTCACTGCAAACTGGCCGAGATACACGCCGCACAGCTTGCGATGAAACACCAGTTTCCAGTCGGCCGCGGTGAGTTTAACGCGTGCTTTTTTCTCGCCGGGCGCATCGCCGTCGACCATCGCGCCACCGGCACGAATGTAATCCAGCTCGGCCTGATTGATGCCTTTGCTCTGGCTCGGCGCCTGGTAAACCTTCATCCACACCAGCGACCAGATAATGCCAATCCCGCCGGTGATGATAAACACCCAGTGCCAGCTCAGCAGTTCCTGAATCCAGATCAGCAACGGCGTGAGAAACGCCAGGCCGACAAACTGACCGGAGGTGTAAAAACCGACGGCCGAAGCGCGCTCCTGTTCCGGGAACCAGCTGGTAACTAGGCGGTTATTGGTCGGGAAAGCCGGCGCTTCAAAAATACCGGTAATGGCGCGCAGACCTATCAGCGATAATAAGCCGCTGGCGAATCCCTGTAATAACGTCGCCACCGACCAGCCGAGAATAGCAATAAAATAGGTCAGGCGTGAACCTACACGATCGAGAAACCAGCCGCCGGGAATCTGGCACAGCGTATATAACCAGGCAAAAGCAGAAAAGACATACCCCATTTCTGCTTTGCTGATGCCGAACTCCTGCTGAATATGCGCCGAGGCCACGGCTAAATTAGCGCGATCAACATAACAAATCACCACCGTAATAAAAATCATCAGCAGCGTAATATAACGGCGACGCGTAGGTTTCGCCTGAACAGCAGAGAGATCCATGGTGTTTCTCCGTCAGATGTCAGCTGGCGGACGTGCCGAAACACGCCGCAGCCAACGCAGGGTAAGGTTATCGAAGATAAAAGCCGCAGCAGCGGTAAACTGGCAGCGCGGTGAAAACAGGTTGAGCGCTGCCTTGTGCCTTATATATCCCGCACATGGTTTAAATAGTCAGATGTTTAATCGCCTGATAATCGGTGCTGTTATAAAGCGGTAAACGCAGCGACCGGGCGCAATACTACGGACATTACCACTCGGCTACCGATCCATCCGGAAAGCGCCATAATGGGTTGCGCCAGTCTGGCGCATTTTTACTGCGCGCAATCACCAGCTCTTCATTAATTTCCACACCGAGGCCGGGTTTATTTAACGGATAGAAATGGCCGTCATCCATTTTAAAATCATCTTTATTGATCACGTAATCGAGCAGTTCAGCGCCCTGATTATAGTGAATGCCCATGCTCTGCTCCTGGAACACCGCGTTACGCGACACGAAGTCGACATGCAGACAGGCAGCCAGCGCAATCGGCCCCAGCGGACAGTGCGGCGCCAGCGCCACGTCGTAAGACTCGGCCATCGCCGCGATTTTGTAGCATTCGGTGATGCCGCCGGCGTGCGACAGATCCGGCTGCAGAATCGCCAGCCCACCGGCTTCCAGCACGCGCTTGAACTCGAAGCGGGAGAACATGCGTTCGCCTGCGGCAATCGGCAGATGTGTCTGCGCCGCCAGGCGCGGATAGTATTCTGCCTGCTCGGCCAGCACCGGTTCTTCAATAAACAGCGGACGATACGGCTCCAGCTCTTTGATCAGCACTTTGGCCATCGGCGCGCTGACGCGACCGTGGAAATCGAGGCCAAACTCAATATCACTGCCAAAGGCTTCGCGGATCTGCGCTACGGTGTTAACAGCGGCATCGACCTGACGAGAATTGTCGATGATGCCCATCTCTTCACAGCCGTTGAGTTTGAAGGTGTCAAAGCCGATACCACGTAATTTCTTAATGCCATCAATCACTTCAGCCGGACGATCGCCGCCTACCCAGCTGTATGCTTTGATGCTGTCACGCACCAGACCGCCCAGCAGCTGATACACCGGCACGCCCAGCGCTTTGCCTTTAATATCCCACAGCGCCTGATCGATACCGGCAATGGCGCTCATTAAAATCGGGCCGCCGCGATAAAAACCGCCGCGATACATCACCTGCCACAGATCGTTAATCCGCGCCGGATCCTGCCCAATCAGATATTCCGACAGCTCATGCACCGCCGCTTCGACGCTGCGCGCGCGCCCTTCAATCACCGGCTCGCCCCAGCCGATGATGCCTTCATCGGTTTCGATTTTCAGGAACATCCAGCGCGGCGGCAGGCGATAAGTGGTCAGTTTCGTAATTTTCATCGTACAGCGTCCTTATAGGCAGCAATAAATGCGCGGGCCTTCTCCACGGTGCGCGACAGCGGCTGACCGGCGCGATAGAGATCGCTGCCCAGGCCAGCCCCGACGCAACCGGCGGCGATAAATTCATGCAGGTTTTCCGGCGTAACGCCACCCACGGCAAAGACCGGCACCTCCGGCGGCAGCACCGCTTTCAGCGCTTTGATGTAACCCGGACCAAACGCCGACGACGGGAAAATTTTCAGCGCCTGCGCCCCAGCCTGCAGCGCGGTAAAGGCTTCGCTGGCGGTGGCACAGCCTGCGGCAACCAGCATGCCGTGTGCCACGGCCTGGCGAATCACCGCAGCATCGGTATTGGGCGTCACCACCAGCTTGCTGTTGAGCGCCGCCAGCTGATCGACCTGCGTCGCCTGCAGCACGGTGCCGGCTCCGATCAGCGCTTTATCGCCGAAGGTTTGCACCATCGCGCCGATACTTTTCGCCCACTCTGGCGAGTTGAGCGGAATTTCAATCGCATCGAAACCGGCGTCGATTAACGCCGCGACGTGCGCTTCAGCTTCATCCGGCGTGATGCCACGCAGAATGGCGATCAGCGGAAGTTTAGTGGGCCAGGACATGCGCAATACTCCTTATTCCGTGCTGGAAAGCGCGATCGCCCTCCAGCGTGACTGAATCTGTTCCGATAAAGGCCAGCGCCTGCTGATAACGCTGTGCCAGCGCGCTGCCGGCGATAATGACAATCGGCTGGCGGCTATGCGTTAACTGCTGCGTCATCTGCGCCACTTCATGGCCGATTAACAGGCCAGAGAGAAAATCACTGATATGGCGACGATCGCGCGCGCCGAGCACGTGGGCGGCACGCACTTCAAACAGGCGCGCCAGAATTGAGCGGTCGTGGCTACCAATCTGCAAACCGTCCCGGAACGCGTCCGGACTGGCTTCCTGCGCGGGTAAACCGGCGCCAATCAGCGACTGCTTCAGCAGTAAATGGTGCAGCTCGCCAGTCATCACGGTGCGAAAATCGATGACGCGATCCTGTTCCATCTGCACCCACTTAGCGTGCGTGCCCGGCATGACATACAGCGGCGCGGGCTGCAGCGTGACCGCGCCGAGCAGTTGGGTTTCTTCACCGCGCATTACGTTGTAGTTGTCGTCACGTTCGACGCTCAGTCCCGGCACAATCCACGCTTTTCCCTCCACGCAGGTCAGGCGATCGCTTAATGCATTGAGCGCCACCGGACAGGCGAGATAAGGCACTGCCAGCCAGCCAGCGTTGCTGCCCACCATACCGGCCATGATCACCGGGACTTCGGCCACCGGCCAGCCGTCGGTAATGGTGGCAAACACCTGAGCAGGCGTGCGGTCGCCGAGGCGCGTCACGCCCGCTTCCGAACGGCGCTCATCGACGCATTCACCGGCGCGGTAATACCAGGCGCGCAGGTTGGTAGAGCCCCAGTCAATAGCGATATAACCGGTCACAAAATCTCCTTGAGTCGGGCGGTTGAGCTGGCAATCATCGCCTTCGCCGCCTGTTCCGCCGCATCGCCATCCTGGTGGCGAATGGCATCGAACAGCGCTTTATGTTCGGCTAACGTGCGCGGCATGTTGCCGGAGTCCGCCATGTAGGTTTGCGCAAACACCGCTTTTTGCAACTGACTGATGGCCACATTGAGTTGCTGCAGCACCGGGTTATGCACCGAGGCCATCACCGCTTCGTGATAGCGGATATCTGCGTCGTTAAAGGCATCACGGTTGAGGTGGTTGGCCACCATATCTTTGTAGGCCAGCTCAATCGCCGCCAGATCGGTCGACGTTGCCCGCTCGGCCGACCAGCGCGCAATCTGCGGCTCCACCAGCACGCGTACCTCGTTCATGGCCGCAATCAGGCGCGGATCGTGATCGTGCGCCAGCGCCCACTGCAGTACATCGCTGTCGAGATAGTTCCACTGGTTACGTGAGGTGACAAACGCGCCGCGATAGCGCTTCATCTCCATCAGGCGTTTAGCCATCAGGGAGCGATACACTTCGCGGATAATGTTGCGCGAGGTTGAAAATCGCTCGCACAGCTCCGCTTCCGCCGGCAGCGCGGCGCCCGGCACATATTTTCCGGCAACAATCTCTTCACCCAGCGTCTGGATGATGCGCTCTGTTTTACTCAGTGGTTCCTGCGTCATCGTGTTCGATTCCATGAAAGGCGTGAGAAATCAGATTACTGCTTTCGTAGTGCAAAGCCCAATCCCTGACGCATCCTGTAGCGGCGATTGTAGTACCATATGTATTGTTTGTACTACAATATGGATCACAAAACAGACAACCCATTGGCGCACTGGCAGTAAAAAATTCAGCAGAGAAGTGACGGGCAGCAGAACGCCGCCCGCATCAGATGAGGGTTACAGCACTAGCTCTTCTATGGCGTGCGCGACACCATCTTCCATATTGGTCTTGGTCACGAACTGCGCAATCTGCTTCACGGAATCAATCGCATTGCCCATTGCCACGCCGGTGCCGGCGTATTCAATCATCGCCAGATCGTTTTCCTGATCGCCAATCGCCATCACTTCTGACGGCTGCAGGCCGAGTTTCTCCGCCAGCATTTTTACGCCGTAGCCTTTGTTGACCAGCGGATTTAGGATTTCGAGATAGTAAGGTGCACTTTTCAGAATGGTATAACTGTCGCGGGCGCGCGCCGGTAAAGCGGCGATGGCTTTATCCAGCAGCTCCGGTTTGTCGATCATCATCAGTTTCGGGAAACGCGTCGCCGGGTCCATTTCTTCTACGGCGCGATAGCGTACCGGAATGCCGGTCAGGCTGGCTTCGTGAATGGTGTATTCACTGATGTCTTTATTTGGCGTGTAGAGGAAGGATTTGTCGAACGCCTGAAAATGTACCCCAAGGTCGCGCGCCAGCTGTTCCAGGTAGAGATAGTCATCAAAGCCAAGCGTCTTCTCGGCCACCACCTCACCGCTGTCCGCGCTGTGCGCCAGTGCGCCGTTGTTGCTGATGCAATACTGCCCCGGCTGGCGCAGATCCAGTTCCATCAGGTAGCGCTCCACACCAACAAACGGGCGTCCGGTGGCCAGTACGATCGACACACCTTTATCCCGCGCCCGGCCAATCGCCGCTTTGACGCCCGCCGTGATTTCGTGCTGCGGATTCAGCAGCGTGCCGTCCATATCGATCGCAATCAGTTTTATCGCCATAACGTCCTCGGTTAATTCAGGGTCTGGCTTTAATGCTAGCGCGATTCAGCTCACATTGACCAGTTAATCGGCAGATAACGCCTGTCATGCTTTGTGCAGCATTATCCAGTTTGAGCATTTGGTGTTTTACTTCTGCTGACTCGCTTGATCATATAAGTGATTGCTTATAAATTGCTATAAGCAATCACTTATATGGAGATTGCGCTATGTGGGAAATCATTTTTACCGACACCTTCCGGGAATGGTTGCGGGCACAGGATAACAAACTGAAAAAACGCATCGCTGCGGCCCTGTTAAACCTGCAGCATTATGGCCCGTTGCTGCCACGGCCCTATGCCGATACGGTTAACGGATCACGCTTCCACAACATGAAAGAACTGAGAATACAGTACGCTGGTCAGCCAATTCGGGCGCTATACGCATTCGACACGCAACGCAAAGCGGTCATTTTGTGTGCTGGCAATAAATCCGGAGACAAACAATTTTATGCGCGGATGATATGCCTTGCAGATCAATTGTTCACGGCTTACCTCAATAACGCAGAGGAAAATCATTCATGAACGACTTACAAAAATTTATCGAGAGTGAGTTTACTGAAGCTGAGCAAGCTGACATTCAGCTGATGGCAGATGAGCTGATTCTCGAAACCGGCCTGCAACTGCTGCGGGAAGAGTTAGCGTTATCGCAGAGAACCGTTGCGGAAGCGATGGGCGTTAAGCAGCCGCGTATCACGCAAATTGAGCAGGGCGGCGCCGATCAGCGTCTGATTACCATTAAGCGCTACATTGAAGCGATGGGCGGCAAGCTAAGCCTGCTGATTGAAATGCCGGACGGCTCGGGTGGAAAAATTCTGCGCGTTTAATAAAACAAAAAACCCTTCCCGTTTGGGAAGGGTTTTGCGATATCAGATATCGATGTTGGCGGCTTTCAGCGCGTTCTCTTCGATGAAGGCGCGGCGCGGTTCAACCGCATCGCCCATCAGCGTGGTAAATAGCTGGTCGGCGGCGATGGCGTCTTTGATGGTGACGCGCAGCATGCGGCGGCTGTCCGGATCCATGGTGGTTTCCCACAGCTGATCCGGGTTCATCTCGCCCAGACCTTTATAGCGCTGTACTGACAGACCGCGGCGCGACTCTTTCACCAGCCAGTCAATCGCCTGCTCGAAGCTGGCAACCGGCTGACGGCGCTCGCCGCGCTCGATGTAGGCATCCTCTTCAATCAGACCACGCAGGTGCGCGCCGAGTGCACAGATTTTACGGTATTCCGCGCCGTCAATGAACTCGCTGTCCAGCGGGTAATCGGTATCTACGCCGTGAGTACGCACGCGCAGTACCGGCTCAAAGCGCTGCTGTTCGCGGTTTTCCCGCACCTGTGCCACATAGCTGCTGCCATGCGCTTCGCGCTCGTTCAGGTAAGCCACCAGGCTCTCCAGCCATGCGGTCACTGCCGTCTGATCGCTGAGATCGCTCAGGGTTGGATGATAAACCAGCGCGCGCAGCAGCGCAGACGGGAAGCGGCGCTCCATACGCTTGATCATCTTCTGGGTGCTGTTGTATTCCGCCACCAGGCTTTCCAGCGGCTCGCCGCCCAACGCCGGTGCGCTGGCGTTGGTGTGCAGCGTTGCGCCGTCCAGCGCGATGGCAATCTGATACTGATCCATCGCGTCGTCATCTTTAATGTACTGCTCCTGCTTGCCCTTCTTCACCTTGTACAGCGGTGGCTGCGCGATGTAGACGTGGCCACGCTCGATGATTTCCGGCATCTGACGATAGAAGAAGGTCAGCAGCAGCGTACGGATGTGCGAACCATCGACGTCCGCATCGGTCATGATGATGATGCTGTGATAGCGCAACTTGTCCGGGTTGTACTCATCGCGGCCGATACCGCAGCCCAGTGCGGTGATCAGCGTGGCGACTTCCTGTGAAGAGAGCATTTTGTCGAAACGCGCTTTCTCCACGTTAAGGATTTTACCTTTCAGCGGCAGAATCGCCTGGTTCTTACGGTTACGTCCCTGCTTGGCGGAACCGCCTGCAGAGTCACCCTCCACCAGGTAGATTTCAGACAGCGCCGGATCGCGCTCCTGACAGTCTGCCAGCTTGCCCGGCAGGCCCGCCAGGTCCAGCGCGCCTTTACGGCGGGTCATTTCACGTGCACGACGTGCGGCTTCACGCGCACGCGCGGCATCGATAATTTTACCGACCACGATTTTGGCGTCAGACGGATTTTCCAGCAGGTATTCGCTCAGCAGTTCGTTCATCTGCTGTTCCACCGCCGATTTCACCTCGGAAGAGACCAGCTTGTCTTTGGTCTGAGAGGAGAATTTCGGATCCGGCACCTTCACCGAAACCACTGCCACCAGCCCTTCACGCGCGTCGTCACCGGTAGCGCTGACTTTGGCTTTTTTGCTGTAACCTTCTTTATCCATGTAGGCGTTGAGCGTACGCGTCATCGCCGCGCGGAAACCGGCAAGGTGCGTTCCGCCGTCGCGCTGCGGAATATTGTTGGTGAAGCAGTAGATGTTTTCCTGGAAACCGTCGTTCCACTGCAGCGCAACTTCGACGCCGATACCGTCTTTTTCGGTGGAGAAGTAGAACACATTCGGGTGAATCGGGTTCTTGTTGCGGTTGAGATATTCAACGAACGCTTTGATACCACCTTCATAGTGGTAATGGTCGTTTTTATCGTCGCGCTTGTCTTCCAGGCGAATCGACACGCCGGAGTTAAGGAATGACAGCTCGCGCAGACGCTTCGCCAGGATTTCATATTCAAAATCGGTGACGTTGGTGAACGTATCGTGGCTCGGCCAGAAACGCACGCGCGTACCGGTGGCGTCGGTATCACCGGTCACCGCCAGCGGCGCCTGCGGCACACCGTGCACGTAGGTTTGCTGATGCACTTTGCCGTCGCGACGAATGGTCAGTTCCAGCTTCTGCGACAGGGCGTTCACCACCGATACGCCGACGCCGTGCAGACCACCGGAAACTTTATAAGAGTTGTCATCAAACTTACCGCCGGCATGCAGTACGGTCATGATCACTTCGGCAGCAGAGACGCCCTCTTCCGGGTGGATACCGGTCGGAATACCACGACCGTCATCCTGTACGGAGACAGAGTTGTCGGCATGGATGGTGACCACGATATCACTACAGTGGCCGGCGAGCGCTTCGTCGATGGCGTTATCCACGACCTCGAATACCATGTGATGCAGACCGGTGCCGTCATCCGTATCGCCGATGTACATACCCGGGCGTTTGCGTACCGCATCAAGCCCTTTCAGGACTTTGATACTTGAGGAGTCATAAGAATTCGACATCAACGTTTCTCGCTCATTTAATCTTCAGGTTGAACCGCTATTTTACCCTGTTCCACGCGGAACATCTTGCCCTTTTCGTCACTCATATCGATTACATGCTCGACACCAATGGCGCTGACAAACACCTGAGCCTGCGTGGCTTTCAGGCGTTCCGCCAGCAGGCGACGACGGGTGTCATCCAGCTCGGAGGCGAAGTCGTCAATCAGGTATAAACAGCGACGTCCGCTGCTGCGCGTCAGGTACTCGCCCTGCGCTAACCGCAACGCACACATCAGCAGCTTTAACTGACCGCGTGAGAGTAAATCTTCCACCGGCGTGCCTTCAGCACGAATCCGAAAATCGGCTTTGTGCGGACCGCTGGCGGTGTAGGTGAGCGCACGATCGCGCTCGAAGTTGCGCTCCAGCAGCTCGCCGAAGTCGCTCTCTTTGTCCCAGCCGCGCTGGAAGGAGAAGCTCAGCGCAAACTCCGGTAAAAACTGGCTGCAGGTGGCGGTGATTTCGCTGGCAATGGCTGCGCTGTATTCAGCGCGCCAGGCGCTGATCTGTTCTGCCAGCGGCACCAGCTCCTGATCCCATGGCCGGATCTGGCTGTAGCGCGCGACCTGGCGCAGCGCCGCGTTGCGCTGTTTCAGCAGGCGACGCAAATTGCTCCAGGCCAGAAAGAAACCGGGATAAGCATGAAAGCAGCCCCAGTCGATGTAGGCTCTACGGTATTTGGGGCCGCCGTTGAGCAAAGTAAACCCCTCTGGCGTAATCAGCTGCATCGGCAGCAGCTGCGCCAGCTCGGCGACTTTGTGGCCGTCGCTACCGTCGATGCGGACTTTGCTGTCGCCGGCGCGGTTTTTACTCAGGCCGACCGCCAGCTCGCGCTCGCTGCCTTCAATCCGCCCGTGCAACACAAACGCGTCCTGATCGTGACGAATTACGCGTCCGGCCTGCAAACTGCGGAATGCGCGGCCGTGGCCCAGCGTATAAATCGCCTCCAGCACGCTGGTTTTACCGCTGCCGTTGGCGCCCACAAGAAAATTAAAGCCCGGCGCCAGCGTGAGATCGGCCTGCTCGATATTACGAAAATCTTTAATCAGGAGGCGGGTTAAAGCCATGAACGAATCCAGCTGCGCATTAAGAAGTGGTGTTCACCTAACCCTGCAATCGAGGGCGTTAACGGCGAAGCTAGTTTGCGCACGGCCAGCGCACAGACCCTGGGAGCATACTGAAGTATGTGACCAGGGGCGAGCACTGCCCGGGTGCAAAATAGCGAGTAAGTTAGCCCGCCAGACGATCACAGGCGCATGGGCATCACGACGTAGGCCGCAGCCGGACTGGCTACGTCTTCAATCTGCACGCTGGAAACCGAATCCGTCAGCAGCAGACGCACGTTTTCGCACTTTAGCGCGTTCAGCACATCCAGCACGTAGCTGACGTTAAAACCAATCTCCAGCTCGGTGCCGCTGTACGACACGTCCAGCATCTCTTCCGCCTCTTCCTGCTCCGGGTTATTGGCGGTGATGCGCAGCTGATTTTCGGTGATATAGATGCGAACGCCGCGGAACTTCTCGTTCGACAGGATCGCCGCGCGGGCAAAAGCCTGTTTCAGCAGATCGCAGCCCGCTTCCAGCGCTTTGTCAGGATTCTTCGGCAACACGCGGCGATAATCCGGGAAACGGCCATCAACCAGCTTCGACGTAAAGATAAAATCGCCGACGTGCGCGCGAATGTTGCTGCTGCCGATCTGCACCTGCAACGGCGTTTCACCGCCGTCCAGCAGACGAACCAGCTCAATCACACCTTTACGCGGTACGATCACCGAATGGTTCGGCAGCGCCTGGCCGACAGGCATCGAACAGACCGCCAGGCGATGGCCGTCAGTGGCAACGGTGCGCAGCTCTTCGCCTTCGGTCTCAAACAGCATGCCGTTGAGATAGTAACGCACATCCTGATGCGCCATGGAGAACTGCGTGGCTTCAATCAGGCGTTTGAGCGTGGCCTGCGGCAACGTGAATTCCACTTCGCTCTGCCAGTCGTCGAGATTCGGGAAGTCGCTGGCTGGCAGCGTCGACAGCGAAAAGCGGCTGCGGCCGGAGCGCACCAGCATGCGGTCACCTTCCAGCGTCAGACTGATCTCTGCGCCTTCAGGCAGACCACGGCAAATATCGAGAAACTTACGCGCCGGGACGGTGGTCGCGCCCGGTTCGTGCGGCTGGGTCAGCGCCACGCGCGCCACCATCTCCATCTCAAGATCGGTACCGGTCAGCAGCAGCGTGCCTTCATTCACCTGCAGCAGTAAATTTCCGAGGATCGGCAGCGTCGGGCGTCCGCCAAGCGGGCCACTCACCTGTTGCAGCGGCTTCAGCAACTGCTCACGTTCAACAATAAATTTCATATGCGTCAGGAAGATAATGTTCGAATGAGGTTAGAGAAATCTTCTTTGATGTCGTGGCTCTCTTCACGCAACTGCTCAATTTTACGGCAGGCATGAAGCACGGTGGTATGGTCACGGCCACCAAACGCATCGCCAATTTCCGGCAGGCTGTGGTTGGTGAGCTCTTTGGCCATCGCCATCGCCATTTGACGCGGACGCGCCACCGAGCGGGAACGGCGCTTCGACAGCAAATCCGCCACTTTAATTTTGTAGTACTCAGCCACCGTCTTCTGGATGTTGTCGATGGTTACCAGCTTTTCCTGCAGTGCCAGCAGGTCGCGCAGCGCTTCGCGCACAAAATCGATGGTGATGGCACGCCCGGTAAAGTTGGCATTGGCAATCACGCGATTCAGTGCCCCTTCCAGCTCACGCACGTTAGAGCGCAGACGCTTGGCAATAAAGAAGGCCACTTCGCCCGGCAGACGGATATCGTTTTCGTCCGCCTTTTTCATCAGGATCGCGACACGCGTCTCCAGCTCAGGCGGCTCGATCGCCACGGTTAATCCCCAGCCAAAGCGTGATTTCAGACGATCTTCCACCCCGTTGATCTCTTTCGGGTAACGATCCGAGGTCAGGATGATCTGCTGATTACCTTCCAGCAGCGCGTTGAAGGTGTGGAAAAACTCTTCCTGCGAGCGCTCTTTATTGGCAAAGAACTGAATATCATCGATCAGCAGCGCGTCCACCGAACGGTAGTAGCGCTTAAACTCCTCGATGGCGTTGTTCTGCAGCGCTTTCACCATATCCTGCACGAAGCGTTCAGAGTGCATATAAACCACTTTGGCATTCGGCTTGCGCGCGATGATGCCGTTGCCCACTGCGTGCAGCAGGTGCGTTTTGCCGAGGCCAGTGCCGCCATACAGGAACAGCGGGTTGTAAGCGCCGCCAGGATTATCCGCCACCTGACGTGCCGCCGCGCGCGCCAGCTGGTTGGACTTACCCTCAACGAAGTTGTCGAAGTTGTGGCGGTTATTCACGTTCGAGCGGTAGGTCACATCAGCCGGTGCCGGAACCGAATCCCAGCTCGGGCGCAGCGGCTGTGCCGGTGCCGGACGATTCTCAGCCGGTGCGGGCGCGCTGACGCTGCTGGCCATGGCGGGTTGCGTAGCAGCCACCGGCGCAACCGAGCGCGTGCCGACCTCAAAACGCAGCAGCGGCACGTTCGCACCGCAGAATTCATTCAGCAGCCCATTGATACTATTGAGATATTTATCCCGAACCCAGTCGAGTACAAACCGATTTGGTGCATACAAGGCCAGCGTATTGTCGTTCAATTCAGCCTGCAGCGGACGAATCCACATGCTGAATTCGGTGGCAGGAAGCTCATCCTGCAAACGGGCAAGACACTGTTGCCAAAGCGTAAGTGACACGGCGGACTCCACTCGTACAAAATCGATAAGAATTTCAGGCGCTAATAATAGAAACTGTCTTTTTTGACACAGGCGGTCAGAAAGCGCCTGCGACCGCTATCCGCGGTAGTCATCCCCGGCGATCGCAAGGAGGATCGTCAGCGGAAGGGCGGATCATAGCGCAAAGCGCCTCAGAGATCTTCCCTTTCTACACAGTTTTGATCCATTTTATCCACAGGGTGTCCAGGCATGCATCAGTTTACGCCGTCTGCGGAAAAAGCGAGCGGGGATCAGGCTGAAAGCGAGAAATTTTCCACCGCGCTCGCATTTTTGCCGTCACGATCGGCGCGGCGATCGCAAGAAGATCCTGGACGATCCTTGCGCTTTCCTTTATAGCCCGTATAATTCCCCACCCGGCATTGGCGCGTGAAGCTTTGATGCCCGGAATTAGCGGGCTGTATCAGAGTTTTCAGGTCTCGCGCCCAGCGAAGTAAATTGACTCCGGACTGTACAATTATTACAATCCCGCCTCTTTATTAAAGACACATTGAGGCGTCGGTCGTTTTACTGGCCCGAAAACGCGTCACCCAGTGAAATTTTTCAAGTTTAGGTAGAAATCGCCATGAAACGCACTTTTCAACCGTCCGTACTGAAGCGCAACCGTTCTCACGGCTTCCGTGCTCGTATGGCTACTAAAAATGGTCGTCAGGTTCTGGCACGTCGTCGTGCTAAAGGCCGTGCTCGTCTGACCGTTTCTAAGTAATAAAAGCTAACCCTCGTGGTTAAGCTCGCATTTCCCAGGGAGTTACGTTTGTTAACTCCCGCTCATTTCACTTTCGTCTTCCAGCAACCTCTTCGGGCTGGCACGCCGCAAATCACCATCCTCGGCCGCCTTAATTCGCTGGGGCATCCCCGCATCGGTCTTACCGTCGCCAAGAAGCACGTGAAACGCGCCCATGAACGCAACCGGATCAAGCGATTGACCCGCGAAAGCTTTCGTTTGCGTCAACACGAGCTGCCGCCGATGGATTTTGTCATCGTGGCGAAAAAAGGGATTGCTGACCTCGATAACCGTGCGCTGACGGAAGCGTTGGAGAAATTATGGCGTCGTCACTGTCGCCTGGCGCGCGGCTCCTGATCGCCCTGATACGCGTTTATCAACGCGCCATCAGCCCACTGCTGGGACCTCATTGCCGGTTCCATCCCACCTGCTCGCAGTATGGGGTGGAAGCTGTACGCCGCTTCGGCATGTTAAAAGGCAGTTGGTTGACGATTAAACGCGTATTAAAATGCCACCCTTTGAACCCGGGTGGCGACGATCCGGTGCCGCCAAAAACCTTTGATACCAGAGAACATTAACGATGGATTCGCAACGCAATCTCTTTCTCATCGCTTTTCTGTTCGTGTCTTTTATGATCTGGCAAGCCTGGCAGACGGACCACGCTCCGCAGCCACAGCAGACCCAGACCACGCAGAACACAAGCAGCGCAGCGGGTGATGCCGCCTCTTCCGGCGTGCCGGCTAGCGGCCAGGGCAAAACGATCACCGTTAAGACTGATGTCCTGTCACTCAACATTAATACCCGCGGCGGTGATATCGAGCAGGCACAGCTGCTGACTTACCCGGACAAACTGGGTTCAGACGCACCGTTCCAGCTGCTGGAAACCACTCCGGCCTTCGTTTATCAGGCGCAGAGCGGCTTAACCGGCCGTAACGGTCCGGATAACCCGAACAACGGCGCACGTCCGCTGTATACCGCTTCCCAGGATCACTTCGAGATGGCCGATGGCCAGACCGAGCTGCGCGTGCCGCTGAGCTGGACCGGTGAGAACGGCGTGGTTTACACCAAAACCTTCGTGTTCAAACGTGGCGAATTCGCGGTTAACGTCGACTACAACATCAATAACGCCTCGCAGCAGCCGCTGGAAGTGGCGATGTTTGGTCAGCTGAAGCAGACGATCGATCTGCCGAAGCATCGCGATACCGGCAGCAATAACTTTGCGCTGCACACTTTCCGTGGTGCCGCTTACTCGACCAGCGATGCGAAGTATGAAAAATACAAATTCGATACCATCGCCGATAACGAGAACCTGAACACCACCACCAGCAACGGCTGGGTGGCGATGCTGCAGCAGTACTTTGCAACCGCATGGGTGCCGCGCACTCAGGGTAACAATACGCTGTACACCAGCAATCTCGGCAATGGTGTGGCGGCAATCGGCTATAAGTCGGCGCCTGTGACCATCGCCGCCGGCGCGCAGCAGGATCTCGGTGCCACTCTGTGGGTCGGTCCGGAAATCCAGGACAAAATGGCCGCTATCGCGCCGCACCTCGATCTGACCGTGGATTACGGCTGGCTGTGGTTCATCTCTCAGCCGCTGTTTAAGCTGCTGAAATTCCTGCACAGCTTTATCGGTAACTGGGGCTTCTCCATTATCGTTATCACCTTCATCGTGCGTGGCATCATGTACCCGCTGACCAAAGCGCAGTACACCTCGATGGCCAAGATGCGTATGCTGCAGCCGAAGATTCAGGCCATGCGTGAGCGTCTGGGTGATGATAAGCAGAAGCAGAGCCAGGAGATGATGGCGCTGTATAAGGCGGAGAAAGTGAACCCGCTGGGCGGCTGTCTGCCACTGGTTATCCAGATGCCAATCTTCCTGGCGCTGTACTACATGCTGTCCGGTTCCGTTGAACTGCGTCATGCTCCGTTTGTACTGTGGATCCATGACCTGTCCGCGCAGGACCCGTATTACATTCTGCCGGTCATCATGGGTATCACCATGTTCTTCATTCAGAAGATGTCACCGACCACCGTGACCGATCCGATGCAGCAGAAGATCATGACTTACATGCCGGTTATCTTTACCGTGTTCTTCCTGTGGTTCCCGTCGGGTCTGGTGCTGTACTACATCGTCAGCAACCTGGTAACCATTCTCCAGCAGCAGCTGATTTATCGCGGGCTGGAAAAGCGTGGTTTACACAGCCGCGACAAGAAGAAAGCGTAACGCCCGGCAACGCTGAGCAGGACGCAACATATCCAGGGGCGGCATTTATGCCGCCCTGTTTTTTTTGGAAGAAGGTACTTATGAGCCACAGTGACACTATTGTTGCCCAGGCGACGCCTCCCGGCCGTGGTGGCGTCGGTATTCTGCGTATTTCCGGTGGCAAAGCCGCTGAGGTGGCGCAGGCCGTGCTGGGCAAGCTGCCGAAGCCACGCTACGCCGACTATCTGCCCTTTAACGATGCTGATGGCAGCGTGCTGGATCAGGGCATCGCGCTGTGGTTCCCGGGTCCGAACTCCTTCACCGGTGAAGATGTGCTGGAACTGCAGGGCCACGGCGGTCCGGTGATTCTCGATCTGCTGCTGAAGCGCATTGTGGCGCTGCCGGGTGTACGCATTGCGCAGCCGGGCGAGTTCTCGGAACGCGCCTTTCTGAATGACAAGCTCGACCTGGCGCAGGCAGAAGCGATTGCCGATCTGATTGATGCCAGCTCCGAGCAGGCCGCCCGCTCCGCCGTCAACTCGCTGCAGGGTGCCTTTTCACTGCGCGTTAATGCGTTAGTGGAAGCACTTACTCACTTGCGCATCTATGTGGAAGCAGCGATTGATTTTCCGGATGAGGAGATCGACTTCCTTTCCGACGGCAAAATCGAAGCGCAGCTGAATGCGGTGATCGGCGATCTCAACGGCGTGCGCGCCGAAGCGCGTCAGGGCAGCCTGCTGCGTGAAGGGATGAAGGTGGTGATTGCCGGTCGTCCCAACGCCGGGAAATCGAGCCTGCTCAACGCACTGGCCGGACGCGAAGCGGCGATTGTGACGGATATCGCCGGCACCACGCGTGACGTGCTGCGCGAGCACATCCACATCGACGGCATGCCGCTGCACATCATCGATACCGCCGGTTTGCGTGAAGCCAGCGACGAAGTGGAACGTATCGGCATTGAACGCGCCTGGCAGGAGATTGAGCAGGCGGATCGCGTCCTGTTCATGGTGGATGGCACCACCACTGACGCCACTGAAGCCGCCGCCATCTGGCCTGATTTCGTGGCGCGCTTACCGGCCGCGTTGCCAATTACCGTGGTGCGTAATAAAGCGGACATGACCGGTGAAATGCTGGGCCTGACAGAAGTAAATGGCCACTCACTTATTCGTCTGTCGGCGCGCACCGGCGCAGGCGTCGATACGCTGCGCGAGCACCTGAAACAGAGCATGGGCTTCGCCGGCAATATGGAAGGCGGCTTCCTCGCGCGTCGCCGCCATCTGCAGGCGCTGGAGTTAGCAGCCACTCACTTACAGCAGGGCAAAGATCAGCTGCTGGGAGCCTGGGCGGGCGAACTGCTGGCCGAAGAGCTGCGGCTGGCGCAGCAGGCGCTGAGCGAAATCACCGGCGAGTTTACCTCCGACGATCTGCTGGGCCGGATTTTCTCCAGCTTTTGTATTGGTAAGTAAAACAAACCTTTATATTAATGGCTGGCGGCTTCTTTACCGTTCGTCAGCCACTCCACGCTGTTCTTCCCGGTATTATTAACCCGCGTTAACCCTAGTTCACTACCGCCAGTTGCGCGTGAAGCCGGGATTACCTGCGATAGCGGGTAAACCTTGCTTCACACGCAATAGCGTGTAATGGTATCACGATTGCCAGACTGGAGCGCCGCTATGAAAATCACCAGCGCCAAACAATTAAGTTCTTATCTCAAAGATAGAAGACTCACAGAGGCACTCTCGCAAGCGAAAGTTGCCAGCAAAATTGGTATTCGCCAGGATACCGTCTCGAGCTTTGAGCTACAGCCTGAAACCACCCGACTGGACACACTGTTTCGTATTCTCGCTGCGCTGGATCTGGAAATGGAGATAAAACCCCGTGGTTTGCCATCGGCCAAACATGACCCGGACGGCTGGAAGGAGGAGTGGTGATGACAGAACTGGATGTCTACATGAACGGCTATCGGACAGGCGTTTTCAGCAGGGCAGCAACCGGTGCGCACACCTTTTTCCGCGCCATTTTATAGAAACCGCAAAAACGACAAAATTTGCCCTGACGGCGATGGCACATATCCTTGATGAGTTCAGAGCCAGAACGCCAGAAGTGATCCAACGCGTGCAGGAGCAAATCCCTGCGGCCTTCCCGTTACGCGTGAGCCAGACCATCCTCAATGGCTTTAAGGCGCGGGCCACGCGTTTGCATCAGTAAACGTTTAACGGTTGTCATGCGTGTTTGTTATTTGGCGCGCCCTCGCCTTTGTCGTATAACGGTTGAGGGTCGCCGCGTAAACGCAGCGGCCACATCCATTATTCATGCTAAAAATCAGGCGCAGGTTGTTGCCTGAACAGGAGAGAAACATGAGTACACCGCTCGACAGCGTGGCGCTGAACGCGCTGTTTACTGAAGCCCGCACCCATAGCTACTGGCAGGATAAACCGATTTCGCAGGAGGTGCTGAAGCAGCTCTATGCGCTGACGGCGCTGGGGCCGACCTCAGCCAACTGCTCGCCAGGCCGCTTTGTGTTCGTGACGTCTCAGGAAGGTAAAGAGAAGCTGAAACCGGCGCTCTCCTCAGGCAATGTGGATAAGACCATGGCGGCACCGGTGACGGTGATTGTGGCGTGGGATCCGACCTTTTATGAAGCACTGCCAAAACTGTTCCCGCATGGCGATGCACGCAGCTGGTTTACCAGCAGCCCGGATTTGGCCAAAGAGACCGCGTTTCGCAACAGCAGCCTGCAGGCGGGCTATCTGATTCTGGCGGCCCGCTCGCTGGGACTCGATGCCGGCCCGATGTCCGGTTTTGATCCGGCTAAAGTTAACGCCGCGTTCTTCAGCGAAAATAACTGGCAGGTCAACTTACTGATCAACCTCGGCTATGGCGAAGCCAGCAAACTGCATCCGCGCCTGCCGCGTCTGAGCTTTGACGAAGCCAGCAAATTTGCCTGATACGTTAAGTAGCGCAGCCGCACGACGCGCTGCGCCATGACTTAGCCCAGCGAGTGAAAACCGCTGTTGAAGTAGACCATCGGCGCTGTCGCTTCGCCCGGCAGCGCAATACCCACGATACGCGCCAGCAGCACGCTGTGGGTGTTCCACTCCACCGTTTTTTCCAGCTGACAATCGAAGCTCACCAGCGCATCAGCCAGCACGGGCGCGCCCGTATTAAGGGTTTGCCATTCACCGCTCTGGAAACGCTCAGCGCGGCGCGTCGGCGAGCTGAACTGCGCGCACAGGTCATCGTGCTGCTCGCGCAGAACGTTCACGGCAAAGTAGCCCGCCTGCAGAATGGCATCGTGGCTTGATGCGCTGCGGTTAACGCAGACCAGCAGGCTGGGCGGTTCCGCTGCCAGCGAACTGACCGAGGTGGCGATCAGCCCGAACTTTTCTCCGCTGGATGAGGTGGTCACCAGCGAGACACCGGCAGTGAGACGGCGCATGCCGTGACGAAATTCATCCAGCGAGATCGATTCCTGGCGAGCAAGAGAGGTAACAGACATAACAACTCCGACGTGCATGGTTTACGATGCGCACGATTGGCAGATAGGTGAATAATTTAAGCACTTCATTGTGCAGCTCTTTCCTGTCCAAATCCTACACCACATCCGCCGCTTCGGCACCCCATCCGACACCAATGTGCAAAAGCCTCATATTCAATTGCAGCTCATGGCAATGAGATTCGCCTCGTCCTTATCTGAATTTACTGGCTATCCAGCGTAAGCCGGATGCAAACCCATGAGAAAATTCTTACAATAGCCCTGATGATTATCCGACCATTTTCACGGAGCGACAGATGGCTAGTCATTTTGTTCGTTGGGTGGTTAACCCGCCCCTCACCCCAGATACCATGCGGGTTCCACAGGATGTGATGACCAGCGCCGGGCACCTGCCTGATAAGCGCCGCGGCCGCTTTCTTGCCGCACGCGCGCTGCTGGCCCAGCTGATGCTGCGCGTCTATGGTATTCGTGACCTGCCGCCGCTGATCGCCAGCAGCAGCGGTCGTCCCTGCTTTGCCGATCCTAATCTGCCTGACTTCAGTATCTCCTATGCCGGTAATATGGTCGGCGTGCTGCTGGCGGAAGAAGGCGGGCGCGCGGGCCTGGATATGGAAATCGTCCGGGCGCATAGCCGTCAGGCGCAGGATGCCCTCACGCAGGGGCTGTCATCGGGTGAAAAGGCGTGGATTAACGCCCAGCAGGATTTTATGGAAGCGGTGACGCAGATCTGGACGCTACGCCAGAGCATCCTCAAACTGACCGGCGAAGCCAACAGCGGTATTGATGCGCTGCGGCTGCATCCGGCGGCCGGCCGGCTGCGATCCAGCGTCTATCCCGATATTCAGGCGGTGTGTGATGCCGAGCCGACGCTGGTGTGGTCCTGCGCGCTGTCGCCCGGCACTGAGCGTTTACGGCTGTGGGAGATTGATGCGCAGCAGCAGTGGCAGTCGCTGCGCGATGTGGAGATGAGCAAACCCAACATCGGGCCGCGCACCCTGCGCCTCACCAGCCTGCCCGGCGAGCGTGTCGCCAGTCAGCCGGAAGTCAGGCATCCCGGATAACCAGGCCGCACCCGCGGCCTGTTGCGTTTAGTGCGCGTCGATAAAAGCGATTTTCAGCACAAACAGCAGCGCCACCACCACCACGCACGGGCTGATTTCACGCCAGCGTCCGGTACCGAGTTTCATCACGCAGTAAGAGATAAAACCGAGCGCAATACCTTCGGTGATCGAGAAGCTGAACGGCATCATCGCCGCCGTGACAAACGCCGGCACCGCTTCGGTGAGATCGTCCCAGCGCACGCGCGCCAGCGAAGCCGTCATCAGTACGCCAACATAAATCAGCGCGCCGGCCGCCGCATAGGCGGGCACCATGGCAGCCAGCGGCGACAGGAACATCACCAGCAGGAACAGGATGCCGGTCACTACCGCCATCAGGCCGGTACGGCCACCAATCGCCACGCCGGACGAGCTTTCGATGTACGCCGTCACCGAAGAGGTGCCGATCAGCGAACCGGTGACGGAGCTGATGCTATCCACGTACAGCGCCTGTTTCATGCGCGGAAAAGTACCTTTCTCGTCGGTCAGGCCCGCTTTATCGGTTACGCCAATCAGCGTACCGGATGAGTCAAATAGATTGACCAGCATGAAGGCGAAGATCACACCCGCCATGCTCACGTTGAACGCGCCTTTGATATCGACCTGGCCGACCACCGAGGTGATGGCCGGCGGCGCGGCGAACAGCCCGGTAAACTTCACGTCGCCCAGCAGCAGACCGATCGCGGTGGTCACGACGATAGAGACCAGCACCGCCGCGTGGATGTTGCGCGACGCCAGAATCGCAATGATAAAGAAGCCGAGCGCACCAAGCAGCACGTTGTGCGAGGCCAGGTTGCCGATGGTCACGATGGTGTCCGCGTTGGGCACAATAATGCCGGCGTTTTTCAGCCCCATCATGGCGATGAACAGACCGATACCGGCGGTGATGCCCACGCGCAGGCTGAGCGGAATATTGGCGATCATCCAGTAGCGTACGCGCAGCAGCGTCAGGATCAACAGCCCCAGCGCGCCCCAGAAGATCGCGCCCATGCCAACCTGCCACGAGTAGCCCATCGCGCCCACCACCACAAAGGCAAAGAAGGCGTTGAGGCCCATGGCCGGTGCCAGAGCCACCGGCAGATTGGCCACCAGCCCCATCAGGATGCTGCCGAACGCAGCAATCAGGCAGGTGGTGACAAACACCGCCTGGGTGTCCATGCCTGCGGCACCAAGAATCTGCGGGTTAACGAAGACGATGTACACCATCGTCAGGAAAGTAGTGAAACCGGCAATCACTTCGGTGCGCGCGGTGGTTCCGTGTTCCTGCAGCCTGAAAATACGCTGCAAAAGGCCCTGCTCGTTCATTTCGCTGTTCCGATGAAAAATTTATCGCCGCGTATCCTATAGACTTTAGCGCCGCAAAACACTGATTTTTCGCAACCGGTTGCCTGGGGTCGCTTTCTGCGCTGAGTGCGCTAGAGTGACAGCTTATTGTTTACTAAAAGGATGAGGCGCGATGTCAGTTGAATGTATCTTTTTTGATTGCGATGGCACGCTGGTCGACAGCGAAGTGATCTGCACGCAGTCCTACGTCAACACCTTTGCCCGTTACGGTATCGAACTCTCGCTGCAGCAGATGTTTGAACAGTACAAGGGGTGAAGCTTTACGACATCATCCGCGATGTGACGGCACAGCATCAGGTGACGCTGCCGCTGGCTGAGGTGGAGAGTGCCTACCGCGCGGAAGTAGCGCGCCTGTTTGATCTTGATCTGCAGCCGATTGCCGGCGCCAGAGCGCTGGTGGAGCGCGTGAAGGTGCCGATGTGCGTGGTGTCGAACGGTACGGTGAAGAAGATGGAGCATTCACTGGGGCTGACCGGCATGCTGCCGTATCTGAGCGGACGACTGTACAGCGGCTATGACATTAATCACTGGAAGCCGGATCCGGAGCTGATGTATCACGCGGCGGAACAGATGCAGGTGCCGATTGAAAAGTGCATTCTGGTGGATGATTCAGAGGCTGGCGCGCGGGCTGGCATCGCCGCTGGCATACCGGTGTTTTACTACTGTGCCGATGCACACAATCCGGTGATTGATCACCCGCTGGTGACGCGTTTTGACGATATGGCGCAGCTGCCAGCGCTGTGGCGTGCGCGTGGCTGGGATTTGGTCAGGTAAGTGCGCGCAGCCCCCTCATCCCAGCCTTCTCCCGCCAGCGGGAGAAGGGGCCGATCGAGCGGGTGTTAAGGTGAAGCACAGGTTTGTGAAACCGCACTGAGCGGTTCCCTCTCCCGTTTGCGGGAGAGGGTTAGGGTGAGGGGAAAAAATCACCCAATCGCGCCCAGCGAATCCTCATTGCCCTGGCTTTTTGGCAGCAGGAACAGCGTGGCGACGATATCCAGCAGATAAATCAGCGCCAGCAGCGTAATCGCAGCGGTGAACGAAATATGCGTGGCCAGCATGCCGATCACCAGCGGGCCGAAACCGCCGACGCCGCGGCCGAGGTTAAACAACACATTCTGCGCGGTGGCGCGCGCCTGCGGTGGGAACGTGTCCGAGATCAGCGCGCCGTAGCCGCCAATCATGCCGTTGACAAACATCCCCATGATGGCACCGGTAAACAGCATCACCGTCGGGTCGCGCAGCTGGGCGTAAACCACTACCATCGCCACGGCGCCAAACTGGTACAGCAGGAAAATCTTCCAGCGCGCAAAGCGGTCCGCCAGCACGCCGAACAGCCAGATGCCGAACGTCATGCCCACCACCGTAACGGCCGTCCACAGGCCGGATTTGGTCAGGCTGAAGCCGAAGCTGGAAGAGAGATAGCTTGGCATCCAGATCATCAGGCCGTAATAGCCAAAATTCTGCACCGAACAAAGAATCAGAATGCCGAGGCTGGCTTTGCTGGTGGCGCGATCGGCAAACAGCAGTTTAATGCGCGCGGAAAAGGAGAGCTGCGGGGCTTTTTCCACATGGCGGGTGAAGGCTTCCGGCTCGCCCATGCTGCGGCGAATCACAAACGACACCAGTGCCGGCAGCAGGCCAACCAGGAACATACCGCGCCAGCCAATCACGCTCAGCAGCGGCGGCGTGATAAAGGCCGCCAGCAATACGCCGAGCTGCCAGCCGATACCGACCCACGCCGAGGCGCGGTTGCGCTTCTCCTTCGGCCAGGCTTCGGCAATCAGCGCCATGCCGATGCCAAACTCACCGCCCAGTCCCATGCCCGCCAGCGTACGATACGCCAGCAGATCCCAGTAGCCCTGCGCCACGGCGCACAGCCCGGTGAACAGTGAGAACATCAGGATCGTCACGGTCAGAATGCGGATGCGGCCGTAGCGATCGCTCAGATGACCAAATACAATGCCGCCGACCACCGCGCCGATCAGCGTCCAGGTCACCAGCGAACCGGCCTGCGACGCATCCAGCGCCAGCGACACGCTGATCGCCGGCAGCATAAAGCCCAGAATCAGCAGATCAAATCCATCCATGGCATAGCCGCTGACGGCAGCCACCATTGCTTTCGCCGGCGTAACGGCGGTTTTGTTGTTATTTGCAGAGGACATAAAACAGCACCAGGCAGAAAAATGTGCGCCAAGTATAAAGAGAGCGGCAGGTTGAGAACAGGCAGAAATCAAGCGCACTGCCTGTCAGCCTCAGCGCTAACAGGCAGTCATCACGTCAATCAGGAGGGTTTATTGCTGCCGTCGTCGCCCGACAGCAGTTCATCCAGCTTGTCACCGCCCACGTGACGGAAATCCTGACCTTTCACGAAATAGAAGATAATTTCGCAGATGTTCTGGCAGCGGTCACCGATGCGCTCGATGGCACGCGCGCAGAACAGCGCGGTGAGCACGCTGGGAATGGTGCGCGGATCTTCCATCATGTAGGTCATCAGCTGGCGCACAATGCCTTCGTACTCTTTATCCACCTTTTTGTCTTCGCGGTAGATCTTGATGGCTTCGTTGAGATCCATGCGCGCGAAGGCATCCAGCACATCGTGCAGCATCTGCACGGTGTGATGCCCGAGCGACTCGAGGCTCACCAGCAGCGGCAGATGCTGCTGACCGAACTTCTCCAGCGCGGTACGGCTGATCTTCTCCGCCACGTCGCCGATGCGTTCCAGCTCCGAAATGGTTTTGATGATCGCCATCACCAGACGCAGGTCGCTGGCGGTAGGCTGACGCTTGGCGATGATGCGCACACAGGCTTCATCAATCTCCACTTCCATCATGTTGACCTTCTGGTCACCGTCGATCACCCGGCGCGCCAGTTCGCCATCCTGGTTATGCATCGCGGTGATGGCATCGGTAAGCTGCTGCTCCACCATGCCACCCATGATCATCACCTGAGTACGAATGTGCTCCAGCTCCGCGTTGAACTGACCGGAGATATGTTTGTTCAGATTTAAATTATCCATGTTTCTCTCCTGAATCAGCCGTAACGACCGGTGATGTAATCTTCTGTCTGCTTCTGCGCTGGCTTGGTAAACAGCGTGTCGGTGTCGCTGAATTCAATCAGCTCGCCCAGATACATAAACGCCGTGTGATCGGAACAGCGCGCCGCCTGCTGCATGTTGTGGGTCACGATGACCACGGTGTAATCCTGCTTCAGCTCGGTGATCAGCTCTTCGATGCGTCCGGTGGAGATCGGGTCCAGCGCCGAACATGGCTCATCCAGCAGCAGCACTTCCGGGCGAATCGCGATGCCGCGCGCGATGCACAGGCGCTGTTGCTGACCGCCGGAGAGACTGTAACCGCTCTGGTGCAGCTTGTCTTTGGTTTCATTCCACAGCGCGGCTTTGCTCAGCGCCCACTGCACGCGCTCGTCCATATCGGCACGCGACAGCTTCTCAAACAGTCGCACGCCAAAGGCGATGTTGTCATAAATCGACATCGGGAACGGCGTCGGCTTCTGGAACACCATGCCGACGCGCGCGCGCAGCAGGGCGATATCCTGATGCGATGCCAGAATGTTGTCGCCATCCAGCAGAATTTCACCCTCAGCACGCTGCTCCGGATAGAGCGAGTACATTTTGTTGAAGGTGCGCAGCAGGGTGGATTTGCCGCAGCCCGACGGACCGATAAACGCCGTCACCTGGTTTTTGGCGATATCCAGATTGATGTTCTTCAGCGCGTGGAACTTACCGTAGTGGAAGTTCAGATTGCGCACCTGAATTTTACCGGCAGAAGGAGTTGCCATACTCATTGCTCATCTCTCATGTGCAGCGCCGCCGAAGCCGCGCCGGAAAATTAGTGTTTGCCTTTGGCGAAAATCACGCGCGCCACGATGTTCAGCAGCAGCACGCACAGCGTAATAATCAGCACACCCGCCCACGCCAGGCTCTGCCATTCGGCAAACGGGCTCATGGCGAATTTGAAGATGGTCACTGGCAGGTTGGCCAGCGGCTGCATCATGTCGGTGCTCCAGAACTGGTTCGACAGCGCGGTGAACAGCAGCGGTGCGGTTTCACCGGCAATGCGCGCAATCGCCAGCAGCACACCGGTAATGATGCCGGAGACCGAGGCTTTCAGCGTAATAGCCGAGATCATCTTCCACTTCGGCGTGCCCAGCGCATAAGCCGCTTCACGCATGCTGTCCGGCACCAGCCGCAGCATATTTTCGGTGGTACGAATCACGATAGGCACCTGCAGCAGCGCCAGCGCTATCACACCGGCCCAGCCGGAGAAGTGCTGCATCTGCGCCACCACGATGGTGTACACAAACAGGCCGACCACAATCGACGGCGCGGACAGCAGGATGTCGTTAATGAAGCGAATCACTTCCGCCAGCCAGTGCTTGCGGCCATATTCTGCCAGGTAGATACCCGCCAGAATGCCCAGCGGCGTGCCAAAGAAGGTGGACCAGAAGATCAGCAGGCCGCTGCCCGCCAGGGCGTTCGCCAGACCACCGCCCGCGGTGTTGGGCGGCGGCGTGGATTCGGTAAACAGCGTCCAGCTCAGGCCATCGATCCCTTTCGTGACGGTGGTGAACAGGATCCAGATCAGCCAGAACAGGCCGAACGCCATGGTCAGCAGCGAGAGCGTCAGGGCAATTTTGTTTTTGGTGCTGCGCCACGCCTGCATTTTACGGCGTGAGGCTTCCAGCTCGGCGCGCGCCTGCATTTCAATTGCTGTCATGAACGGGCTCCTTCACTTTTCGCCAGACGCAGGATCATCAGTTTGGAGATCGCCAGAACGATAAAGGTAATCACGAACAGAATCAGGCCAAGCTCCATCAGCGCCGCCACGTGCACGCCGGATTCGGCTTCAGCGAACTCGTTCGCCAGCGCCGAGGTGATACTGTTGCCGGGCATAAACAGCGACGCGCTGTCCAGCTGGTAGGTATTACCGATGATAAAGGTGACCGCCATGGTTTCGCCCAGCGCGCGGCCGAGACCTAGCATCACGCCGCCGATCACGCCGTTTTTGGTGAACGGCAGCACGATGCGCCAGATCACTTCCCAGGTGGTGCAGCCGATGCCGTAGGCCGACTCTTTCATCATTACCGGCGTCTGTTCGAACACATCGCGCATCACCGAGGCGATGTAAGGGATGATCATGATGGCGAGGATCACGCCCGCCGCCAGAATGCCGATGCCGAAGGCCGGACCGGAGAACAGCGCGCCGACGATCGGGATATTTGCCAGCACGTCGCCAACCGGCGTCTGGAAATACTCCGCGAACAGCGGAGCAAAGATAAACAGGCCCCACATGCCGTACACGATGCTGGGAATGGCCGCCAGCAGCTCAATCGCGGTCCCCAGCGGACGGCGCAGCCAGTTTGGCGCCAGTTCGGTCAGAAACAGGGCGATACCGAAACTCACCGGCACCGCGATGATTAAGGCAATCAGTGAGGTCACGAGGGTGCCGTAAATCGGCACCAGCGCACCAAATTCTTCGTTTGGCGCATCCCAGGTTTTGGTCCACAGAAAGGAGAAGCCAAATTTCTGGATGCTCGGCCAGGAGGAGAAAATCAGGGAGACGATAATGCCACCCAGCAGCAGTAACACGATCAGCGCGGAGAGCTTCACCAGCGCGCCGAATATCATGTCGCCTTGCTTGCCCGGTGCTTTAAACGTCGGCTTAGTGGCAGCCATAGAATTCTCGATCTCAGAGGGTAATCAGGGCGGCAACGAGGCCGCCCATCAGGCTGGCCAGCGCGGGCGCTGGCCGGGTCATACACTTACTGGTACAGCGCTTTACCGGAACTGTCTTTGATGTTGGCTTTCCAGGCAGCACGAATCTGATTCGCTACGCTCTCTGGCAGCGCAGCGTAATCCAGCGCCGTAGCGGTTTTGCTGCCGCCTTTGTACGCCCAGTCAAAGAACTTCAGCACTTCACTGCCCTTCTCCGCATTCGCCTGCTCTTTGTAGATCAGGATGAAGGTGGTTGAGGTGATCGGCCATGCATCGTTGCCTTTCTGGAAGGTCAGATCCTGGGCAAAGGATTTGCTCCAGTCAGCGCCTTTGGCGGCGTTCGCAAAGCTGGCTTCGCTCGGTGCCACTGGCTTGCCGTCGGCATCAACCAGTTTGGTGTAAGTCAGGTTGTTCTGTTTGGCGTAGGCATACTCTACATAGCCAATCGAGCCCGGCAGACGCTGTACAAACGCGGCCACGCCGTCGTTACCTTTACCGCCCAGACCGGTTGGCCAGTTGACGGTGTTGCCTTTACCGATTTTGCTGTTCCAGGTCTCGTTCACTTTAGACAGGTAGCTGGTGAAGACGAAAGAGGTGCCGGAACCATCCGCGCGGCGCACCACGTTGATGTTGGTGTCTGGCAGCTTCACGCCCGGGTTCAGTTTGGTGATCGCCGGATCGTTCCACTTTTTGATGGTGCCGAGATAGATGTCGCCGACCGTTTTACCGTCGAGCGTCAGCTCACCAGATTTAACGCCGGGAATGTTCACCGCCAGCACCACGCCACCGATCACCGTCGGGAACTGGAACAGGCCATTTTTCTGCAGATCTTCCTCTTTCATCGGCGCATCGGACGCACCGAAATCCACGGTTTTGGCGATGATTTGCTTCACGCCACCCGAGGAACCAATACCCTGATAGTTGATTTTGCTACCGGTGGCTTGCTGATACTCTGCTGCCCACTTGGCATAAACCGGTGCCGGGAACGTCCCGCCTGCGCCTGTCAGGTCGGTGGCTGCAAAAGCAGAAACCGCGCTTACTGCGAAGGTGGCGGCGAGAATTCGGGCTACGGTGCTACGCATCAGTGTCATGTTCCCTCCAGGGGATTAAAAATCAGGCTTGACGCCGTTTTAGTAAGAGTCAGTGATTGCTGCTGGAGGCAAAATAGGACAGTTTGATGACAGTGAAATGTACGAATTGTGACAGTAATATGACAATCACCGGCGCGGCGATTGTCATCACTATAAAGGGAGCGGATTACTGAATGGTGGCCTGCAGCAGGTAAACCTTGTCAAAGGTGCCAACCTGCGGCGTACCGGTGGTTTGCAGTTTTCAGGCAAACTCCATTATACGCCTGGTATAGCTGAAGACATCCCGTACTCAGTTAACCTCAATACGAACAATAGCCGAACCTCTCATGATTCCTGGCGCTACGGTTCCACTTGTTTGTAAAGTAGTTGTCAGCTCGAAATTTGCCCCCGCTGGTCCCACCGTTTTGCGAGAACCAGTCGCGCCAGGCTGACCATCTACACTGAGCGTACCAAAAAGTCCGGGTAACAGTGTTACGGTATTCTTTCCATCAGAAGGAATAAGCTTAATCGTCGCACTCACGTTACTGGTACAGCTTGCCCGGACATAAATAGATCCAGCACGACCACTGAGAGAGGTAACATCAATTGTCCCAAAATCGATGGTATAAGGCCCTCCAATATCACAAGTAATATCTGGCGGCGGAAGGGGAGCACACTCCCAGGTAATGACATTCTCTGGCAACGGCATATCGTTGCCGTCCAGAATCCTAAAACAGAACTTCGCTCCTACAGGAGGCTGCCCGGTCTGATTATTATTCATTTGTGAAAAGTGGGTTCTGTTGCATGCCCTACGAACCTCACCAACAGTTGCATAACCCTGATATGTACAAAATGGAAAACCTGCTCCAACCAATGGTTGAACCACCCCATTCACTACGGATTGCAGAGTCCATGTAGGGAAGATCCCCTCCTGAGGAACGGCATGACCATCCTCTTCAGGGGTCCAAATCATATCTCCCTTGACTTCGTAGCAGCGTTTATTACAGTCAGCATTAGCCGTGACTTTGGTAATCGATAGATATATTTTTGCATGCGCAGCCGAGATAAAAGATAATTGAAAAATTAACACCAAAGTTATTAAGCCAAGGCTAGCTTTAATAAAATCAGTAAAAAAAATGAATTTCATCTTATCTTTTATCTTTGCTATTCCGTCGCCAGTCAATAAAAACAAGGGTGTCGCTACTAAATTTCTCCTACCCAGAGGAGTTATTCTGGCTGGCATTCATTATCCTTTTCATCTTACTTTCAACAATTCATCATTCAGCTACTTTAAAGAAATTCAGTAATCAGCGTAGCCACGGCAGTAAAAGTACCGCCAGATAACTTCACCGATGGGTCTTTTACGGGTATCGCAGTTAAAACCGGAAGAGTTGGATAGGTGAAGTCTAACCAGTCATTTAGTTTTAACGTTGTATTAGCAGCCCCCTGGGAGAAACGTATACCCAGTCCATTAACATTTGTAGCCAAAGCTGTAGCGTCAAAACTAGCGCCACTGCCAGTGATACGCAGGTGCATGCTGTTGGATGGGTTATCACGACAAACTAATGTCCAGTTAAGCGGCTGACGATAGTGAATTCCATCAATTCGGGTAGTTAATAAATTATCGCCGAAATCCAAATCAATTGGTGTATCGTTGTTAATGATACAGGACGGAGGCCTTACCAAAGTACCACTAAAATTCACTTGTGCATTCCAGGCCAATGCTAATGGATGACTTACAAGGGTTATTAAAAAAGTCAGAGATATATTTATATATCGGGACACAAGGTACACCCTCATTTTTTAATCAGGATTATTGCAGCTCTATAACCAGGGTGGCCGATGCAGTAAATCCTCCCGTAGGCAGAGTCGCTCCAGCACGCATTACCGGTACCGCGTTTATTGTCGGTTGTGTAGCGTAATTAAAATTTTGCCAGGTAGCATTGAGAGCCATACGATCACCATTCCTGTCAGTGAAAGCGATTCCAAGGTCATCAACCGACGTCTTTAATGAAGTGCTATCAAAGGCAGCACCGGTACCGGTCAACCGAACTTTCAGGGAGGGTGATGGTAAGTTGACACATTTTAATGTAAAATTTACTGGCCTCGAATAATTCACTCCGTTAATCTGGTCGGTCGCGACATTATCGAATTTTATACTTACAGGATTTCCATTATTAACGCTGCAGTTTGCCGTGGCCTGAACTATACCTGTAATATTTAAAATAGTGTTGCTTGCTGCGTTTGCTAAGCATGCAAAAAACAAACATGAAATGAGTAGCCAACTGGCACTATGAGTTTTCATAGTTCATCCGGAAATTAATAATAGCAACACAAGGTAAGGAAGCAGAATGATATTAAACGGGAAAAGGGGGTGGAGACGAAGTCATTCTTTGTGAATTATTATCACTCAGCAATTCACAAATCATTAATCTTTTAAATTCAATAAGTTATTGAGGAAAAGGGTTAGCGCCAATTCACATTTGCACCAACCCTTTTTAATGACAAAAACAACGTTATTAATTACTCAACCGTCACCGATTTCGCCAGGTTACGCGGCTGGTCGACGTCGGTGCCTTTGATCAGCGCCACGTGGTAGGAGAGCAACTGCAGCGGCACGGTATAGAAGATTGGGGCAATCACCTCTTCAACGTGCGGCAGCGGGATGATTTTCATGCCTTCGCTGTCGCTGAAACCGGCATCCTGGTCGGCAAACACGTACAGCAGACCGCCGCGCGCGCGCACCTCTTCGATGTTGGATTTCAGCTTTTCCAGCAGTTCGTTGTTTGGTGCCACCACAATCACCGGCATATCGGCATCAATCAGCGCCAGCGGACCGTGCTTCAGCTCGCCCGCCGCATAGGCTTCGGCGTGGATGTAGGAGATCTCTTTCAGCTTCAGCGCCCCTTCCATGGCAATCGGATACTGATCGCCACGGCCGAGAAACAGCGCGTGGTGCTTGTCAGAGAAGCCTTCGGCCAGGTTCTCGATCACTTTATCCTGCGCCAGCATCTGTTCAATGCGGCTCGGCAATGCCTGCAGTGCATGGACAATCTCATGCTCGGTTTCAGCGCGCATGCCTTGCAGACGGCCCAGCTTCGCCACCAGCATCAGCAGTACCGTCAGCTGAGTGGTGAACGCTTTGGTCGAGGCCACGCCGATTTCGGTGCCGGCTTTAGTCATCAGCGCCAGATCTGACTCACGCACCAGCGACGAACCGGCCACGTTGCAGATGGCCAGCGAACCGAGATAGCCCAGCTCTTTGGACAGGCGCAGCGCTGCCAGCGTATCGGCGGTTTCACCGGATTGCGACAGGGTGATCAGCAGGCTGTTTTTACGCACCGCCGATTTGCGATAGCGGAATTCGGAGGCGATCTCCACGTCACACGGGATGTTGGCCAGCGACTCAAACCAGTAACGCGACACCATGCCGGAGTTGTAGGAGGTGCCGCAGGCGATGATCTGGATATGTTCCACCTGGCTCAGCAGCGTTTCCGCATTAGCGCCCAGCTCGCTGAGATCAACAATGCCGTCATGGAAGCGGCCGGCCAGCGTATTTTTGATGGCGTTCGGCTGTTCGTAGATCTCTTTCTGCATGTAATGACGGTAAACGCCTTTGTCGCCGGCATCGTACTGCGCATTGGATTCGATCTCCGCGCGCTGCGCCTGCTTCCCGTCACGATCAATAATCGTCACTTCGCGGCGGGTAATTTCGGCAATATCCCCTTCTTCGAGGTAGATAAAGCGGCGGGTCACCGGCAGCAGCGCCAGCTGATCGGAAGCGATAAAGTTTTCGCCCACGCCGCGGCCAATCACCAGCGGGCTGCCGGAACGCGCAGCCACCAGCACCGACGGATCGCGGCTGTCCATGATCACCATGCCATATGCCCCGCGCAGTTGCGGGATCACCCGCAGTACCACTTCGCGCAGCGTACCGCCCTGTTTCTGCTCCCAGTGCACCAGGTGCGCCACCACTTCGGTGTCAGTTTCGGAGGCAAAGCGGTAACCGCGTGCGATCATCTGCTCACGCAGCGGTTCGTGGTTCTCAATGATGCCGTTGTGCACAATAATAATGTGCTCTGAGACGTGCGGATGCGCATTGGCTTCCGACGGCTCACCGTGCGTCGCCCAGCGGGTGTGCGCGATGCCGGTTCCGCCAATCAGCGGCTGCTGCTCTGCCGCTTCTGCCAGATTGGCCACTTTACCCAGACGACGCAACCGCGTCATGTGGCCCTGGCGATCGACAACCGCCAGACCGGCAGAGTCATAACCGCGATACTCAAGACGACGCAGCCCTTCCAGCAGAATTTCTGCGATATCACGCTGCGCTACTGCACCAACAATTCCACACATAGTAATTTCCTGACGTCATGGCTTTCGGCCATTGCGTTGTCATCTGACCTGATTGTTCCCCGAGCCTTGTAGAGAGTGGGGGAGATCCCTTCCTATTCCAGGTTACAGGTGCGTTAGCTGCCTGAAAGCCGAAATATGTCGGGTTTTTAATACCGGGCCGATCTTTGCCGGCCCTGACATTTATTTTTTCTTAACCGGACGCTGCCAGCCAGACTTCTGATTTTGCTCTTTGCGGTTATAGACCAGATCGGCAGCGGTAACGTCTTTCATCACCGTCGTGCCGGCGGCAATGGTGGCGCCCGCCGCCACGCTGACCGGAGCCACCAGCTGGGTGTCCGAGCCGACAAACACGTTGTCGCCGATAATGGTTTTAAACTTATTGGCACCGTCGTAGTTGCAGGTAATGGTGCCGGCACCGATATTCACGCCCGCGCCAATCTCCGCATCCCCGAGATACGACAGATGGCCGGCCTTCGAGCCTTTGCCCAGCGTCGCTTTCTTCATCTCGACGAAGTTGCCGACGTGCGCCTGTTCGGCCAGTTCGCTGCCCGGACGCAGGCGCGCAAACGGCCCGACGGTGCAGGCGGCGGCCAGCGTGGCATCTTCAATCACCGAATAAGGACTGATTTCACAGTCATCGGCAATTACGCTGTTTTTGATGATGCAGCCAGCGCCAATTTTTACCCGGTGGCCCAGCGTGACGTTGCCTTCAATGATCACGTTGGTATCAATATCGACATCACGACCGTGCTGCAGCGTACCGCGCAGATCGAAGCGCGCCGGATCGCGCAGCATGACGCCAGCCAGCAGCAGCTTTTCTGCCTGCTCGCGTTGATAAGTGCGCTCCAGAGTGGAAAGCTGCAGACGATTGTTCACGCCGTCGGTTTCGCTGATACGCGCCGGGTGTACTGCGTTGATCACGCGGCCTTCCTGATGCGCCATGGCGATGATATCGGTGATGTAAAATTCGCCCTGCGCATTGTGGTTGTTGAGCTGCGCCAGCCAGCGCTTCAGGTCGGCACCGTTGGCAATCAGGATGCCGGTGTTGATCTCCTGAATCTTCAGCTGTTCGGCTGACGCATCTTTTTGCTCCACGATGCCGGTGATGGTGCCGTTTTCACGCACGATGCGTCCGTAGCCGGTGGGGTTATCCAGCACCACAGTGAGCAGCCCGATGCCGCCAGCGGGTTTGGCGTCGCGCAGACGCTGCAGGGTTTCCTGGGCGATCAGCGGGACATCGCCGTACAGCATCAGGATATCTTCGTCATCGGCGAAGAACGGTGCCGCCTGCTGCATGGCATGGCCGGTGCCGAGCTGTTCCGCCTGCAACACCCAGTTCAGCGGGTTATGCGCCAGTTTCTCCTGCAGCAATTCACCGCCGTGGCCGTAGACCAGATGCACCTGCTGTGCGCCGAGGCCGGTAGCGGCATCAATAACGTGTTGCACCATCGGTTTACCTGCCAGGCTGTGCAGCACCTTGGGCAGATCGGAATACATGCGGGTGCCTTTGCCAGCGGCGAGGATCACCACGCTCATTGCGCTTGTCGACATAACTATCCTGACTCAATTTAGCTTTCGAAAGTGTAAGGTTTACCCCTGAGATTACTACATTTTTCTCCGTGCGAAATTAGCGGAAGAGGATGAGCGGCGGTGAGTGGCCAGCACGGTTTGCCGGGAAGGGCATAAGGTAAGGGCGTTGTGCCATTTTCGGTCGCCATCAATGGCCCCCCTACGGGGTAATTGTGCGGTTTTTGACAGCATGCGCATTTATGCGTACCGGCGGCAGCAGGCAAAAAAAATGCCAGCCCGGGGGCTGGCATTTCGTGACGCATAAAGCCTGATTACATCGCTTTTTTGGTCAGCTCGATGACGCGCAGTTTCGCGATAGCTTTCGCCAGCTCCGCAGAGGCCTGAGCATAGTCCACGTCGCCGTGGCTGCTGTTCATGTGCTCTTCTGCTTTACGTTTCGCTTCCAGCGCGCGCGCTTCGTCGAGGTCTTCACCGCGAATTGCAGTGTCGGCCAGAACGGTCGTGCTGCCCGGCTGTACTTCCAGCACGCCGCCAGAGAGGTAGATATACTCCTCTTCGCCGTGCTGTTTAACGATGCGAATCATACCAGGCTTGATGGCAGTCAGCAGCGGGGCGTGGCCCGGGTAAATACCCAGCTCACCTTCGCTACCTGACACCTGGATACGCTGCACCAGACCGGAGAACATTTGCTGCTCCGCGCTGACCACGTCCAGATGATAAGTCATAGCCATACCACTCCTCCTGGGAAACCGTTATTACAGTTTCTTCGCTTTTTCGACAGCTTCTTCGATCGCGCCGACCATGTAGAACGCCTGCTCTGGCAGGTGGTCGAATTCGCCTTCCATGATGCCTTTGAAGCCACGGATGGTGTCTTTCAGCGTCACGTATTTACCCGGAGAACCGGTGAAGACTTCTGCTACGAAGAACGGCTGAGACAGGAAGCGCTGAATCTTACGCGCACGTGCCACCAGCAGTTTGTCTTCTTCAGACAGCTCGTCCATACCGAGGATGGCGATGATGTCTTTCAGCTCCTGGTAACGCTGCAGCAGCGACTGAACGCCACGCGCGACGTCGTAGTGCTCCTGACCGACGATCAGCGGATCCAGCTGACGGCTGGTAGAGTCCAGCGGGTCAACGGCCGGGTAGATACCCAGTGACGCGATCTGACGGCTCAGCGTAACGGTTGAGTCTAAGTGAGCAAAGGTGGTTGCTGGTGACGGGTCAGTCAGGTCATCCGCAGGAACGTAAACGGCCTGTACGGAGGTAATTGAACCGGTCTTGGTGGAGGTAATACGCTCCTGCAGCACACCCATCTCTTCAGCCAGCGTTGGCTGATAACCTACCGCCGATGGCATACGACCCAGCAGTGCAGAAACCTCTGTACCGGCCAGGGTGTAACGGTAGATGTTGTCGATGAACAGCAGAACGTCACGGCCTTCATCACGGAATTTTTCCGCCATGGTCAGACCGGTCAGTGCTACGCGCAGACGGTTACCCGGCGGCTCGTTCATCTGGCCATACACCAGCGCTACTTTATCGATAACGTTGGAGTCCGTCATTTCGTGGTAGAAGTCGTTACCCTCACGAGTACGCTCACCCACGCCGGCAAAGACCGAATAACCTGAGTGCTCAGCCGCGATGTTACGGATCAGCTCCATCATGTTTACGGTTTTACCTACACCCGCACCACCGAACAGACCGACTTTACCGCCCTTCGCGAACGGACACATCAGGTCGATAACCTTGATGCCGGTTTCCAGCAGTTCCTGCGAGTTTGACTGATCTTCATAAGAAGGCGCTGCGCGATGAATAGAGGAAACCTCTACAGCGCTGCCGTCTTCTTCTTTCAGGTCGCCTTTCATGTCGATTGGCTCACCCAGCACGTTCATGATACGGCCGAGTGTTGCTTTACCAACCGGAACCTGGATAGGTTTTTTCAGGTCAGTGACTTCCAGACCGCGCTTCAGGCCGTCAGAAGAACCCATGGCGATGGTACGCACCACGCCACCGCCCAGCTGCTGCTGAACTTCCAGCACCAGACGAGCATCACCATTTTTTACCTCGAGAGCGCTATATACCTGCGGTACCGCGTCCTGAGGGAATTCGACGTCAACTACGGCGCCGATAATCTGGACAATCTTTCCAGCTGCCATCTTGAATCCTCTACCTAATACGAGAATATCCGGCCGCGCTCGCGCGACGGGATATATGCCTGGTTAAACCGCGGAGGCTCCCGAGACGATCTCGGTAAGTTCCTGAGTGATGCTGGCCTGACGAGCTTTGTTGTACACCAACTGCAGCTCTTTGATCAGGTTTCCGCCGTTATCGGTTGCCGCTTTCATAGCCACCATACGTGCAGCCTGCTCACTGGCCAGGTTTTCCACCACACCCTGATAAACCTGCGATTCGACATAACGACGCAGCAGGGTATCCAGCAGCGCTTTCGGATCGGGTTCGTACAGGTAATCCCAGGTCTTCGCCTTCATCTCTTCTTCACCTTCCGCTGGCGGTAACGGCAGCAGTTGGGTAATGGTCGGAGTCTGAGACATGGTGTTATTAAACTTATTGCTGACGATATACAGCTTGTCGATGCGGCCTTCATCATAAGCCTGCAACATCACTTTTACCGGGCCGATCAGGTCGGACAGCGCAGGCTTATCGCCCATGCCGGTAACCTGAGCCACGACGTTGCCACCTACAGAGCCGAAGAAAGAAACGCCTTTGGAACCGATAATCGCCAGATCGCTCTGCACGCCTTTATCAGACCAGCCTTTCATTTCTGCCAGCAATTTTTTGAACAGGTTAACGTTCAAACCACCACAAAGCCCGCGGTCAGTCGAAACGACCAGGTAGCCGACGCGCTTAACGTCGCGCTCATCCAGGTAAGGGTGCTTGTATTCCAGATTACCCAGAGCAAGGTGACCAATCACTTTGCGCATGGTATCTGCATACGGACGGCTGGCCGCCATGCGTTCCTGCGTTTTACGCATTTTGGAGGCGGCGACCATTTCCATCGCTTTGGTGATCTTCTGCGTGTTTTTCACGCTTCCGATCTTGGTACGTATTTCTTTTGCGCCGGCCATTAGCTTCTCCTCAAAGCCTTGCGGCCTGCCTTTTCAGACAAGCCGCCAGACATTACCAGGACTGGGTTGCTTTAAACGTTTCGAGGAGGCCTTTCAGCTTCTCTTCGATTTCGTTGTTGTAGTTACCCGCCTGGTTGATTTCAGCCATCAGCTCCGCGTGTTCGCGATCGGCGAACGCCAGCAGAGCGGCTTCGAAGCTGCCGATTTTCGCCAGTTCAACGTCGTTCAGGAAGCCGCGCTCGGCAGCGAACAGTACCAGACCCTGTTGTGCAACAGACATCGGTGCATACTGTTTCTGCTTCAGCAGTTCGGTCACTTTCTGACCGTGGCTCAGCTGTTTGCGCGTTGCATCGTCCAGATCGGAAGCGAACTGAGAGAACGCTGCCAGTTCACGATACTGTGCCAGCGCGGTACGAATACCACCGGACAGTTTCTTGATGATCTTGGTCTGTGCAGCACCACCAACACGGGATACCGAAATACCCGGGTTAACGGCTGGACGGATACCGGAGTTGAACAGGTTCGATTCCAGGAAGATCTGACCATCGGTAATCGAGATTACGTTGGTCGGAACGAACGCAGAAACGTCACCCGCCTGGGTTTCAATGATCGGCAGCGCAGTCAGAGAACCGGTCTGGCCTTTCACTTCACCGTTGGTGAAACGCTCAACGTAGTCAGCGCTAACGCGTGATGCACGCTCCAGCAGACGAGAGTGGAGGTAGAACACGTCGCCCGGGAATGCTTCACGACCCGGCGGACGGCGCAGCAGCAGAGAAATCTGACGGTAAGCAACAGCCTGCTTAGACAGGTCATCATAAACGATCAGCGCATCTTCACCGCGGTCACGGAAGTATTCACCCATTGCGCAACCGGCATACGGAGCCAGGTACTGCAGCGCAGCGGATTCAGAAGCGGAAGCGACAACCACGATGGTGTTAGACAGCGCACCGTGCTCTTCCAGCTTACGTACCACGTTAGAGATGGTAGAGGCTTTCTGACCGATCGCGACGTAGACACACTTGATGCCAGAATCGCGCTGGTTGATGATGGCGTCGATGGCCATCGCAGTTTTACCGGTCTGACGGTCACCGATGATCAGCTCACGCTGGCCACGGCCGATTGGAATCATCGCATCGACAGATTTGTAACCGGTCTGAACAGGCTGGTCGACTGACTGACGGTCGATAACACCTGGTGCAATCACTTCAACTGGTGAGAAGCCATCGTTGTCGATAGCGCCTTTACCGTCGATCGGTGCACCCAGAGTGTTAACCACGCGGCCCAGCAGGCCACGGCCAACCGGCACTTCCAGGATACGGCCAGTACACTTCACCTTCATGCCTTCGGCGAGGTCAGCGTACGGACCCATCACTACTGCACCTACAGAGTCACGCTCGAGGTTCAGTGCGATAGCGTAACGGTTGCCCGGCAGAGCAATCATCTCACCCTGCATTACATCGGCCAGGCCGTGTACGCGGATGATACCGTCACTTACAGAAACAATAGTACCTTCGTTGTGAGCTTCGCTCACGACATTGAACTGAGCAATGCGCTGCTTGATCAGTTCGCTGATTTCGGTGGAATTCAGTTGCATATGCTCCAGTCCCCTTAAGACTGCAAGACGTCTGCCAGACGGTCAAGACGGCCGCGCACGCTGCCATCAATCACCAGGTCACCCGCACGGATAACCACACCTGCCATTACAGACTTATCAATTTTGCAATTCAGCTTAACTTTGCGTGACAGACGTTTTTCCATCGCGGCGCTGATTTTACTCAGCTGGCTGTCACTCAGCGCACTGGCGGAGATCACATCAACTTCGGCTGTCGCTTCATAAGCGTCACGCAGTTGAATGAACTGTTCCAGTACCGCTGGAAGCGCTGTCAAACGTCCGTTCTCCGCCATAACCTTAATCAGGTTCTGAGCGTGTTCATCAAGTTGATCACCACAGACTGCGTTGAAAGAAGCAGACAAGGCTTCCGGTGCCAATGCACCGGAAAGGAGTTCTGCCATCTGTTCGTTGCGAGCCACTTCTGCGGCAAACGCCAGCATGGTCTGCCAGCGGTCGATACTTTGATGCTCAACAGCAAAGTCAAAAGCTGCTTTGGCGTAGGGGCGAGCTACAGTAATCAGATCAGACATCAGCCCCTCCCTCCTTACAGTTCAGCGACCAGTTTATCAACGATGTCGCTGTTAGCAGCTTCATCCACGGAACGTTCGATGATCTTCTCGGCGCCAGCTAAGGCCAGCAGCGCGACTTGCTTACGCAGCTCTTCACGTGCACGTGAGCGCTCGGCTTCGATTTCTGCCTGCGCCTGAGACACGATGCGGTTACGTTCAGTCTCAGCTTCAGTTTTGGCTTCGTCCAGAATCTGGGCACGGCGTTTGTTCGCCTGCTCGATAATGACCTGAGCTTCTTCTTTGGCTTTTTTCAGCTGGTCGGTCGCATTGGCCTGCGCGAGATCCAAATCTTTCTTCGCGCGTTCAGCAGAAGCAAGGCCTTCAGCAATTTCTTTCTGGCGCTTTTCGATGGCAGCCATAATCGGCGGCCATACGTACTTCATGCAGAACGCGACAAACAGGATGAACGCGATGGCCTGGCCGAGGATTGTTGCATTAATGTTCACAGCACAATGCCTCTTATTAAGTTAACTTGCTCTGCCGCTATCAGCGATAAACGGCAGAATCCGTTCCTCATCACACTGCGTGCCATGAGTGAACCACGGCTACAGGCTTTAGGCGACAGCAAACATCACGTAGAGACCCAGACCAACAGCGATCATTGGGATTGCATCCACCAGACCCATTACAACAAAGAACTGCGTACGCAGCAGAGGAATCAGATCCGGCTGACGCGCTGCGCCTTCCAGGAATTTACCTCCGAGGATGCCGATACCGATCGCAGCACCGATTGCCGCCAGACCCATCATCACAGCGGCAGCCATGTACAGCAGATCCATATTCAGGTTTTCCATGACAGTCTCCAGTTTGTTTCAGTTAAAAGCTAAGTTGTTGAGATAAAAATCAATGCTCTTCAGATGCCATCGACAGATAGACAATCGTGAGGACCATGAAAATGAAAGCCTGCAGCGAAATAATCAGGATGTGGAAAATGGCCCATGGCACATTCAGCACCCACTGCGACCACCACGGCAGCAGACCGGCAATCAGGATAAAGATCAGCTCACCCGCATACATGTTGCCGAACAGTCGCAGACCGAGCGAAACCGGTTTAGACAGCAGGCTAACACCTTCAAGAATCAGGTTGATGGGGATGAAGATCGGGTGATTAAAAGGCTGCAGCGTCAGCTCTTTGGCGAAGCCACCTACACCTTTCATTTTGATGCTGTAGAACAGAATCAAAATAAATACGCCCAGCGCCATAGACAGCGTGATGTTCACGTCTGCAGACGGCACGACGCGCAGCGCCGGCAGGCCCAGATAGTGCTCGCCGATAAACGGCAGCAAATCGATAGGCAGCAGATCCATGAAGTTCATCAGGAAGACCCAGACGAAAATCGTCAGAGCCAGCGGGGCGATAACTTTACTCTTACCGTGGTACATGTCGCGGACGTTGCTATCAACAAAGCCAACAACCAGCTCGATAGCCGCCTGCATTTTCCCTGGCACACCGCTGGTGGCGCTTTTCGCCACTTTACGGAACAGCACCAGGAACACCAGTCCCAGTACAACAGAGAAAAACATGGAGTCCAGGTTTAACGTCCAGAACGTTGCTGGCGCGTCGTGTGCATTCACCAGCTCGAAAGTACGCAGGTCCATCTGAAGATGTGTCAGATGATGACCTATGTATTCCTGCGGCGTTGAGATCTCTCCTGCGGCCATGATGCCTCTTACCCTTTGTTGTTAATTACAGCCGGCGCGACGATTTGTACCACCAGCACCGATAACCAGGTGATTGCGAGTGGCCAGAAGACCGCTCCAAATCCACCTAACGCCACAACGAGAAAAACAACGGTGGCAAACACCTTGAGCACTTCACCAAAGGCGAAGCTCCAGGCGACACGCCCTTTTGCCGGAGTTTGATCCTGCAGGCGCCAGGCTAAAAACATAAACAGTACGTTTGGCAGCCAGGCTGCCGCACCACCCGCGATGGCAGAGGCGCCCCAGGTGACATCTTTCAGGGCAAACAGCGCACCGATTACGACAAAGGTCACCAGCTGGATCACCAGCACGGTTCGGGCTAATTTCACACTGTAAAGAGACACTGACATGACGCTTAACTCTCCTGCCCCGAACGGGGTATGTCGCGTGTCGTATAAGACTGCCTTTACTCTTTTGAGTCAAGCAGCAAAAGCCGTGCAAATTATACGGGCCGCACCTGCGATTTCAATCGGTAAGTAGCGAAAAGGTGAACAATTATTTAAATTTCTTTCTGGAGGGCTATTTTTCAAAACATCCGCTTCGGCCTGCCTGACGAAACAGGCTTGAAATTGCCCGGCAGACTTGCTTTTAAAGCGTGCTGCAGATCACATTATAAGCACCCCCGGCAGCGATAATTTGCTTTTTAACCCCTGCCGCGCAATTAATGAAACCCGTAATTTACTTTTTTATCAGTAAGATAGAATTATTGTTCCAGGATTAGCGCCAGATTTTCGATAAAAACACTCTATTGACATCACCCACCGCAATAAAAACGTAAAACTGATATTACGTCCGCCGATTTATTGCAGAGTTATATTTTCCGCCGTGACTATTCGGCACAGTAAATACAGCGGTTAAAGTGATGTAACTGATAATGAAATGTGAATTATTCGTTAAATGTAACAGAGGTTTTCGGATAATTTCCGCGGCGGATGTTAACCTGCTTCCCCTGCCCTGTTGAATAAAAGCGTTTATCGTGACGCGTTCAACCGCTGTTTTTTTAGCCGGCTGCTGCGCTAAGCCAAACGGCATGAATCGCGATAAATCCACACCGTTTGCGCGACTATTGCCGCCTGATCACCACCAGATGACGCTCACCTTCCAGTTCCGGCACCCGCAGAGGCGCAATTTTTTCGATGGCGAAGCCGGCAGGCAGCGCGGCAATTTCGTCATCCGGCCTGACGCCTTTCAGTGCATAGAAGTGGCCTGTCGCGCCCGGCAGATGGTGACACCAGTTCAGCATGTCCTCCAGCGACGCAAAGGCGCGGCTGATCACCCCGTCAAACGGCGGCTCAGCCGGGAACTCTTCCACCCGGCTCTGCACCGGCGTAACGTTAGTAAGCCCTAACTCATGTTGCACCTGACGCAGGAAACGCACACGTTTCCCGAGGCTGTCCAGCAGCGTAAAGTGCGCCTGCGGGCGGACAATCGCCAGCGGGATCCCCGGCAGGCCCGGTCCGGTACCGACATCAATAAAGCGCTCACCCTGCAGGTGGGGTTCTACCACGATGCTGTCGAGAATGTGGCGCACCAGCATCTGCTGCGGATCGCGCACCGAGGTCAGGTTGTAGGCTTTATTCCACTTGTGCAGCAGTTCGACATAACCCACCAGCTGCTGTTTTTGCTGATCGGAGAGGGAAATGTTTGCCGCTTGCAGCAGCCGGGAGAGTTTATTAATCACGACGAGAATTCCATTAACAGGGGCGAGCGTGCCCGCCCCGGGGGTCGATCAGGCGCTTTTACGTAGCAAACCCTGTTTTTTCAGGTAAATCAGCAGAATTGAAATCGCCGCCGGCGTGATGCCGGAAATACGCGATGCCTGGCCAATGGAGGTCGGTTTGTGGTCGTTGAGTTTGGCGATCACTTCATTCGACAGTCCATTTACCTGGCGATAGTCGAGGTCGGCCGGGAGTAAGGTGTTTTCATTGCGCTGCTGGCGAACGATCTCCTCCTGCTGACGCGCGATGTAACCTTCATACTTCACCTGAATCTCTACCTGCTCTGCGGCCTGCTCATCCGCCAGCGCCGGACCGTAGCTCGGCAGCGACATCAGCAGTTCGTAGGTCATCTCCGGACGACGCAGCAGATCTTCCGCGCTGGCCTCTTTGGTCAGCGGCGCGCTGATTACCGTGTTCACTTCGCTGACGTTTTCAGACTTCGGATGCACCCACAGGTCACGCAGACGCTGACGCTCCTGCTCAATCGCTTCCAGCTTCTGGTTATAGCGAGCCCAGCGCGCGTCGTCGACCAGGCCGAGTTCACGTCCGGTTTCGGTCAGGCGCAGATCGGCGTTGTCTTCACGCAGCATCAGACGATACTCGGCGCGCGAGGTAAACATGCGATACGGCTCTTTGGTGCCCAGCGTACACAGATCGTCGACCAGCACGCCAAGATAAGCCTGATCGCGACGCGGCGCCCAGCCCTCTTTGTCCGCAGACTGACGCGCAGCGTTAAGGCCGGCCAGCAGTCCCTGCGCCGCCGCTTCTTCATAACCGGTGGTGCCGTTGATCTGGCCGGCAAAGAACAGGCCATGGATAAATTTACTCTCCAGCGTCGGCTTGAGATCGCGCGGATCGAAGAAGTCATACTCGATGGCGTAGCCCGGACGCACGATCTTCGCGTTCTCCAGACCTTTCATCGAGCGCACGATCTGCATCTGCACATCAAACGGCAGGCTGGTGGAGATGCCGTTCGGGTAGATTTCGTTGCTGGTCAGCCCTTCCGGCTCAAGGAAAATCTGATGCGCGTTACGATCGGCAAAGCGCATCACTTTGTCTTCAATCGACGGGCAGTAGCGTGGCCCGATCCCCTCAATGATCCCGGCATACATCGGGCTGCGATCGAGGTTATTGCGGATCACTTCATGTGTCTGCTCGTTGGTGTGGGTGATCCAGCATGGCACCTGCTGCGGATGCTGTCCGGCATGGCCCATAAACGAGAACACCGGCATCGGGTCATCCCCGTACTGCGGCGTGAGCACCGAAAAGTCGATGGTGCGGGCATCGATACGCGGTGGCGTACCGGTTTTCAGGCGGTTTACGCGTAACGGCAACGCACGCAGACGTTTAGCCAGCGGAATCGACGGCGGATCGCCTGCACGGCCACCGCTGTAGTTATCGAGGCCGATGTGGATTTTGCCGTCCAGGAAGGTGCCGACCGTCAGAACGACGGTTTTCGCCCGGAACTTCAGGCCCATCTGGGTCACGGCGCCGACAACGCGATCGTTCTCCACAATCAGATCGTCAACCGCCTGCTGGAAGATCATCAGGTTCGGCTGGTTTTCCAGCGCAGTGCGTACCGCCTGGCGATACAGTACCCGGTCTGCCTGTGCACGCGTAGCACGCACCGCCGGGCCTTTGCTGGCGTTTAGTATCCTAAACTGAATACCGGCCTGATCGATCGCGCTGGCCATCAAACCGCCTAAGGCATCCACTTCCTTAACCAGGTGTCCTTTCCCGATGCCACCGATCGCCGGGTTACAGGACATTTGTCCCAGCGTATCAATATTATGGGTGAGTAACAGGGTTTGCTGACCCATTCGGGCAGCGGCCATCGCGGCTTCTGTGCCCGCATGACCACCACCGATTACGATGACGTCAAAAGGATCTGGATAAAACATGAAGTGGGTCCTCGTTAGTGTTCGGACAGGGATCGTTGCCCTGGGCGGTGGATTCTACTGAAATTCTGTTCAGGGCGAAAGTCGCGGGATCCTGCGGTTTAAAAGAAAGGATCTTAAGTCTTTTATATGATCTCTCTGTTAGATCTCTTATTAGGATCGCCCCTGGCTGTTGATAACCCGGAAAAGCGTTGTGGCAACAGGGGATTAGTGAGGATCGTTTACTGTGAATGATCGGTGATCCTGATCCGTATAAGCTGAGATCAACTTTGCTACTTATGCACAGCGTAAAAAAGCATCAGCGGTTGTTCTTTGGATAACTACTGGTTATACGCATGAAATAACGGATCTTATCCACAGAGCGACGCAGGTAAAAGGCGATAAAACAGCGGAATCAACTGGGGATCGACACAAATACCCGATCCCCGACCAGCAAAGATCGTCTTAAATCTGCGGGTGCCAGCTGGCGACCCACACTTCCGCCGGATCTTCCGGAATCTCATGTTCCAGCACGTCGATCTCCAGCCGATCGCCAATACGTTTGGCGCCCAGCTGCGTTAACGTCGTCTCCAGCAGTTTGATCGCACCGCAGAACAGATCGTATTCATGATTACCGATACCCACTGCGCCAAAGCGTACGCCTGACAGATCCGGCTGGCTCTCCTGCAGCGCTTCATAAAACGGCAGCAGGTTGTCCGGCAGTTCGCCGGCACCGTGCGTTGAGCTGACAATCAGCCAGACGCCCTCCTGCGGCACCTCATCCAGCTCGGGTCCGTGCAGCAGTTCGGTTGAAAAGCCCGCTTCCTGCAGTTTCTCTTCCAGATGTTCAGCGACATATTCGGCGCTGCCAAGGGTACTGCCACTGATTAAGGTAATATCGGCCATGATGCTCTCCCGCACTAAAGGCGAGCATTGTACGCTGTGATCAAGCGGTGATCCACCTGTGGAAAACAGGGTTAATCGCCGATAGCATCAGGCGACAAGGCGCATCACAAAAGCGATCCGCCTGGGATAAGGTTATGCACAGCGGGGAAGCCGATCACGGCTTGATGGTGCGCATGATCGGGTTTTGCAGGGAGATCAGCGTTTCGGTGGACTGGATTTCATCAATGGTCTGGATCTTGTTGATCAGCACCTGCTGCAGCGCGTCAATGGAGCGGCACATCACTTTAATAAAAATGCTGTAGTGGCCGGTGGTGTACCAGGCTTCCACCACTTCGTCCAGCGCTTCCAGCTTGCTGAGCGCTGCCGGATAGTCGCGCGCGCTTTTCAAAATGATGCCGATAAAACAGCAGACATCAAATCCGAGCTGCCGTGGATCGATCTCCACGCGCGTACCCAGAATAATCCCCGCCTGACGCATCTTCTCGACGCGCACGTGAATCGTGCCGGGGCTGACGTTGAACTGCTTGGCGAGTTCGGCGTACGCGGTGCGCGCGTTTTGCAGCAGCGCATTTAAAATGCCGCGGTCGAGATTATCCAGTTGCAGGTGTTCCGCCATCATCCATCCTCATTAGGTTCTTCTTCTCTGAACAGGGAGAATGTGCAGCAAATTAGCGGGACAGGCAAGGCGCAGACAGAGGAGCTGCCGCTGTCTGCACGCTTTTTAGCGCTTACGCCACAGCGTCAGCTGGGCCTGTGTGTGCTGGAACTTACGCGCGGTTTCGCGAATTACAAACGGCACGTCCTGCGGCGGCGCAACCTCCTCAAAGGCATCGCGCAGCAGCCGTTGCAGCGCCTGCCAGGTGGTGAGCGCTTCACCGTTTTCACGGAAACCGCCCAGCCAGTTCTCCTTCGGCGTGAACTCTTCCAGCCAGGTGTAAGGTGAGGAGATAGCCAGCAAACCGCCGGAGCGGATCATCGGCGTGATGTCCTGCAGGAAGCGCTTCGGCTGGCGCAGGCGATCGATCAGGTTAGAGGCCAGTACCAGATCGTAGCCATCGGGCTGCGGTTTCAGGTTACAGGCATCGCCCTGCACAAACTGAATGCGCTGCGCCAGGGTCTCATCGAAACCAAACTCTTTCAGCCGCACCTGGCGATACTCCACCAGCTCTCCCTCTTCCGGCACCACGTAACGGAAATCCTCACCCGAGGTCAGCTGCAGCGCCACGTCGATAAAGCGCGCCGAGTAATCCATGCCGGTGACCGCAGCAAAATGGCGCGCCAGTTCAAAGCTGGCACGGCCGGTGGCGCAGCCGATATCCAGCGCGTGGCCGCGCTGCGCGCAGTGCGGCAGCACGATATCGACCAGCGCCGCCGCGTAGTTCGGCACACCGTAATAGCCGGGGCCGTACTGGAAGTCGAGGTACTGCGACACCATGCTGTCGGTTTCATACGGATTCAGCGCCATGCTCTCCTGATGCGAGGAAACCACGTAGCGGAAACCGGCATGCTGGAAGAAGTGGCGCCGGAAGGCGTAGCGTGAGGATTTCAGCGCTTCGTTGCCGGTGGAGATCCAGCTGCCGCCTTTGATCAGCGCATGTTTGCCGTCAAAGGTGGGCGTGGAGAAATCGTCATACAGTGGATGTACCCTGAAGCCTTCAAAGCCGTTGGTCGGCGTGGTGGTCCACTGCCAGACGTTGCCGACGATGTCGAAGAAGTCACCCTGGGCAAAGTGGTCTACCGGACAGGAAGAGGCCCAGCGGGCAAGATTGATGTTGCCCGGCGCGTCGATCCAGTCCGGCTGATCGCCGGCAACCTGCTCGCGCAGCTGCATCCACTCGGCTTCGCACGGCAGCTGGATCGCTTTGCCGCTCTCTTCCGCCAGCCAGCGGCAGAACGCCGCGGCTTCCAGCTGATTCACTTCGGCGGGCCAGTCCCACGGCATCGCCACTTCTTCGGTCATCAGGCGCAGCCGGAGATCGTCAGGTTGCGCGATGTCACCGACCCAGAAAGTCGGCATCTGCGCCTGGGCAAACTCGCGCCAGCCCCAGCCTTCGTCATCCCACCAGCGGCGTTCGTTGTAGCCGTTAGCAGCAATAAAATGAAAGAACTCGGCGTTGCTCACCAGCATTTTGCTGGCTTTGAACGGTTTCAGCTCCGTTGAAAGGCTGCCGTATTCGTTGTCCCAGCCGTAGGTGTCATCGGTTTTACCCTGCGTGACGCGCCCGCCAGGCATCGCCACCAATGTATTGGCCGGTACCGAGGCACGATCGTGGCGCGCCTGCGGACACGCCGGCCAGTGCGGCTGCGGTTTTACCCACTCAAGCGGCAGCTGGCGGATCAGCACGCTGGAGGTTTCAAGGTGAATTCGCTCATGCTCAATGCCCATCAGAATCACCCACGCCGGGCTGTCCCAGTCAATCGGCAGCTCCAGCGGCATGGTGCGGATGAATTCACTTACCACGGTTTTCACTTTGCCGCGGTAGTCGCGCACCTCGGCTACGTCCGGCCAGCTGTAATGGCTGTCGTCGAGATCGTCCCAGCTCATCTCATCCACGCCGATCGCCATCATCGCCTCGATGCGATCGTCAATACGCTGCTGCAGATAACCGCCCGCCATCAGCTTATTAATGTAGAAAGTGGCGGTATGGCCAAAGTAAAAGATCAGCGGATGGCGCAGGGTGATGGCTTTATTAAAGTACGCGCGCTCATCGGCGAGGCAGTCGAACAGGCTTTCGTACAGCTCCCAGGTCTGGGTGAAATAGGCCAGCAATTCGGCGCGTTTGGCGTCGCTGCTGTTGCCGGAAAGCCGGACGGTGCGGGTGGGCGCAGGCAATTGAGCGTGAAGATGAGCGGTTGTCACAGTGAACTCCGTAAGCTGATTAAACACAGCGGGTAATTCACTATAGCAAATTAGCATTTCTGCCTGATGAATTAGCGTTTCCAGCGGCGCAGCAGGCGGCTTTTCAGGCCGGTATCAAAGCGCCAGATGTGATCGAAAATGCGCAGAATGCCGGGTTTGCCGTGCGCCGACATCGCCACGGCGTGGAAGCGTTGCAGGTGGTGACGCTGGCGCTGTTTAATGGTGCTGACGATGTCGTCCGGCAGACGCTGGGCGATAAAATCGGAAACGATCACCGCATCGGCTTCCTGCCACTGACTGCCCTCCATACGCGTGACCACCGCAGACAGGCAGGCGGCCAGATCGGTGCCGCCGCGAAAACGCTGGCTGAGAAAACGGATTGCCTGCTCGATGCCGTTATCGGCGGTCAGCTCGTAGCCAATCACTTCATGAGCAAACAGCATGATGTAGCAGCGCCGCCTGTCGGCCAGCGCCACTTTCAGCAGCGCCAGACAAAACGCTTTGGCGCAGCGTTCATTGAAACCGCCCATCGAACCAGAGGTATCCACGCAGACGATGAACGGGCCGCGCGGCTGTGCTTCGTGCTGCTGATGGCTGGCCGGGCGCAGCGTCACTTTCTCGTGCCAGGCATCGCCCTGTAACCGGTAGGTCAGCAGGCGTTTCTCCACCAGCCGGCGATAAAACTCCAGCTCCAGTTCGCTGATGCTCAGCGCCGCCAGCTCCGGCGGCAACAGACGCAGCACATCGTCGCTCTGATGAATGCCGCTGACCTCTTCCGGCACGTTGTCCGGCTCGCGCACCAGCTGATGAAACGCTTCCAGCGGCGCATCCTGGGACGGTACCGATTTCGCTTCGCGGCTGCGTCCCAGCTGCTGCGCCAGTTTCATCAGTTCCGGCTGCTGGGCGAGGAAATCGCCGTACTGCACAATCAGCTCATAGTCGCCATGCTGCAGTGGTGCCTTGCTCAGATCCCACAGGCGTCCGGCGGCGGCTTCGTCGTCATCGGTCAGAATCGGCGCCAGCTGACCGCTGATGGCCATGCGCTGCTGCAGCTCGGCCATCAGGCGTTCCCGCTGCTCTTCCAGCAGAGTTTCGTTCAGCGTCAGGGTTTGCAGCGTCAGGCTCAGGCGCCAGCGCTGCAGGAACAGCGTGTGCTGCGCATTGCTCAGTTGGGCGCTGTCGGTATGCAGCAGCAGTTTGCTGGCTTCTTCGATAAACGGGGACGGCAGCGCTTTCAGCTGCGTCATGATGGCGGGCAGTTGCTCACTGAAGGCGTGGCTGCTGAGCAGCTGCATCTGCTGGAAGAGCTGAAATTCGCGCGCCAGCGCGTCCGGCACCGGCGTGGTTTTCATCTGGGCGGCAATCTCGGCGCGCCAGCGCGGCAGCTCGCCCATCATCGCCTGTTTCAGGCGCGGAAATTTTTCAAAGAACAGCGCCAGCTGTGGCGAGGCCAGCAGTGCCACGATCAGCTCTTCGATCAGCTCGGTTTCGCCAATCGACAACAGCGTGCTGAGCGTCTCCAGCGAGATCATTTTCTCGCCTGTTTCAGCTGTTCCGCCACATCCTGCAGGCTGGTTTCGACGCGTGCCAGCCAGTCGTCGCTGATAAACAGGCAGCGCTGATGCTGGCTAAACAGCGTGCGCTGCGCGCGCAGCTGGGCCTCCAGCGCGTCGTACTCTTCAATGATTTCCTGCGGCACGTCGCTGCTGCTGGCGGCACCCGGCAGCGTCAGGCGCGTGGACTGCAGGCTGACGTCGCGCAGCGTCAGACAGTGGTGCGCATCCACCAGCAGGTCGAGCGTCTGGCCAAAGCCAATGCCGTTGAGCTTGCCGCGGATCTCGCCCGCTTTCAGCAGCCACTGATTGAGCGCATCGCGTGCCACCACCACGTGCGTGACCTGCATGTCGTGCAGCGTCAGCGGCTGTTGCAGCATCAGGGTCAGCTGTTCGTCCGTGATCGAGGCCGGTAATTCATAGTGCGGTTTGCGGCTGAACATGCCGCTGTGCTTCTCCAGCGTCAGCGCCTGCGCCACGCTCTGCTGCTGTTGCAGCGCCAGCCGGCGCGCTTTGATCTGCTGCAGCGTGTGCAGCATCGCCTGCTGCTGCCACGCGTGCTGCGTCATCAGCGCATCGATTTCACGATCCAGCAGCTGCATCGACGCCACGTCGTGCCACAGGCAATCTTTCAGCAGGATCAGATCAAGCGGGGCAATCGCCACGCGGCCGCTGTAAAACGCGCTGGCCTGCAGCAGATGGATGGCTTTTTTCCAGCGGCGATCGGAGATATACGGCGCCTCTGGCAGGTTCTCCAGCTGCTGGCGCAGCTGATAGATCAGTTCAAACACATGATCGGGCAGGCTGACCTGGCTGATGCCTTTCTGCCACTGCTGATACTCTTCATCGCTGATGCACAGCGATTCCGCCACCGGGTTGGCGTTTTCATCCTGCTGGTGGGTCAGCATGCTGCGGAAGTTCTGCTTTTCATGCACGTTGTCGAGCCACAGCCGGATCAGCATACGGTCGTACAGCGCTTCCAGACCGCTGTCGGCCTCCGGCAGTTCGTTGGAGGCGGTGACCAGCAGGCGCATCGGGATCGGCTCTTCGCTGTCGCCGTTGCGGAAGCGTCGTTCGTTGATGGCGGTGAGCAGCGTATTGAGAATCGCCGGACCGGCTTTCCAGATCTCATCAAGGAAGACAATTTCGGCATCCGGCAGATAGCCTTTGGTCAGACGCTGGTAGCGGCCTTCATCTTTCAGCGCCTGGATCGACAGCGGGCCAAACACCTCTTCCGGCGTGGAAAATCGGGTCATCAGGTATTCAAAGGCACGGGCGTGCTGGAAGGCGTATTTCAGGCGGCGGGCAATCAGGCTCTTGGCGATGCCCGGTGGCCCAAGCAGAAACACGCTTTCGCCGCTCAGCGCTGCCAGCAGGCAGAGACGAATGGCATGATGCCGTTCATACAGCCCTTTCTCCAGGGCATTGCTGAGGCGAGAAATTCTTTCTGCCAAAAGATGGGGTTGAGCCATAATCACATCATTGTCCTTCTGATCCTGGTGCCGTCATATTCTGGCGAGCGCAATACTCTACTGTTTATCATGCGTGAAAGCGTTGATAGCCGTCAGCTTTTTTGTTTCAGAAGGTTGAGGTGAGGCAAATCGCGGGTTTTCAGCGCATTTCGCGCCGATTTTCGGCGAAAAAACGCTGCACAGACGGCGTAATGCCAGACGGTAAAAGTAGGTTTTTTCGGGAATATGTGCATACTGTGCGCTTTTTGATGATCTGAGCGCCGGGCTGAGGCCTGCGCGGCTCCAACAAAAGACAACTTATGAGCTCGGATAAGAAACAGTCCCTTGGCGCAGTCACTCTGGCGGCGATCGGCGTGGTGTATGGCGATATCGGCACCAGCCCGCTCTATACCCTGCGCGAGTGTCTCTCTGGTCAGTTCGGCTTTGGCGTGGAACGCGAGGCGGTGTTTGGCTTTCTGTCGCTGATCTTCTGGCTGCTGATTCTGGTGGTTTCGCTTAAATACATCAGTTATGTGATGCGCGCCGACAACGCCGGTGAAGGCGGGATCCTGACGCTGATGTCACTGGCGGGCCGCAATACCGGCGCACGCGCCACGGCGATTCTGGTGATCATGGGGCTGATTGGCGGCAGCTTCTTCTACGGGGAAGTGGTGATCACGCCGGCGGTATCCGTGCTTTCGGCCATCGAAGGGCTGGAGATCGCCGCACCGAGCCTCGATAGCTACATTGTGCCGCTGGCGATTGCGGTACTGACGCTGCTGTTTGTGATTCAGAAACACGGCACCGGCATTGTCGGTAAGCTATTTGCGCCGGTGATGCTGCTGTGGTTCATCATTCTGGCGGTGCTGGGCGCGCGCAGTATCATCAATAATCCTGAGGTGCTGCACGCCATGAACCCGTACTGGGCGCTGCACTTCTTCATTCAGTACAAAACGGTATCGTTCTTCGCGCTGGGCGCGGTGGTGCTGGCGATCACCGGCGTTGAAGCGCTGTATGCCGATATGGGCCACTTTGGTAAGTTTCCGATTCGCCTGGCATGGTTTGTGGTGGTGCTACCGTCGCTGGTGCTCAACTATTTCGGCCAGGGGGCGCTGCTGCTGGAGCATCCGGAGGCCATCAAAAACCCGTTCTTCCTGCTGGCGCCGGACTGGGCGCTGATTCCGATGCTGATTCTCGCGACGCTGGCCACGGTGATCGCCTCGCAGGCGGTGATCTCCGGCGTATTCTCGCTGACGCGCCAGGCGGTGCGTCTTGGTTATCTGCCGCCGATGCGCATCGTGCACACGTCCGAAGAGGAATCCGGCCAGATTTATATTCCGGTGATCAACTGGCTGCTCTATTTCTCTGTGGTGATTGTGATCGTCGGCTTTGAACACTCCAGTAATCTGGCGGCCGCCTACGGGATTGCGGTGACCGGTACCATGGTGCTGACCGCCATTCTGTGTTCAACGGTGGCGATTCAGAACTGGCACTGGAATCGCTACCTGGTGGTGCTGATTCTCATCGCGATGCTGTGCATCGACGTTTCGCTGTTCTCCGCCAACCTGGTCAAAGTGTTCTCCGGCGGCTGGCTGCCGCTGACGCTGGCACTGATGATGTTTATCGTGATGACCACGTGGAAGAGCGAGCGCTTCCGCCTGCTGCGTCGTATGCATGAGCATGGCAATTCGCTGGAGGCGATGATCGCCTCGCTGGAGAAGTCGCCGCCGGTGCGCGTGCCGGGCACGGCGGTCTACATGTCACGGGCGCTCAATGTCATCCCCTTTGCCATGCTGCATAACCTGAAGCACAACAAGGTGCTGCACGAGCGCGTGGTGCTGCTGACGCTGCGTACCGAAGATGCGCCTTATGTGCACAACGTGCGTCGCGTGACCATTGAGCAGCTGTCGCCCACCTTCTGGCGCGTGGTGGCAAGCTACGGCTGGCGTGAAACGCCGAACGTCGAGGAGATTTTCCACCGCTGCGGCCTCGAAGGGCTCAACTGCCGCATGATGGAAACCTCGTTCTTTATGTCACACGAGTCGCTGATCATCGGCAAACGCCCGTGGTATCTGCGTCTGCGCGGTAAGCTGTTCCTTGCGCTGCAGCGCAACGCCCTGCGCGCGCCGGATCAGTTTGAAATTCCGCCTAACCGGGTGATCGAGCTCGGTACTCAGGTCGAAATCTGACGCATCGCGCGTCACCAGCTGAGGGTGACGCGCAGCCCCTGCGGCTGCACCGCGCTGAAGGTCAGCCGGATGCCGTGCAGCTGAGCCACATTTTTCACAATCGACAAGCCAAGCCCGCTGCCGGTTTGCGCCTGCCCCGGCGGTCGCCAGAAGCGTTCACCCAGCCGCGCCAGCTGCTCTGCGCTGACGCCCGGTCCGTTATCCGCGATCTCCAGCCTGCACGCGCTGAGCTGCAACTGAATCTCACTGCCGGACGGCGTGTAGCGCAGCGCGTTATCCAGCAGATTGCGCAGCAGTAAACCCAGCAGCAGTGGATGACCGTTCATCACCGGTTCCGCGTCAGCCGTCAGCGTCAGCCTGGTGTGCTGCGCTGCCGCCTGTGCCTGATGTTCGGTCACCAGCTGGTGCAGCAACGGCGCGAGGGGGACCGGCTGAAATTCGCTGCGCAAATCGTCCGCTTCGACCCGCGACAGCGTCAGTAGCTGATCGACCAGCCGCGTGGCGCGCAGGATGCCGCTGTCGAGCTGCTGCAGCGCATGGTTACGCATCGCCTCGTCATCGCCGGCCAGCTGAATCACCTCACTCTGCACGCGCAGCGCTGCCAGCGGGCTGCGCAGCTCGTGCGCCGCATCGGAGGTAAACCGTCGCTCGCGCTGGACCAGCTGTGCCATGCGGGCAAACAGGCCATTCAGCGCCGCCACCAGCGGCTTCACCTCCAGCGGCAGGCGCTGCGGCGTCAGCGGGGTGGCATCATCCGGCGCGCGCTGCTGTAGCGATGCAGTCAGGCGTTTCAGCGGACGCAGCTCAAACCACACCAGCGCCAGCAGCAACAGCAGCATCAGCGGCATGGCCACCAGCCACGGCAGCAGACTGCTCAGTGCCAGATCGCGCGTCATGTCATCACGATATTCCCACTCCTGTCCGACCACCACGCGCCACTGCTTATCGGCTGACGTCAGCCACAGCAGCCGCCAGCGATCGTCATCGCCACGCAGGCGACCATCGTGGAAGCCGTCACGATCCGCTGTAAACTGCAAATCGCGGCCGTTTTCGCCGTCGTTCAGCAGCGGTTTGCCGTCGGCGCTGAACAGCGCAAAGGCCAGCGCGTCGTCATCCTGATCGCCGCGATGGTGGCGCAAAATCGCTTTGGTTTTTGGCAGCGAGGCGGCCTGCAGACGGCTGGCATCCAGCGCCAGCAGGCGTTTGGCGAACAGCATTTGCTGGGTATCAAACAGCTCATTAACTGTATCGCGCGTCTGCTGCCATGCGCTAAAGGTGGCACTGGCACCACACAGAATAATTAACAGCAGAAAGCCGATGGCCAGTCGCAGGAACAGACTCATTCTGCCGCTCCCAGCGTGTAGCCAATACCGTGCACGGTGCGGATGAACTGACTGCCAAGCTTTTTACGCAGATGGTGGATGTGCACTTCGACTGCATTACTGGAGACGTCGTCGTCCCAGCTGTACAGCTTCTCCTCCAGCTGCGCGCGCGTCAGCACGCGACCGGGATTGCGCAGGAACAGCTCCAGCAGCGCCAGCTCACGGCTTTTCAGGCTGAGCGGTTCGCCATCCAACGTCACGCTGTGGCTGCCGGGAGCCATCACCAGCCTGCCGTGACGCAGCTCCGGCTGCAGCTGACCGTGACGGCGACGAATCAGCGCCTGCAGACGCGCGGCTACCTCCGTCAGCGCAAACGGCTTACACAGATAGTCGTCGGCACCGAGTTGCAGGCCCTGCACGCGCTGGTCCAGCGCATCGCGTGCGGTGAGGATCAGCACCGGGACATCCGCGCCCTGCTCACGCCACTGGCGCAGGATGTCCAGCCCGTCACGTTGCGGCAGCGACAGATCCAGCACCACGGCATCCCATGGCGCCGCGTTGAGCGCCTGAAATCCGGCTTCGCCGCTGACAAACCAGTCGACGCTGAAACCCAGTTTGGTCAGGCCGACCTTCAGGCCATCGCCAATCAGCGTATCGTCTTCAATTAATAAAATGCGCATGCGTTTCTCCCGGTTACCTGGGGGGTTATACGAAGCAGATGCGCGCTTGTACAGCGTCATTCGCCCGTTTTGGCTTATTTTTCCCCTCTTTTTTTGCCTTAAGATCCTGTTAAGAACCCTGTGGTGAAATAGCTCCCGTAATCCGCACAGACATGGAAATGAGGTGAAAAATGAAAAAGAGTGCAGCGCTGTTCGCCATTATCGCCCTGGCGGCAACCCCGGTACTGGCCGCCCAGCAGGGTGGCTTTGTCGACCCCAACGCGCCAGCCGCTCAGGCTAAAGCCGGCGGTTTTAAGGCCGATAACAGCAGTGTGGTGACGGTAAAACAGGCCGAAGAGATGAAGGATGACAGCTGGATCACCGTGCGCGGCCAGCTTGATAAGCAGATCGGCGATGAAGATTATCTGTTCCGCGACAGCAGCGGCAGCATGAAAGTGGAGATTGACCACAAACGCTGGAACGGCCAGACCATTACGCCGAAGGATCAGGTCGAGCTGACCGGCGAACTGGATAAGGATTTCAATTCGATTGAACTGGACGTTAAACAGGTGCGTAAACTGCCGTAACCTCCCCTGCGGAGCCACGTCGCGGGCTCCGCCATCCCGCCAAACTCAAATTTTCTCCGGCGCAGGCGAAACGTTTCGATGGCGATCACATTTCCGTGATGCCGTCATTGAGTTGCCATGTACATTTAATACACTGCCAGACAGCGAAACGTTTCGCTGTGGAGTGGAATAAATGAAAAAAGGTCGCCTGTTAAACGCTGAAGTCTCTCATGTGATTGCCCGCCTCGGGCATACCGATACGCTGACGATTGCCGATGCGGGCTTGCCGATCCCGGCCGGTCCACAGCGCATCGATCTGGCGCTGACGCCCGGTACGCCCGATTTTTTACAGGTGGTGGAGGTCATCACGCAGGAGATGCAGGTTGAGAGCGCCCTGATAGCGGAAGAGATCCAACAACACAATCCGCAACTCCACAGCCAGCTGATCGCCGTGCTCGAAGCCTTGCAACAGCACCAGGGGAATGTGATTAGCGTTCGTTACACCAGCCATGAACAGTTCAAACAACACACTCAGCGCAGTCAGGCGGTCATTCGCAGCGGAGAGTGCTCTCCGTATGCGAATGTCATCCTGAGCGCGGGCGTCACTTTCTGAGGCCGCTATGCAACCGTTATTGCAACTCAGGGGAATTGAAAAATCATTTCCCGGCGTGAAGGCGCTCAACGGCGCGTCGCTGGCGGTCTATCCCGGGCGCGTGATGGCGCTGGTCGGAGAAAACGGCGCGGGCAAATCCACCATGATGAAGGTGCTGACCGGCATCTACAGCATGGATGCCGGTTCGCTGCACTGGCTGGGCAAAGAAGTGACGTTCTCCGGGCCGAAAGCGTCTCAGGAAGCCGGCATCGGCATCATCCATCAGGAGCTGAACCTGATCCCGCAGCTGACCGTCGCGGAGAATATTTTCCTCGGCCGTGAATTCGTTAACCGCTTTGGCCGCATCGACTGGAAGCAGATGTATGCCGCGGCGGATGCGCTGTTAAAGCGCCTCAATCTGCGCTTCAGCAGCCACAAGCTGGTGGGCGATCTGTCGATTGGCGACCAGCAAATGGTGGAGATCGCCAAAGTGCTCAGCTTCGAGTCGCAGGTCATCATTATGGATGAACCGACCGATGCGCTGACCGATACCGAAACCCTGTCGCTGTTCCGCGTCATCAATGAGCTGAAAGCGCAGGGCTGCGGCATTGTTTATATCTCCCACCGCATGAAAGAGATCTTTGAGATTTGCGACGATGTCACCGTGTTCCGCGACGGCCAGTTTATTGCCGAGCGCGCGGTAAACGATCTCAGCGAAGAGGGCCTGATCGAAATGATGGTCGGCCGCAAGCTTGAGGATCAGTATCCGCATCTCGATCAGACACCGGGCGAGGTGCGGCTGCGGGTCGAGCACGTTAGCGGACCGGGCGTAGAAGATGTCAGCTTTACCCTGCGTAAGGGCGAGATTCTGGGCATCTCCGGTCTGATGGGCGCGGGCCGCACCGAATTAATGAAGGTGCTGTACGGCGCGCTGCCGCGTACGCACGGCAAAGTGACGCTTAACGGCCGCGAGATTGTCACCCGCTCGCCGCAGGACGGCCTGGCCAACGGCATCGTCTATATCTCGGAAGACCGTAAGCGTGACGGACTGGTGCTCGGTATGTCGGTCAAAGAGAACATGTCGCTGACCGCGCTGCGCTACTTCAGCCGCGCCGATGGCGGCCTGAAGCACGCCGAAGAGCAGCTGGCGGTGGGCGATTTTATCCGCCTGTTCAATGTGAAAACGCCGTCAATGATGCAGCCGATCGGTCTGCTGTCCGGCGGTAATCAGCAAAAAGTGGCGATTGCGCGTGGCCTGATGACGCGCCCGGATGTGCTAATCCTCGACGAGCCGACGCGCGGCGTCGATGTCGGGGCGAAAAAAGAGATCTATCAGTTAATTAACCAGTTTAAAGCCGAAGGGCTGAGCATCATCCTGGTGTCGTCGGAAATGCCGGAAGTGCTGGGCATGAGCGACCGCATTCTGGTGATGCATGAAGGCCATCTGAGTGGCGAATTTTCCCGTGAGCAGGCTACCCAGGAATCCCTGATGGCAGCGGCGGTCGGTAAGCAACACAGCGAGGAGTTAGTTGTATGAGTACCCAAACCTTACCTGCCAGCCGTCGCTGGTTCAGCAAAGCCTGGCTGCTGGAGCAGAAATCGCTGATCGCGCTGATTGTGCTGATCGCCGTGGTTGCCAGCCAGAGCCCGAACTTCTTCACGCTGCCCAACATGTTCAACATCCTGCAGCAGACGTCGGTCAACGCCATCATGGCGGTGGGCATGACGCTGGTGATTCTGACCTCAGGTATCGACCTTTCGGTCGGCTCGCTGCTGGCGCTGACCGGCGCGGTAGCGGCATCGATTGTCGGGCTGGAAGTCAATGCGCTGGTGGCCGTAGCGGCATCGCTGGCGCTCGGCGCCTTTATTGGTGCCATTACCGGTGTGATTGTGGCGCGCGGCAAGGTGCAGGCGTTTATCGCTACGCTGGTGATGATGCTGCTACTGCGCGGCGTCACCATGGTTTACACCAACGGCAGTCCGATCAACACCGGCTTCAGCGATAACGCCGATCTGTTTGGCTGGTTCGGCATTGGCCGTCCGCTGGGCATTCCGACGCCGGTATGGCTGATGGCGGTGGTGTTCGCGCTGGCGTGGTACATGCTGCATCACACCCGCCTCGGCCGCTATATCTATGCGCTGGGCGGTAACGAAGCGGCCACGCGCCTGTCCGGCATCAACGTTAACCGCGTTAAAGTCATCGTCTATTCGCTGTGCGGCCTGCTGGCGGCACTGGCGGGCACCATCGAAGTGGCGCGTCTCTCTTCGGCGCAGCCGACGGCGGGCACCGGTTATGAACTGGATGCGATTGCCGCAGTAGTGCTGGGCGGGACCAGCCTCGCGGGCGGTAAAGGGCGCATTATGGGCACGCTGATCGGTGCGCTGATTCTCGGCTTCCTCAATAACGGCCTCAACCTGATGGGCGTATCGTCTTACTACCAGATGATTGTCAAAGCCGTCGTCATTCTGCTGGCGGTGCTGGTGGATAACAAAAGCAGTAAGTAACTCTGACCTTCACACAGGATTAAAGAAATGAAAAAGTTAACTGCATTGGCCGTCATCCTTGGCGCCACCCTCAGTGCTGGCGCGATGGCTAAGGATACGATTGCGCTGGTGGTCTCAACCCTGAATAACCCGTTCTTTGTGTCACTGAAAGATGGCGCACAGAAAGAAGCCGATAAGCTGGGCTATAACCTGGTGGTGCTCGACTCACAGAACAACCCGGCAAAAGAGCTGGCAAACGTGCAGGACCTCACCGTGCGCGGCACCAAACTGCTGCTGATCAACCCAACGGATTCTGACGCGGTCGGTAACGCCGTGAAAATGGCTAACCAGGCGAACATCCCGGTGATTACGCTGGACCGTATGGCGGCGCAGGGGAAAGTTGTCAGCCACGTGGCGTCTGATAACCGCTTCGGCGGCAAAATGGCCGGCGATTTCATCGCGAAGAAACTGGGCGACGGTGCGAAAATCATCGAGCTGCAGGGCATTGCCGGCACTTCCGCTGCCCGCGAGCGTGGCGAAGGCTTTAAGCAGGCCGCTGACGCGCACAAATTCAACGTGCTGGCCAGCCAGCCGGCCGACTTCGACCGTACTAAAGGGCTGAACGTGATGCAGAACCTGCTGCAGGCGCATCCGGACGTGCAGGCAGTCTTTGCCCAGAACGACGAAATGGCGCTGGGCGCGCTGCGTGCGCTGCAGACTGCAGGCAAAACCGACGTGCTGGTGGTGGGCTTTGACGGCACCGCGGACGGCGTGAAGGCGGTAGAATCCGGTAAACTCAGCGCGACCGTTGCACAGATGCCAGACAAGATTGGTATGATTGGCGTCGATACCGCAGATAAAGTTCTGAAGGGCGAAAAAGTGCAGGCGATCAACCCGGTTGACCTGAAACTGGTTACTAAATAAAACCCAAAGAAAAGCATGGCAACGCGCCACCCTCGCGGTGGCGCAACTTCCTGGATAACTCCCTATGAGCAAAAGCGCAAAACTGGCGGTACTCGGCAGCATCAACGCCGACCACATCCTCAACCTCGCCCATTTTCCCCGTCCGGGTGAAACGGTGATCGGGAAACAGTATCAGGTTGCCTTTGGCGGTAAAGGGGCCAACCAGGCCGTCGCGGCTGGCCGTGCCGGCGCTGACATTGCTTTTATTGCCTGCGTGGGTGCAGATGACATCGGCGAACGTATTCGCCAGCAGCTGCAGCAGGACCAGATTGATACCGCTCCGGTGGAAACCGTGGCGGAAGAAGCCACCGGCGTGGCGATGATCTTCGTGAATGGCGAAGGCGAAAATAACATTGGCATCTACTCAGGCGCGAACGCGGCGCTGACGCCAGCCTGTGTGGAGCGCCACCAGCAGGTGATTCGTTCGGCCGATGCGCTGCTGATGCAACTGGAGTCGCCGCTGGACAGCGTGCTGGCCGCGGCCCGCATCGCGCGCGCCAGTCACACTCAGGTGATCCTCAATCCGGCGCCGGCGACCCAGCTCTCTGATGAGCTGCTGGCGCTGATCGACATTATTACGCCGAATGAAACCGAAGCGGAAATCCTCACGGGCATCGCCGTCAACGACGACGACGACGCGGCGCGGGCAGCCCAGGCGCTGCACGCCAAAGGCATCGATACCGTATTGATTACGCTGGGCCGGCGCGGCGTATGGCTCAGCGAGCAGGGCCAGGGACAGCGTATTCCCGGCTTCAGCGTGCAGGCGGTGGATACCATCGCTGCCGGTGATACCTTCAACGGGGCCTTCATTACCGCGCGGCTGGAAGGCGTGGCGATGCAGGATGCGGTCCGTTTTGCCCATGCGGCGGCAGCCATTGCCGTGACGCGCCCGGGCGCACAGCCCTCAGTGCCATGGCGCACTGAGATTGACGCATTCCTGCAGCAACAGGGTTAAGCGCTTGGCTACCATGAAAGATGTCGCCCGTCTGGCGGGCGTCTCCACCTCCACCGTTTCGCACGTTATCAACAACAACCGTTTTGTTAGCGAACAGGTGCGCGACAGAGTGGAACAGGCGATTCGCGAATTAAACTACGCGCCGTCGGCGCTGGCGCGCAGCCTGAAGATCAAGCAAACGCGCACCATTGGCATGTTACTGACCGCCAGCAGCAACCCGTTCTACTCGGAGGTGGTGCGCGGTGTAGAGAACAGCTGCTATGAACGCGGCTACAGCCTGATTCTGTGCAATACCGAAGGCGATGAAGAGCGCATGAATCGCAGCCTTGAAACGCTGATGCAGAAGCGCGTGGATGGCCTGCTGCTGATGTGCACGGAAACCCATCTGCCCTCCGCCGACATCCTTAATCGCTATCCTTCGGTGCCGATGGTGATGATGGACTGGGCGCCATTTGAAGGGCGCGGCGATATTATTCAGGACAATGCGCTGCTGGGCGGCGAACTGGCCACGCAGTATCTGATTGACCGCGGTTACACCCGTATCGCCTGTATTGCCGGGCCGCTGGATAAAACCCCGGCGCGCCTGCGTCTGGACGGTTTTCATCAGGCGATGGCCGCCAGTGGGCTGGCGGTGCCGCCGGGCTATGTGGTGGACGGCGATTTCGAGTTTCAGGGCGGTTTTAACGCCATGAATCAGCTGCTGGCGCTCGATCCGCCACCGCAGGCGGTGTTTACCAGCAACGATGCGATGGCGGTAGGCGTCTATCACGCCCTGTATCAGGCGGGACTGCGCGTGCCGCAGGATATGGCGGTGATGGGCTATGACAACATTGAGCTGGCGCGCTATCTGACGCCGCCGCTCAGTACCATTCATCAGCCGAAAGATGAGCTGGGCGAGCTGGCCATTGATACGCTGATTCATCGTATGAGCGATCCCGACGCCAGCCAGCAAACGCTGGTGCTGACGCCGGAGCTGGTGGAGCGCGGTTCGGTTTAACTGCTTTTACGCGTTTTCTCGCGGTTGGCGATCAGGTTACGGCCATCACCCGGCCGTAACATCAGAAACGCCAGCGCCGACAGCACGGTAATCACGCCCATGGTAAAGAAGGTGGCGTGGAACTGCTGCACCGTGGTGCTCTCAAAATCCTGGTAAAAGCGCAGCACGGCGGCGCTGACCGCCACGCCAAAACTGATCGACACCTGCTGCGTTACCGCCAGCACGCTATTGCCGCCGCTGGCGTTCTCATCATTCAAATCCGCCAGCGTGATGGTATTCATGGCGGTAAACTGGGTCGACATCGCCATGCCCAGTACAAACAGCGCCACCAGCAACATGATGATGCTTCCGTCCGGCGACTGCAGCGCGAAGCTGGCGACCAGCACGCCGATGATAACCGTAATGCCCACCAGCGTTTTACGATAGCCAAAGCGGCGCAGCACCTGAGTCACGGTGGATTTAGCCAGCAGCGAGCCAATCGCCGTAGGGCCCATCATGCAGCCGGCGATGATCGCCGGATAGCCAAATCCTACCTGTAACATCAGCGGCATCAGGAACGGAATACAGCCGGTACCAAGACGCGCGGCAATATTACCGATAATCCCGACGGAGAACGTGCGTGTCTTAAACATCGGCAGACTAATCAGCGGAGCCGGATGGCGACGCGCATGCATAATATAGAGCAGCAGCAATACCACGCCGCTGACCAGTACCAGCACTGCCTGCCACGGCGATACTATACGCTCGCCAAACAGCTCAATACCGATGGAGATCAGCACCAGACCAAAACCAAACAGCATAAAGCCGCCGAAATCGAAGCGGCGTTTTGGCGTGGTGAAGTCCGGCATATATTTGCGCGCATAGAAGATGCCGGCGATGCCGATAGGAATATTAATCAGGAAGATCCAGTGCCAGCTGGCGTAGGTGACCAGCAGACCGCCGAGCATAGGGCCAAGAATCGGTCCGACCAGGCCAGGCATGGTGACAAAGTTGAGTACCGGCAGCAGTTCGCTGCGCGGATAGGCGCGCAGCAGCGCCAGACGCGCTACCGGCATCATCATTGCTCCGCCAACGCCTTGCACCACGCGCGAAACCACCAGCATGCTCAGCGATCCGGACAGCGCACAGGCCAGTGAGCCAAGCGTGAACAGGGAAACCGCCACAATAAACACCTTACGCGTGCCAAAGCGATCGGCCAGCCAGCCGCTGACCGGAATCAACATCGCGACCGTGAGCGTATAACTGATGACGGCGGACTGCATGGCGAGTGGGGAACGTTCAAGGCTGGTGGCAATGGCGGGAAGCGCGGTATTCAGGATGGTGGCGTCGAGAGCCTGCATAAAAAACGCCATGGCGGCGATCCAGGGCAGGCCGGCCATACTGCGCGCGGAGCGAATCATTGAAAATCCTTCTTGAAGAAAATCGGTCAGCAAAGAGCGTAAGTTAAACAGGATAGCATCGGTCGCTGCGATGATGGCGCTGATTTGTGCCGCTGTGAGAGCTGATTTGCCTGATTATTAGACGGGAAATGTCTGTTTTTACCGCGTTCGTATAAAAAAGTAGCTTTCAGTCAATTTTTTTCAGGAAATGCTTGTCACTTCAGATTAACTCCCTATAATGCGCCACCACTGAGACGGCAAAGCGGCAACGCAGGCGGCTCAGCAGGGCGTGAAGTGATTCACCCCGCCGGAGAAAAACGCTGAAAAAAGTGTTTGACTCTGAAGGAGGAAAGCGTAATATACGCCACCTCGCGACAGCAGGCCGAGCGCCGCGTCGCACCG
>NZ_VWXB01000011.1:0-194527 GCF_011752635.1 Pantoea sp. Cy-640 | reverse complement strand
TCTTCGACAGGCTCATCCTTGCGTATTATGACCGGGCAGAAAAGCGTATTATCCGGATCGACTGACCACAAAAAGTGTTACCTGTGTGCCCGGTCTGATCTGTTACCCATGTGCCCGGTCGTACCTTTATGCGCACCTGGATTGCGTACAAAGTTTTAATTGGGAAATGCACTCCTGCACCTGGATAACAGGAAAATTTATGTCTTATAAACTGCAATTTACACGTGGCGTACCGTTATCCCCTGCAACACCATCAACCTGAAGAAATAAGCCACTCATTATTCGATTTCCCTTTCCGAAAGAAATTGTTCCTGGCACCGATAGTATCATAAATGAACAATAACCACTCATATAAAGTGGTTATTTACTATGTCTCCGAACCAATCCAACGCGCCTCTGCACCATCACACTTTTTGTCTATACCACCGCAGGCGCATTTTTCAGCGCTGTCTACACTGTTAGCACTGCGCTTACAACAAAGTGTTAACGATTACATTTTGAAATCCTTTTAATATCTTAAATTTAGAGATTTTTCAGCGTAGTAACGGTGATGAAAATGCGTTATTTTCAGCGTCGTCTGATAGCCGATATTTATAGTGATGTCAGAAACTTAAAGGGTGCTATACCTTACTGGTTATGTGACTGATTCGGGCAAAAAATGCTGGATTACAGGGTTTCAGCGTGTGTAACCGATTACATCGATGTGATCGCACTCACTTTTTCCCGCAGGCAGCTTACTTAACATTGATAAAAACAAAGATGGATAAACTTCGGAGGCAATATGCCTGGTAATACTCACAAAAGCAGAACCTCAAACAAGGCGATGACCCTGTTTGTCTGCTTTCTGGCCGCTCTGGCGGGCCTGCTGTTCGGTCTGGATATCGGCGTTATCGCCGGTGCCCTGCCCTTCATCGCGAAAGATTTCAACGTTACCGCACATCAGCAGGAGTGGATCGTCAGCTCAATGATGTTCGGTGCTGCGGTCGGTGCCGTGGGCAGCGGCTGGATGTCTTCGCGTCTCGGCCGTAAAAAGAGCCTGATGGCCGGTGCCATCCTGTTCGTTATCGGTTCACTGTGGTCGGCGATGGCGCCAAACCCGGAAATGCTGATTGCCGCACGCGTGGTGCTCGGCCTTGCCGTCGGTGTTGCCTCTTATACCGCCCCGCTGTATCTCTCGGAAATCGCACCAGAGAAGATCCGCGGCAGTATGATTTCCCTGTATCAGCTGATGATCACCATCGGTATTCTCGGCGCTTACCTGTCTGATACCGCGTTCAGTGCCTCGGGCGACTGGCGCTGGATGCTGGGCATCATCACTATTCCGGCGGTGCTGCTGCTGGTTGGCGTGGTGTTCCTGCCCAACAGCCCACGCTGGCTGGCGGCGAAAGGTGACTTCCGCGATGCACAGCGCGTGCTGGATCGCCTGCGTGACACCAGCGAGCAGGCGAAACGCGAGCTGGATGAGATCCGCGAAAGCCTGAAGATCAAACAGTCCGGCTGGCAGCTGTTCCAGAGCAACAGCAACTTCCGCCGCGCGGTGTTCCTCGGCGTGCTGTTGCAGGTGATGCAGCAGTTCACCGGCATGAACGTCATCATGTACTACGCACCGAAAATCTTCGAAATCGCCGGCTTCGCCAATACCACGCAGCAAATGTGGGGCACCGTGATCGTGGGTCTGGTGAACGTGCTGGCCACCTTTATCGCTATCGGTCTGGTGGATCGCTGGGGCCGTAAACCAACACTGGTGCTGGGCTTCCTGGTGATGGCAGCCGGCATGGGTATCCTCGGTACCATGCTGCACATTGGCATTAACTCTGCCGGTGAGCAGTACTTTGCCATCGCCATGCTGCTGATGTTCATTGTTGGCTTCGCGATGTCAGCCGGTCCGCTGATTTGGGTACTGTGTTCTGAAATCCAGCCGCTGAAAGGGCGTGATTTTGGTATCACCGTCTCTACCGCGACCAACTGGATTGCCAACATGATCGTTGGTGCCACCTTCCTGACCATGCTGAACTCGCTGGGCAACGCGCCGACTTTCTGGGTCTACGCCGCGCTGAACGTGTTCTTTATTCTGCTGACGGTCGCGCTGATTCCGGAGACCAAAAACGTCTCGCTGGAGCACATCGAGCGCAACCTGATGTCGGGCAAAAAACTGCGCGATATCGGCCAGCAGTAAGGCCGGATGCTTTAACCGGGGCTGCCGCAGGGCGGCCCTTTTTTTTATCTGCCCCCTTTACGCATGCAGTTGCGAACCCCGCTGCAACGCCTTATGCTGCCGCACATGAAAACGCCACGTCTGCCCATCGCCCTGCAACAAGCCGTCATGCGCTCGCTGCGCCATTTTTTGCAGCTGGCTCAGCAAAAACTCGAACGTCATTTCGAAGAGCCAACGCTGGTTTATCAGCAGCGCGGCACGGCCGCAGGCACCGCGTGGCTGGAGCAGTGGCAAATTCGCCTCAACCCGGTGCTGCTGCTGGAAAACCAGCAGGCTTTTATTGATGAAGTAGTGCCGCATGAGCTGGCGCATCTGCTGGTGTGGAAAACCTTCGGCCGCGTACCGCCGCACGGCAAAGAGTGGAAGTGGATGATGGAGGACGTGCTGGGCGTGCCCGCCCGCCGCACCCATCAGTTCGCAATCACTTCGGTGCGCAGCAATACCTTCCCCTATCGCTGTCGCTGCCAGCAACATCAGCTGACGGTACGCCGCCATAACCGCGTGGTGCGTGGTGAGAGCGAATATCGCTGCGTGCATTGCGGTACGCTGCTGCAACCCGGTGAATACGCAGCGGATTAGTCCGCGATTCTCATTCCCCGCGCCCGGCCATTCTGTTACCCTGCCGCCCTTTTTCGGTACCAGGTTATTTTTTGGAATATGTCTCGCAAAACGCTGTTATTACTCTCTCTGCTGGTCGCGCCGCTCAGCGCGTACAGCCTCAGTCTCACCCATTACAACCAGAACAATTTTCAGCAGGCGAAAGTGGTCGCGGCAAAGATCAACGCGGATGCGCCGGCGGATTTTTACTGCGGCTGCAAAATCAGCTGGCACGGTAAAAAAGGCGTGCCGGATCTCAGCAGCTGCGGCTATAGCGTGCGCAAGAACGCCAACCGCGCAGAACGCATCGAGTGGGAACACGTCATGCCGGCTTGGGAGTTTGGTCACCAGCGTCAGTGCTGGCAAAACGGCGGACGCAAAAACTGCAGCAAAGACGCAGATTACCGCCGCATCGAAAGCGATCTGCACAACCTGCAGCCAGCCATTGGTGAAGTGAACGGTGACCGCAACAACTTCCAGTACAGCCAGTGGAACGGTGGCGAGCAGCAGTACGGTCAGTGCAGCATGAAGATCGATTTTAAGCAGAAGCGCGCCGAGCCTCCCGAGCGCGCGCGCGGCGCCATCGCCCGCACCTACTTCTATATGCGCGACCAGTATCATCTGCGCCTGTCACGCCAGCAAACCCAGCTGTTCACCGCGTGGAACAAGCAGTATCCGGTCACGCCGTGGGAGTGCGAACGCGACCAGCGCATCGCCGCAGTGCAGGGAAATCACAATTCCTGGGTACAGCAGGCTTGCCAGCGCTGAAAGCGCTACCCTACACTAGCTTTTTTCGATTGGGCCGCATCGCGCGATGCGGCATAACGCCGGCAGGAACCGCATGCGCATACCCCGCATTTATCACCCCGAAGCTTTAACCGTTAACAGTGAAGTTCTGCTTGATGAGGATGCCGCCAACCACGTCGGCCGCGTGTTGCGCATGAGCGCCGGACAGCAGATCGAGCTGTTTGATGGCAGTAATCTGACTTTTAGCGCCGAAATCACCCAGGCCGACAAAAAGCGTGTAAAAGTAAAGGTCCTTGCCAGCCAGCCTGACGATCGCGAATCCCCGCTGCACTTACACCTCGGTCAGGTGATGTCGCGCGGTGAAAAAATGGAATTCACTATCCAGAAATCGATCGAACTGGGCGTGAATGTGATTACGCCCTTGTTTTCTGAACGCTGTGGCGTAAAGCTGGATGCCGAACGCCTGGCGAAAAAGATTCAGCAGTGGCAGAAAATTGCCATCGCCGCCTGCGAGCAGTGCGGTCGTAATCGCGTGCCGGAAATCCGCGCCGCGATGACGCTCGAAGCCTGGTGCGCCGAAGCGGATGACGGCCTGAAGCTCAACCTGCATCCGCGCGCCAGCCACAGCATCAATACGCTGCCGCAGCCGGTTGAACGCGTACGGCTGCTGATTGGCCCGGAAGGCGGCCTGTCGGCAGAGGAAATTGCCATGACGGCGCAGCACGGCTTTACCGATATCCTGCTCGGTCCGCGCGTTTTGCGCACCGAAACCACGGCGCTCACCGCCATCACGGCACTTCAGGTGAGGTTTGGTGACCTCGGTTAAGGGATACTTTCAGCCCGAAGACACACGCAGATAACTGACCAGCACAACGCTTTCGCACGGAACGGGGTGGCTGAATTCCCCTTTGAGGAGAGAATAATGATTAAGCTTGGCATCGTTATGGACCCGATTTCGTCCATCAACATTAAAAAAGACTCCAGCTTCGCCATGTTGCTGGAAGCACAGCGCCGCGGTTATGAAATTCACTACATGGAGATGGGCGATCTGTCGCTGCGCGGTGGCGTAACTTACGCGCGCACCCGGCTGCTGAGCGTCGAGCAGAACTATGATCAGTGGTACACGTTTGGCAGCGAGCAGACTATCCCGCTGGCCGATCTTAACGTGGTGCTGATGCGTAAAGACCCGCCGTTTGATACCGAGTTTATCTACGCAACCTATCTGCTGGAGCGCGCGGAAGAGCAAGGCACGCTGATCGTTAACAAACCGCAGAGCCTGCGTGACTGCAACGAAAAACTCTACACCGCCTGGTTTGCCGACCTGACGCCAGACACGCTGGTGACGCGCAACAAAGAGCAGCTGCGCGCGTTCTGGCAGGAGCATGGCGATGTGATCTTCAAGCCGCTTGACGGCATGGGCGGCGCGTCGATTTTCCGCATCAAAAAAGATGATGCCAACTTCGGCGTGATCACTGAAACGCTGACCAACCACGGCCAGTTCTTCTGCATGGCGCAAAATTATCTGCCGGCGATCAAAGACGGTGATAAACGCGTGCTGGTGGTCGATGGTGAACCAGTGCCATACTGCCTGGCACGCATTCCGCAGGGCGGCGAAACCCGTGGCAACCTCGCCGCCGGTGGCCGCGGCGAAGCCCGTCCGCTGAGCGACAGCGACTGGGAAATTGCCCGCCGCGTAGGTCCGACATTGAAAGCCAAAGGGCTGATTTTTGTCGGCCTCGATATTATCGGTGATAAACTGACAGAAGTTAACGTCACCAGCCCAACCTGCATCCGCGAAATCGAGGCGGCGTTCCCGGTCTCCATCACCGGCATGCTGATGGACGCGATTGAAAAACGTTTGGGCTGAGGATGCCGCAGGAGTGAGAGCTCCGTGAACCACCCAAAGCCGGTGCAGCCGTTCAGCACCGGCTATTTTTGGTAAACGAGTGAGAATGAATTTACAGCACCATTTCTTGATTGCGATGCCGTCGCTGCAGGACCCTTTCTTCAAACGCTCGGTGGTGTATATCTGCGAGCATAACGAAGAGGGTGCCATGGGTTTGATCGTTAACAAGCCGATGGACAACCTGACGGTCGAAGGCATCCTGAAAAAACTTAAGATCAGCCCATCAGAACGCGATCCTGCCATCAAACTGGACAAACCGGTGTTTGCCGGTGGTCCGCTGGCGGAAGATCGTGGCTTTATTCTGCACTCGGCCCAGCGCGTGTTCTCCTCCAGTATCCGCATTTCTGACAATACGGTGATCACCACTTCGCGCGATGTGCTGGAAGCGATCGGCACGCGTGAACAGCCAGAGAACGTGCTGGTAGCACTGGGTTATTGCGCGTGGGAGAAAGATCAGCTGGAAAATGAGCTGCTGGAGAATGCCTGGCTGACCACGCCGGCCAATACGCAGATCCTGTTCCAGACGCCGATTGCCGAACGCTGGCGTGAAGCCGCGCGCAGCATGGGTGTGGACATCCACAACATGACCAGCGATGCAGGGCACGCCTGATGGCCAGTGAAACGCTGCTCGGCTTTGACTTCGGCACCAAAAGCATCGGCGTTGCCATCGGGCAACAGCTGACCGGCACTGCGCGTCCGCTCACCGCGCTGAAAGCGCAGGACGGCACGCCGGACTGGGAGCTCATTGGTAAGCTGCTGAAAGAGTGGCAGCCGGATTACGTGGTGGTTGGCCTGCCACTCAACATGGACGGCAGCGAACAGCCGCTGACGGCGCGCGCGCGCAAGTTTGCTAACCGGCTGCACGGCCGCTTCGGCGTGCGTGTGGAGCTGCAGGATGAGCGCCTGAGCACTGTTGAAGCGCGTGCCGACCTGTTCGAACGCGGCGGCTATCGCGCGCTGCAGAAAGGTCATATCGATTCGCAGTCCGCAGTGATTATCCTGCAGGACTGGTTCGAGACGCATTAAATCAGCCCGGACGCGGCCGCGCGGTTTCGCGCCGCCGTGTCGGCGGTTCTCAGGGCACGTCCCTGCTCAAATCAATCCCGCCTCGCGCCGGGCCTGCTCGCTCTGGGCGAAAGTCTGCATCCCTGCCTGCGCGCCAGTCTGCAACACACCAGGCAGCTGATGCATTTTGCCTTCGCGGATCAGGTTAGCGACCGCCGGCGTCGCCACCAGCACTTCAAACAGGCCAATGCGGCCGCCGGCTTTGGCGGCGACTAAACGCTGCGCCAGCACCGCTTTCAGGCTGCCGGCCAGCTGCGTGCGCACGAGGTTTTTCTCCTCGGCCGGAAAAACATCCACCAGCCGGTCCACCGCCTGCGTCGCGCCGCGCGTATGCAGCGTGGCCAGCACCAGATGGCCGGTCTCGGCAGCGGTCAGCGCCAGCCGGATGGTTTCGCTGTCGCGCAGCTCACCCAGCAGGATCACATCCGGATCTTCACGCAGCGCCGCTTTTAATCCGAGCTGAAACGAAGCGCAGTGCGCGCCGATTTCGCGCTGCTGAATCAGCGAACGCTGGCTGTGATGGACGAACTCGATCGGATCTTCCAGCGTGATAATGTGGCGCGCCTGCTGACGATTAAGGCTATCCACCAGCGCCGCCAGCGTGGTGGATTTGCCGCTGCCGGTCGCGCCGGTGATGAGGATAAGCCCTTCCTCCAGCTGCAGCAGCGAGCGCACCACGTCCGGCAGCTGCAGGCGCGCTATATCCGGTGGCTGACTGGCAATCAGCCGCAGCGCCAGCGCCAGTCCGTGACGCTGGCGGAACAGATTGGCGCGCAGCCGGCTGCCATTGCCGAGCGTGATGGCGAAATCGACGTGACCGCTGCCGGCTAACTCGCTGCGCTGCGCGGCGCTAAGCCACTGCTCGCTAAAGGCCTGCAGCCAGCGCTCAGGCAAGGTGTGCTGTTGCGGTATTGGCTCCAGCACGCCCTGCCGGCGCCAGTGCGGTAAATGTCCGCTGCAAAGGTGCAGATCGGCCGCATTATGCTTTACACTAAGCGCCACAACGTCATCCAAATCCATTTAACTTCTCCTGACTATGACTTCCATTGAGCACAACTTACAGCAAGTGCGCGAGCGGATCGCTGCTGCCGCCGCGCGTTGCGGCCGCGCGCCAGAAGAAATTACGCTGCTTGCAGTGAGCAAAACCAAATCTGCGAGCGCTATCGCAGAAGCCATTGCCGCCGGACAGCGCGCCTTCGGTGAAAATTACGTGCAGGAAGGGGTTGAAAAAGTTGCCGAACTGGCCGCACATCCTGATCTGCAATGGCACTTTATCGGGCCATTACAATCCAATAAAAGCCGTCTGGTGGCGGAAAACTTTGCCTGGTGTCACACCGTTGACCGTCTGCGTATCGCGCAGCGGCTGAACGATCAGCGTCCGGCCGCGCTGCCACCGCTCAACGTGTTAATTCAGGTAAATATCAGTGACGAGCACAGCAAATCTGGCATCATGCTGGAGGCCGTCGCCGGGCTGGCACAACAGATTGCCGCCCTGCCGCGTTTGCGCCTGCGTGGACTGATGGCGATTCCGGCGCCCGAGCAGGATTACGCGCGCCAGCTGGCGGTGTGCCAGCAGATGGCCAGCGCGTTTCGCGCCTTGCAACAGGACTATCCAGGCGTCGATACGCTTTCTCTGGGAATGAGCGACGATATGGATGCGGCGATTGCCGCAGGCAGTACGATGGTGCGCATCGGCACCGCGGTATTTGGCGCGCGGGATTATGCACGCCCTTCACAACAATAATTGAGGAACCTCATGTTAACACTGACGTTTTTAGTCAAAACGCTGATTGATCTGTACGTGATGGTGCTGCTGCTGCGCATCTGGATGCAGTGGTCACGCTGTGACTTTTACAATCCGCTGGCGCAGTTTGTCGTGAAGATCACCCAGCCGATTGTTAAACCGCTGCGCCGCATTTTGCCGGCGCTGGGACCGATTGACACCGCGTCGCTGCTGCTGGCATTCGTGCTGACCACGCTGAAATATCCGATTCTGCTGCTGATTCAGGTCGGGGTGTTCTCCGTCGATCCGACCAACCTGCTGGTGGGCCTGCTGTCACTGGTCAAATCCGCCGGCTATCTGGTGTTCTGGGTGATCATTATTCGCTCGCTGATGAGCTGGATCAGCCAGGGACGCGGTGCGATGGACTATGTGCTAATCCAGCTGACCGAACCGCTGATGGCACCGATTCGCCGTATCCTGCCGGCGATGGGCGGCATCGATTTCTCGGCGATGATCGTGATTCTGGTGCTGTATGCGCTGAACTTCCTCGGTATGGACCTGTTCCCGGGTCTCTGGTACCTGCTGTAATTCGTTAATCTGGAACTGTTATGCAAAAAGTTGTGCTCGCCACCGGTAATCCGGGCAAAGTACGTGAACTGGCCGATCTGTTAGCGGCCTTCGGCCTGGATATCGTGGCGCAAACCGAGCTGGGCGTAGAGTCTGCCGAAGAGACCGGGCTGACCTTTATCGAAAACGCCATCCTGAAAGCGCGTCACGCGGCGCAGATCACCGGCCTGCCGGCGATTGCCGATGACTCCGGGCTGGCGGTCGATGCGCTGGGCGGCGCGCCGGGCATTTACTCGGCACGCTATGCCGGCGTTGATGCCAGCGACCAGCAGAATCTCGACAAACTGCTGCAGGCACTGGAGCAGGTGCCGGACGGCGAGCGCCAGGCTCAGTTCCACTGCGTTCTGGTGTACGTGCGTCACGCCGCCGACCCGACGCCGCTGGTGTTCCACGGCAGCTGGGCCGGGGAGATTACCCGCGCGGCCGCCGGTGAAGGCGGTTTCGGTTATGATCCGATCTTCTACGTGCCGGCGCTGGGTAAAACCGCCGCCGAGCTGAGCAAGGATGAAAAGCGTGCCGTGTCGCACCGGGGTAAAGCATTGACGCTGCTGCTGGAAGCGATGCGCAATGCCTGAGTTACCACCGTTAAGCCTTTATATCCACATCCCGTGGTGCGTGCAGAAATGTCCGTACTGCGACTTCAACTCGCACGCGCTCAAAGGCGAAGTGCCGCACAGCGAGTATGTGCAGCATCTGCTCAACGATCTTGACCAGGATCTGCCGCTGACCGCCGGGCGCGAAGTGCGCACCATCTTTATCGGCGGCGGCACGCCCAGCCTGCTGAGCAGCGAGGCGATGCAGCAGCTGATGGACGGCGTGCGCGCGCGCCTGCCGCTGGCGGCGGACGTCGAAATCACCATGGAGGCCAATCCGGGCACGGTGGAAGCCGATCGCTTCAGCGGCTATCAGCGGGCGGGCATTAACCGGATCTCGATTGGCGTGCAGAGTTTCAGTCCGCAAAAGCTGACGCGCCTGGGCCGCATCCACGGTCCGGACGAGGCGGTCCGCGCGGCACAGCTGGCGGCCGGTCTCGGCCTGCGCAGCTTTAACCTCGACCTGATGCACGGCCTGCCGGATCAGTCGCTGGAAGAGGCGCTGGACGATTTGCGCCAGGCGATTGCCCTCAACCCGCCACATCTGTCGTGGTATCAGCTGACCATCGAGCCCAACACGCTGTTTGGTTCACGCCCGCCGGTATTGCCGGATGACGATGCGCTGTGGGATATCTTTGAGCAGGGTCATCAGTTGCTGAGCGCCGCAGGCTATCAGCAGTATGAAACCTCGGCCTACGCCAAACCGGGCTATCGCTGCGAACATAACCTGAACTACTGGCGCTTCGGTGATTACCTCGGCATCGGCTGTGGCGCGCACGGCAAGCTGACGCAGCCGGACGGGCGCATCGTGCGTACGGTGAAAACCCGTCATCCGCGCGGTTTTATGAAGGGCAACTATCTGGATAAGCAGCATGACGTGCCGGACGAGGACAAGCCGTTCGAGTTCTTTATGAACCGGTTCCGCCTGCTGGAAGCCGCGCCGCGCGCCGATTTTCAGCGCTACACCGGGCTGGACGAGGCAGTGATTCGCCCGCAGATCGACGCAGCCATTGCCGCCGGTTATGTGCAGGAGCAGCCAGAGCACTGGCAGATCACCGAAAAAGGCAAACTGTTCCTCAATTCGCTGCTGGAGCTGTTCATGTAAATTCAGCGGAGAAGGCACGCGCCTTTTCCGCTGGCAGCCGTACTAAACCGCACGGCTGCATCTGTCACGCTCAGGCGACCATCACCTCATTATTGATTAACAGCGTTGCGCTGTGGTCGAGACTCTCAAACACCTGCCACACCCTGCCACCGCTCTGCTGCGTCCCCTGCTGCTGCCACTGCTGATAAAATTGCGTGCTATCGCTGAGCTGCACCACGTCGCCGGCATCACCATCAATCAGCCAGCTGCGCGTGCGCTCTGGCAGCAGCACATCCTGGTGCGCCTGCTGCAACAGCTGCTGCGCATCCAGCTGCAGCAGATTGTCTCCTGAGCCGGTGAGATCGATATGCTGCAGGCCGCTGATATGCTGCGTCAGCTGCTGATAATCAAGCTGCTGATGTTCTCCTTCCAGCACCAGCGCAGAGAAGCCCTGCAGCAGTTGTCCGCTGTGCGCCGCCAGCCACTGCTGCACATCATTCAGATGCAGCTGCGCGCCCTCCTGTTCCAGCGTTTCCGGCAGCGTATGGTGCTGTACCAGGCTCTCGTCTTTGCCCCAGCGCACAGTATCAATAATCCAGCCGACATCGCGCTTCACCAGCACGTTCCAGCACAGCACTTTTTTATAGGTATCCGGATCTTCACCCGAATGGACGTCAATATAGCCAATCTGCTGGCCCGCCGGAGCCTGCCAGCTAAAGGTGTTCAGGCCTTGCTCAGACCGGCTGGCGCCACCGGGCTGCAGGTATTCGCGCCCCAGCAGCTCGCCGCTGGGGGAGAAGATATCCACGTAGGTATCGCAATTGTGGAGATAGCCATAATTGAACTCCACGTAATTGGTGGCACCAAAATCAAACTGCACGACCGAATGATCCAGCATCTCAATCGCTTTGCTTTCATAGCCATCCGGCCGGTTCATGATGCCGGTATAGAAACAGTTGTTGCTGGTGCCATGTTTCAGTTCGGTGACTTTCAACCCGCCGTACTGATACACCCGGCCGGTTTGCCAGCTGGTATTGGCACGGCAGTTCCAGTTCTCTTCACCAGAACTGTGCTTTACGCCAGAGTCATAGTTAATCGCCCAGTTGGGCGCATAGTCACTGACGTTACCCGCCACATCGACCGCTTTTACCGTAAAGTTGTTGCTGCCCGTCTGCATGTCGCGGTCCGGGGTAATCTGCCAGCGACCATCGGCCCCCACCGTCGCGCTGCCGGCTGCCACGCCGTTCTGGTACAGCGTCACCTGACTGTAAGGCTCGGCCTGTCCGGAAAAATCGAGCCGCTTATCGTCGGTGGTCTGGCCCGGCAGCACCGGCTGGATGGTGCCGACGTCATCGATAGCCTGCAGGATGGCGGGCGTGTTGATACGAGTGTCGATGGTCAGCGTCCAGCTGTCGCTCCATTGACTGACGTTGCCGGCTTTATCGCTGCTGCGGCTGCGAAAACGCCAGTCGCCGTCCGGCAGCAGATCCTGCGGCGGTGTCCAGTGCCAGTGGCCGCTGCTGTCGACGGTGGCCGTACCGCCGACAACCCACTTTCCGCCCGGTGCGGCATACTGAATGCGCACCACGCTGCCGGGCTCGGCTTCGCCGTGCAGTTCCGGCCGGACATCATCGGTGGGTTTGCCGCGGCCAAACTGGCCCTGATACAGCCCGCGATTGTCGTCGTAATAGCTGAACGTCGGCGTTTCCGGGGTAAGCGTATCGAGATGAAAGGTCCACTTCGGCGACGGCTGACTGCGGTTGTCGGCGCGGTCCTCGGCCTGCGCCGTCAGGTTATAGGTTCCGTCCTGCGGCAGATCGAGCTGCGCCTGCCAGTTGCCCTGCGCATCGGCACGCACAGAGGCGAGAAGTTGGTTGCCATTATAGAGATAAACCAGCGCGTTACCTTCGGCCTGCCCGCGTACCACCGGCTGATCATCGTTGGTATAGCCGTTACGGCGGATGCTGTTACCGTCCTCCACGCCGCCGGCAACGTGGTCTTCAATCGCTTCGATGATCGGTCTGGCGGGCGGATGGGTATCGATATTGTAATCAACGCGCGTAGGTGCGCTGTGATTGCCAGCGGCATCCACGGCGGTGAAGGTTAGCTGGTATTCACCATCGGCCATCGGCTGCGGCGGCATCCACTCGAAGTGGCCATTGATCACCGGCACGCGTAGCGGATTGCCACCGTTAACCGTCACGATGACTTCAACGGCATCCGGCGTTTGCACCGTTCCCTGCCAGCGTTTTTGCGGGTCGTTGTACCAGCCGCGTTCGGCAACGATAACCACAGGGGGCGATAAAACCGGATGTGAACTGGAAGCAGAGGTGTCAGAAAATAACATAAAATTTCCTTAAAAATTAATAATTTCAACAGGCTGAATGCCCGTTGATATAGTTATTAATGCGGAAATTTTGCCGTTATCAGATTCGTCCCGAATCTAAGACAACCCGTTAAATCATGGCTTAAAAGCTGCGGGGATAAAAAAGGCGCCACTGTTCAGAAGAACAATGACGCCGTGATGTTCCGTGCATTCAGCGGCAACGCGGCTGGCTTAGCCCTTTACGTTCTGCATCAGCGTCTTGCGCTGGCTTTCCAGTGCGGTCACCCGGTTACACACTTCATGACCGAAGTTCTGGAAATCCTGCTCCTGATTGTTCCATTCAGTCTGAATCGACTGCTGTAGCCCGCCGAGGTTGCCCATCAGCGCCTGCAGCGGATTGCTGCCGCTGGCGGCCTGTTTGGTACCCATCTCGTTCAGGCTATCCTGCAACACCCCGCCCAGCGTGCTCTGCACCAGCTTCTCGCCGTCGGCGCGCACCTGCTCAATGGCCTGATGATGGAAGGTCAGGCCATCCGGGCGATGCTCGATGATGCGGTTCATCTGCTGCCTGAGCTGGCCGTTCAGCGTGGTCAGGCGATTGCGCACATTGCTGTCCGCCCCGAGTTTTTCGACGATCACTTTATCCAGCGCCACGCGGCCCCGCTCCAGACGGGTGGTTGCGCCGCTGTCGACCCACGGCAGATCGCGACGCAGCGCGTTCTGGTAGTCAATCGCCTGCTGGCGCGTGGCGTTATCGACGCTCACCGACTTGCCGTTGAACTGCACATCGCCCTGCGGCGTGATTTCAAGGTTGCCGTTGCTGCCCACCACCTGCACGCTCTGGGGTTTGATGATCACATCATCCTTTGGATTGACGCTGCACTGATAGTCAGCATGCGCCTGAGCTGCCGTCAGCAGCAGCGCGGCGAGAAGAGCCTTACGAACCATGAAATCTCCTGCAGATGTGAATAGTCTGATAAGCGGTGGCATTGTGCTGCGTCTGGCGATGCGCAATAAATTGCGCCGCTACGAAAGGTGCATTGGACAAGCGAATCAACCAACACGCACTGAATGTGTAGCGGCGCGATTCATCGCGCGAAGTTATCGCCAGTGGTGATACTTAGTCCCACCAAACGTCGAAGAGTTCAGTGACCTGAATATCGGCGAGATTTTTCTTTTCCAGCCAGTTACGCACTAGCTCGCGGTGCGCGTCGGTGCATTTGCCGGTCTGCTGCAGACACACCAGCCCTTCCCACACCAGATAGCCGCTGCCGTCATAGGCCAGACCATTCGGATCGATCACCTCATTGATGAACTGATCGAGCGTGGCATCCACCTCTTCCTCACTGGTGCCTTCGGCAAAACGCCAGGCAACAGAGAAGCCCAGCTCCTGAAACTCATCAACATGCAACTTTTTACGTAAACGGCGGCTACGTTTTACAGCCATTATTTCACCCTCTCAAACATCAGATCCCATACGCCATGGCCCAGTCGCTGCCCGCGCTGCTCAAATTTGGTTAACGGACGCGTTTCCGGACGCGGCACGTAATTCTGGCTCTCCGACTGATTGCTATAGCCATCGATGCTGCTCATCACTTCCAGCATGTGCGTGGCGTACTCTTCCCAGTCGGTCGCCATGTGGAACACGCCGCCAAGCTTCAGCTTGCGCAGCACCAGCTCGGCAAACGGTACCTGGACGATGCGGCGCTTGTTGTGGCGCGCCTTATGCCATGGATCCGGGAAAAACAGCTGCACCATGCGCAGCGAATTGTCCGGCACCATGTTTTCCAGCACTTCCACCGCGTCGTGACACATCACGCGCAGATTCTGCACGCCAGCCTCTTTGGCCGAGGCCAGACAGGCACCGACGCCCGGCGCATGCACTTCAATGCCGAGGAAGTTCTGATGCGGATTGTTCTGCGCCATGGTCACCAGCGAGGCACCCATGCCAAAACCAATCTCCAGCACCAGCGGCGCTTCGCGGCCAAACAGCGCAACCATGTCCAGCGGCTGCGGCTGATACTCGACGCCCATCTCCGGCCAGTAATTGTCGAGCGCGAGCTGCTGTCCTTTCGTTAAGCGCCCCTGGCGGCGCACAAAACTGCGGATACGGCGCAAAGGCCGCCCGTTCTCATCAAATTCCGGGGTGATGACGTCATTAATCATGTTGAAACCTGCTGGTTAGCCTGTTCAGGGAAACGGGCATTATGCAAAGTTAAGTAACAGAAGCAAGCCTTTGCAATCTTCCGGTTTACACCCTGATGTCTCTGTGCTGGAATTCCTGCCTGATTGTAGAGTAAACACGGAAAATTTCCTTCTTATGATGCAGGCGCCGCAGTTCGCGCAACAGGTGCTGGAGTGGTACCAACGCTTTGGCCGTAAAACTCTGCCGTGGCAGCTGGAGAAAACGCCCTATAAGGTGTGGCTCTCCGAAGTGATGCTGCAGCAGACGCAGGTTGCCACCGTTATTCCCTATTTCGAACGCTTTATGGCGCGCTTCCCCACGGTTGCCGACCTGGCCGCCGCGCCGCTTGATGAAGTGCTGCATCTGTGGACCGGCCTCGGCTATTACGCACGGGCGCGTAACCTGCACAAGGCGGCTAAACAGGTGGTTGAGCTGCACGGCGGCGTATTCCCTCCTCATTTCGATGACGTCGCGGCACTGCCGGGCGTCGGCCGCTCCACGGCGGGCGCGATCCTGTCGCTGTCGCTCGGCCTGCATTTCCCGATCCTCGACGGCAACGTAAAACGCGTGCTGGCGCGCTGCTATGCGGTGAGCGGCTGGCCGGGCAAAAAAGAGGTGGAGAAGCGCCTGTGGCAGATCAGTGAAGACGTCACGCCAGCGGAAGGCGTCAGCCAGTTCAATCAGGGGATGATGGATCTCGGCGCGTTAGTGTGTACTCGCTCCCGCCCAAAATGCGACATCTGCCCGCTGAATAGCGGCTGCGCGGCCTATGCACAGGGCAACTGGGCCGATTATCCCGGCAGGAAGCCGAAAGTCACGCTGCCAGAGCGCAGCGGCTGGTTCCTGATGCTGCAGCACGGCGACGAGGTGTTTCTGGAACAGCGTCCGCCGGTGGGTTTGTGGGGCGGCCTGTTCTGCTTCCCGCAGTTCACCAGTGAGCAAGCGCTGACTGACTGGCTGGCGGCGCGCGGCATCCACGCGAAACCGCAGCAGCTTACCGCGTTCCGCCACACCTTCAGCCATTTCCACTTAGATATTGTGCCTATGTGGCTGGCGTGGCCTTCCTCCGGGTCGCTGATGGATGAAGCCGGCGGTCTCTGGTATAACTTAGCGCAACCACCGTCAGTGGGGCTGGCCGCGCCGGTAGAGCGCCTGCTGCATGAGCTGCGCCATCCCCGGCAGCTTCAACTGCGAACCCGTTTGACCGAAGAGGAAGAGTAATGAGCCGCACCATTTTTTGTACTTATCTGCAACGCGACGCTGAAGGCCAGGACTTTCAGCTCTATCCTGGCGAACTGGGTAAGCGCATCTACAATGAGATTTCCAAAGAGGCCTGGCAGCAATGGATGTCCAAGCAGACCATGTTGATCAACGAGAAGAAGCTCAACATGATGAACCCGGAAGATCGCAAAGTGCTGGAGAAGGAGATGGTGAATTTCCTGTTCGAAGGCAAAGATGTGCACATTGAAGGTTACACCCCGCCAGAAAAATAAACGTTCAGGGTCTCCCTTTGAGGCCCTCTTTTTCGAGTCAGGCACGCATTCACAATGAATAAAAAACTGATAGCACTGCTGGTCATCGCACCCCTGTTAGTCTCCTGCTCCGGACAAAAAAAATCGCAGTACCATGAAGAGTGGGTTAAGGACACCAACGGTTTTGACATTCTGATGGGACAATTTGCCGCCAACATCGAGAATATCTGGGGAATCAATGAGGTTCTGATCGCCGGACCCAAGGACTACGTCAAATACAGCGATAACTATTACACCCGCAGTCACATCAACTTCGACAGCGGTAGCATCACCATTGAGACCATTTCCGGCACCGATCCGATGGCCAGCCTGCGTCAGGCCATCATCACCACGCTGTTGATTGGTGACGATCCGGGCAACGTCGATCTCTACTCCGACGCCAACGATATTCAGATCAGTAAAGAGCCGCTGCTTTACGGCCAGGTGCTGGATAACACCGGTCAGCCGATCCGCTGGCAGGGACGCGCCGGTAACTTTGCCGATTATCTGATCCAGAACAAACTGCAGAAACGCACCTCCGGGCTGCACGTTATCTGGTCGGTGACCATTCCGATGGTGCCTAACCACCTCGACAAACGTGCGCATAAATATCTGCCGCTGGTGCGCAAAGCCGCCGAACAGTATGGCGTTGATGCCTCGCTGATTCTGGCGATCATGCAGACCGAATCGAGCTTCAACCCCTATGCGGTAAGCAACGCCGATGCGCTGGGTCTGATGCAGGTGGTACAGCATACTGCCGGGGTCGATGTGTTCCGCATGAAGGGCAAATGGGGTAAACCGAGCCGCAGCTATCTGCTCGATCCGGCCAATAACATTGATGCCGGTACCGCATATCTGTCGCTGCTGCAGAAGAGCTATCTCGGCGGGATTCAGGATCCGCTGTCGCGCCGTTACGCAGTGATCACCGCTTATAACGGCGGGGCGGGCAGCGTGCTGCGCGTGTTCTCCAGCGATAAAGACCGCGCCTTCGCCACCATCAACGGCATGTCACCGAGCCAGGTGTATCAGACGCTGACCACCAATCATCCGTCGGCCGAGTCGCGCCGCTATCTGTACAAAGTGAGCCAGGCACAGCGCAGCTACCACCGTTATTGATTCGCGCTCATCGCCACCTTCTCCCGCCTGCGGGAGAAGGTAGCGTGCGATGGGGGAACAGCCCCCTCCTACAACATCATATTCGCCACTAACCGCTTGTGCCCGCTGTCATCCTCCTCGGTGTAAACCCCCTGCAACTCCGGTGAAAAGCCCGGCAGCAGATTGATACCCGCTTCCAGCGCGAGGAAATAGCGCTGCACTGCCCCGCCCCAGGTTTCGCCTGGCACCACGCACAGCACACCCGGCGGATACGGCAGCGCCCCCTCGGCGGCAATGCGCCCTTCGGCACTGGCGATCGGCACCAGCTCAACGTCACCGCGAATATACGCCTGATGCGCATCCTGCGGATTGACCTCGACTTTCGGGAAACACGCCTGGCGGAACATGTCGCGCTGCAGATCCTTGACGTCGTAGCTGACGTACAAATCGTGCATCTCCTGGCACAGGCGACGCAGCGTGTAGCCCTGATAGCGCTCAACGTGCCTGCGATACACGCTCGGCAGCACTTCGGCCAGCAGCGCATCTTCCCGCACGTGCTGTTCAAACTGCTCCAGCATCGCCACCAGATGCGCCATTTTTTCCGGCGTTTCCGCTGGAGTCAGCAGGAACAGGATTGAGTTGAGATCGCACTTCTCCGGCACGATACCGTTCTCGCGCAGATAGTTGGCGAGAATGGTGGCCGGAATGCCAAAGCGGGTGTATTCGCCGCTGGTGGCATCGATGCCTGGCGTGGTGAGCAGCAGTTTGCACGGGTCCACCAGATACTGTCCGGCATCGTAACCGGCAAAACCGTGCCACTTCGCGCCCGGTTCGAAGCTGAAATACGCCGAATCGGCGGCGATGGTGGCGGTTTCTGCCGCCTGCCATGGCTTGCCGTGTACCTGCTCCGGCAGGAAGGGCTGAATCAGGCTGCAGCGCTCAAGGATCGCTTTGCGTGCCTCAATGCCCAGCGTGACGCAGTCGTGCCACATGCTGCGCCCCGCTTCGCCCTGATGCATTCTGGCGTTGATATCCAGCGCAGCGAACAGCGGATAGAACGGGCTGGTTGAGGCGTGCAGCATAAACGCGTTGTTCAGCCGCTTGTGTGGGCAGAAGCGTTTCTGGCCGCGAATGTGGTTATCTTTCTTGTGAATCTGCGAAGTCTGCGAGAAGCCCGCCAGCTGCTTATGCACCGACTGGGTGACAAAAATCCCCGGATCGTTCTCATTGAGCTCCAGCGTCAGCGGCGAGCAGCCGGCCATCAGCGGAATAAATTGCTCATAACCCAGCCATGCCGAATCAAACAGGATGTAGTCACACAGATGCCCGATGCGATCCACCACCTGGCGCGCGTTGTATACCGTGCCATCGTAGGTACCAAGCTGGATGATCGCCAGCCGGAACGGACGCGGCTGATCCGCGCGCTGTGGCGCGACCTGGCGCACCTGCTCGCGCAGATACGTCTCGTCGAAACAGTGCGCATCGATGCCGCCAATAAAACCAAACGGATTACGCGCCGCTTCCAGATAAACCGGCGTGGCGCCTGCCTGGATCAGCGCACCGTGGTGGTTAGATTTATGGTTATTGCGGTCAAACAGCACCAGATCGCCGCGCGTCAGCAGCGCGTTGGTCACCACTTTGTTGGCGCTGGAGGTACCGTTCAGCACGAAGTAGGTTTTATCGGCGTTGAACACGCGCGCGGCATATTTCTGCGCATCCTTGGCCGAGCCTTCGTGGATCAGTAAATCGCCCAGCTTGACGTCCGCGTTACACATATCGGAGCGAAAGACGTTCTCGCCGTAGAACTCATAAAACTGACGTCCGGCCGGATGGCGGCGGAAAAACGCCCCGCCCTGATGGCCCGGACAGGCAAAGGTGCTGTTCTGCATATCGACATAGCGCGTCAGGGTGTCGAAAAACGGCGGCAGCAGTTCCGCCTCGTACGCCTGCGCCGCCTGCTCCAGCGCCTGCCACTCTTCCGCTGCGCCGTTGATCTCTCCGGTCACGCCCGGCAGCGTCAGCACCGCGTCATCAAAGGCGTTCGCGACAAACACCGGCAGATTGAAGCCGGTCTGGCGCAGCAGCGTCAGCACGCCGCTGCGTGTATCGGCCAGCGAGACCACTACCGCGGCTACGTCGGTGAAATCGGTATTATCCAGCGTCACCACGTCGCGCGCGGTGTTGAGACTCAGGCTTGGCGCTACCGCTACGCTGGCAGCAATTTTCAATGGGTTCATAACACAAATCCCCGTAATGAAGGATGAGTGGGTGCCAGTGGCACAGCAATGAGGAAATTTCCCCGGCGAATAACGTCCGGCGGCCGCAACCGATAGACATCAGTAAAGCCAGATCGCGTCTGTCTTTACTCATATCCAACAGCGAACGGGGCGTAGCCTCACCGCATGGTGAGCGGGAAATGCGAACAACAGATGACAGAGGCGCGCTTGTCATGAAGCGCACGGCGACAAGTGCAGATGTGCATTGTACCGGACATGGCGGCGTCCTCAGCGATGAAGATGGGGAAGAAATTCGGGCGACATGATGGCATCTTTTTTTACCGGGAACAACCAATCAGCGCGGAATTTTAATGCAGAACACCAATGTGCTACTTCATTGATTTACATGAATAATAGTTAAGGCGTCTATTTTTAACTGCCTGAATAGTCGAAGATTACGCAAAGTTATGCAGAATGTAACACCGGTACGATAGCGACCGCCTGCCGCGCCCATCCGCCTGGCACTCCCTGCGGCAGAAGCGTACTATGGAGCGCACTTCTCCCAACCAGCCGGAGGCTGCATGTTCAAGGCACTGGTCATTGAAAATGATGAACAGGGATACCGCACATCCCTGCAGGATCTGTCAGAGCAACAATTGCCCGATCACGATGTTACCCTCGAAGTAAGCTACTCCACCCTCAACTACAAAGACGCGCTGGCCATCTGTAATAAAGGGCCGATTGTGCGCCAGTTTCCTATGGTGCCAGGCATCGATTTTGTTGGCCGGGTGATCCACAGCCGTCATCCGGAGTGGCAGCAGGACGATGTTGCGCTGCTCACCGGCTGGGGCGTGGGTGAAAAACACTGGGGCGGGCTGGCGCAGAAAGCCAGCGTCTCCGGCGACTGGCTGGTCAAGGTCCCGGCGGCGCTCAGCCCGCTGCAAACCATGGCGATTGGCACCGCCGGCTTTACCGCGATGCTGTGCGTGCTGGCGCTGGAAAAACAGGGCATCACACCGCAGCACGGTCCGGTGCTGGTTACCGGTGCCAGCGGCGGCGTGGGCAGCTTCAGCGTGAGCCTGCTGGCACGTCTCGGCTATGAGGTGGTGGCATCCAGCGGCCGCGCCAGCGACAGCGCCTACCTGCTCGATACGCTCGGCGCCTCCGCGATTATCGACCGTAACGAACTGAGCGCGCCCGGCAAACCGCTGGCGAAAGAGCGCTGGGCCGCCGCGATCGATAGCGTCGGCAGCCACACGCTGGCCAATGTGTTAGCCGGGATCCAGCGCGACGGCGTGGTCGCCGCCTGCGGCATGGCGCAGGGCCTCGATCTGCCCACCAGCGTTGCGCCGTTTATTCTGCGCGGCGTTACGCTGGCCGGCGTAGACAGCGTGATGTGCGCCAAACCGCTGCGTCAGCAGGCGTGGCAGCGTCTGGCGGAGCTGGTTGACGGCGCGCTGCTGGAGCAAATGACCAAAGTGATTCCACTGAGCGAGGCGCGTGCAGGCGCAGAACAGCTGCTGGCGGGCCAGGTGCGTGGTCGGCTGATTGTCGATTGCCGCCAGGCGCCCTGACCCGGTGCAGGGTGCCGTTATGGCCGCAGCTGTATCTGCGGCCGATCCTGCGCTGGCGGCGTAACCACCTGCAGGTCGGCCTGATACCAGCGCGTCAGGATCGGTTCGGTCATCACCGCGTGCGGTGCGCCCTGCGCCACCAGCTGGCCGTGGTGTAACAACAACACCCGATCCGACCACAGTGAGGCCAGATTTAAATCGTGCAGCACCGCGCAGACGCTAAAACGGCCATTGCGCGTCAGCCGGTGCAGCAGGCGCAGAGTAGACTGCTGCCAGTAGAGATCGAGCGCGGAGGTGGGTTCATCCAGCAGCAGCCAGCCGCGCGGGCCGTCGTCATGCCACAGCTGCGCCAGCACCCGGGCCAGCTGCACGCGCTGCTGTTCCCCGCCCGACAGCGAGCGATAGTCGCGCTGCGCCAGCGGCGCGCTGCCGGTTAACTGCATCACCTCCTGCACCACCGTCTGGCAGTTACCGGTCGGCCAGGGTGCGCGCCCCATCGCCACCACGTCGGCAGCCGGCAGCGGAAAGGTGACGCTGTTTTGCTGGCGCATCACCGCGCGGCGCTGCGCCAGCGGTTCACGCGGCCAGGCCGCCAGTGGACGATCGCCCAGCCAGCATTCGCCGGCGTCCGCGTGCAGAAAGCCGGTCAGCAGCCGCAGCAGCGTCGACTTACCGGCACCGTTAGGACCGATCAGGGCAACCATTTCGCCCGGCGGCAGCGTCAGGGAGACATCATCGATTAAGGTACGCGTTCCCCGGCAAAACCGCAGTCCGCGCGCCTGCAACTGCTCACTCATTCAGCCCCCTTTGCTGGCGCAGAATCTGCCACAGGAACCACGGCCCGCCCAGCAGACTGGTTAGCAGCCCGACCGGCATTTCGGCCGGAATCACCACGGTGCGCGCCAGCGTATCCGCCAGCAACAGCAGAATCGCTCCCGCCAGCGCCGCGCCCGGCAGCAGCCAGCGGTGGTCACTGCCGAGACAAAAACGCATCACGTGCGGCACCACCAGCCCGACAAAACCGATAATGCCGCTGACCGCCACCGCCGTGCCCACCAGCAGCGCACTCAGCACCAGCAGCTGGCGCTGCGTGCGTTTAACATCGACGCCCATATAGTGCGCGTCCTCTTCGCCCAGCTGCAGCAGATTGAGGCGACGCGCGCGCGTCTGCACCAGCAGCAGCGCCGGAACAATCAGCAGCGCACACACCAGCAGGCTCGGCCACTGGGCACCCGTCAGGCTGCCCATGCCCCACAGCGACAGCTGACGCAGCTGCTGGTCGTTGCTCAGCCACGACAGCACGCCAACCGCCGCGCCGCATAGCGCATTAATCGCAATGCCCACCAGCAGCAGGCGCGCCAGCTGGCCCTGCGCCAGCCGGCTAAAGCTGAAGATCAGCAGCGTCACTACCAGGCTGCCGGCAAACGCTGCCAGCGAGGGCAGCCACAGCGCCAGCAGCGGCGGCAGGCTGAGCGGCAACACCACTGAGAGCGCCACCGCCAGCCCGGCACCGCTGCTGATACCCAGCAGTCCGGGATCGGCCAGCGGATTACGAAACAGCCCCTGCATCACCGCGCCGGACACCGCCAGCGCCATGCCAGTCAGCACCGCCAGCAATACGCGCGGCAGGCGAATTGTGAGCCAGATTTGCCAGGCCAGATCGCTAAGCGGCGCCTGCCACAGCGTGCGCAGCGACAGCGGCATCGCGCCGAGGTTGGCCGCCAGCAGCATGCACACCAGCATGCTGAAACTCATTAACATCAGCCAGCGCATCATCAGGCGGTTAATCATGCTGCACGGCTTCCGCCGCATGGCGCAGACGCAAAATCGCGCCCGGCGTATCGAGGCCGAAACTCAGCAGCGCCATCTCATCAATCACCAGCAGCGCGTGATGCTGGCCGGCCGGCGTCAGCTCCAGGCCCGGCAGCGCCCACACCGCCTGTTCGCCACCCAGCGTGCGCAGCCCCTCTTCGCCGACCACCACCAAATCCGGTGCTGCCGCCACAACGCCCTCCTGCGACAGCTGCTGATAGTGCGGCACCGCGCCCATGGCATTGACCAGGCCGGCAGCGCGAATTGCGCCGTCAGCGCCGGTCTGCGCACCAGCCGCCTGGGTGCGTAAACCGCCGTGCGCCATGATAAACAGCACTTTCACCGGCAGCGGCTGCTGCGGTAGCTGCGCACGCTGTTTGTTGACCTTGTCGATCAATGCGCGGGCCGCCTGTTCACGCTGCAGCGCGTTGCCAATCGTGGCGATTTTGTCCGTGATGGCATCAAGGCGGTTATCCCCACTGACCTCCACCACTGTTACCCCGGCGTCCGCCACCTGCTGCAACACCAGCGACGGTTTAGCCAGCGCGCTGGCCAGTACCAGCGTCGGTTTCAGTGCCAGAATGCCTTCCGCGTTGAGCTGGCGCATGTAGCCGACATCCGGCAGCCTGGTGGCCGCCGCCGGATGCTGGCTGGTGCTGTCGCGCGCCACCAGCTGCGCCTGCGCATCCAGCGCGTAGACGATCTGCGTTACATCGCCCCCGATAGTAATGATGCGCTGCGCCGCCCACGCCGGCAGCGTCAGCAGAGCAAGCAGTGTCAGGATCAGCGCTTTCATGCGGCGGCTCCTGTCGGCGTCAGCGCCATCACCTGCTCGCGCCAGCGTGCCTGTTCCGGCGTGCCCTCGCTGCGCTGGCCGTACAGCTGGGCAATCTGCGTGCCATCGGCAGCGAACAGCTCCAGACTGGTGACGAAGCCATCGCCGCCCGGCTTGCGCGTCACCCAGCTCTCGTGAATGCGATCCGCCATCAGATGCAGCGTGAACGTGGGGTTAAAAACGTTAATCCAGTTATCCAGCGGCACCACTTTCCCGATAGTGCCGGTAAAGATCTGCGTACAGCCGCGATTGCCGACGAAGATCATAATTTCATTGCCATCCTGCTGTACCTGGGCCAGCAGCGTTGCCAGCGCGGTGTTGCTCACCTGACGCGCTAAATCATCCGGCACCGCGCGAAATGCCTGCGGCCGCGAGAGATGGTGACGCTTCAGCAGGCCAAAGAACTGATGCACATCGGTCATGGCACGCCACTCCGCTTCGACAGTGCCGGCATCCACCCTGTCGCTGAACGGCGGGGCGCTGACCGGCTGCGGCTGCAGCTGAGGCGCGTGCGCCAGCCGGAAGCGCTCAATCAACGCTTGCCACGCCGGCATCTCCGTTTGCGCGGTGGTGTAAATTTTCAGCACCGCATCGGCGTGACGATCGAAAATCTGTATGCTCTGTCGTTCGCCGTGCGCGGTCTGCTCGCGCAGGAAGAAAGCACTGTGCCACTGCGCGGGAAACAGACGCTGGTCGAGCGCACGCGGATTAAGCACCAGCCCGCCATGTTCGCCGAGATGCAGATTGCTGTAGGTTCCCACCTGTTCGTGCACCGCCCAGGCATTGCGCGTAATACTTTTGGTCTCACCCACTGCCGCCAGCGCCGTCAGCAGCGCCGGAAAATCGGCGCGCAGCGGCTGCGCGTCGTGGCCCACGCGCGCTTCGCACAGCTGTGCTTCCCCTATGCCCATCAGCGCGGCTAAATCACGCGCGTACATTTTTGGCTGCTGGCCTTTCAGCGCCAGATAGTGTTGATAGCGTTGATGCATTGCGCTTGCTCCCGTGAAAATGCCCTGCGCCACCGCAGGGCGAAAAGTGATTAGAAGTCGACGTTCACGCCCAGTTGCCAGGTGCGTCCCGGCATCACGGCCAGATTGATGTCGTTGCGCTCCTGCGCGCTGGCGCTGGTCAGCGTGCGGCTGCTGAGGTAATCCCAGTATTTACGATCGGTAATGTTGTAGACACCGCCGCTCAGCCTGACGTTTTTCGTCAGCTGCCAGTACGCGGTGGCATCGATCAGGCCGTAGCCCGGCACGCGCATGTATTCGCTGCTGGCGTCGCTGATGGCCGCCCCGCTGTTGCTGTAGCTCTCACGGTTGGTGGCGCTGGCCTGTTTGCCTTTGACGAAGGTGGCGGTGAGCGCCGCGCCGTAACCGCGCGCTTTGTCGTCCCACGCGACGCCGACAATCGCTTTTAGCGGCGCGACACTGTCGAGATCGATGTATTTGTCACCCAGATAGCGGGATTTCGCTTTACCCTCGCTGTAGCCGAGCGCGAACGTGCTGCTCAGGCCATCCACGGTCGGGAACCAGCTGCCGTAGTTGACGCGGGTGCTGATCTCCGCCCCATAAATGTAGGCTTTGTCGCGGTTCTCAGCCTGATAGCTGGTGTAGATGTTGGCCGGAACATTGACGAACATCGCCGGGTTGGTGGCGCGGCGATAGCGGGTGTAGGCAATAAAGTTTTTGTAGGTGTTGTAGAACACCGAGGTATTGAGGGTGATGCCGTCGGTCGGCTGTCCTTTCAGACCCCACTCAAAATTGTTGCTGGTCTCGGTTTTCAGATCGGCATTACCAATCAGCGCATACTGCGCGCTGCCGGCGTAGCTTGAACCAAGGTTCCACGAGCCGTACAGCTGGCTGGTGGTCGGGAACTCCACGCCGCGCTTATATTGCAGCCAGGTGGTGAGCGCCGGATTGATATCGTACTGGAAGGTCAGTGACGGCAGCACTTCGGTGTCTGAATTGGTCTTGCCGTACAGTTTTTCCACCTGCTCTTCGGTCAGCACCGTGCTGCCATTGGTCAGATCGCCGAGGTTCTTCGGTTTGGTGCTTTGATGAATAACGCGCACGCCGGGAATCACCGCGAAATTGTGGCTATCGAGATCGAAATTGATTTTATCCTGCAGATAACCGGCCACGGTCCAGGAACGGCTGTCTGACTGCGGCTGGGTGATGGTGCCGAAGGTGCCCGGGTTCGGCTCCTGGCGGAACGGACGCTCGCTATTCTCCACACGCGCGTTGACGCCGCCGCTCAGCTCGTGGCGGCCGAGGGTTTTGCTGGCGCGCGTGTCAAACCCTAAAGTATCGACGTTGTAGTCAGAGTAGACGAAACCGTACTGACTGGCGCTGGTCGGTAACCAGGTGGTGTCGTGCGCCTCGGTTTGCTGCCAGTAAATTCGCGTGGTCAGCGTATCGATCATCTCGTTGTACGGCGTCCACTCATCGGCAAGATTAATGCCCCAGCGGCGCGAATCGCTCTGCTGTTGCGCAGTGCCCCAAATAGTGTTGCCGCTGCTGCTGTCCCAGGTATCGTAGTGGGTGTGATTGGTTTTGTGGTAGTAGTCGAAGGTGGCGCTCAGCTTGTGCTGATCGTTTGGCTGCCAGATGCCCGACGTCATAAAGGCATCCGAGTGCCAGTTGGCCGGGTAGGCGTCTTTTACGCCGCTGTTGTTGCGCGTCTGCTGGCCGTCGCGGCGGCTGTAGACAAACAGGCCGCGCAGTTCATCATCCCCTGCCGCCGCGGTGATGCCGTTGTGCCAGCTGCGGTCTGCCGAACTGTAGTCGCTCTGATAACCGAAATAGTGGGTTTTATCGCTGCTGAGATAGTCGTCCGGCGACTTGTTATGAAACGATACGTTACCGCCGATTGCGGTGTTAGGTTGTTCCACCGATGTCGCGCCCTTCTCAATTTCGACGCTGCCAAACATATACGGGTCGATGTAGTCGCGACCGATACCGAAGGTATTGTTACCGGCGCGACTGACGTACGGACGACCAGTGGCGTCCGGTACCGGAATGCCATCAATATCCAGACCGACACGGTTACTTTCCAGACCGCGAATGTTGTAGCCGGTGTAGCCTGCACGGTCAAAGCCGCTTTTACCGGCTGACGAACCGCCCGCCGCGCCAGTGGCGCTGACCAGCGGCTCATAACGCATGATCGAACCGAAGTCATTGGCGCCGCGTTTTTGCAGATCGCTGGCGGTGAGCGTGGTTTTGCTGCCGGCCTGCTGCTTAGGTGCGGTAACGGTCATTACCGGTTCATTGCTGCTGTTGTTCTCTGCGGAACGCGCCAGCGTACTGCTGTCGCTGGCGGCATAGCTGCAGGCTGCGTGAATGGCTGAAGCAAGGACAGCGACGTTAAACAGACGCTGCCGGAAATTTCCCTGAAGGTGTAAAGACATGCGCGAAATACCTGGTTAATTGTTAGTATTCGCTCACTTATTTGCTGCCAGAAAACCACGGCTTTATGCTAAAAACCGTGAAACAGCGCGTCACGCTGGCCAGATAATGTTATCGATCCCGGCACCTGTGGCACAGTGTCATGCGCGCTTCAGTGCACAGCTGCCGTGTATAACTGGCCGCGGCGCCGCAGGAATGCCTGCGGGATTTATAGAGAGTAAAATGATGGCGAAAACAATTTAATGCAATTGGTAATCATTATCAATATCATTTGCATCAAGATGTATCTTTGTGCGCACAATTTGTTAACCCATGATTAATCAAGCACTAACAGGAGGGATAGGATGGCAGATAAACCGGCAGTAACCATTCACTACTGTACCCAATGTAACTGGCTGCTGCGTTCGGCGTGGATGGCGCAGGAGCTGCTGCATACCTTTGCCGGCGATCTCAGCGCGGTCACGCTCCAGCCCGGCAGCGGCGGCGTGTTCGAGATCAGCATTGATGGTCAGGTAATTTGGGAACGCAAACAGGAAGGCGGCTTTCCCGATGCGGCAGCATTGAAGCAGCGGGTGCGCGATGTCTGCTGGCCGGATCGCGAACTGGGGCACGTGGACAAGAAGAAACCGTAACGCGCTTAGCTGTTGGCGATCTTCTCTGCCGCGTCCTGCAGCGCCGCCACGACAATCTCCACCGTGGCCGGTGAAATCTGCTCCTGCGATAACCGGTGATTGAGCGTATAGCGAAGCGTATGGATCGCCTGCTCCACCTGCGGAATGCTGCGGTTGTTGACCAGGATCGCCAGCGAAGTGAGCCGCCCGATAATCACCGCCACGTTTTCGCCATTTTCCGCCAGCAGCGCGCGGCCCGCATCGTTGAGCGCGTAGGCTTTGCGCGTGGCCTGAGCATCCACTACGCGGATGGCGTCCATCTCTTCCAGCAGCGTCAGGTTGGGATAAATAATGCCGGGGCTGGGGGAATATTCGCCTTTCGACAACTCTTCCACCGATTTGATCAGCTCATAACCGTGCGCCGCGCCGCTGGCCAGAAAGTGTAGCATCAGCAGGCGAATATCACTGGCATCCAGCATCCTTTCGCGCCGCTTTCTGCGTGCGCCGGCACAGCTGGCACGCTGTGCCGCATCGGCGTGCTCTGGAACATCCCGCTGCTGTTTCATCGCCTTCCCGGGGTCAGTTGAGGGAGGTTGATAGTAGTCTGGTGCCTGGTAAAATTCAACACAGGCGGCAGCGGGCGGGCGCCGGTTATTTCCGATGCCAGTAAGCGACGGCGCGCACCAGGTCGCTGTGCGCCGCACGTTGCTGCGTAAAGTAATCGCTCAGCTGTTTCACCGCAGCGCCTTCGCCGGTCAGCCAGATGAAGTAGTCATCAGCAGGCAGCACAATCGGGTCAAGCAGCGGCGTCAGCGCCTCAGCCTGCATGTTGCCGCTGCCGAGCCAGCTCACCGTGACGTCTGGCAGGTCGCCAAGATACGCGCGGCCGATTGACTCATCAACACAGGCCAGCAGATGAATCTGTTGTGCCTGCATTTCCTGATAGCGGCGCTTAAACGCCGGCAGACCGGTCTCATCGCACACATAAATCTGACAGGCATAATCCACTGGCACGACGCATGAGCCGCGCGGGCCGCCCATCGCAATGCGATCGCCCGGCTGAGCGGCACTCGCCCAGCTGCTGGCGACGCCGCCGTCGTGGATGTAAAAATCCAGCGTCAGCGAATCGCTGCCGTTAAAGGCCAGCGGCGTATAGTCGCGCGCCGCCGGACGCACGCCGTCAGGCCAGACGATGCCTTCGTCGGTCATGTGTGGCAGCGCCACCGTACCGCCCGGCGTATCCGGGAAAAACACTTTGATGTGGTCGTCAAAAGAGGGCGAGTGGAAACCCGCCAGATCGCTGCCGCTAAAGACGATGCGCCAGAAGGCATCGGCCACCCGCGTTTTGCTGGCGACGGTGATGTGACGGAAGCGTAATTCATTGCGCACGCGTTGTGGAGCGCGGTGGTGAGTCGGGTTTGGCAACGTTTCTCTCCCTGTAGCGACGGTCCCGCGCTACTGCGCTGCCGCACACTGCTGATGGTGCATGTTATCGAAAATCATTCTCATTAAACGCCTTGCAAGATACCTATGATATATTTTCGACGCAATGCCGAAAAATGCTATTGGCGAAAACGGAGCCGGTTTTTGCAAGGTGAGGAAGTGTTTTTTGCTGGGGATTTTCACGGCTTGAGTTCGCCATAAATGGCGACCTGTTGAGGTAGTCGCAAGCCGCACGATATTGGTAGCGGCGCGATTTATCGCGCAATAAATTGCGTCACTAGCGAAAATGCTGCCGTTTTGACAGGAGGTGATCTGTTAAAGCGTTGAATGACGACAAACAATGCCGTTGAATATCTGCATAGCAGAGCTGCGCATAAAAAAAGCGGAGAGTTGCCTCTCCGCTTGTTACTGTCTGCGCACCCGCTTAGCGGGTCAGATCGTCAAAGAACTTCTTTACGCCGTCGAAGAAGCTTTTCGAACGCGGGCTGTTTTTCTCGCCGGTGGGTCCGCCGAAGCTCTCTTCCAGCTCGCGCAGCAGCGCTTTTTGCTTGTCGTTGAGGCTGACCGGGGTTTCCACCACCACGCGACACAGCAGATCGCCGACCGCACCGCCGCGCACCGACTTCACGCCTTTGCCGCGCATGCGGAACAGTTTGCCGGTCTGGGTTTCTGCCGGCACTTTCAGCTTCACGCGACCGTCGAGCGTCGGCACTTCAATCTCGCCGCCCAGCGCTGCCATGGCAAAGTTGATCGGCACTTCGCAGTACAGGTTGTTATCTTCACGCTCGAAGATCGGGTGTTTCTTCACCGAAACCTGCACGTACAGATCGCCAGCCGGTGCGCCATGTTCGCCCGCTTCACCTTCTCCGCTGAGGCGGATACGGTCGCCGGTATCGACGCCCGCCGGGATTTTCACCGACAGCGTTTTCTGGCGCTCAACGCGGCCATGGCCGTGACAGGCGTTGCACGGATCTTTAATCACCGAGCCGCGACCGTGACAGGTCGGACAGGCTTGCTGCACGGTAAAGAAGCCCTGACGCATCTGTACCTGGCCCGCACCGTGACAGGTCGGACAGGTCTGCGGCTGGGTGCCCGCTTTGGCGCCGCTGCCGTGGCAGACATCACACTCTTCCAGCGTTGGAATGCGGATCTCTTTGGTCACGCCGCGTACCGCTTCTTCCAGCGTCAGTTCCATGTTGTAGCGTAAATCGGCGCCGCGTGAGGCGCGCTGACGGCGACCACCACCAAAGATATCGCCGAACACGTCGCCAAAGATATCGCTGAAGTCGGCACCGCCGCCACCAAAGCCGCCGCCGAAGCCGCCACCACCGCCCTGCTCAAACGCCGCATGACCGTACTGATCGTAAGCTGCACGCTTCTGCGCATCGGTGAGGATCTCGTAGGCTTCCTTGACCTCTTTGAATTTCGTCTCGGCCTCTTTATCGCCCGGATTACGGTCCGGGTGATACTTCATCGCCAGGCGCTTATAGGCCTTTTTGATTTCGCGCTCATCGGCGGATTTTGAGACGCCTAAGATCTCGTAAAAATCACTCTTAGCCATTTTTCTCTGCCCTTAACATGATCGCACGGGCGTGGAGAGATCTCCGACGCCCGTGCTGGTTTCAACGGCTGTCAGGCCAGCCGTCGCGCCCGGTCAGGGGCAATTATTTTTTATCTTTCACTTCTTCGAATTCAGCGTCGACAACGTCGTCATCTTTCTTCGCCGAAGCGTCGCCGGCATCCGCTGCGCCGGCCTGAGCCTGTTGCTGCGCCAGTTCCATCAGCTTGCTGGACACTTCCATCAGCGCCTGCATTTTGGCTTCGATTTCTGCTTTATCTTCGCCTTTCAACGCGGTGTTCAGCTCGTTCAGGGCAGACTCGATCGGTGCTTTGTCTTCCGCTGACAGTTTGTCACCGGCTTCATCCAGCTGCTTACGCGTGCTGTGCGCAATCTGGTCGCCCTGGTTACGCGTCTGCACCAGCTCTTCGAATTTACGGTCTGACTCGGCGTTAGCTTCCGCGTCACGAACCATTTTTTCGATCTCTTCCTCGTTCAGGCCAGAAGAAGCTTTGATGGTGATCTTCTGCTCTTTCCCGCTGTTTTTGTCCTTCGCAGACACGTGCAGAATACCGTCAGCATCGATGTCGAAGGTCACTTCGATCTGTGGCATACCGCGCGGCGCTGGCTGAATACCGTCGAGGTTGAACTGGCCCAGTGATTTGTTATCCGCCGAACGCTTACGCTCACCCTGCAGCACGTGAATGGTCACGGCAGACTGGTTGTCTTCAGCAGTCGAGAACACCTGGCTGTGCTTGGTAGGGATCGTGGTGTTCTTGCTGATCAGCGACGTCATCACGCCACCCATGGTTTCGATACCCAGCGACAGCGGGGTCACGTCCAGCAGCAGAACGTCTTTTACTTCACCGGCCAGCACGCCGCCCTGTACCGCAGCACCCACAGCGACCGCTTCGTCCGGGTTCACGTCTTTACGTGGCTCTTTACCGAAGAACTCCGCCACTTTCGCCTGCACCATTGGCATACGCGTCTGACCACCGACCAGGATCACGTCGTTGATGTCAGAAACCGACAGGCCAGCGTCGTTCAGCGCCACTTTCAGCGGCTCAATTGAACGGGTAACCAGATCTTCTACCAGTGATTCCAGCTTCGCGCGGGTCACTTTAATGTTCAGGTGCTTAGGACCGGTGGCATCCGCCGTGATGTACGGCAGGTTAACGTCGGTCTGCTGCGCAGAAGAGAGCTCAATTTTCGCTTTCTCTGCCGCTTCTTTCAGGCGCTGCATCGCCAGCGGATCGTTGTGCAGATCGATGCCCTGATCTTTCTTGAATTCGGCAACCAGGTAGTTGATCAGACGGCTGTCGAAGTCTTCACCACCCAGGTGGGTGTCACCGTTGGTCGCCAGTACTTCAAAGGTTTTCTCGCCGTCGACTTCGTCGATCTCAATGATAGAGATATCGAAGGTACCGCCACCCAGGTCATATACCGCGATGGTGCGGTTGCCCTGACCTTTATCCAGGCCATACGCCAGTGCCGCTGCGGTTGGTTCGTTGATGATACGTTTTACGTCCAGACCCGCGATACGGCCGGCGTCTTTGGTCGCCTGACGCTGTGCATCGTTGAAGTAGGCTGGTACGGTGATAACCGCTTCGGTTACCGGCTCACCGAGGAAATCTTCCGCGGTTTTCTTCATTTTTTTCAGCACTTCTGCAGAGATCTGCGGCGGTGCCATTTTCTGGCCTTTCACGTCCAGCCATGCGTCACCGTTGTCAGAACCGATGATTTTGTACGGCATGATTTTAATATCACGCTGCACTTCTTCGTCCTGGAAACGACGGCCGATCAGGCGTTTGATTGCAAACAGGGTGTTCTGCGGGTTGGTCACCGCCTGACGTTTAGCCGGTTGACCGACCAGAGTTTCGCCATCCCCGGTATATGCAATGATTGACGGTGTGGTGCGATCGCCTTCGGCGTTTTCAAGCACGCGTGCTTTGCCACCGTCCATAATCGCCACACATGAGTTGGTTGTACCCAGGTCAATACCAATAATCTTACCCATCTAAACGTCTCCCACTTAAATTCTTTGCCAAATTGGGTTGTGAAGCAGAGATGAGGTCACGCTGACCACTTTCAACTGCTGCGGCAGATTTTTTTGCTGCCTCACAATGCTTGATGACAACTAAATGGGGCCGCTTCGAAGCGCATCAAGGGTTAAAACTAAAAAAAATTTAGATTCTCTTACCGCGTGAGATCAAAGTGCGGCAAAAGCCACCTGATTATGATGCAGCGCCCCGCGCCCCACCGCTGTTGGCGCGGGCGTTAAACCAATAAACAATAACGCTGCTGCTGAGGAATTATGGGCAACACCACGCTGGCGAATCCCGCCCCACTGGGCCTGATGGGTTTTGGTATGACCACCATCCTGCTCAACTTACACAACACCGGTCTGTTTGAAATGGATGTGATTATCCTGGCGATGGGCCTCTTTTACGGCGGCATCGCGCAAATCCTTGCCGGGCTGCTGGAGTATAAAAAAGGCAACACCTTCGGCCTGACCGCCTTTACCTCCTATGGCAGCTTCTGGCTGACGCTGGTGGCGATTCTGCTGCTGCCGAAAATGGGACTGGCCGCGGCCGCCGATGGCCATTTCCTCGGCGCTTATCTGGCGCTGTGGGGTATTTTCACGCTGTTTCTGTTCTTTGGCACGCTGCGGGCCGCGAAGATGCTGCAGTTTGTGTTTGCCAGCCTGACGCTGCTGTTTGCGCTGCTGGCTATCGGTCATCTGCTGGATCACGCGGCGCTGCTGCGCATCGCCGGCTGGGTGGGCATCGTCTGTGGTGCCAGCGCCTTTTATCTGGCGATGGGCGAAGTGCTGAACGAGAAGTTTGAGCGCAGCGTGTTGCCGATTGGCGAGTAATCAATGGCGCGCGGAGCCGTGCCGCTCCGCGCGCTGTCATTACGATGAATGCAGCGAGACATCCAGCTGCGCATTAGCCTGGCGGCTGTCATGCCATAACCACAGCGCCACCAGCATGCCGATCAGCGCCAGCGCCAGCACGTACCAGGCCGGCGCCATCGGCGTCAGCGACATCATTAGCGTTACACTGATCGGCGTCAGGCCGCCAAAGATGGCGTACGACACGTTGTAAGAGAAGGAAATGCCGGTGAAGCGCACCGCCGCCGGAAACGCCCGCACCATAACAAACGGCACCACGCCGACCACGCCCACGCTCAGTCCCGCCAGACCGTACCAGATGAACAGCATCTGTGGCGTGCCGCCAAGCTGCTGGAAAAAGCTCCAGCTGCACAGCGCCAGCAGCAGCGAACCAATCAGTAAGGTACGCGCCGCACCGTAGCGATCGACAATCCAGCCCGCCAGCACGCAGCCGATCAGCAGCATCACGGTCGCGAAACTGTTGGCCTGCAGACTGAGCGCCGCCGGCACGCCATGCTGTTTCTGCATCAGCGTCGGCGCCATCAGAATCACCACCACAATACAGGCTGATAATAGCCAGGTAAGCAGCATCGACACCGCAATGCCGCGCTTATGGCTGGCGAGAATGGTCTGTAGCGGCAGCTTTTCCGCCAGCGCTTTGCGCTGCTGCATCTGACGAAATACCGGGGTTTCATGCAGCCAGCGACGCAGATACATCGCCAGCAGGCCAAACAGGCCGCCGAGGAAGAAAGGAATGCGCCAGCCGTGATCGCGTATCGCCGCCGGCGAGAGCGAAGTATTCAGCACCGTCGCCACCAGCGAACCGAGCAGAATGCCGGCGGTTAAGCCTGCAGTCAGCGTGCCGCAGGCAAAACCGATGCGCTTCTCTGGCACATGCTCCGCAACAAACACCCACGCGCCCGGCACCTCGCCGCCAATGGCCGCGCCCTGCAGCACGCGCATCAGCAGCATCAGTAACGGTGCGGCAATGCCAATGCTGGCGTAGGTGGGCAGCGCGCCCATCGCCAGCGTCGGCAGCGCCATCAGCAGAATACTCAGGCTGAACATCTTCTTACGCCCGACTTTGTCGCCAAAGTGTGCCATGATGATGCCGCCTAGCGGACGCGCCAGATAACCGGCGGCGAAGATGGCAAACGTCTGCACCTGACGCAGCCATTCCGGGATGTCTGGCGGAAAGAACAGCTCGCCAATCACCGCAGCGAAGAAAACGAAGATGATAAAATCGTAGAATTCCAGCGCCCCGCCCAGGGCAGCCAGCGCCAGGGTTTTGTAATCCTGGCGGTTGAGTCGACGCGTTGTCAGCGAATCCATAAGAGTGCGGTATCCAGAGGCTATGTCAGTATAGTTGTAAAGCTGCGGTTACTATACCGTCAATATTTTGCCACACCAGTCACTCTGCATTTTATGCCTGAAAACGGCAATTTTCAGACGTTTGTCTCACGTCGTGCGCTTTTCGGGCGAAAAGCTGCTACTACCCCCGGGTGGGTTTCGACGTAAGGCCCTTCCAGCAGCTGTAAACAATAGGGTACAGCCGCGAAAATCCCTGGCACTTTCACCGTGCCGTCATCCGCTTTCAACCCTTCCAGCGTCTCTTTAATCGATTTCGGCTGTCCCGGCAGATTAAGGATCAGCGACTGCTTGCGGATCACGCCCACCTGGCGTGACAGAATCGCGGTCGGCACAAACTGCAGGCTGATCTGCCGCATCTGCTCGCCAAAGCCGGGCATCTCGCGGTCGGCTACCGCTAAGGTCGCATCCGGCGTGACGTCGCGCCGGGCCGGACCGGTACCGCCGGTGGTCAGCACCAGGTGGCAAAAACGTTCGTCGACCAGCTCGCAAATCGCCTGCTCAATCATCGGCTGTTCATCCGGAACCAGGCGGGTTTCAATCTCAAACGGCGTTGCCAGCGCAGCGCCAAGCCAGCTTTCCAGCGCCGGAATGCCCTGATCCTGATAGATGCCGTTAGCGGCCCGATCGGACACGGAAATTAAGCCAATACGTAAAGTATCCATAGAGTTATCGCTGTGTTGACCGCGGGGCGGTGAGAAAAAGGGGAATGGCAGAAAGGATAATACAAAGCATCAGCGAGGGAAACGCGAAAACCGTGGCGACCGGCAGCCGCCACGGCATATCACCTTACAGCAGTTCGGCGATCATCTTCTCAAGTTTGCCCTGGTCGATGGCAAAGTTGCGGATACCTTCGGCCAGTTTGGTCACTGCCATTGGATCCTGGTTGTGCTGCCACAGGAATTCCGCTTCGGTCATTTTAGCCGGACGCGCTTTCACTTCGCCGCTGTAGCTCAGTTTACGCTCTACGCTGCCTTCGCTCTCGGCCAGCTCTTTCAGCAGGCCTGGAGAGATAGTCAGGCGGTCGCAACCGGCCAGCTCAATGATTTCGCCGACGTTACGGAAGCTGGCGCCCATCACCACGGTTTCATAGCCGTGCTGCTTGTAGTAGTTGTAGATCTCAGACACGGATACCACGCCTGGATCTTCATGCGCTGCGTACTCTTTCTTGTCGGTGTTCTGCTTGTACCAGTCGAGGATACGGCCAACAAATGGCGAAATCAGGAACACGCCCGCTTCGGCACAGGCACGCGCCTGGGCGAAGGAGAACAGCAGCGTCAGGTTACAGTTGATGCCTTCTTTCTCCAGCTGCTCCGCCGCGCGGATGCCCTGCCAGGTTGAGGCCAGTTTGATCAGAATACGATCGTTGCTGATGCCGGCATCGTTGTACAGCTTGATCAGGCTGCGCGCTTTCGCGATGCTCGCTTCGGTGTCGTAAGAGAGACGCGCGTCAACTTCAGTAGAGATACGTCCCGGGATCAGTTTGAGAATTTCCAGACCAATGTTGACGGCCAGCTTGTCAGAAACCAGCGCCAGCTGCTCTTCTTTGTTGCTGCTCTGCTGACGTGCCCAGCTAATGGCTTCGTCAATCAGTTTGCGGTATTCAGGGATTTGCGCAGCGTTGAGGATCAAAGAAGGGTTAGTAGTGGCATCCTGCGGTTGGTAGAGTTTCATTGCCGCGATATCACCGGTGTCGGCGACCACAGTAGTCAGCTGACGCAAGGAAGTAAGTTTGTCCGTCATGGTTCTCTTTTCTCTTAAGTTGACTGTCAGGGTGTAAAAGGCTGTTGCGATAATATCACGCAGGCTAAGCGGCGCAACATCGCCGCGTGCCCTTTACGATAGCGCTAACAAATGGGAGCGATTTGCCGATCCGTGCAGCTTTTTTGCTACACTCGTCGCGACATTTTTCCCATCCATCCCCTGAAAACAGCGGGTCAACGAGGACAGACACAATGCTGATGGTTATCTCGCCAGCCAAGACACTGGATTATGAAAGCCCGCTGGCAACGTCACGGTTTACCCAACCGGCGCTGTTAGAAAAATCACAGCAGCTGATTGACGTGGCGCGCGATCTTTCCCCGGCGCAAATCGCTTCGCTGATGGGCATCAGCGACAAACTGGCGCACCTCAACGCCGACCGTTTCAGCCAGTGGCAGCCGCCCTTCTCACCCGATAATGCGCGGCAGGCAATTCTGGCCTTCAAAGGTGATGTTTATACCGGTTTGCAGGCAGAGACCTTCAGCGAAGCCGACTTTGATTTTGCCCAAAAACACCTGCGCATGCTTTCGGGCCTGTACGGCCTGCTGCGCCCGCTGGATTTGATGCAGCCGTACCGCTTAGAGATGGGCATCAAACTGGCGAATCCGGCCGGCAAAGATCTCTACAGCTTCTGGGGCGACCTGCTGACGCAAAAGCTCAACGACGCGCTGGCGGAACAGGGCGATGACGTGCTGATCAACCTCGCCTCCGATGAGTATTTCAAAGCCATCAAGCCGAAGCAGCTGAATGCCGAGCTGGTTAAGCCGGTGTTCCTTGATGAGAAAAACGGTAAGTTCAAGGTGATCAGTTTCTACGCCAAGAAGGCGCGTGGCCTGATGAGCCGTTATGTGATTGAGAAGCGCCTGACGAAACCGACGCAGCTGAAGAAGTTTGATGTTGACGGTTATTTCTTTGATGCGGCGGAGAGTAAGGGTAACGAGCTGGTATTTAAGCGCCGCGAGCAATAACGCCAGCTTCACCTGAATCGTAGCGGCGCAAATCATTGCGCGTCTGTTAAAAACCCGCGCGTTAAATCGCGCCGCCAGAAAAATGCATAACGGGCCGATGTGACCGGCCCGTTGGGTATTTACTTCAGCAAAAACGCCCGCAGCGCGGCGAAATCAGCCTTCATGGCATGCGACAGCAGCGGCAAATCGGCGCGCGCGGCCAGCGCTTCCGGCAGCGGCAGCGGCTGGCCGAGAATCTCTTCCACGCTCTCCTTAAACTTCGCCGGATGCGCGGTGCCGAGGAACAGGCCAAACTCCCCTTCCTGCAGCTGATCGCGCAGCAGACGATAGGCAATCGCCGCGTGCGGTTCTGACAGGTAACCCAGCTCTGCCAGCTCGCGCATGGTGGCTTTGGTGGTCTCATCCGACACCGCGCCGTAGGCCAGATCGGTCAGGCGCCAGGTTTTGCGGCGGAACAGCTCTTCCACGCGCGGCCAGTTGTTAGGCTGGCTGACATCCATCGCGTTCGACAGCGTTGCCACGGTCGCATTCGGCTGCCACTGACCGTCGGCAAGGAAGCGCGGCACGGTGTCGTTGGCGTTGGTCGCGGCGATAAAGCGCTTGATCGGCAGACCGAGCGATTTCGCCAGCAGACCGGCCGTGAGATCGCCAAAGTTACCGCTTGGCACCGACACCACCAGCTGATTACGTTTCTCCTGCGGCAGCTGCGCCACTGCCTCGAAGTAATAGCAAATCTGTGCCAGCAGACGGCTGATATTGATGGAGTTAGCCGAGTTCAGGCCGATGGCTTTCTTCAGCTCTTCGTCATCAAACGCCTGCTTAACCAGCGCCTGGCAGGCATCGAAGTCGCCATCGATCGCGATGGTTTCAATGTTGCCGCCCAACGTACAGAACAGCTTCTCCTGCAGCGGACTGATTTTGCCCTGCGGATACAGGATGACCACGCGCACGTTTTCCATGCCGTAGAACGCGTGCGCCACCGCTGCGCCGGTATCGCCGGAGGTCGCGGTCAGAATGGTGATCTGCTCATCCGCGCCAGACACGTACGACAGCATCTGCGCCATAAAGCGCCCGCCGAAATCTTTAAACGCCAGCGTCGGACCGTGGAACAGTTCGAGGCAGGCCACATCGTCGCTCACCTGGCTCACCGGTGCCGGGAAAGCAAAGGCGTTCTTCACGCGCTCGGCCAGCTGGTGCGCGGCAATTTCATCGCCGATGTAAGCAGAGAGAATCTTGCTGCTGCGGCTGACGAAATCCATCTCCAGCATCGCATCAATGTCGGTCAGCTCGAATTCCGGCAGTTCCAGCGGGAAAAACAGCCCCTGCTGCGAGCCGAGGCCCTGTTTCACGGCCTGCGCGAAGCTAACCTGCTCGTTATGATCCTTAAGGTTGTAGAGTTTCATGCGTTATCCCAGTTTACGTGCGCCAGCCGTATCAAGACGGCAGATATGGACGAAGCCTTCCTCATTCTGCAGATAGTGCTGGCTCAGCCAGTCTGCCATCCGCTGTGCCGTTGCCATCTCGTTGCAAACGGCGAAAAGTGTCGGGCCAGAGCCCGAAATACCGCAGGCCAGCGCGCCAATGTCGCTGGCCGCCTGCCGCGCCTCCGCAAAGCCCGGCAGCAGTTTGGTGCGATACGGCTCGGCGATCACATCCTGCATCAGTTTAGCCGCCAGCAGCGGCTGACGGGTGTGGCAGGCGTGAATAAAGCCGGCCAGCAGACGACCATGTTTGATGGCATCCTGCTTGCGATACTGCGCCGGCAGGATGGCGCGTGCTTCCGCCGTGGAGACTTTGATGCCCGGATAAGCCATTACCCACAGCCAGTCATCAAAGCACGGCACCTCCTGGCTGATGATCCCGTTCTCTTCAATCATCAGCTGTACGCCGCCGAGGAAGCACGGCGCGACGTTGTCATAGTGCACGCTGCCGGAGATGCGCCCTTCCAGCTCGCCCATCAGCGCCAGCAGCTCGGTGTCGTTAAGCGGCTGGCCGCAGAACTCATTCATCGCCATCAGGCCGGCCACCACCGAGCAGGCGCTGGAACCGAGGCCTGAACCAATCGGCATGTTTTTCTCCAGCGTCATCGCCACCGGAACGTCTTTACCAATCGCCTGGCAGAAACGCTGCCAGCACTGGTAAACGATGTTTTCCTGCGGATCGGCGGGCAGTTTGCTGACAAAGCGCCCTTTATTCTGCAGGCTAAACTGGTCTGCCGCTTCGACCGACACGCAGTCGCCCAGCAGCGAGCCATCCACCGGCGAAACCGCCGCGCCCAGCACATCAAAGCCGACGCTGACGTTACCTATCGAGGCCGGTGCATAAATTTTTACCATCATTAAACTCCCAACTTCCACGTCAGCGTGCGCAGCAAATCGGCAAACACACCCGCCGCGGTGACATCATTCCCCGCGCCATATCCGCGCAGAACCAGCGGAATCGGCTGATAATAGCGGCTGTAAAACGCCAGTGCGTTTTCGCCGTTCTTCACTTTGTACAGCGGATCGTTGCCGTCCACCGCATCGATTTTAACTTTGCAGGCGCCGCCCTCTTCAATCGCGCCGACGAAGCGTAACACTTTACCCTCATCACGCGCTTTGGCAACGCGCGCGGCAAAGGCGTTGTCCAGCTCCGGCAGCCGCGCCATAAACTGATCGACGTCGGCGATGTCCGTCAGGCTGGCGGGCAGCAGCGGTTCGATGTCGATGTCGCTCAGCTCCAGCTGATGACCCGCCTCACGCGCCAGAATCAGCAGTTTACGCGCCACATCAGTACCGGACAGGTCGTCGCGCGGATCCGGCTCGGTAAAGCCCAGCTCGCGCGCCATGCGGGTGGCTTCGGACAGCGTCACGCCCTCATCCAGCTTGCCAAAGATAAACGACAGCGAGCCCGACAGGATGCCGGAGAACTTGATCAGCTCATCGCCGGCGTTCAGCAGGTTCTGCAGGTTTTCAATCACCGGCAGACCGGCACCGACGTTGGTGTCGTAAAGGAACTTACGGCGCGATTTCGCCGCCGCCGCACGCATCTGCTGGTAGTAATTCCACGACGAGGTATTGGCCTTTTTATTTGGCGTGACCACGTGGAAACCTTCGGCGAGGAAGTCTGCGTACTGATCGGCCACCGCCTGGCTGGAGGTACAGTCGACGATCACCGGGTTGAGCAGATGGTACTCTTTCACCAGACGAATCAGCCGGCCGAGGTTAAACGGCTCTTTGGCTTCCGCCAGCGCCGCCTTCCAGTTGCTGAGGTCGATGCCGTGCACATTAGTCAGCAGCGCATGCGAATTGGCGATGCCGCACACGCGCAGATCGATATGCTTGCCCTTCAGCCACGCCTGCTGACGGTGCAGCTGCTCAAGCAGCGCGCCGCCGACGCCGCCGACGCCCACCACAAACACTTCGATCACCTGATCGGTGGCGAACAGCATCTGATGCACCACGCGCACGCCGGTGGTGACGTCATCGTTGCTGACCACGACCGAGATGGAGCGCTCAGAGGAGCCCTGAGCAATCGCCACGATATTGATGTTGGCGCGTGCCAGCGCCGAGAAGAATTTAGCGGAGATGCCGCGCAGCGTGCGCATGCCGTCGCCCACCACCGAAATCACCGCCAGCTGCTCCAGCACGTCGAGCGGATCGAGCAGGCCATCTTTCAGTTCGAGGTAGAATTCCTCTTCCAGCACGCGACGCGCGCGCGCCTGCTCACTCTGCGGCACGCAGAAGCTGATGCTGTATTCGGAGGAGGATTGGGTAATCAGCACCACGGAAATGCCGGTGCGCGACATCGCGGCAAAGACGCGCGCCGCCATGCCCACCATCCCTTTCATGCCCGGACCGGAGACGTTAAACATCGCCATGTTATTCAGATTGGTGATGCCTTTTACCGGATTTTCATCCACTTCGCCTTCGCCGCCAATCAGAGTGCCTGGCGCCTGAGGATTGGCGGTATTTTTGATTAAGCACGGAATCTGGAACTGGGCAATCGGCGCGATGGTGCGCGGGTGCAGCACTTTGGCACCAAAGTAGGAGAGCTCCATCGCTTCCTGATAAGACATCGACTTCAGCAGACGCGCATCCGGTACCTGACGCGGATCGCAGGTGTAAACGCCATCGACATCGGTCCAGATTTCACAGCAGTCCGCGCGCAGACACGCCGCCAGCACGGCCGCCGAGTAGTCGGAGCCGTTGCGCCCCAGCACCACCAGCTCGCCCTTCTCGTTGCCGGCGGTGAAGCCCGCCATCAGGATCATGTGGTCGGTCGGGATCTGGCTGGCCGCGATACGCCGGGTGGATTCGGCGATATCCACGGTCGATTCAAGATAGTGGCCCACCGCCAGCAGTTTCTCAACCGGGTCGATCACCGTCACTTTGTGGCCGCGCGCCTGCAGCAGCGCTTCCATGATAGCAATCGACAGCTTCTCACCGCGACAGATAATGGCGGCGTTCACGGCATCCGGGCACTGACCCAGCAGGCTGATGCCGTGCAGCACCTGTTTCAGCTGGGCAAACTCCAGCTCAACGCGGGTTTTCAGGCCATCGTAATCGAAACCTGGCTGAGCGTCGGCCAGCCCCTGCAGCAGTTCGGCAAAAATGCGTTCGGCATCGCTGATATTCGGCAGCGCATCCTGGCCGCTGATGGTTTTCTCAATCATCGCTACCAGATGATTGGTGATTTTCGCTGGCGCAGAGAGCACGGTGGCAACCTGTCCCTGTTGCGCATTGCTTTCCAGAATATCTGCCACGCGGAGAAAACGTTCCGCATTGGCTACCGAGGTTCCGCCGAATTTCAGCACTCGCATGATTGAAGCTCTCCTGAATTTTTGCCGAAAAAAAAGCCCGCACTGTTGAGGTGCGGGCTTCTTTCTTTTGTTTTTCCTGTATGCGTCAGCCCGCACCGTTACCTGTGGTAATGGTGGTGGTAATAATAATGGTGGTGTTCAGGCTGTGGTTACGCATTGAGATTTTTTCTGTCTGTCTTTGTCTTGTCCGTCTGCCTTCCAGAAGTAAAGCAAAGCGCACGTTAAGTCAACGAATTTGTCTTTGCACCCGAATGGTGCTGCTGCGCAGTGCTGCGCCGCAGACGCCGAAACGGATTGCGATCGTTCAGGCAGCGTTACAGACGCCCGATCACTCACTGTCCGGAGCCGGTTTTCCCGAGCAATTATCTATAAGTTTTTTTTCTACGTCGTGCAGCAAACGGTGCAGCATGGCGCTGTCGCGCTGCTCAAGCAGACCGATGCGCTGATCGATCCAGTCCGCCAGCTTGGCATCATTGCTGACCTCCAGCGTCACCAGCAGTTGATGAAAACGCTGGCGCAGCGCCTGCAGCTGCTGCGCGTTAGCCGCCTCAACCGGCGCGGCTGCCACCTGATGCAGCGCCGACAGCTGATAGCAGTACACCATCACCGCCTGGCCGAGATTCAGTGAAGGATAGTCCTGCGCCATCGGAATGCCGGTCAGCAGATCGACCTGTTCCAGCTCCTCATTAGTCAGCCCGCTGTCTTCACGGCCAAACACCAGCGCGATGCGGTTCAGCCACTGACGCTTCTCCTGCAGGATGGTTTCGACCTGCGCCGGCGTGGCGTAATAGCGAAACTTCGCCCGGCTGCGGGCGGTAGTGGCCACGGAAAAATCGACATCCGCCAGCGCAGCGCTCAGCGTGTCATAGGTTTTCACGTGGTCAAGAATCTCACCGGCGCCGTGGGCCACACGCCGCGCGGCCGGATCCTGCCAGGCGTCACTGGCGACAATACGCAACTCGCTAAATCCCATGGTTTTCATGGCGCGGGCGGCCGCGCCGATATTCTCCGGGCGAGCGGGTGAGACAAGGATCAGGGGGAAATGCATGATTTTTCCATCGAACGGTTAATAACCCGACCTATGTTGGCATGCAGGCGACAAAATACCAACCGCACGGGCCTGAGAAAATAAGATGTTAAGGATGTTAAAACAGGGCAAAAATGCCGGGCAGGCGTAATTATGCGTAATAAGCAAAATTTATGCGCTAAACCCATATTAAAACATTATTTTTCATGCAATTGAAAAGTTATTACCTGCAGGTTTTACTTTTGCGCTGATGCAGCTGAAATGTAGCGAAAATGCTGCTTTTTGTGAGCTAAGCTGGCATTCCAGTAGAAGTTTTTCATAAAAGTGTTAACGTGCTACACTTGCATTTGATATAAGTCAACGAAGCGTTGTTTTTATGCTTATCGGTTGTTGTTGGTGCTGTTAGGTTGCTGTTAATACGGTTAGGATAAGCGCCAGTCCGATACCCACGGGGCACGCAAATATTCATCCTGACTGGCTGAGCTAACACTGAAGTTGACGTAGATGGATGGTGTATTCCGAAGATCATTTCGTACACCGGTTGCGAACGGCCCACTGTTCAGTGGAACAGTTATGGCAACCGCCGTACGCCCTGTTTTCGATTTGTTGGCAAATTTTAGGTAGCGAAACATGCAGACCCCGCACATTCTTATCGTTGAAGACGAACTGGTCACGCGTAACACCCTCAAAAGTATTTTTGAGGCCGAAGGTTACGTGGTCTATGAAGCCACCGACGGCGCCGAGATGCATCAGGTTTTGACCGATAACGACGTCAATCTGGTGATTATGGATATCAACCTGCCGGGCAAAAACGGTTTACTGCTGGCGCGTGAACTGCGCGAACAGGCTAACGTCGCCCTGATGTTCCTCACCGGCCGTGATAACGAAGTGGATAAAATCCTCGGTCTGGAGATCGGTGCCGACGACTACATCACCAAGCCGTTCAATCCGCGTGAGCTGACGATTCGTGCGCGCAACCTGCTGTCGCGTACCATGAATCTGGCGATGCCGAGCGAAGAGCGCCGTCAGGTCGAGAGCTATCGCTTCAACGGCTGGGAACTGGATATTAACAGCCGCTCGCTGATCAGCCCGAACGGCGATCAGTATAAGCTGCCGCGCAGTGAGTTCCGCGCCATGCTGCACTTCTGTGAAAACCCAGGCAAAATCCAGACGCGTGCTGACCTGCTGAAGAAGATGACCGGTCGCGAGCTGAAGCCGCATGACCGCACGGTGGATGTCACCATTCGCCGCATCCGCAAACACTTTGAGTCGACGCCGGATACGCCGGAAATCATCGCCACTATCCACGGCGAAGGCTACCGCTTCTGCGGCGAGCTGCAGGATTAAGCGTCCGTCGCGAAACAAAAAAACGCCCGTCAGGGCGTTTTTTTATCGGCTCAGTGCCACGGCATAATCGGCACCGCGCTCAGCGCATTTTTCGGTGAGCCATCGACCACTTTATCCGAATAGCTCAGGTACACCAGCGCATGACGTTTCTGGTCAAAGAAGCGCACCACCTGCAGCTTTTTAAACACCAGTGAAGTGCGTTTGCGGAACACCACTTCACCCTGCGCCTTGCCCTGCGCGATTTTATCGCTAAGCTCTATCGGTCCCACCTGCTGACAGGAGATGGCCGCGTCGGAAGTATCTTCCGCCAGACCCAGTCCGCCCTTAATACCGCCGGTTTTTGCCCGGCTGATATAACAGGTTACATTTTTAACGTCGGGGTCGTCGAAGGCTTCCACCACGATCTTATGATCGGGGCCAAACATCTTGAATACGGTGTCAACGGAGCCGATCTCCTCGGCCAGCACGCTCTGACTCAACATAAATGTTGCCAGCGTGACTATAAGATTGCGAGCTATTGTCATTGAGTTACCATTGCAAACGGAATAGATGTGAATGTAATGTACTGTTAATCGAACCGAGAACCAAACCTAACGGGTTACAACCCGCATTGATGTAGCACAGTTAACTGGCAAACCACCCCCGCGCCGTTGTGCAATTCGTGCTACTATTCGGTGACTTCATCGTTGCGCCACCAGAGAGTTATGAGGATGTTTTATGGACCAAGCCGGTATCATTCGCGATTTGCTTGTCTGGCTGGAAAGCCATCTGGATCAACCCCTTTCGCTCGATAACGTTGCGCTAAAAGCGGGCTATTCCAAGTGGCACCTGCAGCGAATGTTCAAGGAAGTTACTGGCCACGCCATCGGCGCGTATATCCGCGCCCGCCGGCTGTCCAAGGCCGCCGTCGCGCTGCGTCTCACCAGCCGGCCGATCCTCGACATTGCGCTGCAGTATCGCTTCGATTCGCAGCAAACCTTTACCCGCGCGTTTAAAAAGCAGTTCAATCAGACACCTGCGTGGTATCGCCGCTCGTCGGAGTGGAATTCGTACGGCATTCGCCCGCCGATTCGCCTCGATGATTACCCGATGCCGCAAGCGCAGTTCGTCACGCTGCCGGAAACGGTGCTGGTGGGGCAAACGCAAAGCTATACCTGCACGCTGGAGCAGATCTCCAGCTACCGCGACGAGATGCGCATCCACTTCTGGAAGCAGTTCCTGCTGGAGACCGATACCGTGCCACCGGTGCTGTATGGCCTGCATCAGGTACGCGCCAGCCATGAGAAGGATGATGAGCAGGAGATTCTGTACACCACGGCGGTGCCGGCCGACCAGCAGGCGCTGAGCATGCAGTCAAACCAGAGTGTGATTCTGGAAGCCGGGGATTATGTGCAGTTCAGCTATCAGGGACCGCGCACTGCGCTGCAGGAGTTTATTCTGCTGCTGTACGGCACCTGTATGCCGACCCTCGGCCTGGTGCGCCGTCAGGGCCAGGATATTGAGCGTTTCTATACGCACGGTGGCAAGAAGCGCAGCGAGCCGCCAATGGAGATTCGCTGCGAGTATCTGATTCCGATTCGTCCGCAGCAGTAACGGGCGTTGTCGATGGTCGCCATGAATGGCGACCCTACACAAAATTCACCGTTTGTCGCCGATGCGCATTGCCCATGCACCTCGTAGGGTGCGCATTGATGCGCACCGATACGCGATCATTGATACGCACCGATACGCGGTCATTCTGCGCCATGCGCTACCGCGCTTAACGCTGCAGCTCATCCAGCGCCGGGGCATCCAGATGCGACACATCACCGGCCGTCTCCACCACCCAGCCGGCGGCGAGCCAGGCGCTTTGCTGATGATCGACGCGCGAAATCGAGCAGTTACGCAGACGCAAACGGCGCTCCGCATGGGCCGGCAGCCCGAGAATGGTACTCACCAGCACGCCCAGCGCCATGCCGTGGCTCACCAGCAGCGGACGGCTACCCGCCGGCAGATCGAGACAGGCATTGAGCGCGGCATGCATGCGCGTCGCCATCTCTTCCATCGACTCACCGCCCGGAATCCGGCCGCCTTCGGTGCCATCCACCAGCGCTTTACGCCAGCTCTCCTCTTCCGCCGTCAGGCCGTCGAGCGGACGCTGCTCCAGACAGCCCATATTGAGCTCGCGCAGGCGGGCATCGAGCGTCACCGTACAACCGCAGGCATCAGCGATAATCTCCGCGGTGCGCCGGGTACGTCCTAAATCGCTGGCAATCACGTGAGTAATGCCCAGCGATTTCACGCGCTCGCCCACCTGATGCGCCTGCTGCTCACCTTTATCCGTCAGCGGACTGTCGGACTGCCCCTGAATGCGTCGGGCCGCATTCCAAACCGTTTCACCGTGACGAACAAGATAGACCTGTAACATGCTTAATTTCCGTTATACTGCGACAAATTTGTCTTGAGGGTTCAGGTAATTATGTACCATGTTGTCGCAGCCACCATCAATCCGGCAAAAATCCGCGCAATTGCTCAGGCGTTCAACGACGTTTTCGGCGAAGGATCCTGCCATATTGAAGGGGTCGAGGTCGAGAGCGGCGTCGCCGCGCAGCCCTTAAGCGATGCCGAAACGCGAACTGGCGCACGCCAGCGCGTGGCGAACGCGCGGCATGTGCGGCCACAGGCGGATTACTGGGTGGCGATTGAAGCCGGCATCGAAGGCGACTGCGCCTTTGCCTGGATGGTGGTGGAGAATGCGCAGCAGCGCGGTGAATCCCGCTCTGCCAGCTTTACGCTGCCGCCGGTGGTGATGGCCGGTCTGGCTGCCGGGCATGAGCTCGGTGACGAAATGGCGCGCTTAACCGGCGTGGAGAATATCAAACATAAGGGCGGTGCGATTGGCGCCTTCACCCACGGCCTGCTGAGCCGCTCCAGCGTCTATCATCAGGCCCTGATTCTGGCGCTCTGTCCGTTCACTCACCCGCTGTATCAGCAGTAATCAGCTGCGCCCGAGGCGCGCTTCCAGCCAGCGTTTCAGCTCGGGCGGCGCCTCTTTCAGGCTGTTGGATCCACGGGTGATGGTGGCAATCCCGACGCCCAATTCGTTTTTCAGCTCGCGCTGACTGATATCACCGTTGATCAACGCTTCGATAATGCGCAGGCGCGTGCCTAAGGCTTCGCGCTCATCCGGCGTCATCATCAGCTGCAGCAGTGGCAGCGCTACGTCATCGGAAAACGCGTTGTGCATCAGGTCGATGAAACGCAGCCAGTTGTCTTCAACCGGCTGCGGGGAAAGGGGTTGGCTCATGAAGGCTTCCGTACTCATTAACGAGTACGGAAGCATAACACAGTCAGTAACGGCGATTCCACTCGCCGTCGGCGAGAATCTTATCCGGCTTGCCCATGAAGTAGCGGTAATAGGCATCGTAGGCCAGCACGTTTTTTACGTAGCCACGGGTTTCCGAGAAGGGAATGGTTTCGATAAACGCCACCGCATCCAGTTTGCCGCCGCTGGTATTCAGCCAGCTGCGCACCCGCCCCGGGCCGGCATTATAGGCGGCAGAAGAGAAGATGCGGTTCTGACCAAACTGCTGATAGACATACTCCAGATACTGCGTACCAATCTGAATATTGGTCTGCGGATCGAGCAGCTGACTGCTGTTAACGTAACCCGGAATGTTATACATCTTCACGGTATGGCTGGCGGTGCCCGGCATCACCTGCATCAGGCCACTGGCGCCAACCGGTGAGCGCGCTTTCGGGTTCCACGCGCTCTCCTGGCGGGAAATCGCCATGGCGTAGCTTGGCGTGATACCTTTGTCGCTGGTGTATTGCTGATACAGATTGCGCCACGCCAGCGGGAAACGCTCTTTCAGGCTGTCCCACATTTTCGCGGTGATGGTGGCCTGCACGCTGAGATCCCACCAGTCCTGCTCGTTGGCGTAGCGCGCCAGCATCTGCTGCTGGGTGCGGGTTTTGCTGCTGATCAGGTTAGCCCACTCGCTGCGCGCCAGGTTATCCAGCCCCCAGTACATCAGCTCGCGCACGCGCGCCATCTCCGGCCCCTGCACCACGCTATTGTCCGCCGCCGGCGCCTGATCCACCTGCAGCGGATACCCGACGCCCAGCCGCTGTGCCGCCACCATCGGATAGAAACCGCGCTGCTGCATCAGCTTACGCAGAATCTCATCCGCTTCCTCTTTGCGCCCCTGCGCCATCAGTAAATCGGCCTGCCAGTACTGCCACTCATCTTTCTCTTTGGCTTCCACCGGCAGCCGGGCAATCCAGGTGTTCAGGCCGCGACGGTCGTTTTCACTCAGCGCCAGCCGCACGCGCCGCTCAATCAGCGCGGTGGATTCGCTGTTCATCACCACCGCATCGCGCCAGCGCGCCTGCTCCGAGGTGAGATCGGCGCCCATCATGCGCCACACCACCGTCTCTTTCAGATCCTGCTCTTCCGCCGGGCTCATCTTCTGCGCCTGAACCAGCTGCGGGATCATCATGCGCGCGTTGTCCATATCCTGACGCGCCACGCGGGCAAAGGCGTAGCTGGTGGCCATGCGGGTAAAGTCGGTCGGGCCGAGGGTGCTGGCAAAGGTGGTGACGGTCTGGGGATTTTGCTGCAGCGCAATCAGCGCGCTGGCGGTGGTTTGATAATCCGCCGGCAGCATTTTCGCCAGATAATTAACCAGGCTGTCGTTGCCGGCTTTCATCGCCAGGCGGATGCGTTCGAGGATAGTGATCGGCGACAGCTGCCCTGACGCCTGCCACACCGAGAACAGCTTGTCGCAGTCGTTCGGTAACGCGGTCCCGCGCAGCCAGATGGCTTTGGCCCCGTCAAACGCCGCCTGCTGCTGGCCGGTCGCCCATTTGGCGTAGTACCAGTTACAGCGCGCCTGCACCGGCTTTGGCTCATCCGGGCTGAAGCTGAGCACGCCCGGCCAGTCCTGGCGGTGCGCCAGCACGTTAACAAAGCGCGTCTGCAGCGAGCGCGCCGGCGGCAGCGTCGGATACTGCTGAATAAAGTTTTTCACCGCCAGGCCGGTCTCCTGATCGAGATCCTGCGCCAGCAGGCGGTACTGCAGGTACGGATAGAGCGGATAATCCTGCAGCGTTGGCATCAGCTGCTCAACCTGGTCCATCTGTTTGTTGTCCCAGGCCTGTTTGATCTGCGCATAGCGCTGTCGTTGCTGATCCAGCGAATCGGCCCACACGCTGCCGGCCGTGCTGACCAGACAGATCCCTATCATCCAGTTACGCCACTTCTCCACTCCGCTCTCCTCATTGCTGCGCTCCAGCTTATGCCGGACTCCCTTCATGCTAACCAGGCCAACCGGCTCTTGCCACGTTCTTCACAAAATTTACCCAGGCGCACCGTGATTGTTCAGCGCCTGCGCCGCAATTGTGCAAATAATCATCAGAAAAACTTATTACCCATCAAATAGCTACGCGTTTTCATTCAGTTACAACTCTGGCACGTGCTTTGCTCTGTTGAATACCATCTTGTATACCAGCTGGAATTCACTCATGGCATCGACCTTCGGTTTTACGCTTCAGGATTGGCAACGTTGCGCACAGCAGGATGCACAGCAGATCCCTGCACTGCTGGCCGCACATCTCGACGCACTCGATAACCAGGATAATGCCTGGCTGTACCTCGCTTCGCCGGCCCAGCTGCTGGCGCAGGTTGAACCGCTGCTGGCGGCGTATCAGCGCAATCCGGCCGCGCTGCCGCTGTTTGGCGTGCCGTTTGCCGTCAAAGACAACATCGACGTGGCAGGCTGGCCGACCACCGCCGCCTGCCCGGCGCTGACGTATCAGGCCGCGGCCGATGCCTTCGTGGTGGCCAGGCTGAAAGCGGCAGGCGCTATCGTCATCGGTAAAACCAACCTCGACCAGTACGCGACCGGTCTGGTTGGCACCCGCTCGCCGTATGGCGCGGTGAGCAACACCTTTAATCCGGCCTACGTCAGCGGCGGTTCCAGCTCCGGCTCCGCGTCAGTGCTGGCGCGCGGCCTGGTCGGCTTCTCGCTCGGCACCGATACCGCCGGCTCCGGCCGCGTGCCGGCAGGTTTTAACAATATCGTCGGGCTGAAGCCGACCAAAGGCTGGTTCTCGGCCAGCGGCGTGGTACCGGCCTGCCGTCTCAATGACACCATCTCGGTGTTCGCCCTGACGGTTGCCGATGCCTTTAGCGTCGCCAGCATCGCGGGCGGCTACGACGCCGATGACGCCTATGCGCGCCAGTCGCCACGCAGCGCACCGGCCAGTTTCCAGCCGCAGCCCTCGCTGGCGATCCCTGCCGCGCCGCAGTTTTACGGTGACCAGCAGGCGGAAGCGGCGTGGCTCGGCGCGCTGGAGCAGCTCACGGCGAGCGGTGCGACGCTGCACCCTATCGACTTCGCCCCTTTCCACCAGCTGGCAGAGCAGCTCTATTACGGCCCGTGGGTCGCCGAGCGCACCGTGGCGGTCGGCGAGATGCTCGACCGCCCGGAAGAGATGGATCCGGTGGTGTACGGCATCGTCAGCAGCGGCCGCCAGTACAGCGCCGTCGAGGCGTATCAGGCGGAATACCTGCGTGCCGAACTGACGCGCCAGATCCAGCAGACGCTGGCCCGGTTCGATGCACTGGTGGTGCCGACCTCGCCCACCATTCATACGCTGGAAGAGATGCAGCAGGAGCCGGTGCACTACAACTCGCAGTTCGGCACCTATACCAACTTCACGAACCTGGCTGACCTCAGCGCGCTGGCGCTGCCTGGCCCGTTCCGCGCCGATGGGCTGCCTGCGGGCATCACGCTGATCGCCCCGGCGTGGCACGACCGCGCGCTGGCGACGTTTGGCCTGCGCTGGCAGCAGCAGCTGGCGCTGCCGCTCGGGGCCACCGGCAAAGCGCTGCCGCCGCAGCCCGCCGCGCTGCCGCCGTCGCCTGACCACGTGCGCGTGGCGGTGGTCGGTGCCCATCTCACCGGCATGCCGCTGAATTTCCAGCTCACCACGCGTCAGGCGGTGTGGGTCGAAGAGACGCAAACCGCCAGCCACTATCGCCTGTTCGCCCTGCTCGACGGCCCGATCAAAAAGCCCGGCCTGCTGCGCGGCGACAGCGGTGCCGCCATCACCGTCGAACTGTGGGACATCCCGCTGGCGCGCTTTGGCGAATTCGTCGCGGAAATCCCGGCGCCGCTCGGCATTGGTTCGCTGACGCTGGCGGATGGACGCATCGTGAAAGGCTTTATCTGCGAACCGGCAGCGCTGACGCAGGCGCTGGAAATCACTGAATTCGGCGGCTGGCGCAACTGGCTGACGTCACAGGGGAATCACTAATCATGTTCAGCACCGTTCTGATTGCTAACCGTGGCGAAATCGCCTGCCGTGCCATCCGCACCCTGAAGCGCCTCGGCGTAACCAGCGTGGCGGTCTATTCGGATGCCGACCGCAATGCGCGTCACGTTACCGAAGCCGATGTGGCCATCGCTCTTGGCGGTGACAAAGCCAGCGACAGCTATCTGCGCATCGACAAAATTCTGGCCGCCGCGCAGCAAAGCGGCGCGCAGGCCATCTGGCCCGGCTACGGTTTTCTGTCGGAGAGCCTGCCGTTCGCTGCCGCCTGCGAAGAGGCCGGCATCGCGTTTGTCGGCCCGACCGCGCAGCAGATTGGCGAATTTGGTCTCAAGCATCGCGCCCGTGAGCTGGCCGCCAGCGCCGGCGTGCCGATGACGCCGGGCACACCGCTGCTCAGTTCGCTGCAGGACGCACTCAGCGCGGCGGAAGATATCGGCTATCCGGTGATGCTGAAAAGCACCGCCGGCGGCGGCGGCATCGGTCTGACCCGCTGCGCCGACGCCACGGCACTGGAAAACGCGTGGGAGAGCGTGCGCCGTCTGGGCGAGCAGTTTTTCAGCGATGCCGGCGTATTTCTTGAACGCTGCATCGATCGTGCGCGCCACGTGGAAGTACAGATTTTTGGCGACGGCAAGGGCAAGGTGATTGCGCTGGGCGAACGCGACTGTTCGCTGCAGCGCCGCAATCAGAAGGTGGTGGAAGAGACGCCGGCCCCTAATCTGCCGCAGGCCACGCGTGAAGCGCTGCTGGCTTCAGCGGTGCGGCTGGGCGAGCTGGTTAATTACCGCAGCGCCGGCACCGTGGAGTACATCTATGACGCCGCGCAGGACGCGTTTTATTTCCTCGAAGTGAACACCCGCCTGCAGGTGGAGCATCCGGTGACCGAGTGCGTCACCGGCCTTGACCTGGTGGAATGCATGCTGCAGGTGGCGGCGGACGATGCCATCGACTGGGATCGTCTGCAGCAGGCACCGCACGGCGCATCGATTGAGGTGCGGCTGTACGCCGAAGATCCGCTGAAAAACTTCCAGCCGAGCCCGGGCGTGTTAACCCACGTCAGCTTCCCGCCGGGGGTGCGCGTCGACGGCTGGATCGAGACCGGCAGCGAAGTGACGGCGTTTTACGATCCGATGGTGGCCAAACTGATCGTGCATGGCGAAACGCGCGACGCCGCGCTGGCGAAGCTGCAGCAGGCGCTCGACGCTACCCAACTGCACGGCATCGCCACCAATCTCGATTATCTGCGTCAGATCGTGGCGACCGACGCCTTCCGCAGCGGCAACGTCTGGACGCGCTTCCTTGACGGCTTTACGCCGGCGGCCAGCGTCATCGAAGTGCTGCAGCCCGGCACGTTCAGCAGCATTCAGGACTTTCCCGGCCGCCTGGGCTACTGGGACATCGGCGTGCCGCCGTCCGGCCCGATGGATGATTTCGCCTTCCGCCTGGCCAACCGTATTGTCGGCAACCACGCCAGCGCCGCCGGGCTGGAGTTCACCCTGCAGGGCCCGACGCTGCGCTTCCACAGCGATGCGCTGATCGCGCTGACCGGTGCCGACTGTCCGGCCGATCTCGACGGCAGCGCGGTCGACTACTGGCAGCCGGTGGCGGTGAAAGCCGGACAAACCCTGACGCTGGGCCGCGCGCAGAGCGGCTGCCGCACCTATTTAGCGGTGCGTAATGGTTTCGATGTGCCGGAGTATCTTGGCAGCCGCGCCACCTTCTCGCTGGGTCAGTTTGGCGGCCACGCCGGACGCACGTTGCGCGTCGCCGACATGCTGCCGATCTCCCAGCCAGCGCTCGCCGCCTGCACCACGCCAGCCCCGGTCAGCGCCCCCGAAGCGCTGGATCGCGCGCTGGTGCCGCACTACGGCAGCGAATGGCGCATTGGCGTGCTGTACGGCCCGCACGGCGCACCGGATTTCTTCACCCAGGCTGCCATCGATGAGTTCTTTGCCAGCGACTGGCAGGTGCATTACAACTCCAACCGGCTGGGCGTCCGTCTGGTCGGGCCTAAACCCAGCTGGACGCGCGCTAACGGCGGTGAAGCCGGGCTGCATCCGTCTAACGTACACGACTGCGAATACGCCATCGGCGCGGTGAACTTTACCGGTGACTTCCCGGTGATCCTGACGCACGACGGCCCAAGCCTTGGTGGCTTCGTCTGCCCGGTCACCATCGCCAAAGCCGAGCTGTGGAAAGTCGGCCAGGTCAAACCGGGCGATCGCATCCGCTTCCACCCGATCAGCGCCGACGAAGCGGTCGCGCTGGAGAAAGCCCAGGCGCACAGCGTAACCACGCTGCGCAGCCAGCACGCACCGGCCTTCGCGGTGCCTTCGCTGGCGGCGAGCGACATCGGTTCTGCCACCCTGTTAGCGGCGCTGCCGGCGACCGCCACCACGCCTGCTGCGGTCTACCGCCAGGCGGGCGACAAATATGTGCTGATTGAGTACGGCGATAACGTGCTGGATCTGGCGCTGCGCCTGCGCGTACACCTGCTGATGCAGGCGCTGCGCCAGCGTGCAGAGCCCGGTATCGAAGAGCTGTCGCCCGGCGTGCGCTCGCTGCAGGTGCGCTATGACAGCCTGGTGATCGGTCAGCAGCAGCTGATGACGCTGCTGCTGGAGCTGGAAGCCGGGCTGGGCGACGTCAGCGCGCTGAAAGTGCCGTCGCGCATCGTCTGGCTGCCGATGGCGTTTGAAGACAGCGCCACGCTCGGCGCGGTGGAGCGTTACCAGGAGACGGTTCGCGCCAGCGCGCCGTGGCTGCCGAACAACGTTGACTTCATTCAGCGCATCAATGGACTGGCGAGCCGCGAAGCGGTACGCGACACCCTGTTTGCCGCCAGCTATCTGATTCTCGGTCTCGGCGATGTCTATCTCGGCGCGCCGTGCGCGGTGCCGATCGATCCGCGCCATCGCCTGCTGAGTTCCAAATACAGCCCGGCGCGCACCTTTACCGCCGAAGGCACGGTGGGCATTGGCGGCATGTACATGTGCATCTACGGCATGGATTCACCGGGCGGCTATCAGCTGGTGGGGCGCACGCTGCCCATCTGGAACAAGTTCCTGCAAAACGATCAGTTTGCCACCGGCGAACCCTGGCTGCTGCGCTTCTTTGACCAGGTGCGTTTCTATCCGGTGAGCGAAGCGGAACTAACGCAGCTGCGTGACGATTTCCGCGCCGGCCGCGCCCGCATTCGCATCGAGCAGAGCGAGTTTGATTTCGCGGCCCATCAGCAGTTCCTCGCCGACAACGCGACGGAAATCAGTGCCTTCCGTGAACGTCAGGCCGCGGCGTTTGAGCAGGAAGTCACGCTATGGGCGCAGGAAGAGCAGGAAGCGCCGCTCACCAGTGAAGAGACGCTGGTGGTCGCCGATGCAGAGGACGATGCGCTGGCAGTGTGCGCTGACATGAACGGCAACATCTGGAAAGTGCTGGTTGCGCCGGGCGATACGGTGCAGGCCGGTCAGACGCTGATCATCGTGGAAGCGATGAAGATGGAGCTGGCGATTGTCGCGCCGCAGGCCGGCACGGTGAAACGCATTGCCTGCCAGGCGGGCCGTCCGGTAAGTCCGGGCGATACCCTGCTGTGGCTGGCTTAAGGAGCAGGTATGAACAGTAGCGCGCCCCGCAGCAAAGGCCGTCCCGAAGCGCTGGCCGAAAAGGTTTATCAGGCGCTGAAGCAGGACATCTTTGAATTCCGTCTGATGCCGGGTGACCGCTTCAGCGAAAACGAAATCGCCGAGCGGCTGGCGGTGAGCCGCACGCCGGTGCGTCAGGCGCTGTTCTGGCTGGAGCGCGAAGGCTACGTCGAGGTGTGGTTTCGCAGCGGCTGGCAGGTGCGGCCGTTCGATTTCGCCTACTTCGAGGAGCTGTACGACTTCCGCACCGTGCTGGAACGCGAAGCGGTGCGCCGCCTGTGCGCGCTGCCGCCGCTGGCCTGCGCGGAAACCCTGACCGCGCTGAAAACCTTCTGGATCGACGATGCCCGGCTGGAAGATGGCAAAGCGGTATCAGCGCACGACGAAGCGTTTCACATGGCGCTGGTGGCCGCGGCGGGCAATCAGGAGATGGCGCGCATCCACGCCGAGCTGACAGAAAAAATCCGCATCATTCGCCGTCTCGATTTCACGCGGGATGACCGGGTCGATGCCACGTACCGCGAGCACGCTCAGATCTTACGGGCGATTTTTCAGCAACACACCGAGGAGGCACAGCGCATTTTAACCGACCACATTGCCGTCAGTAAGGCCGAGGTCAGGAAGATTACGTTGCATATGTTACAGCAGGCTCGGCTTCAACCCATTGAATAACAACAGATAACACAGTTAGGGGTTTAAATGATGAAACGACGTTCGTTGCTTAAAGCTTTCGCGCTCTCCGCTACCGTTGCCAGCATGGGCTTCGCCTTTACCGCACAGGCGGCAGACACCATCAAAGTCGGCATTATGCATTCGCTGTCCGGCACCATGGCGATTTCCGAAACGCCGCTGAAAGATGTGGCGCTGATGACCATTGATGAGATCAACGCCAAAGGCGGTGTGCTGGGCAAGAAGCTGGAACCGGTGGTGGTCGATCCGGCCTCGAACTGGCCGCTGTTCGCCGAAAAAGCGCGCCAGCTGCTGACTCAGGACAAAGTGGCGGTGGTGTTTGGCTGCTGGACGTCGGTCTCGCGCAAATCGGTGCTGCCGGTGTTTGAAGAGCTGAACGGCCTGCTGTTCTATCCGGTGCAGTACGAAGGCGAAGAGATGTCGCCGAACGTGTTCTACACCGGCGCCGCGCCGAACCAGCAGGCGATCCCGGCGGTGCAGTATCTGATGAGCGAAGATGGCGGCAGCGCCAAACGCTTCTTCCTGCTCGGCACCGACTATGTCTATCCGCGCACCACCAACAAGATTCTGCGTGCCTTCCTGCATAGCAAAGGCGTACAGGATAAGGATATCGAAGAGGTGTACACGCCGTTTGGTTACAGCGATTACCAGACCATCGTGTCCAATATCAAAAAATTCTCCGCCGGTGGCAAAACCGCGGTGATCTCCACCATCAACGGTGATTCCAACGTCCCGTTCTACAAAGAGCTGGCGAACCAGGGCATTAAAGCAACCGACATTCCGGTGATCGCCTTCTCGGTGGGGGAAGAAGAGCTGCGCGGCATCGACACCAAACCGCTGGTCGGTCAGCTGGCAGCGTGGAACTACTTTGAGTCAGTGGATAACCCGACTAATGCGAAGTTCGTGGCCGACTACCGCGCTTACGCCAAAGCGCACAATCTGCCGAACGCCAGCACCGTAGTGACCAACGATCCGATGGAGGCCACCTACGTTGGCCTGCACATGTGGGCGCAGGCGGTAGAGAAAGCCGGCACCACCGATGTGGACAAAGTGCGCGCCGCGATGGCCGGACAGACGTTCAAAGCACCGGACGGCTTCACGCTGACCATGGACAAAACCAACCACCATCTGCACAAGCCGGTGATGATTGGTGAAGTGGAGGAGAACGGCCAGTTCAACGTGGTGTGGCAGACCGAACAGCCGGTGCGCGCCCAGCCGTGGAGCCCGTATATCGCCGGGAATGATAAGAAGCCGGACTACCCGGTGAAGTCGGCGCAGTAAGGGGAGGCTGATGGTCCTCGCCCTATGGCCCTATGGCCCTCACCCTAACCCTCTCCCGCTTGCGGGAGAGGGAACCGATCGAGCCAGCACGCCGCTACCGAACTCACCTGTAGCAGCGTCTCCCTCTCCATGTGGGAGAGGGCCGGGGTGAGGGCCATGCACCGCACTCATCCGTTTTTCTCCCTCTCCCTCCGGGAGAGGGCCGGGGTGAGGGCCAGACAACGCCCTACCCCCTAAGGGCCACACCGCACCCAACGTAACCATAACAGGATGATCACCATGACACTCCGCCGTATTCTCAGCTGCCTGCTGTTACTGCTGCCGTGGCTGGCGCAGGCCGGTGATGGCGCTGACTTCGCCGCTGCCAGCCGCACGCAGCAGGCGACATTGCTGCAGCAGTGGGCTGCGGCGCCGCAGGCCAGCCGCTTGCCGCTGCTGCAGGCGCTGCGCAATGAAAGCGTGGTTATCGATCAGAACAAACAGCCGTTCAGCAAACAGGCTGACCAGCTTCTGCCGCTCGACAGCGCCCGGCAGCCGGACGGCGCAACCAAAAAACTCTTCATGAACAACCGGCTGCGCGTGCTGATTGCCAGCGCCCTCGCCGCCCACCAGCTGGTGAGTGACGATGCGGCGATTCGCCTGCGCGCAGCGCAGCAGTTACAAAACGATGCCGCGCCTGACCAGCTGCCGCTGATTGAACAGCGCCTCGCCGCCGAACAGGACAGCAAGGTGCGCGCGGTGCTGGCGATGGCCGCCGCGAATCTGCAGCTCGCCAGCCCGGACGCCGCGCTGCGCCTGAAAGCGGTCACGCTGCTCGGAGAATCGGGCGATCCGGCGATGCAGGCCAGCCTGACGCGCTTAACCCAGGTCAGTAACGAACCCGATGCGCAGGTGCGCGCCGCTGCGGCCGCCAGCCTGCAGCACATACAGCAGCGCCTGATGTGGGGCGACTGGCTCGGGCAGGCGTTTACCGGCCTGTCGCTCGGCTCCATTCTGCTGCTGGCCGCGCTCGGCCTGGCGATCACCTACGGCCTGCTGGGCGTAATCAACATGGCGCACGGCGAGATGCTGATGCTCGGCGCCTACGCCACCTGGCTGGTGCAGAATCTGTTCCAGCAGTTTGCGCCGCAGTGGCTGGCGTGGTACCCGCTGCTGGCACTGCCGGTGGCCTTCGCCGTCACCGCCGTAATGGGCATGCTGCTGGAACGCACCATCATCCGCCACTTATACGGTCGCCCGCTGGAGACGCTGCTCGCCACCTGGGGCATCAGCCTGATGCTGATTCAGCTGGTGCGCATGCTGTTTGGCGCGCAGAACCTCGAAGTGGCCAACCCGGGCTGGCTGTCCGGCGGCTGGCAGCTGCTGCCCAATCTGGTGCTGCCGTATAACCGCATCGCGGTAATCCTGTTTGTCATCGCGGTGCTGGCGCTCACCTGGCTGCTGCTGAATAAAACCCGGCTGGGGCTGAATGTGCGGGCGGTCACGCAGAACCGCGCTATGGCCGACTGTTGCGGCGTGCCGACCGGGCGCATCGACATGCTGGCGTTTGGCCTCGGTTCCGGCATTGCCGGACTCGGCGGCGTCGCGCTGTCGCAGCTGGGCAACGTCGGACCGGAACTGGGTCAGGGCTACATCATCGACTCATTCCTCGTGGTAGTGCTCGGCGGCGTCGGTCAGTTGGCCGGCACCGTGGTGGCGGCTTTTGGTCTCGGCATCCTCAACAAAGTGCTGGAGCCGCAGATTGGCGCGGTGCTCGGCAAAATCCTGATCCTCGTGCTGATTGTGCTGTTTATCCAGAAACGTCCCCAGGGTCTGTTTGCCGTTAAAGGGAGGGTGATTGACTGATGAGCCAGCCACTGACCTTACGCGCGGTGCGCAAAGCGCCGCGCCTCAGCCTGATTCTCGGCGTCATCGTGACCGCGCTGCTGCTGGTGCTGCCGTTCTGCGCCCTGCTGCCCGCCAGCCATCCGCTGGCGATCTCCACCTATACGCTGACGCTGGTGGGCAAAATCCTCTGCTATGCGATTGTTGCGGTAGCGCTGGATCTGGTGTGGGGCTACGCCGGGCTGCTGTCGCTCGGCCACGGGCTGTTTTTTGCCCTCGGCGGCTATGCCATGGGCATGTACCTGATGCGCCAGGCTGCAGGCAGCGGTTTGCCGGCGTTTATGTCGTTTCTGTCGTGGAATGAGCTACCGTGGTTCTGGGCCGGCAGCCAGTACTTTCTCTGGGCGCTGTGCCTGATTGTGCTGGTGCCAGGCCTGCTGGCACTGCTGTTTGGCTTCTTCGCCTTTCGCTCCAGAATCAAAGGCGTCTACTTTTCCATCATGACGCAGGCGCTGACTTACGCTGGCATGCTGCTGTTTTTCCGCAACGAAACCGGCTTTGGCGGCAACAACGGCTTTACCGGTTTTACTACCCTGCTCGGTTTCAGCGTCACCGCCACCGGCACGCGTATCGCACTGTTTATCGCGACCGTGCTGTTGCTGCTGTTCAGCCTGGCGCTGGGCTTTGCCCTGGCGCGCAGTAAGTTTGGTCGCGTGCTGACGGCGGTGCGTGATGCAGAAAACCGCCTGATGTTTATTGGTTACGATCCGAAGGGCTTCAAGCTGTTCGTCTGGACGCTCTCCGCCGTGCTGTGCGGGCTGGCCGGTGCGCTGTATGTGCCGCAGGTCGGCATCATCAACCCGAGTGAAATGTCGCCGACCAACTCGATTGAAGCGGCGATTTGGGTGGCGCTCGGCGGACGCGGCACGCTGATTGGCCCGCTGCTGGGTGCGGCCATCGTCAACGGTGCCAAAAGCTGGTTCACCGTCGCCTTCCCGGAATACTGGCTATTTTTCCTGGGCCTGATGTTCATCCTGGTCACGCTGTTCCTGCCGCGTGGCGTAATTGGCCTGCTGCGCCGGAGGCGTCATGACTGAGCAACTGTTTACCCAACCGCACCCGGCGGATCGCCATCGTCAGCAAACCGATCCGGTGCTGCTGCTGGAGAACATCAACGTCTCGTTTGACGGCTTCCGCGCGCTGACCGATCTGTCATTGCAGATCGGCGTCGGCGAACTGCGCTGCGTGATCGGCCCGAACGGCGCGGGAAAAACCACGCTGATGGACGTGATCACCGGCAAAACCCGGCCGGACAGCGGCCAGGTGATCTACGACCAGGATACCGATCTGCGCCAGCTGTCGCCGGTCGAAATCGCCCGCGCCGGCATTGGCCGCAAGTTTCAGAAACCCACGGTGTTTGAAGCGCTGACGGTGTTTGAAAACCTCGAGATCGCGCTGAAAAACGATAAATCGGTGTGGGCCAGCCTGCGCGCCCGGCTTAGCGGCGAGCAGCGCGATCGCATCGACGAGGTGCTGAAACTGCTGCGACTCGGCGGCGAACGCCAGCGGCAGGCGGGTCTGCTGTCGCACGGGCAGAAGCAGTTCCTCGAAATCGGCATGCTGCTGGTGCAGGAGCCGCACCTGCTGCTGCTGGACGAACCGGCAGCTGGCATGACCGATGCCGAAACCGACTACACCGCCGAGCTGTTCCGCAGCCTGGCGGGCAAGCACTCACTGATGGTGGTGGAACATGACATGGGCTTTGTGGAAACCATTGCCGACCACGTGACGGTGCTGCATCAGGGCCAGGTGCTGGCTGAGGGATCGCTGCGCGAGGTACAGGCGGACGATCGGGTTATCGACGTATATCTGGGGCGCTAAGATGTTACAGGTAGCAGAACTGCATCAATATTACGGCGGCAGCCATATCCTGCGCGGTCTGTCGTTTGAGGCCCGCCCGGGCGAGATCACCTGCCTGCTGGGGCGCAACGGCGTGGGCAAAACCACGCTGCTGAAGTGTCTGATGGGGCTGATTCCGGTCAAATCCGGCGAGGTTCGCTGGCAGAACCAGCTGATTAACACGCGCAAGCCACACCAGCGCGTGCAGGCCGGCATTGCTTATGTGCCGCAGGGACGCGAAATTTTTCCGCGTCTGACGGTGGAAGAGAACCTGCTGATGGGGCTGGCGCGCTTCTCCGGCGCCCAGGCCAGCCGCGTCCCGGAGGAGATCTACCAGCTGTTTCCGGTGCTGCGCGAGATGAAAACGCGGCGCGGTGGCGATCTGTCAGGGGGCCAGCAGCAGCAGCTGGCGATCGGCCGGGCGCTGGCCTGCCAGCCGCAGCTGTTGATCCTCGATGAGCCGACCGAAGGGATCCAGCCGTCGGTGATCAAAGAGATCGGTGCGGTGATCCGCCAGCTGGCGCAGCGCGGTGACATGGCGATCCTGCTGGTCGAGCAGTTTTATGATTTCGCCGCCGAACTGGCCGACAGCTATCTGGTGATGTCGCGCGGCGAAATTGTGCAGCGTGGCGCTGGGGCGAATATGGAGAGCGAGGGCGTGCGCGGGCTGGTGGCGATTTAGCCGCGCGGCGGGCGGGCAGGCAGAAGACAGGTTGTTAATCTGCAAGAAAAAACTTATGTTTACCCTCCACCCGGCCATTCCGGCCGCAGCGAAGGTTGAGCGAACAGTTACTGATGGAAACCCGCCGCGACGAACGAATCAATAAGCTGGCGCAGGCGCTGAAACACAGCGACACCCTGCACTTAAAACAGGCCGCGCAACTGCTGGGCGTGTCAGAAATGACCATCCGCCGCGATTTAACCGGCGCGACGCAGGGCGTGGTGCTGCTGGGTGGCTATGTGATGCGCGACCCGCGGCAGAACGTGGCGCACTATTTTGTCAGCGACCAGCAAAACCTCAACGTCAGCAAGAAACGTCTGCTGGCACAGCGGGCTGCCGCGCTGGTACAGGCCAACGACACGGTGTTTTTCGACTGCGGCACCACATTGCCGCTGGTGATAGAAGCGATCGATAACGATCTGCCCTTCACCGCCATTTGCAGCGCGATCAACACCTTTCTGGCATTAAAAGAGAAGCCGCACTGTCGGGTGATTCTGTGCGGCGGCGAATTCCACGCCGATAACGCCGTGTTTACCCCGCTCGAGCAGGTCACGGTGCTGGATGCGCTCTGCCCCAATAAAGCCTTTATTTCTGCCGCCGGCATGGACGCCGCGCAGGGTGCCACCTGTTATAACCTCAATGAATTGCCCATCAAGCATCTGGCGCTGCAGCGGGCGCAGACCAAAATCGTGGTCGGCGACAGCAGCAAGTACGGCAAGGTACTGCCGGCGCGCATTGGCGACTTCTCGCTGTTTGATATGCTGGTCAGCGACAGCCCGCCTCCGCCCGCGCTGCTCGCCGTGCTGCAGGCGGCCAGGCTCACCCTGCACTGCGGCTAGCATTATTCCGTCGCTGCGGAAGATTGCGCGCAATGCGGCTGTGATTGCCGGGTGAAAACGGCTAAACTTCAGCATCTGACGTTCCACCCATTACAGACCAAGAGGCTCATCACAACGTGGCTCAATTCGTCTATAGCATGCATCGCGTCGGCAAAGTGGTTCCGCCGAAGCGTCACATTCTGAAGAATATCTCCCTTAGCTTTTTCCCTGGCGCCAAAATTGGCGTACTCGGCCTGAACGGCGCGGGTAAATCGACCCTGCTGCGCATCATGGCCGGCATTGATAAAGATATCGAAGGGGAAGCACGCCCGCAGCCGGGCATCAAAGTCGGCTATCTGCCGCAGGAACCTCAGCTGAACCCGGAACACACCGTGCGTGAGTCGGTGGAAGAAGCGGTCGCGGAAGTGGTTGGCGCGCTGAAGCGTCTCGACGAAGTGTACGCGCTGTACGCCGATCCGGATGCCGACTTCGACAAGCTGGCCGCTGAGCAGGGTCGTCTGGAAGAAGTGATCCAGGCACACGACGGGCACAACCTGGAAACCCAGCTGAACCGTGCTGCCGATGCCATGCGTCTGCCGGAGTGGGATGCCAAAATCGCCAACCTGTCCGGTGGTGAACGCCGCCGCGTCGCGCTGTGCCGTCTGCTGCTGGAAAAGCCAGACATGCTGCTGCTCGACGAACCGACCAACCACCTGGATGCCGAATCCGTCGCGTGGCTGGAGCGCTTCCTGCACGACTTCGAAGGCACTGTGGTAGCCATCACCCACGACCGTTACTTCCTCGATAACGTTGCCGGCTGGATTCTGGAGCTCGACCGTGGTGAAGGCATTCCATGGGAAGGCAACTACTCTTCATGGCTGGAGCAGAAAGATCAGCGTCTGGCGCAGGAGGCTTCTCAGGAAGCGGCACGTCGCAAATCAATCGAGAAAGAGCTGGAGTGGGTGCGTCAGGGCGCGAAAGGCCGTCAGTCTAAGGGCAAAGCCCGTCTGGCGCGCTTTGAAGAGCTCAACAACACCGATTATCAGAAACGTAACGAGACCAACGAACTGTTCATTCCACCTGGCGCGCGCCTCGGCGACAAAGTGCTGGAAGTGAAGAATTTGAGCAAAGCGTATGGCGATCGCGTGCTGATTGACGATCTGTCGTTCTCGCTGCCGAAAGGCGCCATCGTCGGCATCATCGGTCCTAACGGCGCCGGTAAATCGACGCTGTTCCGCATGATGTCAGGTCAGGAGCAGCCGGATTCCGGCAGCATCGAGCTGGGCGAAACCGTGAAGCTGGCGTCGGTCGATCAGTTCCGCGATGCGATGGATAATTCAAAAACCGTGTGGGAAGAAGTTTCTGGCGGTCAGGACATTATGCGCATCGGCAACACCGAAATGCCAAGCCGTGCTTATGTCGGTCGCTTTAACTTCAAGGGCACCGATCAGGGCAAACGCGTCGGCGAACTGTCCGGCGGTGAGCGTGGTCGTCTGCACCTGGCGAAACTGCTGCAGGTGGGCGGCAACCTGCTGCTGCTCGATGAGCCAACCAACGACCTGGATATCGAAACCCTGCGCGCACTGGAAAACGCCCTGCTGGAGTTCCCGGGCTGCGCGATGGTGATCTCGCACGACCGCTGGTTCCTCGACCGTATCGCCACCCACATCATCGACTATCAGGATGAAGGTAAGGTGGAGTTCTTCGAAGGTAACTTTACCGAGTACGAAGAGTACAAGAAACGCACCCTCGGCGCCGAAGCGCTGGAGCCGAAGCGTATCAAGTACAAGCGCATGGCGAAGTAATAAAAAAAGGGCGCATGATTGCGCCCTTATCTTTGCAATAGTCATTATTTAATTTTTACCCATTCCTGAATATTGCCTTGATGCTCAGAGTTGTTGATTTTATAGAGAATACAAGTCAGTACATTTTTTCTGTCAAAACCAATAACAATATTGTCACCTATCGTAGCTGAATCCATGACTGGATTAGCTTCATAATAGAATCGAAATTCGCTTCGAATTTCATGTGCTATCCTGGCATCGTACCAGGTAACAGAGACCTTGTATGGTGTATCCTCTCCTCCAATAAAAAAATTTGCCTTAAATTCTTTGGCATCACTTCCTAGCATAAGCTTAAGAGCCTTAACTCCATTAAACTCACGCTGGTCATATATTTCACTTTTATAGAGGGATTTGATACAGGCACATTCTAAACTTTGCGTTTTCATAAACTCATCCTTTGAGAAGAAGAAGTTTCATATTAATTCTTAGTTCTTTTTTTACGCAATAGCTTCTAGTATTCAAAAAAACAATCAACATCAAATTTTAATCAAAAAAAAAATTTCCTATGGCATTAAAGCTCTTATTCAACATCATTAGTTACATTGCAGCATCACATTGGATGCTGCACATAAGTTAATTATCCTAAATAAAATGTTAAGGATCACCCAGCATCTGCTTCACCAGCTCGACGCAGCGCAGGAAGCGTGTGTCGTAGTCATCCTCTTTGACGTGCACATATTCAATGTGATTTTCACGCAGCATGGTGACCAGCATCGACTGGAACTCACGGCGATCCATCGAACTGCCGAGGCTGCGCAGGCCGTCGGCCACCCACGGCACATTATTTTCCAGCAGAATCACCAGGTCAAAGCGGTACTCATCGATCAGCGCCTGCACGAATGGGTGCTCGCGCCCTTCATACTTAAGGCAGAACGCCTGGGTAGTGATGAAGTCAGTGTCGATAAACGCCACTTTGTTGGCGTATTTGACGGCGAAATCGATGTACTGCGCCTGGCCGAGCGCGATTTTGTCGTAGTCGGAGTATTGCAGCGCCATCTCGTCGCCGCCGAGGTGCGAGAAGACATAGTCGCGGCCATACTCCCACGCGCTGGTGGTGTTAAAGATGTTGGCCAGCTTGTTAACCAGCGTCGATTTGCCGCTCGATTCACCGCCGAGCACCGCCACGGTGCGCACGAAGAATGGCTTCACTTCAGTCGGGATGTACTCCCAGTAGCGGAACGGATCCTGACGAATCTGGCTGCCGCTGATGTTCATAAACGATCGATGCGGATCGATCACCACCGCCGGAATGCCCAGATGCTGCTGATACATCGGCGCATCCGGTTCTTCGCTGGTATAGACGCAGTCGGGCTCAATGCCCTGCTCCGCGAGGAAGGTTTTCACGCCGGCGCTCCACACGTCCCAGCCGTGCGGATAGGGCTCGATGCCCTCTTCGTTGAACGAATGGATGCGGATGTTTTTCTGATACTTGAAGGTCTGCAGCAGCCAGCGCAGACGATCGCTGATGGTGGGCTGCTGCGACATGGCGCTGTTCTCAAACAGCTGGCGATCGCGCGGATCGTCATGGCCCATGATGATGTGCAGCTCATCGACCTGGCTACAGGCGCGCTGGATCAGGTAGATGTGGCCGGTGTGCAGCGGATAGAACTTCCCGAACACCACGCCCACGGTTTTGTCGCGACGCGGGAATTCCAGCCCGAGAAAACGGTGCAGCGCTTCCAGCTTCTGCGCGCTCGGGCTTTTGATTTTGGCATTCAGCAACTGGCTCAGATAGCCTTTGGTCATCCCGCTGGCATCAGCCACCTGCTGCAATGTGTGTCCCTGCTGGCGAATCGCGGTTTTCAGATAGTCAAACGATGACATGTAGTGCCTCCTGCATGGAATTAGAGGGATGGTGCGCGCGGGCCCTCACCCCGGCCCTCTCCCGCCCGCGGGAGAGGGGGAAAATCCTGAACAGAGCGGTTAACAACAGATCGGTACCGTACTTCCCGCCCCTGCGAACGGTTCCCTCTCCCGCCCAGCGGGAGAGGGTTAGGGTGAGGGAAAAGATGAAGGCAAAGGTGGAGCACAGGCCACGCCACAAGCCAAACCCCCTCCCCAACAACCCGCCTTACAGCTCGTCCAGAATCGCCAGCGCGTCCGCCAGCTTCTTCGCGCTATATACCTTCATACCGTCAATCGCCTTCTTCGGTGCATTCCCTGCCGGCACAATGGCGCGCTTAAAGCCGTGCTTGGCTGCTTCGGAAATGCGCTCCTGGCCGCTCGGCACCGGACGAATCTCCCCGGCCAGCCCGACTTCGCCAAAAATCACCAGATCCTGCGGCAGCGGGCGATCGCGCAGGCTCGACACCATCGCCAGCAGCAGCGCCAGGTCTGCACTGGTCTCGGTGACTTTGACGCCGCCGACCACGTTCACAAACACATCCTGATCGGCCATCTGCAGGCCGCCGTGGCGGTGCAGCACCGCCAGCAGAATCGCCAGACGGTTCTGCTCCAGCCCAACCGCCACGCGGCGCGGATTGCCCATCATCGAATGGTCCACCAGCGCCTGAATCTCAACCAGCAGCGGGCGCGTGCCCTCCCAGACCACCATCACCGAACTGCCCGAGGTAATCTCATCGCCGCGTGACAAAAAGATAGCAGACGGGTTACTGACTTCGCGCATGCCCTGCTCGGTCATGGCAAAGACGCCCAGCTCATTCACCGCACCAAAGCGGTTTTTGTGGCTGCGCAGCGTGCGGAAACGCGAATCGGCATCGCCGTCCAGCAGCACCGAACAGTCAATGCAGTGCTCCAGCACCTTCGGCCCGGCCAGCGAGCCATCTTTGGTGACGTGGCCGACCATGATGATCGCCACGCCGCGCGTTTTGGCGAAGCGCGTCAGGTAAGCGGCGGTTTCCCGCACCTGCGCCACGCTGCCCGGCGATGACTGGATCTCCGCCATGTGCATCACCTGGATCGAGTCGATCACCATCAGCTTCGGCTGCTCCTGCTCGGCGATCAGGCAGATCTGCTCAATGCTGGTTTCCGACAGCATATTGAGGTTTTCCGTCGGCAATCCCAGACGATGGGCGCGCATCGCCACCTGTTGCAGCGACTCTTCGCCGGTGACGTACAGGGTTTTCATCCCTTCCGCCAGCTTACACATCACCTGCAACAGCAGCGTCGATTTACCGGCACCAGGGTTACCGCCAATCAGTATCGCGCTGCCCGGCACCACGCCGCCGCCCAGCACGCGGTCAAACTCTTTAAAACTGGTCGAGAAACGCGGCAGCGCTTCCAGACTGATCTCCGACAGCTTCTGCACCCGGCTGGTGCCGGCGCTACCGGCATAGCCGCTCAGGCGCTCGTTGCGCGCGGCCGCAGGCGAGGCGGCAATGCGCACCTCGGTAATGGTATTCCAGGCGTGACAGGCGCTGCATTGCCCCTGCCAGCGCGGATAGTCAGCGCCGCATTCGTTACAGACGAAGGCGCGTTTTGCCGCTTTGGCCAAATCAAATCCTCAGTTAACGCTCTTCGTGAATCAGACTGCCGGTGAGAATGCAGAACACTCCCATCAGGTCAGCGTGGCGGATAATCACTTCCGTCTGCTCATTCACTTTGGGTTTAGCATGATAGGCGATACCCAGCGCCGCGGTTTTAATCATCGGCAGATCGTTAGCACCATCGCCAATCGCCACGGTTTGTTCCGGTGCGATGTCAAAGCGCTGGGCCAGACTGTTCAGGGTATCGGCTTTAAATTGCGCGTCGACGATTTGCCCCAGCACTTCGCCGGTCAGCTTACCGTCACGCATTTCCAGTTCGTTGGCCACCGCAGCGGCCAGATGCAGCGTCTGCCGCAGGTGATCGGCATAGAAGGTGAAACCGCCCGAGGCAATCGCTACCTGCCAGCCCAGCGCCTGCAACTTGTGCACCAGCGTGGTCAGGCCCGGCATCAGCGGCAGCGTGTCGCGTACCTGCTTCAGGATGTTGGCGTCAGCGCCGGCCAGCTTCGCCACGCGTTCGCGCAGGCTGGCTTTAAAATCCAGCTCGCCGCGCATCGCGCGTTCCGTCACTTCCGCCACCTGCTCGCCGCAGCCCGCCAGTTTGGCGATCTCATCGATGCACTCGATCTGGATGGCGGTGGAATCCATGTCCATTACCAGCAGCCCTGGCGTTTTCAGATGGGGGATTTTGCCGAGCGGCGCCACATCAAAGCCAGCCTCATGCGCCAGCTTGCTGGCACGCGGTGTCAGCGAGCCCGCCAGCCGGATTACCTGATACTCATCGACATTCCACGCGCTGACGATCACCATCGCCGCGCCCAGCTGATGCTGATAATCGGTCAGTTTTTGTTTATCGAGCCCGCGCCCATACAGTAACCAGCCAGTCCGACCGGCACGGTAATCCAGCGGCATCACTTCATCACCGCTCAGGGAAAGGGGTAAACCCGGCCAAAGAGAGACATCGGCGGGCAGATCGCACCAGGTAAGACGATTTGGCATTACAGCTCCTGTAGGGACAACAAAACCACGCAAGAGGCTACCTTGTCTGCGCGGGTTCTGGCAACATAATTGCCAGCCTTTCTGCTGTTACGTCACACGGGTTTCTGATGGTCAAAACCGCACTGAAATTTCGCCTGCATCGCACGGTGATCGTTCTTATCTCGCTGGCGCTGTTAGTGGTGCTGATGCAGGGCGCGTCATGGTTTAGTCTTGGCCATCAGATGGCCCGTTCCGAACAGGTCGAGGAGCTGGCGCACACGCTGACGCGCCAGGTGGCGTTCAGCCTGAAACCGCTCATGGACAACAGCGACGATAACCGCACGCAGATTGAAGCCATCCTGAATCAGATGACGGATAACAGCCGTGTGCTGGACGCTTCGGTCTATGCCGACGACGGCAGCCTGGTGGCCCACAGCGGCGAGAGCATTAATGTGCGCGACCGCCTGGCGCTCGACGGTAAACGTGCCGGTAGTTATTTCAATCATCAGATTGTCCAGCCGCTGGAAGGGAAAGAGGGTCCGCAGGGTTTTCTGCGTATCACGCTGGATACCCATGTGCTGGTGACGGAATCGCGTCAGGTGGATAACACCACTAATATTCTGCGCCTGATGATGCTGCTGGCGCTGGCGATCGGCATTATCCTGACCCGTACCCTGCTGCGCGACCGCCGCACCCGCTGGCAGCAATCGCCGTTCCTGCTGACGGCCAGCAGAACGGTGAAAGAGGATAAAGAGGAAGAGACGGCGGCGGAGACGGAGAGGAAAGAGGGTTGAGTTCATTTGGGCAGTGCGGTCTGATGCAAGGGATTACGTTGCAGCACTGCTAACATTACTGTACGCAATTATCGATGAATACAAGTTACTGCCATATATCGAGCAGCTTCCTCCATACATCTCTCATATTTTCTCCTCGTATAGAGTAATCATTGAATTTTTCCGTGCAATCAATAAAAGTTTGATGAATAGACCTAATAGGAACATTATTTTCATGCATTGAACTTTCAATTATTTTATTTAACTTACACAAACAATGGGAATCCTTAACACTCCTCATAAAGTAATCATTGAGAAAGGCAAGAACTTCGCTGTAATATCCATAGTTCATGATTAGTACTCAGAGGAATATCAAAAGCATCGAACTTTACAATGCGCTCATCTACAGATAATTGCTCGAAATTATGGCTTACTAATTGCGGATATGCTCAGTAAAACTTTTAGATATTTATCTATCTTGACTTCAAAGATTGTTGAATGCTTGAGCTGAGCAACTCCACATTAAAATAGTAGAAAAGAATCAAGTTTTTCTTTCATTCTATCATGACTTCAGGGCCTACCCTCAGGATTAATTGTATAAATTCCTTTTGTTTATAACTTATCTCTTGTTGATTTTTTATCTCACGAACGCTCCTTTCGTTTCATTTGAGCCAATTTTTCGCAGCTCTTTTCTCCATAAGCATAACGCACGCTCACATCTGTTGTGTTATTACTGGTTTCTCCAACTAGATTCATGCCGGGTCAGGTAAATTTTATGTATTCCGGCTGAACTCAATTTTATACACACACTCAATCGACTAAGGTAAAAAACGGCAAAAATTGCTAAAAAACCTTCTGGCTTTCATTAAAAACAGTTCCTTTAATCTATTTTACTTCCGTTTATCCAAAGCCCTTTCTTATAAGAGGAACGACCTCTCTTGATAAAAGCACACCCTATAATTTCATTTTTTAAGACTATGCAATCACCGGAATAAACATCATTTCTCAATGGATAAACCGTAGCCTTAATATCGCCCAAGCAAGAATTTATTTTCATAACCAAATCATTTATCCCTAACACTTCCTCTCCATGCTCTTTATTTATACAGTTCCTTTTTTTATACTTAAGAAGTAATAAATTCAAATCCTCATCATAAGGATTACCTACTATTAAGCTATCCGACATAAGCATACCGTTTAAATACCCTGTCCATTCCTCTCGTTTTTTAGGAAAAATGGATTTTAGGTAACTCAGATGCTTCATACAGTTAATCCTCATAAAACGGTGACGGTCACGCCTTTTCGTGTACCCAATTGCAACATCTCAACTTCGCCCCAGTCGTTAATATGTGTCCATCCCCAAGACCATGAAGCTCCCTGAGGAGGCGCTCCGACAGGGACACTCAGCAGAACCCCTCCTGGGCCGTCTTTATTAGCATGACCTAAAGCCATTTCTTTATCAGGAGTCCATGATACAAATTGGCTTTCACCCGTCAATCCACCCTCTGCATGTTGTTCAGGTGACAAATCAGCATGAGGGTTTGCTGGTTTTACAATACCCTTTCTGGCATTTTCTAATTCAGGATGTTTTGCACTAACCCCTCGATATAATTTCTGACTTTCAGCATCTGAACATTTACTCAACCCAAGCGGATCTATCCATGTCATAGAGTTGGGTGCATAAACATACAGATTCAGCCCACCCGCCAGCCCTATCGGGTCCTGCTGCGTAAACCGCGCACTGTCCGGGTCGTAGTAACGAAACAGATTGTAGTGCAGTCCGGTTTCACGGTCCAGGTACTGGCCCTGCATACGCAGGTTCTGGTCGTAGCCGGGCAGTTGCTGATGAGTTTCGCGCAGCAGTTTGCCCCATGCGTTATTGATGCCTTCCCAGCTGATGCGGCCTTCGCTGTCTGTCAGGCGTTCCGGCATGCCGTTAGCGGCATTGTGGAACCAGAAAATCTCCGCGCCCTCATTGCCGTCAATACGCGCCAGCGGTTCATAGCTGTTTGCGTCGCTGTATACGTAGGTCAGTGGCACTTCGTCGTGTATTTCCTGCAGCAGACGAAAACCGTCCCAGACGAAGCGGGTGAGGGTCGCTGCTCCGGCCGGCTTGCCGTGCAGTAAACGCTGCACGCGCTTGCTGAAGCGGCGCCCGAGCGGATCGTAGCGGAAACTCACCTGCACCTGAGGCTTGTTGCGATCGCGCGGCTCGCTGACAACTTCGATCAGGCGATGCTCGTCATCATAGCGATAGCGCCAGCGCGTCTGACCATCATCCTTTTCACTGGTGCGACCGTGTACGTCGTAGCGCCAGCGGATGCCGTTAAGCTGCGTAACACGGTTGTGCGTAACCGCTGCTGCCGCGCTGCGGTCCAGCGGATTGCCCGCGCCATCCCATCGCCACGTATCATTACCGGGCTGAGCACCTTCCTGCACCAGCAGACGGCCCGCGCTGTCGTAGTGCCAGAGCGTCTGGCTGAAAGGATTGTCGTCGCGCTGTTCGCGGATCAGGTTGTTGCCATAGTCGAAATCACGCCGGCGCGACCAGCGGCGCGGTGCCGGGCGCTGTGCCTCGCCGTCGAACACATCGCGACGCACCAGCCGACCCAGCCGATCGTAATCGCTGCGCGTGGTCAGTCCGCCCTGGCTGCGGCTCAGCTCGCGGTGCAGTGTATCGCGCGTAAATTCGCTGACCGGCAGGTTATCCAGCGCGATGCTCAGCAGATGGCCACTGCCGTAATACAACTGTTTCAGCTGGCGGCCATCCGGCAGCGTCAGCGCAGTGCAGTTGCCCAGCGCGTCGTACTGCCACGCCAGACTGCCCTGATCGCCCTGCTCCGCAATCACGCGACCAGCTTTGTCATACGCGAAGGTAATCGCCTGCTCGGCTTCACGGCTCCACTGGTTTTCCCCCAGCGGCAGATACTGCGCCACGCTTGCCAGCTGGCCCGCCGCGGTATAGTCATAGCGCGTCTGGCCTTCCGGGGTGATGCGCGCCATGAGTTGCCCTGCCGGGCTGAAGGCGAAGCGGTGCGTAATCGCCTGCGGGTGACCGGCGGCGAAAGTGCGGGCAACTGCACGTCCGGTGGCATCGTAGTCATAGCGTGTTGCCACACCGTCCAGCCCGATCTGCGCCAGCAGCAGCGAATCTGCGCCCCATTCGAAGTGGTAGCTTTCACCGTTTTGATTTTGCAGCGAGATTAAACGTCCACGGCTGTCCCAGCGGCGCTGCACCTCTTCGCCCTGCGCGTTTCGCGAGAGAGTCAGTCTGCCGGCCTGGTCGTAAGCGAATTCGCTGCGTTTACCGTCTGCCGAGGCATACGCCACTGGCAGACCACGTTCGCTCCACTCCAGACGTTCTTCCCAGCCTTCAGCACGTTCCATCTGCCGGGGCCGCCCGGCGGCATCATAGTAGTATCGCGTTTCTTCGCCATCGGCTGCTGTAACACAACTCAGCCAGCCCAGCGGATGATAACGGTAACGCGTCGTCTGGCCGGAGCAGTCCGTCTCGCGAATGACCTGCCCGGCATCGTTATACTCACGGCGATAGCGATTGCCCGCCGCATCAATCTCTTCTGTGATCAGCCCAAACTCATCGCGCAGATAACGCGTGCTGTGCCCGAGCGCATCGACCACCCGTTCCAGTCCGTGATGGATATCGTAGTAATAACGGATGGCAGCGCCGCCAGGCTGGGTGATGACGCTGGGCAGGGCACGATGCGTTAACCACTCTGTGGTCTGCGCATTGCCATCGGCATCCTGCTCTTCAATGCGGTTGCCGAGCTCGTCGTAGGTAAAGTTCACCGCATGGCCGAGCGGGTCAATACGGCGCGTCAGCAGTTCATTGTCATCCCACTCGTAGCGCCATTGCTCGCCGCGCTCGTCGATGTAGCAGGTAATCAATCCCTGTGCATTCCAGTGATGCTCGCGCTGCTGTCCATCGTAGGTAGAAACGCGGGTAATGCCCGCCGCAAGATCGTACTGCATACGGCAGCCATCGCCGCTGCTGGTGCGGTTTTCTATCACCCGCCAGTGATCAAACAGCTGCCAGCGATACTCGCTCTCCAGCCCGCCCGACAGGCGGTGCCATACCATCAGGCCATCCACGTTATAACGGAAACGGCGCGTCTCAATGCCTGCCGCATCGGTGACGCTGGCCAGCTGGCCGTGATCATCAAAGCTCCAGCGCATCAGCGGCCAGTGCTGTTCACCGTCAAAGTGACTGGCAGCGGTAACGCGTTGCGGATGGCGTTCGTCGTTGTAGTGCAGCGTCACGTCAATCGCCAGCGGTTCATCATGGATGCGCACCAGCCGGTTCTGCTCATCCCAGCCCATCTCCAGCGCGTTGCCGTACTCGTCGCTCAGCGAGGCGAGGCGCAAGAGCTGCGGGTTTCTGGCGGTGGGTTTGTACAAGCGCCAAACCGCGCCATCATCGTCAGCGATTGCCACGTCACCGTGCGCATTGCGTCGCACCATCAGTCCTTCGCTGATGCTGTAAAGCACCTCTTTTTCACCGGGCAAGGCAAAACGCAGTTCGCGGCCGTTGTCATCAAACCAGGTGGCCTGATTGCCTTCCAGCGTCAGATAGCTGTCGAACACCGTCGACCAGCCGCGGCCAAACAGGCCGGCGCGCTGCGTCAGGCTGTTATAACTGCGCTGCCAGCGCAGGGGAAAACGTCCCGGCAGCGAGAAATCTCGCTCGGCATCATCATTCAGCACTTTCACGCCGGTAGCGGCATGTACCGGGTGCAGCGCGGAAAATATCGCGTTGATAGACATATCGGCCAGCATACCGCCGCCCGCCATTGCCAGCGCACACGGCATATTTTTCAGGATCTGGCCGGGGCGACCGCGGATCAGCGACAGGCCGATCATCGCCAGCGCCAGTCCCGGCTGTTTACCGCTTTTGATATCCCGCACCGTTAGCGTTTCACCGCCAATGATGACGTTGGCTGAAACATCATCGCTGATGGTCGCTCCACAGGTGGTGCGATCTTTAGCACGTGCCGCCGGCTGGCCGTTGATGAATACGCTTTTAGATCCTTCAGCGAGATACTGTGGTCCGCTGTGTTTCTCGCATGCAACTTTATCCTGTTCCAGCGGCGAGGTACCTGCGGCAGCGGAGGCAATCGTCGGCTGCCACATCGCCCCGGCGAACTGGTCGGCAACCGCCAGCAGTTTGCCGGCATAGTCGGCAAAAAATCCGGCCGACTGCGCTTCCGGTGGCGGCGTATCGCCTGCCGTCAGTTCACCTGCCGCGCGAGCCGCCGCTAAGCCATTGATGATCACATTATCCGAACCGCTGGCAATGACACCCGCAGGCGACGGCGGAAACAGCATGTCGCCAATGCCATCCGCAGCCGCGCTGATGTCGTCCGTGATACCTGCCACATTCGCCACCGCACCCGCGATGATACCGCTCAGCAGACAGCTACTGCCTACCGCCGCCAGTGCACCCACGCCAACCAGCGGAGCGGCTACGGTAGCCACACCGGCAACAATCGCGCCCATCGCGGCGTAGACCGCACCTTCAGCGACGATACTGGTGATATCGGCGAAAATACTGGAATGAATGATGTCATCGCCCTGGCGGGCCGCGTGCTTATCCATAATTATCCCTTCCGTGGGGCGTTCAGTGTCAGGCTCTGTTTGAAGGCATGCCAGCGTGCCCCGTCTTCTTCATCAAAAGGCCGCATGGCTGAAAAAGTAAATATCATCAACATATTGGTTTCAGGCACGTTTACTGCCAGCTGACGTTGCCACAGTGCCTGCCCGTTGCGATCAAAAGCCGTTTCCACTTCGATGGCGCGCAACGTGTTGTCGGCTCCCGCCAGCACACGTGCAAATTCGCTCTGCTCAACATGGCCCATCTGGCTGCGCAACGTATCCCACTGACGGTGAAACTCCAGCTCAAAATCGCTGCCTTCGGCGATTGGCCCACGGCTGACGATCAGCGCCAGCCCGGTGGCTTCATCGCGCAGAATATTCATGCTGGTGTCCTGCCAGCCAGCCGGAAACAGGGCGAACGCGCCCTCGTTGAATTGGTAGTGCATGTTGGATATCCGTTAGAGGAAATAAGTAGAAGTTGTGGGAAATATTGGCTGGTGAGTTTTGGAATACTCAGCTTAACGTTTATTTTTCGAAAAAATATACTTCACCATAAATGGAAAGCAAAGAGTAATCTAAAAAGATTAGAATAAGACTAAATGTTTGAGCAGATCTTTCGATTATTTTACTCACACCTCAATTTCCTTGTACCTAAAAAGACACCGCTCGGTTTGCACAAGCAGCGCCTTTATTCTCAACTCACTGATAAAGTGCAGGAAAATGAAATTCAGTTATCTATATTAAAGACCATCATGATATGACTAACTTTGCCGCGTTCAATTTGGAATAAAATACGTTTTCCATCACCGTCATAATAGAGCCAGTATTGATTATCACTATCATCCACCGCGCCATTTCCATATTTACTTTCCAACTGCACCTTGCTATCGCCAACTGAAATGCCTCTGGCCGTTTTGACACCCGGCTTATTAAGGGTTATCTGTGCAATTATGTAACTATCTATATCACGATTCTGCTTATCCCATAGTAAATTAGAAGAATAAACATCGTAACCATCGTAATGGTGTTGGTAATATTTGTAACTACTTTCGCCGGAAGGTATTTCCCCCGTAAAGCTCTCGCTGAGTTGAACCCCTGCATTTTTCTTTGCAGATTCATTCCATGTAGCCCCTAATGCAAAAGGATGATTGTTAATTTGCACGGTAAAATCTGAAGATGAGATAGGTGAAATTGCACTTGCATGATTAATAATTGTCTCAGCAGCATTTGCAGTTAACATTGATGCTGACGCAATAAAAATCAGTAAATACATTTTTTTAAAAAAAGAAATCATCCAACCATCCTTCTTATTTAAATTCCGGAACATCATATGAGAGATTTGCATTCGGAAAACTATCAAACATTCTCTTCATACTTTTAGTTTGCGCTGTCGCCCAGTTAACATCAGTTGCATATTGGTGTGTACCTGGAGATGCAGGATTCCAGCGCATTTTATACAATGTATTTTGACCTGATCCAACAAATTTATCTGATATCCACTTTGCGCCGCCATCAATAGCTTTTTCTGGAGTTGTCCAACCTTGTTTATACGCGTAATTTGCTCCTGTATTTACAGCGTTACCATCAAGCGCACCAATGCCATACATATTGTAAACTTTGGTACCATTAACCATTACACCTTTAGCAAGCTCACTTGTGCCATTACCGGTTTCCAGTGCAGAGTGTGCTGCCAGGTAAGCCTCGTTTATATTATATTTTTTTGCCGCGTCAAGGTAAGTTTGCTCCTGTCCGGCAAGAGTTCCTTTGCCTTTAAGGAAATTACTCATATCATCTTTACTAATTCCAGAAGATGATGATAAATCAACAAATTGATATTTGTCTGTTCCATCCATATGGTTGGCAGGATCGACATACTTTTTGATGTCAGCTTCAGTTGCTGGGACAAAACCTTTTTTGGTATTGCTCCACTTAACTGGGGTTGCTTTAAGTCCCTTTTGTTTCTTGACCATATCATCTACAGAATAATCATACTTACTCTTTTTATCGGTGAAACCCTCTGTTTTACCTACACTAGTATCTTTAGATTTTTCTGCAGCTTTCGGCGCAGCCGGAGCCGCCTGTCCTTTCTGTTTAGGGGGGAACAGATTCTCTACCGCTTTACTGATATTCTGTTTGTGATCAGCACCAGGCGCACCGGTGCCGGGCTTTGCACCGTCAGTATTCAGGTTCAGCTTGCCGCCGGAGGTTGTAATATGGCCATCGCCCTGCACGAAAATATTGAAGCCTTTACCGACGATATTAATGTGACCGTTAGCGTTGAGTTCAATGGCGCTTTCACCGCACTCCAGACGCAGTTTGGTGCCGGATCCCAGAACATAGGTATCAACTGCCGCGTCCAGCTTGCCTTGTCCGGTCAGGAGCTCCTCGCCGCCTTTGATACCGTGTACACGGTTGGTCTCAACGCGGTACAGCTCATTACCGCCAGCATAATGGCTGTGGTTGTTGGCGACCGAGTGGCTGGCATCGTTTTTAACGTGCGTATCCATGTTTTTCTGCGCCTGGATCCAAAGATGCTCATCGCCCGCCTTGTCCTCGAAGCGAAGCGCGTTTGCCGTGTCCGCCGTGCCGTCCTTCGAACGGCTTAAAAAGCCCATCTGCGTCGCCGCCGCCGGCAGCGCCCACGGCGGCATGCTCGCCTCGTTGTACACGCGACCGATGATCAGCGGCCGGTCCGGGTCGCCGTTGATGAAGTCCACCACCACCTCGTCGTTCACCCGCGGGATCTGCACCCCGCCGAACCCCTGGCCCGCCCACGCGCTCGATACCCGCACCCAGCACGAGCTCGTGTCGTCGCCCTTCGCCAGGCGGTCCCAGTGGAACTTCACCTTCACCCGGCCGTAGCGGTCCGTCCAGATTGACTCACCCGCCGGGCCCACCACCTTCGCCGTCTGCGGGCCGTGCGTCTTCGGCCACGCCGTCGCCGGCTCCGCGCGGTACGTCACCGACGACGGCAGCACCGTGAACGCGATGTTGTGCCGCGCACCGCTGCCGCCGCTCGCGTATTCGTTCTCCTCGAAGTCGTACCGCGCCGACGTCACCAGGTACTCGCCGTTGTCGCTGAAGTGCGGCGCGTTCACGATGCCGAACCGGTACCCCGGCGCGATGCCCGTCGCCGTCCCCGTTCCGCTCACGCTGTGGTGCGCAACCTGCCACACCTCCTGCCGGATGCGCGTGTAAAACTCGCCGTGGCTGTGGTCGACAAAATGGCCCGGCCAGTCGTACACGTCCACCGCCCCCGGCACCGGCGACACCGGGTTCTGTCGCGCCTGCAGCATCCACGCGTTCGGCTTGCGGAAGTCGTAGTCGTCCGTGCTGTACATCCCCGGCGTCACGCTCTCGCACAGCGACCACTGGCTGATGCCCTCCTCCGTCACGCTCCCCCCTGACACCGTCACGTGGTACGGTATCGTCTCATAGCCCGCGAACGCCTCGTGCTGGTCCGCCCCGTCGCACAGCACCATCACGTGACGCTCCGCCTCGTGGCGGAACCAGTAGTAAATCCCCTCCAGCTCCATCAGCCGGCTGATGAAGTCCAAGCTGCTCTCCTGGTACTGCACGCAGTACTCCCACACCCGGTAGCTGCTGCCCAGCCGCGTCTCCACGTTCACCCCGTTCTCCTGCAGCAGCGTCTGCACTATCTGCGGCACCGTCTGCCCCTGAAATATCCGCAGGTTGCGGTCCCGGCGCATCGGCCACAGGTCCGGCTCCACCCGCAGCTGGTACACCGCGTAGCGCGTCCCGCTCAGCTCCTCGCTGCGCACCGCCACCCGCGTGATTTTGCCGTTGAGGTAGCGCGGCGACAGCAGGCTCTGCGTCGGCAGCGTGAACGTGACCGGCTGCCCCAGCAGCGCGTGCCGGTCGATGCGCGCGTCCGTGGCCAGCAGTTCGGCGTTCAGCTCAAACGACTGCGACAGCGCCTCGGCGCCGGTGAGTTTCCAGAACAGCAGGCCGTCCATCGGCAGCTGTGCGGTGATGCGTGAGAACATGGTTTTCGTCCCTGTCAGAGGAAGGTTGGCAAAAGGTACTGGTTTAAGGTGCCAGCATCAGCACTTTGAACTGACTTGGCACGATTCGCATGCCAATCGCATTGGTGGAGTTTTGCAGGCTCATGCTGGTCAGGCGGGTTGCCGGCGTGCCTTTGAGTAATACGGTGAATGACCCGGTAAGGTGGCGCGATGGGCCCATTACCGTACCCGATGCCACACCCGTTGCTACTCCAGGATTATCGCCGTTCGTCATTGGCGTGACGGTTGCCATATTATGCGCAGGCATTCCCATAAACAGGATGTTCAGCGCATTAGGAATAGCGGTAGGCCCCAGGGCAATGTCCGGATAAGGGATCGGTACCGGCGCAGGCGTGGGTGTCAGGCAGACATCCGGAAAAGCTAAATCCACGCCAAATAGCTGACAGTTTGCGAACATTGTTGCTCCTTAACCCATATGAATCTGTTCAGAGTCGACTTTCGTAATGGCTTTTGAGGTGATCACCGTATTGCTGGCATGCAGGCGAGCGTAATCTTCAGCTTTCATATCAAGCTGACCGGCCCGGACCTGTTCAGTATTACGGGTGGTACGCAGCAGGTTATGGCTGACCTGCGTAATGGTTTGCCACACCGATTCCGCACGCTTGCCAACGATGCGCGAAAGGCTAACCCAGGCAGAGATCTTATCACCGCTGTAATTCATGTCGCTGATGTGGCAATCACCCTGTTCAGCGCTGATGCGCAGCGCAGAACTGCTCAGGCTCAGCTCCCCCGTACTGTGAATATGTAAATCACCAGGCACGCTCAGCTCAGCCTGTTGCGCATTCGCACGCTCCAGCACCGCCAGCAGCCAGATCTGGTTTTCGACGCTGGTCACCAGCACCGTGTCTCCCACCTGTGGCGCAATCACGCAGCTGGCTGCACGCCGGCAATGCCAGCCACGTCCTTCACACTCAACGGTGAGGCTGGTATCAGCGAAGCAGTGCGTCACCACACCCGCTGACTGCACCGGCGGTAAAATGGCCTGCGCCAGTTTATGATTTACGTTGTTCATAATTTTGCTCCTTAACTGCGGCTCTGGCGTTGAGCGCTCCAGGCCTCTGCGGCCAGTAGTTCTTCATCAAATTCAATGATGCCCTGACGGCCAGAGAACTGAGCGTTCTCCTGACGCGCCCGGTGCATACGCGTACGGGAAAAAGTGGCACCACGAAGATCGGCCATGCGCAAATCGGCGGCGGAGAAATCGCTGTAGGTCAGATCGCAGCGAATAAATAACGCCTGCCTGGCGTTAACCTGCTGCATGATGCTCTGGAAAAAGCGGCTGCCGCTGAAATCAGTGTGCATCAGCGTCGCACCGGCAAAAATAGCCTGATCAAAAAGGCTGTCTTTACACTGCGCGTTGCTGAGGTTGGCTTCCATAAACAACGCCTGGCTGGCATTCACCTGATTAAGCTGCGCGGCTTTTAGCGATGCGCCTTTGAAGTTGCACTGCACAAGGTGCGCACCATTGAACAGCGCGTCATCCAGCGCGCAGTCCGTGAACTGGCAGCCGGTGAAGCGCTGTCTTTCGTAATTTTTACCGCGCTGGTCACAGTTGAAAAATACCGTGCGCTCAAATTCGCCGGCGGTCAGCGAGGTCTGACGCAAATCAATACCGTAAAACGTGGTGAGCAGGCTTTTGCAGTTGTCGAAGCGGCCCGCCTCCAGCGGTGATTCAAAAAAGATGCAGCGGTCAAACAGAGCCTGGGTGAACTGGCTCTGTTCCAGCGCACACTGCATAAACTGGGTTGTAAACAGTGCGCAGCGAGAAAAGTCGCTGCCAGTCAGTTCACATTGATTCAATACGGTTTCGGTCAGCCGGGTGTCCGTCGCCTGTAATCCAGCCATTTCGCACTGATTGAATACCGTCTGCTCCAGTCTGGCATTATTCAGCCTGACCCGGGAAAGCTGACACTCAGTGAACACCGTTTCCTGCAGATTAGCGCCCTGCAAATCCGCGCTCGCCAGTGAAACGTCCTGAAATACGCCGCCGGCAAGATCGCATCCACGTAAATCCAGGTTCTCCAGGCTGAGTTCACTTATTACCTCGCCCTGCTTAATACGCTGCTGCAATTCTGCTGCGCTGAGCGTGGTCATACAATTTCTCCATCACGCTTAGGAAGCGTCTTGATACGTCTGGTCCACGCGCCGTCAAGCTCAGTGGTATTACTGGTAAAGGCCTGAGATAAATCAGCGCGAAACAGATTCGCACCGCGAAACCGTGCCCCACCCAGCTGGCTTTTTTGCAGTAGTGCCCCCATCAGACTGGCATCGGTAAAGTCAGCATCACGAAAATCAGTGCGCACAAACATACTGCCCGTCATGTTGGCGCGCCGGAAATCAGCAGCCTGACACGCGGCCTCGCTCAGATCGCTGTTCTCCAGTTTTGCCAGCGTAAAGTTCGCCCCGTTTAGCGGCGTCTGGCGCAGATTACTCTGGCGCAGCGTCGCCTCGCTAAAGTCTGCACCGTTCAGAGAACTGCCGGCAGCGACTGCGCTGGCTGTCCATGTTGAACCGCTAAAGTCTGCTCCATTTGCCTGGGTCTCTACCCACGAGCAGCTGTCCAGCACGGCCTGCCTGAATGAAGCCTGCTCCAGCGTGGATTTTAAGAATGTGGTCTTACTGAGCGTGGCCTGTAAAAAATCAGGACCGGGAAGGTTCAGCTCCATAAAAACGCAGCTCTGCAGTGTCGCGCGATGGAAGCGACACTGAGTAAACCAGGTTTCGCGGAATAGCAGGCCACTGAAAGTGGCGTCGCTGAACGTACAGTCATCGAACAGCGTTTCCTGCAGTTGCGTATCCTTGAACTGCGCGCCGGAAAAATCGCTGTGGCAACACTGCGCCAGCACCAGAGTAGCGTTTTCAAAATTACAGCCGCGCAGAGAGGTATGATGCAGTTCAGTGCGTGCCAGCATTGCACTGTGAAAACTGGCGCCGTCCAGCTGGCAGTGACTTAAATCGGCGCACTCCAGCAACGCTTTGCTGAAGTTCGCGCCGCGCAGGTCCATACCTGAGAAATCCGCACCGGTCAGATCCATACCGCTGAAGTTACCGCCCTGCGCCAGGGTGCGCTCCGCGCGCTGACGGATAATCTGTGCCAGATCGCCTTTCAGGCGCCTGGCCGGCGGCTGGCTGTTGACTGACATCAGGTACATCTGATGCAGCGCATCGCGGCTTTGGGCCAGCTTCTTCTCACTCAGCGTGTCTTTATTACGGTGCAACATTTCCTGCATGCGAAACAGCGTTTCCGGCCCCCGCGGCTGATGCTCATCACTCTGGCTCTGCGGGTACTTTTCTTCCATCTCACGTTTGCGCTGCTCAGCTTTCGCCTGCATCTCCTGTGCCTCCAGCTCCATTTTCTCAATGAATTCTGGCAGGTCTTCGAGTCGGGGCAGTTCAGGCTCTTCCGGTTCGCTCAGCAGGTCACCGACTTCGCCGCCGCTGGACGTCATGCGCGCGCGATGCTGTTCACGTAACAGGGCGGCACGATTCTGCATGTTTTCCCGCATCGGACTGGAAGTCTGTTCGACCTGGTTATCAACCCAGGCACCGATTGTCTCTTCCGGAATTAAATCTTTTTCACGGAAGGAGAACAGCGCACCTTTCTCTTTATCAACACGCTGTGTGAGTATTTTACGGTAATGACTGACCGACCGGGATGACCCCTGTTTCTCCAGCGCGGGCATCAGCTGCATAACATCAGCTGCGTCATCTTCGTTAATGCGCACGCTGCCCTGCCACAGCAGGATCATTTGCTCAAGATGCGGAAAAAACCATACCGTCGTCGCACGCAGGGCAATCTCTTTGAAAAGCGTTTCGTCACCGCGCTGGCGGTTGATGAAACAGCGCGCCTGCCAGGGCGGGATTTTGCCCTCCTGCAGCGGTTTTTGTGGATGCATATTCCAGATACGCCATGCAGCCTGTTCCGGTAGCGCGTCGCGATCCTGCCACCATTGATCGGGGCTGGCAGCATTGAATACTTTCCAGTCAATATCACGCGCAAAGCCCGGAAAATCATTCTGCAACCAGCTGGTATCGTACTTTTTTCCCATACGGCTAAAGCGACGCGGCCAGCTGATGTCGAGTGGTCCAAAACCCGCAGGTTCGGGTTTTTGTTTAGCGTGAGTGATGCGACCAGCCATGGCTTCAATATTGGGTAAGCGAATGAATTCATGCCCCTGATGCACCTCGGAATGAATCCCTAAGCCATAAGGATTTTCATCGTGCCCTTCCCCGCCAAACGCCCGGCTCCAGTCGAGCCGCATTGATTCAAACGGTTGCGGCTGCGTTATCTGGTTTCCAACCCAGTAGCGATCGCCAAACACCGCAAGCGATTTGCTCAGCGTGTCGACGTCAATGCGCGCTGCGCAGGCGGTTTTGTCGTGCTGGTGATGGGTATATGCATGGCCTGTGGCAAGAAACTCTGCACGCACTTTTGGAATGGCCAGATCCAGCACGCCACCGCTGGTTTGTAACTCACTGGCAGCCAGTTGCCACAGCTCCATTTCCGGACGGAGCTGCGGCTTTTCCCCCATGTCAGTCAGCGCAAGCACCGTGACGCCCAGATGATTTTTACCCTGCCAGCGAAACGGGCGATTAAGTATGCTCAGGCGCAGAGGCTTAATGATTTTCATGCCTGGGTTCCTTTTGAAACGACAGATAAAACAAATACCGGGCCTGATCCCGACCCGGTATTGATAATGGTGTAGGTATTTATACTTCTTTAGAAAGGACTGAGACTGCATTAAAAATATGTATTAATTTACTTCCAATGCTAATTAAAAATGGATTTGTGCATATGCAGTGCAAAATTTTCAGGCTGCTCTTTTTCGTAAGTCAGTTTTATGGTATTTCCGACCCGATACATCGCCAGTTCTTCTGCTCTGATCACGTCACGGCTTCGGCCCTCATAAACCTGACCATCCGTATTATGAAAGCGTACTGTGATAAAAATATTTATTAATGGACTGCCATTTCCACCGCGAGTATAGACATCAGTAATTTCACCTTGCGTTTCGATGCCATGCTTCTTCAGATAGCGCTTACGCTGATTATTTTTAACATCTTTAATGATAAGCTTGAAAATGATAAAAGAAAAAAGAAACAACACTGACGAAACAATGACATATGACAAATAGAGAATAATTAGCCCACTCCTAAATAAACTTCATAACACATGATAGACATAACAAAAAAGCGCAATACAGCCCAGGCAATGTCATGTTAAAATCATAAAGCGCAATATTACATCGATTATCAAGCCATAAAACCAATAAAAGCCACTAATATAAAATATCAATGATAGCAACTTTGGGTGGCTTATCTTCGTTATATTTTACAATTACCCTAAGCCCTTTTTTTAATTTATGTATATCATTAGGTCGTACTAATCCTTTACCAGAACATATATTCTCTTTTCCAGCAACAGTAAGTGGCACATTAAAATCATAGAAAAAGTCGTTGCCATATTTGGTGTCTGTTTGTGACCAACTTTTAGGTTCAATGGTTATTACATTGCCTTGCCATTCATCTCTGGTTTTCCAGTTTTTTATTTCAATCAATTCATTCTTGTTTGGTTTGAAGATTAAAAACATTACAAACAAACCAATAACAGTCATTATGATCCCGATAATAAATGGGGTTTCGGTTAAAAAATGCATTTTCACCTTCATATAAATAAATGTATCGCACTAATAACTATATTTTGCAATGTATCTTCAATTTTAGTTAGTGATCGTTTATTGTCAATGCCCTTTGTTGAATAACTAACCAATGAGCTTGAATTACTCAACGCTGTAACGCTGTTACTTACAGTAGTGAATGAAGAACTCACCCCAGTACCGCTCATGCTATTGCCCGTTAATGAAGCACTATTACCCGTAACGCTTTCATTAAAACCGGTCATTGAAAAAGAATGCACAGCAGTTTTAACCCAGCTCGATGGAGATTCAATGCTTACTTTTGAACTACTCTTAATACTAATTTCATTAGGGCTAAATATATTTACAGTCCCTGTCATTACATTTTGACTCCAGCCACCATTAATATCTACAGATAGATTGCCGTTTATTTTCTCTATCAGACTTCCGGTAACCTCTCTATTTTCATCACCATCAACATGAATATTCTTATTACCGACAATTGAAACTTTATCACCATCGTTTATTTTCAATTCTCTGCCATTTTTAATGGTAGTATTTTCACCGTTATTAAACGTTTTGGTCTCAACACCATCAACCGTCGTTGTGCGCTTCTGCTTGTAGTGGAAAGTTGCATCGCCAGTGATCTCATCGCTTTGATCTTTGCCGATCTTTGTCGTGCGGCAACCGTCTATTGATACGGTCTTGTCATTCTCCACCGAAATGTTCATGTCTTTTTCAGCATGCATATTAAGCAGCTCACCGCCCGGCTTGTCCTCAAAGAACAGGAAGCTGGCGTTGTCATTATGGCCATCTTTACTGCGCGTCATAAAGCCCATGCGCGTGGCGTCTTCGGGAAGGTTCCAGGGTGGCATACTCGCTTCGTTATATACGCGCCCGGTAATTATCGGGCGGTCAGGATCACCGTTGATGAAGTCTACAACAACTTCATCACCAACCCGCGGGATCTGCACCCCGCCGAAGCCCTGGCCCGCCCACGCGCTCGACACCCGCACCCAGCACGAGCTCGTGTCGTCGCCCTTCGCCAGGCGGTCCCAGTGGAACTTCACCTTCACCCGGCCGTAGCGGTCCGTCCAGATTGACTCACCCGCCGGGCCCACTACCTTCGCCGTCTGCGGGCCGTGCGTCTTCGGCCACGCCGTCGACGGCTCCGCCCGGTACGTCACCGACGACGGCAGCACCGTGAACGCGATGTTGTGCCGCGCACCGCCGCCGCCGCTCGCGTACCCGTTCTCCTCGAAGTCGTACCGCGCCGACGTCACCAGGTACTCCCCGTTGTCGCTGAAGTGCGGCGCGTTCACGATGCCGAACCGGTACCCCGGCGCGATGCCCGTCGCCGTCCCCGTTCCGCTCACGCTGTGGTGCGCAACCTGCCACACCTCCTGCCGGATGCGCGTGTAAAACTCCCCGTGGCTGTGGTCGACAAAATGGCCCGGCCAGTCGTACACGTCCACCGCCCCCGGCACCGGCGACACCGGGTTCTGCCGCGCCTGCAGCATCCACGCGTTCGGCTTGCGGAAGTCGTAGTCGTCCGTGCTGTACATTCCCGGCGTCACGCTCTCGCACAGCGACCACTGGCTGATGCCCTCCTCCGTCACGCTCCCGCCCGACGCCGTCACGTGGTACGGTATCGTCTCATAGCCCGCGAACGCCTCGTGCTGGTCCGCCCCGTCGCACAGCACCATCACGTGGCGCTCCGCCTCGTGGCGGAACCAGTAGTAAATCCCCTCCAGCTCCATCAGCCGGCTGATGAAGTCGAAGCTGCTCTCCTGGTACTGCACGCAGTACTCCCACACCCGGTAGCTGCTGCCCAGCCGCGTCTCCACGTTCACCCCGTTCTCCTGCAGCAGCGTCTGCACTATCTGCGGCACCGTCTGCCCCTGGAATATCCGCAGGTTGCGGTCCCGGCGCATCGGCCACAGGTCCGGCTCCACCCGCAGCTGGTACACCGCGTAGCGCGTCCCGCTCAGCTCCTCGCTGCGCACCGCCACCCGCGTGATTTTCCCGTTGAGGTAGCGCGGCGACAGCAGGCTCTGCGTCGGCAGCGTGAACGTGACCGGCTGCCCCAGCAGCGCGTGACGGTCGATGCGCGCATCGGTGGCCAGCAGCTCGGCGTTCAGCTCAAACGACTGCGACAGCGCCTCGGCGCCGGTGAGTTTCCAGAACAGCAGGCCGTCCATCGGCAGCTGTGCGGTGATGCGTGAGAACATAATAAATCCCTGATGATTAACTGTGTGGATCGAGCAACCAGACGCCTTCTTCGCTGATGGTCAGCGTTTGCTCGCGCGTGCCGCCCTGGCCGCTGATGGCAAAGGTATAATTGCCTGGCGCCAGCTGCAGCGCGGCAAAACCGTTGGCGGCAGGCACCAGCGCCTGCGGTTTGCCATTCACCTGGACGCGTTCGCCCTGCTGCAGCTTGATGTAAACCTGCGCGACCGGCTCCGGCGGCGGTGCAGGCTGCGGCTCCGCTTCGCGCGGTTTTTCCGGCGTTACCGCTGCCGTTGCGGCTGGCGCTGACGACGCTGAAGGTGAAACTGCCGGATCAGCAGCTGGCGCGCTGTTTTGCACCGTCTCTGCCGGCGCCGCAGGCTCATCGCCCCCGGACATCAGCAGCCCCACGCACAATCCCACCAGCACGCCCGCGGCCACCAGCCCCGGCAGCGCAAAGCGATGGCGCAGCAGCGATTTCACCGGCGAAAGCGTTTCAGCTTCGTTCGCCTCTTCCACCGGCACCAGCATGGTGCCCGGTCCGCTGATTTTGGCGCTCAGCAGCGGTTCCGGTTCGCGCTCTGGCAGCGCCATCAGCCCGGCAAAGGCATCAATATCCTGCGGCCGATCTTCCGGTTTGAGCGCCAGCGCGCTGTCTACCGCCGTCAGCAATGCCTGGGAGTAGCCCGGCAGGCGGCGCGCGGCCAGCGGCTGGTAGTTATCTTCGATGCTGCGCACCACGCTCACCGGCGGTGGCGCCCCGGTGATCAGCGTATGCAGCACCGCGCCCAGCGCGTAAATATCCGTCCACGCGCCCTGTTCGCTTTCGTCGTTATCGCTGTATTGCTCGATGGGCGCATAGCCCGGACGCAGCATGGTTTCGCTCTCATCAGAGAGGTTACCAATGGTTTTACGCGCGGAGCCAAAATCCAGCAGCACCGGCTCGCCGCTGCTCTGAATCTGGATGTTATCCAGCGAGATATCACGGTGCAGGTAACCGGCGTCGTGGATGGTTTTGATCGCACCCAGCAGCGGTGGCAGCAGGCGACGAATCCAGGCTTCATCCACCAGCTGCGGATTGCGCTCGCGCAGGTTCGATAAGGTGGTGCCGCTGTAAAACACCGTGCCCATATAAGCGGTGTCGTTCTGCACCCAGAAACGCAGCACGTGCAGCAGATTAGGATGGTTGAAGCGGGCCAGCAGGCGCGCCTCCTGAATAAAGCTGTTCAACCCGGCATGAAAGGTTTTGCTGAAGCGTTCGCTGCGCAGCACCAGATTCAGATCATCGCTGCGTACCGCCAGCGAAGCCGGCATAAACTCTTTGATGGCGATATCACGTTCCAGCTGATGATCCCAGGCACGATAAACAATGCCAAAGCCGCCACCACCGATCACTTCTTTAATTTCAAACTCATTGAAACGGTAACCCACCGGCAGAGCGTTGGGTACGTTGAGGGGATTATCGTGTTCCGACATTTTCGAAAACTCTCTGATCACTAACGGCTTTAGACATCGAACTGGCAAACAAACTCGCCCTGCTCACAGCGTACCTGCACGCGACGATAGCGTTCATCGCGGGCGTGGGCGCTGAGCAGCATCTGGCTCATCTGCGGCAACAGGGTATTGGTAAGGATGGCGTCGACCATGCGGCCACCGGACTCCACTTCCGTGCAGCGCTGCACGATCTGGCTGATGACCGAATCGTCAATCTGCGCGCTGATGCCGTGGTTGTCGGCGAGGCGCTGAACGATACGGCCCAGCTGCAGCCGGACGATTTCCGCCAGCATCGCGTCGCTCAGCGGGTAATACGGCACCACCAGCAGGCGCCCCAGCAGCGCCGGCGGGAAGACCTCCAGCAGCGGTTTACGCAATGCGGTGCTGAGCGCTTCCGGATCCGGCATCAGCTCCGGATCGGCGCACATCGCGCTGATCAGCTGCGTACCGACGTTGGAGGTCAGAATGATGATGGTGTTACGGAAGTCGATATGGCGCCCTTCGCCATCCTCCATCCAGCCTTTATCGAACACCTGGAAGAACAGTTCGTGCACATCCGGATGCGCCTTCTCAATCTCATCCAGCAGCACCACGCTGTAGGGACGACGCCGCACCGCTTCGGTCAGCACGCCGCCTTCGCCATAGCCCACGTAGCCCGGCGGTGCGCCTTTCAGGGTGGAAACGGTGTGGGCTTCCTGAAACTCGCTCATGTTGATGGTGATGATGTTCTGCTCGCCGCCGTACAGCGACTCGGCCAGCGCCAGCGCGGTTTCGGTTTTGCCGACGCCGGAGGGACCGCACAGCATAAAGACGCCGACCGGTTTGTTCGGATTGTCGAGGCGCGCGCGTGAGGTGCGCACGCGTTTGGCGATCAGATCGAGACCGTGCCGCTGGCCAATCACGCGCTGGTTGAGCGTATCCGCGAGATTGAGCACCGCGTCGATTTCGTTTTTCACCATGCGCCCCAGCGGAATCCCGGTCCAGTCTGCGACCACGGCGGCCACCACGCTGGCATCCACGGCGGCAAACAGCAGCGGCGCTTCGCCCTGCACCTGTTGCAGCTGCTGTTGCGTCGCGTCCAGCTCATCGCGCAGCGCGGCTTCGCCCTCCGTCACGCAGCGCGCCCGCAGGGCAATCAGCTGATCGACCAGTTCACGCTCCTGCTGCCAGCGCTGCTGCAGCGCATCGCGCTCGGTTTCCAGCGTTGCGCGCTGGGCGGCAACCGCCTGCGAACGCGCCGCATCGCCCAGCCCGACTTTGCTTTCGCGCTCAATGATCTCCGCTTCAATCTCCAGCGCGGCCAGACGATGCAGGCAATCTTCCAGTGCCGCAGGCTGTGCGCCCTGGCTCACCGCCACGCGTGCGCAGGCAGTATCCAGCAGCGCCACCGCTTTGTCCGGCAGCTGGCGCGCCGGAATGTAACGGTGCGACAGCTTCACCGCTGCACTGACTGCCTCATCCAGCAGCAATACCTGATGGTGCTTCTCCAGCGCGCTGACGGTGCTGCGCAGCATCAGAATCGCTTTGGCTTCATCCGGCTCCTGCACCTGCACGGTCTGGAAACGACGCGTCAGCGCCGGATCTTTCTCAATGTACTTTTTGTATTCGGCCCAGGTGGTGGCACCGATGGTGCGCAGCTGGCCGCGCGCCAGCGCCGGTTTCAGCAGGTTAGCGGCATCGCCGGTGCCCTGCTGGCCGCCGGCACCGACCAGCGTGTGGATCTCGTCGACGAACAGTACAATCGGCGTCGGGCTCGACTGCACTTCATTAATCAGCGCCTGCAGGCGCGCTTCAAATTCGCCTTTCATGCCGGCACCGGCCTGCAGCATGCCGATATCCAGCAGCCACAGCTGCACATCCTGCAGCGGAGCCGGTACGTCGCCAGCGGCGATACGCAGCGCCAGGCCTTCAACCACCGCGGTTTTGCCAACGCCCGCTTCGCCGGTCAGCAGTGGGTTGTTCTGCCGGCGACGCATCAGAATATCCACCATCTGGCGGATCTCTTCATCACGGCCGGTAACCGGATCGATGCGTCCTTCGCGTGCGCGTGCGGTGAGATCCTGCGCGTACTGCGCCAGCGTGCTGGTGCTGGCTGTCGGTGCGGCACTCTCGGTACCCGGCTGTGCCACCAGCGCCTGCTGTGCCTCTTTGCTGCTGGCGAGCAGCGTGTCGAACTGCTCCAGCAGCGCATCAGCATTGATACGGCCAAACTGGCCGGAGATGCCTTTCAGCACGCTGGCGAGGTTGAAGGTTTTGAGCATGCCAATCAGCAGATGGCCGCCGCGAATGCGCGTCGCACCGTACTTCAGCGAGGCGTAGACCCAGGCGCGCTCGACGGCGCTGTCGATGTGTTCGGCGAGATCGGAAACCGCGCTCGCACCGCGCGGCAGGCGGTCGAGCGCCGCGACGATATCCCGCGTCAGCGCGTTTTCATCCAGTGAAAAATGGCTGATCACCCGCTGTAAGTCGCCATCCTGCTGCTGCATCAGCTGGTGCAGCCAGTGCACCAGCTCAACATAAGGATTGCCGCGCAGTTTACAAAAGGCGGTGGCGCTTTCCAGCGAGGTAAATAACAGCGTATCCAGTTTGCCGAATAACACGGCACGGCTGATTTCTGACATATCGGGTCTCTTTAATGAAAGAAGCAGGCTGTGTAACAGGGAAAAGCGATTGGGCTAGCTTGCGGCTGCCTCAACCTCAAACATGAAATCTTCGCGATCCTGCGGCTGTGGCGCGTGTCCCAGCCAGCTGGTGTAGCCCAGCCGGGCATTGCCTCCCAGCGTGACGCTTTGCACCTCTTCCGCCGCCAGGATCAGGCTGAGGTCCCACTGCATCTCGATGCCGAGATAGTGACGCACCCAGTCGCGCACTTCGCGTGCGCCCGGCGCATCCGGCAGAAAGTGGGCATACTGCTGCGCGCTCAGCGGACCGAGCCGCAGGCGAAAACGGTGCTGCACATCGCGCACCGCCACGCCAAGGAACGCCGATTCGCCCAGCCGCGGCATCTGGCGTCCGGCTCCCAGCCGCGCCTGATCGCGCGCGTCCAGCGTCAGCCACTGTGGCACGTTCTGTGCCAGCTGCACCGGTACGCCAAAGTAGTGACGCAGAATGCGTACCAGCCCTTCGGCATCATGACCGTGGCGGCTAAGATGGCCGACCAGCATCAGCCGCGCATGCAGGCTGAGCGAACTGGCCTGCTGCTGCGCCGGTAAACCGATGCCGGCCAGACAGGCAAGGTAATCGACAAAGCGGCGGTTATCGGCGCGATCCAGCGAGACGGCCGGCTGCGCATCGGCCCAGGCGCGATAAAACAGCAGCGTGGCGCGATGGTGAAAGATGTCGGCAAATGCCGCCAGGCTGTGATCCTGATGGTGCACGATGCGCTCGTGCACATATTCCGTCAGGTGGGTCGGCAGCGGACCGTTGGGGCCAAACAGGCCAAAGCTGTAAATCGCCACGTCATGGCGCGCGTCCTCTGCGCGCGGCTGCACGCTGGCCAGCGTTGCCGGGGCAAACGCCAGCGACGGTTGCTGACCAATGCGCAGCGCTTCGAACTTCGGCAGCGGCGCGCGTCCCAGCGGATAGCGCTGGCCGCCCTGCGCATCCAGCCGGCGCAGCAGCTGAAACAGATCGTAGCGCCACGGTGCCGCCATCACTGCCTGCCAGAAATCGTCCGGCAGCCGCTGGGCGCGCTGCAGCGGAATGATTTGCGCCTCGCTCATAGCAGCGCCTTCCTGCCCATGCGCGGCGGCCAGTAGCCCACCTCGCCGCGCTGCTGGCTGTTGAGGGTGAATTCGGTAAAGCTATTCAGCGCGACCAGCCGGCTGCACACGCGTTCCAGCACGCTGCCGAGCAGCCATGGGCTGGCACCGGAAAACGCCTGTTCGTCGACCTCCAGCGTGATGCTGACGCCGCGCGCAAACACCACCGGGCCCGGTTCCGGCACCCGGCGATTGACCGCGCTGAGCTGGCAGTGGCGAATACCGTCAATCTGGCGCGCCACCGCCGCTTCGGCGAGATTAGCGTACAGGCTCAGCAACTGGCGCAGCGCGGCGGCGCCCTGGCCGTCGCTGCTGTCCATCAGGCTCAGGTAGTTCATCTGCAGGTGGCTGATCAGACGCCACGCGGAGAGCCCTTCGGCCAGCGCCGGACGCGGCGGCGTCGGACCTTTACACAACTTCAGCTGCCCGACCGGGATCGAATCCGGCATCACGAAATTGCCCTGCTCCTGCTGCAACAGCATCAGCGGCAGATCGCGGCTGGTGCAGAGCACGTCCGCCGACAGGTAGCGCATGTCGTCGCGCCACGGCGTGTGATGCTCATCCACCAGCGACAAAAACACTTCCGAGCCGATATAGCCGGTGCGCGTGCCGTAACGCTGCGCCTGCTCAGACAGCGTGCGCTGTTCGCGGCGCAGCGAGAAATAGGCACCGTAATCGCCGTCGTCGCCGCTGAAGGTGCTCCAGAACGGGCGGAATATCTGCTCTTCGCGCTTGCCCTCAACGGTGGCGAACAGCCGCTGCACCGAGTGCACTTCGTAGTCCAGCGGCCGGATGTTATCCACCACCAGATGATATTCGTGCTGGCTGTCGCTGACCTTCAGGCGCTCGGCCGTTTTGGGAAACAGGTTGATCACCGGCGTGCAGTGCAGTGCCAGATGGCTGCTGTCCACCACGCTTTCCAGCGCGCTGTCAGCCTTATCCAGCAGGATGATAATGTCGAATTCCTGCGCGTTATCGCAGCGGCGCAGAAACGGTGCCAGCTGGCTCAGGCTGATGAACTGGAAGCGCGCCGGAAAGGCAAAATACTCCTGCAGCAGCCGGTAGCCGTCGAAGTTACGCAGATCGTCCGGCAGCAGCGCCTGCTCTGGCGCAAAGCCTTCCTGCTGTAACGCGTCATCCGGCAGCACCTGGCGCAACGGTTTCTGTTCGACCGATTGCAGGACGATGCCGACGCGGTGCTGCATCAGCAGCTCCAGCAGTTTCTGCGCCTGAATGTCCGGGCCGCTGAGATACAGCATTAAATCGGCGACATTCAGCTGACTGAGCGACGAGATGCCTTCGCAGGCGATACGCACGCGCAGCGCGCTGGCGGCACCACGACCGCTGAGCTTCAGTTCGCCCAGCGGCAGATCGCCCGGCACGCCGCCGAGTGAAACGTCGCTGATGCGCAGCGGATGCAGCGTGACATCGTGCGCCGTGGTGTAGCTGCAGGTGACGCCACTTTTTTTCAGGTGCTGGCTCTCCATCATGGTGCCGCGCGGCACGTGGAAGCCATTGCTGATGTCGCCTTTGCGGCTGTCCGGCGTGAGCTGTGCAATCGCCATCGACGGCGTAGGTGACAGATAAGACGGCGCAATCATCTCCAGCAGCCGCTGCGAAAAGCGCGGGAACTCGGCGTCCATTTTGAGCTGCACGCGCGACGTGAGGAAAGCAAAGCCCTCCATCAGGCGCTCAACGTAAGGATCGGCGACTTCGATGCCGCGCATCCCCAGCCGCCCGGCGACTTTCGGATAGCGCGCAGCGAACTCCGCGCCCAGCTCACGCAGATAGGCCAGTTCGCGGTTGTAGTAGTCGAGCAGTTTGCTGTCCATGATTAACCTGCATCCAGTAGTTCAAAATGACCGCTTTCCAGATCAACCTGGGTGCGGAACAGAAACTCCAGCGGATAAGGCACGCACCACAGGCGGCCTTTTATTTCAATCGATAACACATTGTGCAGGCTGAGCGACTTCAGATCGCTGACGCAGCGTACCTGCAGCCCCTGCGGCAGAATGCGCGGCTCGAAATGCAGAATGGCATCGGTCATTTTGCGCTGCATGTCCTGCCACTCAATGTCGGAGATGTTCTGTCCGGCCAGCGGCGCCACGCCAAAATTCCACACCGAGCGCTGCACTTCACCAAAGGCGCTGAGATCCTGCTGGGCTTCGTTGTTGATGGTGTTGAACAGCCACTGCAGATCGCGCAGCACGTGGCGGCGCAGCGTGCTGTGGGAAATCAGCGTGGTGTTGCTGGCTTCGCTCTGCTTGTCCGGCGCGTTGTCAGTCAGACGATCGAGTAACGAGGATTGCAGCTTGTCGCGCGCGGTTAGCGCATCGCGATTTTTACGCGCGCGGAAACCGCCATGCAGCTGGGCATAGCCGTCGTTGTGCGAGCTGTTATCACGGCTCATCGCTGCCGCCTGGCTGGAACGTCAGCTGCTGCAGCGTCAGCAGCGGATACTCGCCGCTGTCGCTCAGCCACAGCTTCTGGCCATGGCCGGTAAACTGGCTGTCATCGTGGCCCAGCGGCTGCCATTCCGTGACGCTGGCGCGCAGATAACGCTCATCCGCCCCCGGCAGTAGCGGATAGCGCACCGGGATCTGGCAAATCTGCTCGCTGCCATCCACCAGCTGCACGCGCGTATGGCGCCAGACCAAATCGGTCGCGCTGGCGGGCGCCTGAAATTCCATCTCGCGGATCGCGGCGAACGGAATCCAGTAGTAGCGGCCGTTGGCGATGGCTTCGCACACCGGCCCGAAGCGGCTGTCGCCGTCCATCAGCCACGCGAAGTCTGCCGTCTGTTCCTGCTGCTGCAGCTGGCCCGGATTGGCTTCGGCCTGCGCCAGCGCGGCAGCTCGTTGCTCCGCACCCAGCGCGAAGTCACCGCGGATGTCGGCGGTCAGCGCAGCCAGCAGGGTTTCACACCACGCCCACGCGCTGCCCGGCAGTTGCGGCTGCGCCGCGCCGCACAGTACCGCTTCACGCTGCTGCTCACCGGCAATGGCCTGCTGCAGTAAGGTGACGGTCGGCTGCGCCTGGGGCGTCAGCGCCAGCCACGATTGCAGCTGGGTTTGCGCGCGCGTCCAGTTGCCCGCCAGGCACAGCAGCTGCACAAACGCCGCGCGCAGGTCGGCATTGGCCGGACTGGCCTGAATCTGGCGGGTGATATCGGCGAGGTTATCGGCCAGTGAGGCACTGGCCAGGCGCGATTGTAACGACTCCATGCAAGCTCCTTTTGCGTTAGTTGATGGTGCGGTAAACCGCGGCAGCGGGATCTTTCAGCTCCGGATGCAACTGCTCTACCAGCTGGACTTTCAGCGGAGCGCTGGCGCTCAGCCACGGCGACCACACTTTGCGTACTTCCTGCAGCCGTGCGCGCAGTGCGCTCTCATCGGCGGCATCACTGGCGGGCATCTGCACCACCACCTGATCCGGTGCCTGCCAGCCATTGAACTGGCTGCTGAACGGCAGCACCAGCCAGCTGTCTGGCGACTTCTCGTTGCTCAGCACCATGCGTTCGCTGTTGACGGTAGTGATGCTGAGCTCGGCGCTCTGCTGTTTGTTATTCAGGCCGGCAATCGGGAAGCCCTGCAGGAACGTCACCACTACGCTTTTCGCCGCACCGTTGCCCATCTGCGTCAGGCTGCTGCGGCCGCTCAGCCAGCCATCCTGACCGCAGCTCAGCCCCTGTTTTGACGGCACGAACAGCGCGCTGGTCTGCGCCGGATGCTGCCACCAGGTGCGGAAGTGACAGCCGTCGAGCAGGCTGAACTGCAGCCACGGCGTGGTATCGGCCTGCGGCGAGTTGAGCACCGGCGCGGCAGGGGCAACCGCAGCGGTCTCTGGCTGCTGCACGGGCGCGGGCGGCGGCGTTACCACCGTTTGCCACTGCTGCGCTTTGGCAGCGCTGCCGCTGGCGATCGGGTTGCCGTCATCATCGTTGAGCGCCCAGTTGAGCTGCTGCAGCGCTTTACACTGCGATGCCATCAGCCCGGCGACGCGCGGCAGAAAATCCTCCAGCGCCGCGACGTTTTTCGCGCCGTGGGTGACGATGCGCAGATCAACATTGCGCTTACACCAGCTCGCCAGTTGGTTATCTTTCACGTCATCAATCCAGACATCCAGTTTCTGTGCCGGGGACTGCACGATGCGATAGTTCTCAGCAAATGCGTGCGTGCTGAGCAGCAGCGCAGCCAGACCCAGTAATCCATGTTTCATTTTGGCGTTCTCAATCTCGAAGAGGGAAAAACTGCGCCGCTTCGGACAGCGAGTGCAGTAAGGTGGTGTCCTGCGGTGAGCCAATCCAGACGGCCAGCGCGCTGAAGTTATCCTGCTGACCGTTATCCGGCTGACCGTTGCGGATGATTTGCTGCATCAGCGTCAGCCACTCTTCCGGTGTATTGACCATGTGCAGCGACTGCTGCATTTGCTCCAGCGTCACGCCGTGCCAGAAGCCATCGGTGCACAGTAAAAAGGCGTCGCCGTCTTCTATTTCCACCACATCGCTGTAGCTGGCGTCACGCTGCTCATCGCCCATGCCGAGGGCAAAATAGAGCAGGTTACTGTTGATACCTTCGGTCTGGTGGCCGGCATCTTTCATCTGCTGCACCAGGCTATGGTCGGTAGTCACGTGATAGAGGTAGCCGCGGCGAAACAGATACAGCCGGCTGTCGCCCGCATGCGCCCAGTAGGCCAGCTCGTAGTCGCGGTCGACAAACAGGCTGACCAGCGTGGTGCCCATGCGGCTGTGCTCGCTGCTGGCTTTCTGCTGCTGGCGAATCGCGTGATTCGCGTGGTTGACGTAGTTGCGAATCGACTGCGCATCCAGGTGCGCGTTACCGTCGAACGCCTCCATCAGGCTGCTGCGCGCGATGCGGGCGGCCACGTCGCCGCCGGGAAATCCTGCTACGCCGTCGCACACTACGAAGCAGGCTGAGCGTTCGCCGATTACCTCACCGGTTTGATCCTGATTGCTGGCGCGGTCGCCCTGATTCGACGTGGAAGCAATGGTGATATTCATGCGTCATCCGTGTGGGTTTGTGAATCTTTGTACTGATTAACTTCCAGGTCGTAGGCATGCAGGAAAGCTTCGCCGAACAGGGTATGGAAATCGTCCTCAATCTCGCCCGCCGTCTCGCCGTAGCGCTCAACAAAATGCTCCCACAGCGCGGCTTTGCGGCTGCCCGGCAGGCCGAGGCGCGACAGCGATCCCGCCTGGCGGGCTTCCTCTTCCAGCTGATCCGGATTAAAGGATTGCAGCATCGAAGCGATAATGGCGCGGATCCCGGCGATCATACCGAGCTGATGCGCCTGCAGATCGATCAGTGCATCACGCACCGCCTGACGCGGCGGCATGAAGCCCGGCATGCGGCTGCCAAACATCTGCATCAGCACGGTTTTGCCGGACGGCAGCAGTTTGAACGGGTTGTTGGCGTCGTCGAGGATCACCGTCATATCCGCTTTAACGCCACGCTTAAGAATCGAGCGTGACGACAGCAGCGCAACGGTGCCCTGCGAGAACATGCTGAGCATCTGGCCAAACTGCAGCATCTGCTCACGGTCGAACTGCGGCGTGGGCTGCAGATCGCGCAATCCCATGCCTTCCAGCAGTGCATCCAGCAGTTCGCCTTTCAGCGCGTCGCCGCTGCTGTGGCTGGCAGTCGCCTGGCTGGCGGGTGCCGCGTTCTGATGGCTGGAAGCCACCGGATCGATACGCAGCCGCCCTTTCGGCGTCGGCGACGGTACACGTTGCACCGCCTGCGGTGTGGGCAGCGTAATGCCGCCGTAATCCATCTGTGGCGCGACCGTCTCTGGCTGCTCCGCCTGCGGTTCGATCAGCGGCGAGGTGGCCTGAGTTTCGGTGTCAGCAAACAGTGGCGAACTGCTGAGATCCGCCAGCTTGACCGGTGCCGTCTCCGGCGAGGGTTCACCGGGCGTTTCCGGCTGGGCGACGGGCTGCGGTTGAATCGTCTGTGCCGGCGCGATCTCCGGCTGCGCCAGCGGAACCGCATTGCCCATCATCAGGCCGAGCGGATCGTCGTGGTTGCGCACGTCGCTGCTGCTCTGGCTGCCAAACAGGCTGAGCGGATCGAGCTCGGTGGCACTCTCGACCTGCGGCTGCGCGGTGGCATTCTGCTGCGCCGACAGCGTGCTGGGGGTGCGATCGTCGAAGATACTTTCCTGCGCAAACAGCGCATCGCCTTCATCGAACAGGCTGGTGTTTTTCGGCTGCTGGCCAATATCCAGCGGCGCATCGTTCACCAGCTGAGCCAGCGGATCCTCCGGATTGCGATCGAGGCTGGCCGGCGCGGTGAGCGGATTGGCCTCCGGCAGCACCTCGGCCGCTGCTTTGCGCTTCGACAGATCGTCAGAGATCGAGAACTCTTTGGCGAGACTGTCCCAGATCTCGCTGGGGATCGCGGCGGTGCTGGCATCCTTTTCCGCCGGTGGCGCATCAGCCATTACCGGCGCCTGCACCACCGGCTGCGGTGCCTGCGTGGCGGCCTGCGGCTGCTGCGCGCCGTTGAGATCGTTGACCAGCAGCTGGTAATCATCGATGCCCAGCACGTCGCCATCCTGTAATTCCACCTGACGCCCGCGCTCCAGCGGGATGTCATTGAGCAGCACGCGCGTCACGTTGCCCCGGTTGGTGAGGCGGCATTCGCCAGCGGCGGTGATATGCACAATCGCCTGCAGGCGAGAAATGGTGCGATCGTCATCCGGCAGCACCAGATTGTTGTCCACTCCGCGGCCAATGGTGCCGCCGGGCGGCATAAAGTCACAGCGGGTTTGCGGCGGCTGGTGGCCGGGTTTAGTCGTTATTATCGTAAAGCGCATAACGGGTTCCTGCGGTTAGCGGTTCGGCATCTATATTGCGCGGCTCTCCGGGAAAGACGCGGAATATAGGAAGCGGGTAATACGATGCTGTGTGCGATATCAGGTGATTGAGGCTGTGCTTTAAAACGCGATGCGCTGTGTCATATTTGTCATTTAGAATTTTCGTTGGCTTAGAAATGATTGCAATTTTGTAGCGGCACCATTTATTGCGCGATGAATCGCGCCGCTACAATATGTGCGCGGTGCAGTGTCAGTACACCGGTTCAAGACGATTAGCTGGGATGTAGCCAGATAATGAGCCTGTTAAATCCGGCTGGCTTTCATCATAATTTGCAACATAAACCCACTCTTTATTGATGGTTTTAATTTTCACCGGTGGCGTTTGTGCAGAAACGGTAGCGGCAGATTGACTACCTGATTCTGGCTGAGTAAATAACTCACTTTCCTGAATACCTTGTTTTAATCGCAGAGTAATTAACCACGGATAACTATCACACCCCTTGTCAACCGAAGCTTTGTTAATCTGTTGCGCTGTAAAGTTGATAAATGTCGCCCGATAGACATTATTATCACATTCAGTTGTTACTTTAAGATTATCTAACTCCAGCATTCCATATTGATCGACATGCCCTTCTTTATACTCAAAAAATTCATCCGAAACTTTCATGAAGTTTTTTATGATAAATGCATGCGATATCTTAGATGTTTCGAGATTGATTGTTTCATGAGAGCCATTTTCATTATCCACAATGAAGCGTAACTGAAGGTTTGGGAAGTTAATATTGTTATGCCATTCAGGTAACCAGTAGGCCTGCAGCGTACCATATTTAACAATATTGCCAGCCAGGGCGCAGTGGCTTATGAATAAATTTAAGAGTAATAATTTGAAGATCCCTTTCATTGTCGTTACCGCCAGGTCAGATGTTAAACAGGCTTGTTAATAGGGAAATTGCTTAAGCAATACTGTTCGCTCTTTATTGATGCGCACTATACAGATATTGGTTGCTACCTCGTGAGCGTTGCTCCCTTCCTCTGCATCAAAAGCTTCCAGTTTACACTGTCCATCACGGTACTTTAGCCAGCTACGTTGGGTATTTGTTAATGTGCTGAGGTAATCATCCGCCAGTTTTTTATCCGCGCGGTATGATGATGCAATCCGTTTTTTTGCCGCGGCGTATTCCTGATTCAACGCGTCTTCAGTTAACTGCTTCTCATGAAGCGTGCATTGATAAACTGCGCTATCTGAGGGTTCGCTGGAGCAGAGGACTGTAGCGAAAGCTGACTGACTTACGTATAAATACAAACAGATCAGAATCGGAGTTGTTTTCAACGTAAGTCTATCCAATTTAATTAACGGCTTCAATTTTAACCTCGAGTAACCATCTTGACCATTGGAATTAAAACCCTTAATTATTAATAACGTCGCCGCCTCATTCGGTTTTATGCACATACTATTTCATTGTGCCTACATCCTGAGCAATGACCTTATTTTTGTAAGTCACAATATAATCCCAGAGATTAACCCCCTTAACACTGGGATAAAATGAATATTCATATTCCCCGTTTTTAAACTGATAGCCCTGAAAGTCGCACACATCAGGGCAGCGAGTGTTAATCGCTTCGCCTTTAAGGGTAATAGAAGAATTATTTTTTAGACTTGAAGATTTGAGTGAAATATCATTACAGGTCAGGTTACCCTCTTTGCAATCATATTCAATTTTGGCATTGAAAGCCTTACCCTGAAAATGAAAAGTTGATTTAGCTAGCGCGAAACAGGGAATATTTAAAAGAACACAACATATATATAGAGCACGTTTATTTTTCATGATTTGACATCAGGGGAATCCGGTTTGAATTTTCGCGGCTCGATAGAGCCGCATTCAATTATTGCTGATAAGCCTTACGTAATGCTGCAATGTTCTTTAGGTATGAATTCTGAAACCTCACGGTCGTTTTTTCATCATAAATAAGATTATCATCTGAAGGTTCAACACCTACGATAAAATAAGCATTGCTATAACGTCCAGGAGCCTCCGTGGTGTAAACTACTGCAACCTTCACATTAGCATCATCTTTTTTCGATATTAATCCCACTGAATCAACTTTATGACAACCTACCGTTTCCCAGTCGCCCTGACCGACGGTTGGAATGAATGCATCGATTTTTTTACCATCTTTGCTCCAGCCTATAAAGCATACAGGTTGCACTTCTCTTACCCACCCTTTCCCCTGGATAAGCGTTCCTAAAACTGTACCATCTCTGGTTAAGCGAAAGGTCTGACTTTCATCTAACTGAACTCGACTCAAACCGTGCTGTTCCGCTTCATTCAAAATATTCTCTTTATAAGAATTTTCTTTAGAAGACGATAACGCCGTCGAAGCAGCAGCAATGTGGCTAGTCATAAGCAATACTATAAATGACATGAAGAAGCGTTTTTTCATACATACCTCAATCAATGATGCAATGCGTAGTCATAATTCCTGGATAATTTAACATCATAATCGTTCTGTTTATAGTTTTTCCCATTATAATGCCTTGCGAAACTGGCCCAGTTTTTGGTGCGGATAGCATTAAGTAATACAGGAGTATGTGAAACGTGATTTACGAAAGCATATACCTGACCAGAAATGGTGTTCATTCCCTGGACAAAAGCTTCAACATTGGCATAACCCGAAGTCGCATAATTACTTCCCATAATCTGAAAAGCTCCCCAGGACGCTGACTGTAATGCCGCGGTGCGATCAAGCGCGATAGCTTTGTTGAGCTTGCCATATTGTTCACTAAACTTTCCATAGACTTCATAAGGCTCCCCTGAAATATCCGGATGACTTTTATCATACTTTTTATTGGTCAAACGACTAAAATAGTGCCTCTCATATAAAATAGTGGGACGCCCCGAAGCATCGAAAGGACTCTGCTTGGTTTCCGACATCACGACAGCCTTAATGGCTGCTGGCTCACAATTTAATGCTTTTGCCATACTGATATACATTTCATCAGTAACCTGAGAAGCAGTAGTATCTAAATTAATTTTAATATTTTTTGCAGGTGTAATATTTCCATGTAATCTCCGCATAGTTGGCCCATGAGGTGAAATAATGCCATCGGGATTATTAAGCTTGACGACTTTTTCCTGAAAATCTTTTATCTTCGCAATCGTCTTTTCCCCGATATAACCATCTACTTTAAGCTCATTACCTGGCGTTGTTATAACACTGTTAGCATTTAGTAGTGACTGAACGGTTTTAACATCACGATATTTGTTAGGTTGCCTGATACCAACACCCTGACTGATTCTTATCGTACTCATGTAAAATCCCTCTTAATTCAGCTTTGAATCACATGGAAATACGCCCCCGCAGGGGCGTACTTATCAAGCTTCTTTATTGCTCTTGATATCCCAACCAGCACTGCTTTCTGCGCCTTTACCACCAGAAGTGCTCTGCTCCCAATACTGCTGTTTAACTTTAGCAGCCTGGAATGCATAAGTTACGCCTACAGTATCACCATTATCAGAACCGGTGTACTGAACAGATGTCACCAGAACATCTTCAAGCGTAATACGTGTATATTCAACCTGCTGACCACCAGCTTTGCAAACAGACACTTCTACTTTGTTTAAGTGTTTTCCGCTTGCACACGCTTTTAAAATAGCAGTGGTAGATTTGTCGATTAATGCTGTAATGTGCAGATCGTTAAAATTCACTTTACCTGCACCACCGCCGCCGCCAACAGACATATTACCCGGCTGGTTAGCACCCCAGTTGAAAGAGGTAATATCGGTCCAGCCGGTGTGGTTGGAGTCTTTAGACTCGCCGGTCACACCATCAACTTTTAAAAACATATCAATAGCCATAATTATCTTCTCTTGCTTGATTTACGTTCTGCTTTGATAAAGCATCGTTATGGCAAACAGGAAAGCATGGGGCTGAATAAAACAGTCCATATTTTACCTCTGCCTCGTTTTCTGAATATCGCTACATGGTTTATTCAGAGAGTGTTTTTATTGTCCCACTGGATGGAGCAATAAAAAATAGTGAATCCTTTAGTTCCTCGATATTAATATCGAAACGTGGAGCCGGCTCGCAAATAAGCGTTCTGCATCTGCACGGTAACTGCGAAGCTTTGTGAGCATTCAGACCGCCATACATGACGGCCTGATGCAGTTAATCAATTCTCGTTCGATTTGAGTGAAGGCAGTTTAGATACCAGACGCAGTGACACCGTCAGGCCTTCCAGCTGGTAGTGCGGACGCAGGAAGAATTTCGCAGCGTAGTAGCCCGGGTTATCTTCCTGCTCTTCCACGCTCACCTCGGCGGCAGCCAGCGGCTTACGCGATTTGGTTTCCTGTGACGAGTTCGCCGGGTCACCGTCGACATAGCTCATCACCCAATCGTTCAGCCAGCGCTCCATTTCATCACGCTCGCGGAATGAACCGATCTTGTCGCGCACGATGCACTTGAGGTAGTGCGCGAAGCGGCAGCAGGCAAACAGATACGGCAGGCGTGCAGCCAGACGTGCGTTGGCGGTCGCATCGGCATCATGATATTCCGCAGGCTTTTGCAGCGACTGCGCACCAATAAAGGCAGCAAAGTCGGAGTTTTTGCGGTGCACCAGCGGCATAAAGCCGTTTTTCGCCAGCTCGGCTTCACGACGATCGCTGATGGCAATCTCCGTCGGGCACTTCATGTCTACGCCGCCGTCATCACTCGGGAAGGTGTGGCACGGCAGGTTTTCAACCGCACCGCCAGACTCGACGCCGCGGATCGCAGTGCACCAGCCGTACTCTTTGAACGAACGGTTGATGTTGGCTGCCATGGCGTAGGCGGCGTTGCTCCAGGTGTAGCCGTTGTGATTTGAGCCATCGGTCTGCTCTTCAAAATCAAAGCTATCCACCGGATTGGTGCGAATGCCATACGGCAGGCGCGCCAGGAAGCGCGGCATGACCAGGCCCAGATAGCGGGCATCTTCCGATTCACGCAGACTGCGCCAGGCGGCATATTCGGTGTTCTGGAAGATTTTGGTCAGATCGCGCGGGTTCGCCAGCTCCTGCCATGACTCCATCTGCATGACGGTCGGCGCGGTACCGGTGATGAACGGGCAGTGTGCCGCCGCGCTGATACGCGCCATTTCGCCCAGCAGCTCCACGTCCTGCGGGCTGTGATCGAAATAGTAATCGCCCACCAGGCAGCCAAACGGTTCGCCACCGAACTGACCGTACTCCTGCTCATAAATCTTCTTAAACAGCGGACTCTGATCCCAGCCAGCGCCTTTAAAACGCTTCAGGCTGCGTCCCAGCTCCTGCTTGGAGATGCTCATGAAACGGATTTTCAGCATCTCGTCGGTTTCGGTGTTGTTCACCAGGTAGCTCAGACCCCGCCACGCGCTCTCCAGCTGCTGAAACTCTTCATGATGAATAATCTGGTTGATCTGCTGTGACAGCTTGTCGTCAATCTCAGCGATCAGCGCCTGGATGGTGCGATAGGTATCATTCGAGATGGTGACGGTGTTTTCCAGCGCCTGCTGCGCCAGCGTCTTCACGGCACTTTCGACGGCGGCACGCGCCTGATCGCTGGTTGGACGAAATTCTTTGTTCAGCAGGGCGCTGAGTTCATTCTCGCTGTAGTGCGAGGCGCCCTGTTGCTGCTGATGCGAAGACTGGGTCATGATTACTCCTCCTTACCTTCAGCGCTTTCATCCTGCTTCGGCAGATGGGTCAGCGCTTTTAACAGCGTTGGATCCTGCAGAATCTTACCGATCAGCTCTTCCGCACCGTTTTTGCCGTCCATGTAGGTCAGCAGATTCGAAAGCTGGGTACGCGCTTCCAGCAGGTTGCTCAGCGGTTCGACTTTGCGGGCAATCGCATCCGGTGAGAAATCGTCCATGCTCTCAAAGGTCAGTTCGACGTTAAGTTTGCCTTCGCCGTTGAGCGTGTTATCCACCTGAAACGCCGCGCGCGGCTTCAGCGCTTTCATGCGCTCATCGAAGTTATCGATATCAATTCCCAGGAATTTACGCTCATCAAGGCTCGCCTGCGGCTCGAGTGGTTTACCGACCAGGTCCGCCATGACGCCCATCACAAACGGCAGCTGAATTTTGCGTTCCGCGCCATAAATTTCCACGTCATATTCAATCTGAACGCGAGGCGCGCGATTGCGGGCAATGAACTTCTGCCCACTGGATTTCGTTGGTGCCATGGTTTTCTCCATTAAGGGTGCGCGGGTAAAGTTTCGCAGGAGGCGCGCAGGTCTCGCTGCGTTGAGTTGTTACGCTCGCTTAGTCGCGGCGTCCAAAGATATTTTCCAGCTGATGCACGCCGTCTGGCGCCAGATCGCGGATGATGTCCATAAAATCGAGCTCAATTAGCCGCTGTACGCGGTCGATCATTAGCGGTGCCGGATGGCTGGGTTCGTGCTGAGCAAAGTAGTGCTTCACCTTCTCCAGCATCAGTTGCGCATCGGCGCGCGAACTGATTTGCACGCTGCGCCAGTCAGCCGTGCGAACCGCTGCGGCGGGCGCGGCGACGCTCGGTTCCGGCGGCGGCTCTGTTACCACGGCCGGCTGCAGCGTGCTGAGGTCAGTGGCCTGACAGCGTTCGGCGATCATGGCGATCTGCCTGCGCAGCTGCGACAGCTCCGGCACCGCCGCTTCACCCAGCTGTTCGGTCAGGGTTTCGGTAATGGTTTGCAAACGCTCACTTATCTGTAGAACCGCTTCAATACCGGGCTGCTCGCCGCGCGCCAGCTCATCGGTCAGGCGCGGCAGACCGCCAGGATAGTCCGCGACTTCGGTCTTGCTGCCGTCGCACAGCGCTGCGGCATCGCGCAGCGTGATGCCATCCGAGGCGTAGCGCAGCAGCCAGCTCTGGCGTACTGCGCTGCTCAGCGCCGATTTATCGCCCAGCAGCGCCACCGCGTTGATGCGGTAAAACGGATCCTGTTCGCCGTACTCTTCCAGTCGCGGCCACAGCGGCTCCCAGTACAGCAGCAGTGCCTGCTCAATCAGCTTCAGTCCCTGCGCATAGCCCGGCAGCCCTTTCAACTCGGTCCAGGCGTGAGTAAGCGCCAACATCACTCGCAGGTCTTTGCTGCGGCTGAGCAAGTCAATCGCCAGCTTTTCGACTTTATTCCAGTCGGCTGATTCAGCCGGGATAATGGTCTCGCCAAATTGCTGTTCGGCTTTACCGGTACTGGCCTGCTCCATCGCCTGGTAATCCGCGTGATACTCCAGGTTGTCGCCGCAGGGGTTATCACTGCTGACCGGCGCCAGCAGCGCGTCAATATTCATCGTCATAGCGGTTGGCCTCAGGATTCAAACATCGGAGGATAAAGTCCGTTTCGTCCGGGTTTTGCCCCGCCGGCCGGGTCGAACAGCAGTGAGAACAGCTGTGCGGTGAAGTTGCCGCTGTGCACCTGGGTGTAAAGCGGGAAACCGTCGCTCTGGTTTGTCCACCAGAAGCTGGTGTAAAACTGCGGATCGAAGCTGTCACCCGGCAGTTTCCAGTTGAGCGTTGACGGCTCGCCGTCGCCAATCACCTGTAAAATGTCCGATTGTTCGCCGTCAGTTTGCGGCTGCTGGGGCTGCGGAATACTCAGCAGCGCCTGGTCGAGCTGCTCTGGCGTACCGCCGTTTTGCACCACGCGCAGCAGCATATTGCCGACCTGCTGATACCACTCACCCGAGCGGGCCAGCAGCGCCGGTGACCACTCGGCAGGGGTAAAATGGCGCAGCGCGCACAGCGGATAGTTGCGGCCGACGCTGTCGCGGGCGGCAATCAGGCAGCCCATCTGGATCAGCTGACTGCCGAGCATCGGCGGCACGACAAAATTCCACACCGGCGCTTTGAGAAAGGCGCGCGGCGGGGCGTTTTTACTCTCTTCACTGGTTTGCCAGTGATGCAGTCCGACCTGAAACCAGTTCGACCACTGCCGGTACAGCACATCGGGGAAGCGTCGCTTCACAAAGTCACCCGAGCTGGGCAATTTGCCGTACCAGCCGGGTGCTGCGTAATGAGTCATTATCAGGTCCTGTTTCAGGGGCAGCTAAAGCCGGGAAGCTGGAACGGGTTACGAATACTGCCAGGGGTGAACGACAACGTGACCTGATGGCCATCGACGTTAAAACTGGCCTCGCGGGTCAGGCCACCGACCGCGGTTAAACGAGCGCGATCGAAGAAGCGGTTCAGCGCCCACGGACCGCTGGTCACCAGCGTTGAGGTGGTGCCGTTGGTCAGGCCAAGCTGCATGCGCACCTGACTGGTGCCGCCTGGTCCGGGCCAGCTCACCATCTGCACCGCCTGCGGGCCGTGGCTGTAACGCAGAATCTGGCCATCGACGTCGAGCGTCAGGTTGAGAATGTCGTTATCCATTTTCACCGTACGCAGCGTGACGCGGAACGACGGCGTGGTCGCCCCGTTAGCAAAGAAGGCATCACGAATCGACTGCGCCTGCTGGAACGGACGCAGCAGCGCCTCACCGCCCGGCAGCGTTTTGCCGTCGATACCAGGCGTGAAACGCCACGCCGCGTTGGTGGTATCCACTTTGCTGGCCAGATTATCGCGGAAGAAGCTGTCCATCAGCCCGCTGCCCGGCGCGAACATGCGCGCCAGATCGTCCGGCGTCACTTCGCTGCGCGCATTGCGCACCAGCGGATAACGGCCGGCAATCGCCTGGCGGCAGAAGCTGCCCACTTCCATGGTGATGCGCTTGCGCACGTTATCCATATCGCGGCGCTGTGCATCGCTGCTGGCGCCCACGGCCATGCTGGAAACCATATTCTGCAGCGAACCCGGTAAGCGACCGGCGCTGGCCTGCAGGCGACTGATGGCATCGCCGGACGGCGGCGGCATGCCGCTATTGGCGGCGTCCTGCACCGCCGTCAGATAGCGGTAGAGATCGTCGATCTGATGCAGAAAATCATCCACCGCCAGCACTTTACTGCCCTGCTGCAGCGGCTGTGCCAGCTCCAGCACAGGCGCGAAGTGCACCGCCACCGCCTGCTCCGGTGCCTGCTGGGCTGAGCCCTGGCCCGGCGCCGCGCTGGCTTTGGAGGAACTGAACAGCGCTTCTAAAGTGCGCGTGGCGCTGTTGCCCGTCGCCGGCTGTGCCTGGGCACTTTGCTCATCCGGCTGTGCGCGGTTCAGCGTCAGCAGCTTACTGAGGTTAACCACCAGCTGGCGCAGCGGCGAGTGGTTGCCCGACAGCAGACGTGCGGTGTTGATGCGCTGTGACAAATCCGCGCTGCTGTTGAGCTGGATATCGCTGAGGAACTGCTCCCACTGGCGGATGTAATCCTGCACGTAGAGCTGGCGCACCGCGAGGTCGGTCTGCTGACTGTTCTCCGGTGACGCAACGCCGCCCAGCACCCAGACATCATCCTGGAATAGCGCCTGCGTGACCGGTGCGATTTGTTTATCGACGTGCTGCCAATAACCGTCTGGCGTGAACAGGCCGGCCACGCCGTCATTGACTGATTTGCCGCTTTTGCGTGAAAACACCAGCTCACTCTGCGGCCCGCCCAGCGCCGCGAGGGTGACCGGTTGCAGGCTGCCGTCACGCTGCAGCAGGCGCTTTAGACGTCCGTAGACGCGCTGCGACAGCGGCATTTGGTTAATCAGCGCCTGCTCGCGCTTTACCAGCGCATCATCCTTCGCGTATGGCGAGGACTGAATCTGTGTCTCCAGCAGCTGCTGCAGATGCCACGCCAGCTGTTTCACTTCCTGCTGCGTCACATTTTGTGGCAGTTCGCGGCTAATATTCAGCATCAGCCAGGCATGCAGGAATTTGCCGTCATAATGTTTTGGCTGATACAGCATCTGGTAAGCTTTCAGCGCTTCGTAGCTGTAATCCGCATCGCTGCCGTTGTCGTTGCGCAGCCAGCGGGTGATGTTTTGCGCCACCTGCGGCAGCAGCAGCTGTTTCAGCGCTTTGTCATACAGGGTGCGCGTGGCGTCGCTGACTTCGGTACCGCGATACAGCCCCATGCGGCGCGTCAGCGGGGGATCTTCCAGCGAGAAGTCGGCGCTTTTCGGCAGCTGCAGCAGCGTGTTGAGATACGGCACCAGCGCAAACAGATCGCCATTGCCCTGGCGTTCCAGCTGTTGTCCCAGCTGTTCCACCTGCGGCGTTTTACCCGCCATCTCCTTTAAATAGGCTTTATTTTTGCTGTAGCTGGTGAGCCACAGCGCTCCGGCAATCAGTACCAGCACCAGCAGCGCCAGATAGCCGGACCACAATCCGGCGCGATTGCGCAGCTCCCACCAGCGGTTACTGCCCGCCAGGCCCGACTCCTGGAAGATGACATTTTCCAGCACGCCTTTCAGGAAGAAGCTCTGGCCTTTGTTCGGCGGGATCGGTGACTCTTTGTCGACCTGGTCCCAGCTGCCGGACTCGCTGCTGCGCTGTCCCGGCAGATGCAGGGCGCGGCTCAGCTCGCCCATCACGCGGTCAAACGGCAGTCCTTCCTGCGTCCCGCTGGCGAAATAGATACCGCGCGGCGCAAACTGGGTTTCGAAATCCGAACGGGCAAACAGCGTATCCAGCGCCTCCGCCAGCAGCGGCCGCAGCGCGGCGAACTCCTGCGGAAACAGATAGCTCTCCGCCCGTGCCTGCGCATCGCTTTCCGCTAACAGCGTATCGGCCAGGCCGGCATCCAGACGCTGCTGCAGCAGTGAATACTCCTGCTGAAACTGACTGTTGAGCTCAAACTCTGCGGTCGACGCCTGCGCCCACGGGAAGGTAAAGCCCCAGATTTGCTCGCGCTGGGTTTTATCCAGCGCAGCGAAGTAGCTGCGGAAGCCTTTGAGCAGGTCGGTTTTGGTGACCAGCACATAAACCGGGAAGCGAATGCCAAGGCGATCGTGCAGCTCCATCAGCCGCTGACGCAGTGCGATCGCCTGATTGCGCTGCGCTTCCGGCGATTGCGTCAGTAAATCGGAGACGCTGAGCGTGACAATCACGCCATTGACGGGCTGACGGCCGCGATATTTGCGCAGCAGGTCGAGAAAGTGATGCCACTCGCTGGCGTCGCGCTCCTGCTGACTCTCCTGGGTGGTATAGCGGCCAGCGGTATCCAGCAGCACCGCTTCGTTGGTGAACCACCAGTCGCAGTTGCGCGTGCCGCCGATGCCGCGCAGCGCCGCTTTGCCGAACTTGTCCGCCAGCGGGAACTGCAGCCCGGAGTTGACCAGCGCGGTGGTTTTACCGGCACCCGGAGCGCCAATGATCATGTACCACGGCAGCTGGTAGAGGTATTGATGGCTGAAGCGCTGCGCCCAGAAAGGCGCGCCCTTGCTGCTGGCGCGCTGGAAGTGCGCTTTTTTCAGCATGTCGGTGGCTTCGGAGAAACGGCTCGCCAGCACCTGTTCTTCATTGGTCAGGCGTTTGCGGTCCTGCTCCGGCGCATCGCTTTTGCTGGTTTCGAGGCTCGACATCAGTTTGCGGTTGAGCCAGAAGTTATACAGGCGCGGAATCGCCTGGCTCAGCCCCCAGACCAGATAGAGCAGCGCAATACTGATGATGCGGTTCTGCTCTGGCTCCAGCGGCCGCGAGTCGACAATGGAAAACACCGGGCCAATCACCCAGATGATAAAGGAGAGCGCGGTAATGCCGACAAAACCCCAGGCGAGGCGGCTGGTCAGCACCGCAAAAAGCATATTCAGCATGGATTAGTTCCCTCTCGCCAGGCCGTTGAGTTCCGCTTGCGTCGCATCCGGCGCGACCAGCAGAGTAATTTCTACGCGACGGTTGCGGGCGCGATTCTCCGCGCTGGTGTTCGGCACCAGCGGATGGCTTTCGCCACGCCCTTCGGCTTTAACCCGCGACGGTTGTGCCAGCTGCTGCTGCAGCAGGGTTTGCACCGACTGCGCGCGCGCCAGCGAGAGTTCATAGTTGGAGGCGAAGCGGGCGCTGCGAATCGGCACGTTGTCGCTGTAGCCAATCACCAGAATCTTCCCGCTGACGTTATTCATCGCGGCGGCAATGCGCTGAATCACCGCATCGTAGCGGCCACGCACTTCGGTGGATGCCGAGGCGAACAGGCCATCGCCCTTCAGGGTGACCACGCTCTGGTCGGCTTCATCGCGCACCGCCACCAGGCCGGCATCAATTTCCGGCTTGAGGAACGCTTTCAGGTTCAGCGTGGCGGGCGGCGGCGGTGCCGGATTGCTGATTTTGACTTCCGGCAGCGCGGTCTGATAGATGCTAGCCAGCACCGGCGAAGTGTAGTCGCCGAGACGCCAGTTCAGGACGATGTAGAACAGGCAGGCAGCAAAGCCGGCCACCGCCGCACAGGCCCACAGTGGAATCATCGGCCGCCACAGCTTGCGCAGCACCGGCTGATCGGTGGGATGCGGTGACAGCGCCGCCGGGTAACTGCCGCGCACGCTTTTGATCATCTGCAGCAGACGCTGTTTGATGGTTTCCAGCTGCGAACGCCCGTTATCCAGCACGCGGTAGCGCCCTTCAAAGCCGAGCAGCAGACAGAAATAGATCAGCTCCAGCAGCAGGATGTGCTGACGCGGATTTTGCGACAGCTTGGCCAGCAGCTGAAAGAACTTCTCACCGCCCCAGGTTTCATTGTGAAACGTCACCAGCAGGCCGTTGCTGGTCCACACGCCGCGGCTGCCCCACGGCGTCAGCGCCGCCGCTTCATCCAGCGCGGTGCACAGGCAGTAGCGCGCGCCGACGATCACTTCATAACTCAGCCCCGACTGCTGGCAGCTGAGCTCAAAGCGACGGATCTGATCGATCAGCTGCTGGCGCAGTCGCGCCGGATCGTCGTGCGAGACGGAGTGGCGAATCTGCGGGATCGCGTTAATCAGCGGATTCGCCGCGGCGACCAGCACATTCTGATGGCTGACATCCTGCTGTGTGACGTCACTGTTCGGTTTCTGTTGTTCCTGCATCATGCGGCGTGCTCAGTTTTGATTATTCTGACTGACTACGAATGGCCCAGAACTCCATGTTCAGGCCCGGAAACTCACCGGCCAGATGCAGCGCAAAGGCACCTGAGCGCTCCATCTCCTGCCACAGCTCGCTGTTCTTATCGAGCTCGAAATAGCTGTAGCCGGCATGCCACGGGATTTGCGGCGGCGCGCCCGGCATGGCTTTCAGCGCCAGTCCCGGCAGCTGCAGCTGCACCAGATCGCGGATTTTGGTGACGGGCGCGACTTTCATCTGCGCCGGGAAGTGGGTTTTCAGCGCCTCGGCTGGCACGCTGGCTTTGACCGCCAGCACAAAGCCGAACTCGCGCACCATGCTGCTTTCCGGCACCGTGGCCACGTTGAGGCCGTGTGAGCGCTGCGTCAGCGGCAGCTGGATGGCGCTCTCTTCCATCACCTGCGACAGTCCCTGGCGCAGCAGCAGCGTTAAGCGGGTAAAGCAGCTGTACAGATCGTCATGGTCATACAGCGGCAGCGCGTCCGGGGTGCGCGCCGGCATCCAGCTGCTCAATTCAGCAGCCAGCTGCAGCCAGTGACTGTAGAGCGTTTCCGGGTGCAGCAGCGGCAGATGCTGTAAGTGCGCGTGCAGGCCAAGCTGACGGTTGAGTAAGGTCAGCAGCATAAAATCGACCATGTCGGCACTGTTAAAACGGCCGGTACCCGGCGTGCGCTGGCTCAGCTGCTGGCTGCGCTGCTGAATCAGGCCGTGCAGGTCATTGAGCATGCTTTGCAGCGGCCGGCTGGCGTTGAGCGTCAGCATCGGCGGAATGTAATCGGTGTCGAGGCGCACGTGGTTATCGCTGCGTTTTTCAATCACCTGCGCCACGCCCATCGCCGTCCACTCCGCGGTGAGATCCTGTTCCAGCATCAGGCGCAGGCGCAGTTTGCCGAACTGAACGGTGGCAGCGCCGACCGCCTGAGCGTTGTCATCTTCGACTTCGGCTTCCCACGCCAGATAGCGCGCCAGTGAATCCTGCGTCTCCTGAAACGCCACCGCTTCGCGCCCGTTGCGCCGGGCCGGGATCGCCAGTACCACTTTGCTGCGATCGACATTCGCCGGCAGATCCAGCGGGGCCGGACCGTGCTGTGGCTGGCTGAAAGAGAAAAAGGTGCCGTCAGGCAGACATCCGCTGGCGGCACTCAGCGCCAGTTTTCCCTGGCGCAGCAGCGCTTCATCAAATTCGAGATCAAAAAAACCCCAGGTGTAGGCGCGCTGCGACTGCCCCCACTCGCGCAGGGTGCTGTGTAGAAAATTTTCCGACTGCTGGAAATGGTGAGGGCGCAGGAACATCCCCTCGGTCCAGACAACCTTTTCGGCTCGGTTCATAGGCATCCTTACTGCTTAACCACGCGCAGGCCGTTGATATCCGCCACAACGCGGGCATTCAACTCACCATCGTTATTTTTCCAGAACTGCCAGAATGCGCTGTCGTCGCCATCCGGGAAGGGCAGCGCGAGGCGCCAGACTTTACCGTCCAGCGCCTGATACTCGGCCATGATGCCGATGAAGCGCGCTTCCGGCAGGCTTTTCGCGCTGAGGGTTTTACTCAGCTGACCTGACATCAGGAAGAACTGCTGATTGTTGAGCAGCGTGCTGCCCAACGCGGTGGCGGGCTGGTTCTGCAGGGAGTAGAAATCAGCGGACATGAATTCCGCATCGGAGGTCAGCAACATCACCCGGACTTTGAGCGGCGCACCCGCGTTGATCTGCGGATGCGCCTGAAAGTCGAGATTGTAGCGTGCAACCGGCGCCGGACTGTTGCTGCTGCAGGCGGCCAGCAGGCAAGCCAGCAGCAGTAATCCGGCGCGGCGGAGAGAAATCATCGTCATCATTCAGCCCTCCCTGCTTACCGTGTTAGTTGATGATCCAGGTGCCGCTGTTGCTGTTCTGGCACGCTTTGCTGTCGCCATCCACCGCGACGCAGGTCTTTTTCTTGCTGCTGGCGCGGGCGCGACGCTTCGGCTGATCCGCTTTGATGGTCTGCTCATACAGCGCGCTTTTCACCACCGCGCGGAACGGGACATAACCGATCAGCTGCACCGCAGGCTGAGCCGCCGGCTGCTGCGCTTTTTTGTCATCGGCCGGTGCAGTCTCAGGCTGCGCTTCGTCTGCGGCCTGCGCCGACTCGCCAAGTGCCAGCCAGTTGTTTTCAACCTGGCCAATCACGGTGTAGGTTTCACCGCTTTTCAGCGTATCCACCACTTTGCCGCCGAAGCTGGGGCGGGTCATGATCGAAGCCGGATAGAGCGCGCGATAAGCCTCGTTCACCGGGCTGAACTGTGCCGGCGGCTGGACGGCATAACGGTGCGACAGCGTGACGCCGTCAACGGTGCTGCTGACAATCGTGTCGTCTGTCATCTTTGGCGGTGCTTTACAGCCAGCCACTGCGAAAACAAACATCAGGCCCAACGCCATACGGAGATTCACCATTTTCTTCATGTTTAGTTCCATTAACGCCTAAAAAGTGGCCAGAGGCCGGTTAAGAGCAAAATGAACCGTGCGCACGGCGGGAGCCGGCGTCGATTCAGTACCAGTTAAAAAGTTGACCCTTTAATGAGTGTGGCTAACGCATCGCGCCAGCGAGGCAAAAATTGATCAGTCTGAATTAAGTATTAAAAATGCAACATTAGTGACAGGGATGATGTCGGAAGAATTCTGATCGTTTCACAAACGATCAGCAACATGATCAATTTTTGCTAAGCGAAGGAGTCGGCCACAGCCAAACCTCGGTTTCTCTTATGCCATCCCTGGTATAAAAACTATCACGTTCAATGAATCTGGTTAATCGGTAACGATTAAGGGGATAACAGCAACAACTTACGGCATTCGCTGGCAGCATTGCTATTTATTGAGATATATCAACAACATATAAAAGACTGGAAACATCATAGCTACCGCACGAGCCAGGTAAAACCTGCCCGTGAGCATGCAATCACAATCCATTTGTTAATGTCTGACGGAAGTTTACAGAAGCCTGACAAAATTTCAACGCGCCGCTAGCAGAGGAAATTAGTTCAGTAAAGGTTAACAAATATTTTTAATGCAAATTTGCGTCACTTTTGCCCGTAAACCTAAGACTATTCTTAGCAATCCATTAAAACTGTGAAAGATTGTAAATGAAAGATGAAAATTTGCTCGCGCGATCATTAAAAATTGTCATAAAAAAAATGGCGCTGAGCGGCACGCATTTTGTCTGCGCGCGATAAAACCCAGGCAGGCGGTAAAAAAGGGGTGATAAAGACAAACTGGCAGTTAAAAAAACCAGCCAGGCGGACCAGGCTGGTTTAATTCGCTAAAATAGCGGGTTTCGGGATTGTTAAGCAGTCAGAATAGATTGCAGCTCAGGCAAGGTTTTCACCTGCCAGGCGGGCGTGATGTGCGCCGGCAGCGGACGCGTGCCGTGATCGATCCAGCAGGTTTTCACGCCGGCATTCATACCACCGAGAATATCTGATTCCGGCGTGTCGCCGACCATTAATACCCGGCGGCGATCGGGATTGCCCAGCAGCTGCAGCGTATGGTCAAAAATCGCCGCGTCCGGCTTGGGTACGCCCACCTGTTCGGAGATCACCAGCGCGTCAAAGTAGTCACGGAAGCCGGTGCGTTCAAGACGCGCCTGCTGCAGCGCCGTAAAACCGTTGGTGATGATGGCGATTTTTACTTTGCCCTTGAGCGTATCCAGCAGGCGGGCTGCGCCATCCAGCGGCAGGCAGATCTCGGCCATCGCATTAAGAAAGTCGCTGTTAAGCACTTCCGGCGCCACGCGCAGTTTTTCGCCCCACAGCGTGAAGCGGCGCGTCTGGAGCTGTAACGCTGTAATGGTGCCGTTCTGGTAATCGACCCACAGCGGTTTGTTGACGGCCTGATAATCAGCGTAATCCTGATCGCTGAAGTGCACGTCGTAGCTGGCAAACATGCGCTGCAGGCCGGCGAAGGCGTCAAAGTGGAAAAGTGTGTCATCCGCATCGAACAGGATGCAGTCCCAGTCGTTTAACATAGTGCCCCTTTTGAATAACGTCAGAGCGTGAGCGCCATGATGATGGCATCCTCGCGCCCGCTGGCGGTGGGATAGTAGTTTGGCCGCACGCTGACCTGATGAAAATCCAGCTGCTGATACAGCGCAATGGCGGGCTGATTGGAGGCGCGCACCTCCAGCCACAGCGTCATTACCGCACGCTGCTCCAGTTCGGCAATCAGCTGCTGTAGCAGCTGACGCGCATAGCCGCGGCGCTGGAACGCGGGATCGACCGCGATGTTGAACAGCGACGCTTCATCCAGCACCACCTGGGTGATGGCGAAGCCGGCCAGCTGGCCGTCCGCGTGCAGGCAAAGATTGACGTAACGTTCGCCCTGATTGCTGGCAAAGGTCTGCTCGCTCCACGGAAACGCATGCGCGCGGCGCTCGATCTCCAGCAGCCGCGGCTGTAAATCAGGGGTGATGAAAGAGATGGCTGTCATGGTTACACATCTGTTGCCACAGCGCGCGTTTGGCCGCGCCGCTGCTGATTAATTCATTGAAAACGGCGCTGGTGAACGTGATGCCGTTAAAAGGATGATCGCTGGTCACGCCCAGCAGCCAGCCAGCACAGTCGACCTGCTCCGGCAGCATCGGCAGCTGTTCTGGCGTCAGCGTCATTACCTGCCCCGGCTGAATGCTCAGCGTCCGTAGTACGTCGCGCACCAGCGGCTCCTGCAGTTCCGGCGCCTGCTCAGCGACCAGTACCAGCCGCGTGTCCGGCGTCAGCGTAACGGCAATTTCACCTTGCAGCACGCGCGGACGTCGCAGCTGATACTGCGTAATCCCCATTTGCTGTAGAAGCCAGTCGCGCCTTGTGCTCATGCTATTACCTGTAATCCTGCCAGAATGCGACGCTATGCTAGCAAACCCATCGAACATGCGCCAACAAAGCACTATAATCGCCGCTCTGATTTAACAGGAGCGTTCCATGTCTGCTTTTACCCCGGCCAGCGAAGTGATTCTGCGCCACAGTGATGAATTTACCGCCCGCCACGTACTGTTCGCCGGCGACCTGCAGGATGACCTGCCCGCCCAGCTGGAGACCGCGTCGAGCCGCGTGCACACTCAGCAGTACCATCACTGGCAGAACCTCAGCCGCCGCCTCGGTGAACGGGCAGTGTACGGGCTGGTGGCCGGTGCGGCCGACGTAGCCGGTTGCGACACGCTGATCTATTTCTGGCCGAAGAACAAACCGGAAGCGCAGTTCCAGCTGCAAAACCTGCTGTCGCTGCTGCCGCTGGGCTGCGATATTTTTGTCGTCGGTGAAAACCGCAGCGGCGTGCGCAGCGCTGAAGGCATGCTGGAGAGCTGGGCCACGCTGGAGAAGATCGACAGCGCGCGCCGCTGCGGGCTGTATCACGGTCAGCTGACGCAGCAGGCCAGCTTTGACGCCAGCGCGTTCGGCAATCGCTATCAGCTGGACGATCTCACCATTCATACCCTGCCGGGCGTGTTCAGCCGCGACGGGCTGGATATCGGCAGCGATCTGCTGCTTTCCACCCTGACGCCGCACACCAAAGGCAAAGTGCTGGATATCGGCTGTGGCAGTGGCGTATTAGCCGCCGCGCTGGCGCAGCATTCGCCGAAAGTCCGGCTGTGGCTGTGCGATGTGCACGCCGCCGCCATCGAGGCGAGTAAAGCCACGCTGGCCGCTAATGGTCTGGAAGGCGAAGTGTTTGCCAGTAACGTGTTCTCAGACGTCAGCGGCCGTTTTGATCTGATCATCTCTAACCCGCCGTTCCATGACGGTCTGCAAACCAGCCTTGATGCCGCCCACACGCTGATTCGCGGTGCGGTGAAGCATCTCAACAGCGGCGGCGAGCTGCGCATCGTGGCCAACGCCTTCCTGCCTTATCCGCAGGTGCTGGATGAAACCTTCGGTAACCATGAAGTGCTGGCGCAGACCGGCCGCTTCAAAGTGTATCGCGCCGTATATGGCCGCGGCGCGAAAGCGCGCTAAGCGTAGTAAAATCCGCGATGCGACGGGGAAAACGTTGCTTTTTGCAGCAGTCGTTTCACCGTCGCAAAATATGTGTTGACGCAATGAGTAAAATCTCTAAAATGCGCCTCCGTGGTTAGCAATACTGTAATGTATTGCAGGTAGGCGAAGGTGGCGGAATTGGTAGACGCGCTAGCTTCAGGTGTTAGTGTCCTTACGGACGTGAGGGTTCAAGTCCCTCTCTTCGCACCAATAATCACAGAGTTTATATCGCGTGCACTGCGCGAAGGTGGCGGAATTGGTAGACGCGCTAGCTTCAGGTGTTAGTGTTCTTACGGACGTGAGGGTTCAAGTCCCTCTCTTCGCACCATGCGGTGATATAAACAGACAACTACGATGCGAAGGTGGCGGAATTGGTAGACGCGCTAGCTTCAGGTGTTAGTGTTCTTACGGACGTGAGGGTTCAAGTCCCTCTCTTCGCACCAACGTTGTCACACTTCTTCTGTAGTACATCCCTATTGATTGTTACCGCTGCTATCACGCCTTTGCGTGATATTGTCGTTTCTGCTCGCCGTTAAATGACGTGAAAATTCACTGAGATAGCCGCCAGACCGCCAGCCAGCGCCAGGCAGGAAGGCAGCAGCAGATAATGCCGCAGACGATGGTGGAACAGCATCACCACAGTAAGCAGTAGCGCGACAATCATCACTAAGCGCCACTGGCTGAAACTCGGCTCCCACAGTGCAAACACCGGCATGGCCGCACAGGGCAGCAATACGCCCCAGCCGCTATCCAGACGTTTTCCCATCACCCAGCTTACGCCCCACAAGCCGCAGGCGGCCATCATCGCCATGATCATCGCGCAACCCTTCAAATGATAAATATTCCTATTATCATATGACAATACTTCTCATCTTGCAGCGAATTTTTTGCCCTGCCCGCGCCGGATGACAGAATTACTGGAAAATGATAGATTGCCGCCGATAACTATTTTGATAACACAGCAAAAACGTGCTCACTATCCGCGTTGTGGGATTATTTCCTGCGGGTAGCGCTTTGATATTTCAGGGCTGTCACGAGTAATAATAATGAAATTACAATCTTATGATGAGTTGAAACACAGCAAGTATCGGCTGTCGCTGATGCTATTTTTGTTTTTGAATGTCGCCGTTTCGCTTTTTTGTCTGCTGCCGTTTTTCGGCACGGATAATCCCATCAATTCGCTGCCGGTAACACTGGTGGCGGGCTTTAGCACCACGCTGCTGGCGCTATGTTTAATCGCGCCGAATCTAAAATTCCCGTTATTAAATCCTGTCGCATTGCTATTAGGCGCGCTGTGGGCCTGGCATATCAATCATCGTTACCATCTGGTGTTTTATTTTGACGGTAGCTTTTTAATAATCAGTCTGCTGAGCGTATTTTTTATCAGCGCGATTGCCCTGAGTGATTATTTGCTTGCGTTCTGTTTACATATTACGCCACCGGTATTAACCGTACTGTTACTGGACGATGGTCAGCATTTAATGACCATTCTGTTCACCATTACGCTGCCGCTGATCGGCTTCTCGCTGCACCATTTGATGCGCCGCCGCTTCGACACCTTCACCCTGCGACTGGTGCGCCAGCTGTATGAGGAGAAGCAAAGTTTTAGCGATTTGAGCATGCTCGATCCGCTCACTGGCCTGTATAACCGGCGCGGGCTGAAGAACCGGCTGGATACCATCATGGAAAATCATGCCGGCAGCCACTTTGTGCTGCTGCTGGATATCGATCACTTCAAGGCCTACAACGATAACTACGGTCATGCCATGGGCGATCAGGCGCTGGCGCGGGTGTCGGTTGCGATTCGTGATGCGGTGCGCTCGCGCGATGTGGTGACGCGCTACGGCGGCGAAGAGTTTCTGGTGCTGATGACCAATGTTAACGCCTCGATTGCCATGAAGCTGGCCGAACGCATCCGTCAGTACGTGGTTGATCTGGAAATTCCCCACCGCTTCAATGATAAAGTCTCGACCCATGTGACCATCAGCGCTGGTATCGCGCCGATTTTCGCAGAAGACTTCGACCAGGCGGTAGCCAACGCCGACCGCGCGCTGTATGTGGCGAAGAATCAGGGACGTAACACCATTCTGGCATGGGAGGATTTACCGAAGCTGGCGCCGGTAAGCAGCGATCTGGTGTAAACGGTGCGGCGACAACGCCGCGCCCTTTCCGCAGGATTTCACGCAAAATGCGCAGTGGCCAGGCAGTGAGCGCTGCTGGCATCTTGCCCAGTGAATCGGGAACGATTATCATTTGTTTTTCGCTTCCCGTTTTCACTCAGGAGCCGCATGGCCATCATCACGCGTCAGGATCATCGCTTTAGCGCGCATCCGCTGATCTTTATGCAGAGCGATCGCAGCTTAGCCAGCGCGCTGGAAGATCTGATGTGCGACCAGCGCAGCTACATGCGGGAAAACGTGAAGCTGGGCCAGCCGGCCCCCGCAGGAACCCTGACGCTGGCCGAATGGTCCACGACGTTTCATTATCGCCGCCTGACGCAGCGCTACAGCGACTATCTCTATCGCCACCATCCTGATGTTCCGCAGGAAGCCAAACCGCTGCAGTCGCTGTGGGCCCAGTGGTATTTTGGCCTGCTGCTGCCGCCATTAATGCTGGCGCTGCTGCAGGAGCCGCGCGCGCTCGACTGCTCGCCGCAGCGTATCCACGTTGAGTTCCACGAAAACGGCCACCCCTGCGCCTTCTGGATTGATGTGCAGGAGGATGAGGATGCGCGCTATCTCACTCCGCAGCAGCGTATCGAACGCCTGATTCAACATAGCCTGATCCCCGCCGTTAACGGCATGGCGCAGCACGGTGACATCAACGCGCGGCTGATCTGGAATAACTTAGGCTTCTCGTTTTACTGGTTCCTTGGCGAACTGCAGCAGCAGCTGCCTGCGGCCACCCGGCATCAACTGGAACAGGCGCTGTTTTTCAGCAAATCCCTGTCCGACGGCAGTGATAATCCGCTGTATCGCACCATGATCCCGCGTAACGGCGCGATGGAGCGGCGCAGCTGCTGCCAGCGCTATCGCATTCCGGACGTCGAACGCTGCGGTAACTGCACGTTAAATGCCGTGTAAGCGCGGCGTATTCTGTTACAGATTCTCCGTTTCTCCCGTTTACAGCTTTCCCGCCTTATGGCAGCTTTTACGCTCTGTTTTTACCGGAGAAAAAAATGAGCCTGGAGTCGGTACGGCACTTCTTTGCCGAACACGCACCGGATATCGACATCATCGAGATGCCGGAAAGCACTGCCACCGTAGAACTGGCCGCACGCGTACATGGCGTGACGCCGGGGCAAATCGCCAAAACCCTGTCGCTGAAAGTGAAAGAGAGCGTGGTGCTGATTGTCACACGCGGCGACGCCCGGCTGGATAACCGCAAGCTGAAGGCAGCGCTCGGGGCAAAAGCGCGCATGCTGAGCGTGGATGAAGTGGTGAACTGGACCGGCCATCCGGTCGGCGGCGTGTGCCCGTTCGGGCTGGAAAATCCCCTGACCGTCTATTGCGATGTGTCGCTGCGCAGTTTCGATGAAGTGTTACCTGCGGCCGGTTCGATTCACAGCGCGGTGCGCATTTCGCCGCAGCGCATGGCTGAGCTCACGGCGGCGAAATGGATTGACGTCTGCGAGGCGCGTTAACGCGTCTCTTTCGCCACCGCCCCGGATATTTCGATGCCGCGCGTCTCGCGGCCAAACGCCACGAACACGCAAATCAGCACCGCCACCGTGCCGGCGACAATCGCCATGCCCAGTCCGTAGTTACCGCCGTGGGCTTCGGCGATGCGGGACTGCAGCGTGGCGTTGACCGAAGCAATTAAATTCCCCAGCTGGTAAACGAAGCCCGGCAGTACCGCACGCGCATTGGCCGGCACCAGCTCGGTCAGGTAGGTCGGCACCACGCCCCATGCGCCCTGCACCATAAACTGCATCAGGAACGCGCCGATACCAATCGCCCAGGAACCGCTGGAGAACGCCCACAGCGGCAGCACCGGCAGCGCCAGAAACGACGCCAGCATGATGGCTTTTTTACGCCCGATACGCTCGGACAGCGAGCCGAACGTGATGCCGCCGAGCATCGCCGCGATGTTATAGCCGATGGCGATAATGCTCACCGTGTGGGCGTCAAACTGGTGCTGCACTTTCAGGAATGTCGGGTAGAGATCCTGCGTGCCGTGGCTGAAGAAGTTAAAACAGGCCATCAGCAGCACCATGTAAATACAGATTTTCCAGTGCTGGCGGATGATGGGCAGCAGCGCGTGATTCTCTTTACGCTCGCGCGCCGCCAGCCATACCGGCGATTCCGGCACTTTAAAATAGATAAACGGCAGCAGCAGAATCGGCAGCGCGCCAATCAGGAACATGCCGCGCCAGCCCACCTGTTCGAAGAACAGGCCAAACACTATCGACGCCAGCAGATAGCCGCACGGATAACCGGCCTGGAAGATGCCGGACATCAGGCCGCGCGAACGGTCGGGAATGGTTTCCATCGCCAGCGAAGAGGCCACGCCCCAGATGCCGCCCATCGCCACACCGTAAATCACGCGGAAGGTCAGGAAGGCAGCAAAGTTGGGCGACCATGCCGACAGCAACTCAAACAGCGAAAACAGCACGATGTTGAGCATCAGGATCGGCCGGCGGCCATATTTTTCCGCCAGCCGGCCAAAGATCAATGCGCCCACCGGCCGTACGGCCAGCGTCAGCATAATGGCAATGGAAACATCGGAGACGCTGGTGTTGAAGTAGCGCGCAAGATCGCTGAGCACAAACACCAGAATAAAGAAGTCGAACGCATCCAGCGTCCAGCTGGCGAAACTGGCGAAAGCCACGTTGCGCTGGGTCGCAGTCCAGTTAAACATAAGGGTATCCTGTCTGATTGCTTCCGGCTCGCGGCCAGATTTTTATTGGAACGTTATCCAGCGAATGGTTGCACTGGTTATTATTGTGTTAACCATTTGTATATAGCATGTCAGAAAGGCGCCGCGCGGCGGGGAATTGTCAGCGAGTGATTCGCGATGTAAGGAAGCGTGTCGGCAGGGAAGCGGCGCGCGGTACTCCGGCCGGGAGACCGCGCGCCGCGGCAAAATCTCAGCGTTTCAATCCGTTGAACGTCTGCTCAATCACTTCCAGCAGCAGCGGATTGTTTACGTTCTGCATCACATGCACCAGTGCGCCCGCGTCCGCCGGCACGCCGACATCCAGCCGCAGCGGCGTGCGATAGCGCCAGGTCTTGCCGCGCGTGGCACCGGGACGCAGCTCAATATCGACGTGATAATCCACGCCGTCCGCCACGCGCTGGTTGAGCAGCCAGGCAATGACCAGCGCATCGTGGATCCAGCAACCCGGCAGATGGCGGGTGCGGATGGAGTAATCAATCCACGGTCGCAGCGTTTCGCGCACAAACTGCGGCAGTGGATGATCGCAGGCGGTCAGGCGCGTGAGATCCTGATGGGTCAGCAGCGTCTGCGTGGTGGCATCCATCGGCACCAGCGTGATGGTGGCGCCGCTGTGCAGCACCTGATGCGCCGCTTCCGGATCGAGGCCAAAATTGGTGTCTTTGATGTAGTCATCCAGCGCGAATACGCCGCCCATGATGACGATCTCCGCTACGGAATCCGCCATCTGCGGATAGCGCTGCAGCGCCTGCGCCACGTTGGTCAGCGGGCCTATTGCCACCAGCGTAAACTCGCCGGGATTGTCGCAAATCAGCTGGCCCATCACGCCCGCCGCATCGTTGCCGTCAGCTGCCACCGTCTGCGGCTGACGCACGCCGCGCCACAGTTCGCCCAGCGCCGGGTCCGCGACGTTATCCAGCCGCGCGCGCCACGGCGCCGGATCTTCGCGCAGCGCCTGTAGCGCGCCCTGCACCACCGGAATGTTCAGTCCGAGCCGCTGCAGCAGATCTTTAGCCACCCGCGCTCCCACCGCGCTCGGCGTGTTGCCGCTCACGGTGGTGATTAGCTCAACGGCTAGCGCGCGTGACGCCAGCGCTAAGGCCAGCGCCAGCCCGTCATCGGTGTTAGCGCCAGCAATACCATTCCCCGGATCACAATCAATAATTAGTCTTTTCATGGTGTTATATATTTATTTTTGTTGAGGGTGCGGGCAGCCACAGGACTCACCGATCTCCAGATGGTGAGGAAATTCGGCCAGCTGCGCCTCGCCATGACCGTTTTTCAGCATGGCGATGGCGCTGCGTGCCATTTCGCGCAGCGGCTGGCGCACGGTGGTGAGCGTGGGCACATGAAAGGCCGACTGCTCGGTACCGTTGAAACACACCAGGGCGACATCGTGCGGCACGCGCAGACCGTGTTCGGACAGCGCGCGGATACAGCCAATCGCCTGCCCTTCGTTACTGGTAAACAGCGCGCGCGGCACCCGGCCGCTGGCAATCATGCGCTGCCCGGCGTCGTAACCGCCCTGGCGCGAATAGCCGGCCGGAATAATCAGCGCTTCATCTACCGTCAGCCCGTGCTGCGCCATGGCGTCGCGCCAGCCCTGAATACGATCCTGCGCGTTAAGCATCTCACGCGGACCGCTGATCATGCCGACCTGCTGATAGCCGTGGCTGAGCAGATGCGCCGTAACCTGGCGCGCCGCTTCACGTTCGTTCACGCACAGCATGCTGACGCCGGGACGCGGTTCGATGCGGTCCAGCATCACCAGCGGCGTTCCGCTCGCCTGGATGACATCAATATAGGGATGGCGATCGACGCTGGTGTAAAACAGGCCATCAACCTGACGATTCAGCAGGCCCTGAATCAGCTCCAGCTCGCGCTGTCGGTCGTCGCCGGCATCGCCCAGCAGCATTACGTGGCCGTGGTTCAGCGACTCCTGCAGCAGCACGTGCGCCATTGAGGCGACAAACGGGTTTGCGATATTCGGCACGATCAGGCCAAAGGTTTTGGTACTGCCGGAGGCCAGCGCGCGCGCCACCGCATTCGGGCGATAGCCGGTTTGCTGGATGGCGGCCAGCACGCGCTGACGCGTGGCTTCGGCCACCGGACGCGGTCCGTTGTTGATCACATAGCTGACCACCGCCACCGAGGTTCCGGCGGCTTTGGCGACGTCACTGCGTGTCACATTTCCGGTTGGGGATTTCGCCAATATTGCCTCTGCGTTAATGCCGCTGGCCGGGAGTACCGGCCAGCGTAATCAAAGAATGTTGCACGATCCTGCGCGTCAGATAGCATCCTCCGGCAGATTCAGATCGCGTCCGCGCGTTTCCGGTGCCACGAAGGTGGTGATGAAACCGATGGTCGCCATGGCCGAGAAGTACACGGCAATCGGCCACCAGTGGCCGGTAAACGACAGCAGCGCCGCCGCCACCAGCGGTGCGGTGCCTCCAGAAAGGATAGACCCCAGCTCTTTGGCAACCGCCATTTTGGTGTAACGGTGTTTGACGCCAAACATCTCCACGCCCCACGCCGCCTGCACGCCAAAGATGCCCAGCGACGCCAGCGCCATCCCCACTACAATCACCGGAATCACAATGGCCGGCTCGCGGCTGTCCATCAGGCTAAAGGCGGGCCAGGCGTAGACCATCAGTAACAGGCAGAAGCCGCGATAGGTGATGCGTCGGCCAAAGCGGTCTGACAGCCAGCCGGCAAACGGGATGATCAGGAAACCGAGCAGCGAGGCGATGAACACCGCGGTGGTCGGCACCGACTTGTCCAGCATCAGCACTTTGGCGACGTAGCCGACGATAAAGCCCTGTGCCAGATAGGACGGGCCGTTCTCACCGATGCGCAGGCCCACCATGGTCCAGAAGGCGCGGCTGCGCTGCCAGAAGCTGCGGTTGTCGGGTTGCGTCGCGCTTTGCGCCAGCGTTTCATGGCGCTGCGCCTGCAGTTCCGCCTGCTGACGCTCAAACACCGGCGTTTCACGCAGATGACGGCGAATCCACAGCGCGACCGCAGCAATCAGCACGCTGCTGAGGAACGGAATACGCCAGCCCCAGTCGAGCAGCGTGGCTTTATCCATCTGAATCACCGCCAGCCACACCAGCGACGCAATCAGCGTGCCGCTGTTGGAACCAAGCGCAATCACCGACGACACCAGGCCACGGCGCTCAACCGGCGCGTATTCACCCAGCATCACCGTGCCGCCCGAGAGCTCAGCGCCGGCGCCCAGCCCCTGCGTGAAACGCAGCAGCACCAGGCAGGCCGGCGCCCACAGGCCAATCGTTGCATAGGATGGAATCAGGCCGATCAGCGTGGTCGAAGCGCCCATCAGAATGATGGTGCTGATCATCACTACCTTGCGGCCCTTGCGATCGCCAATCCAGCCAAACAGCAGCGCCCCGATCGGGCGCGCAATAAAGCCGACCGACCAGGTGGCAAAGCTGGAGAGCAGCGCCATCGCCGGGGTGGCTTCGGGGAAGAACACATCGCCAAAAATGATGCCGGCAGCGAGGCCATACAGGGCGAAATCCGCGTATTCCATCGCGGTGCCCAGCCAGCAGGAGAAGGTGGCGCGCCAGAAATCTTTGCGCCCGGTGGTGGTTTCCAGCCGCGCATCGGCGGCGGAAGCGGGTGAACCTTGTTGCGTAACGGAGTGATGTACCGTCATAACCATTTCCCTGAAAGAGGTGAAAACAGTAAACGCCCATCCGTGGGTCGGTTCCCTTGCAACAAGCGGAACTCCCCGGTGGCGACGTTCAGTAGGCAAACCTGGATGAAAGGTCAGTAAAGAATTCCCTGGTGTTGGAATTCATCTATTTGCCTGATTTCGCCGATGTTTTTTTCATCGATCGCATTAGCACGGCAAATGTAACTGGGTCATCTCAAGGCCAACTTCGTCTCTGGCACCGTGAGTTGTCACTGTGAAGACAGTCTATCTACGCGCGTAGATAAATCAAGTGATCAACAGGAAAATAATTAACTTATCTTCACAATGGTGCAGGAGAAAAAGATAAAAACGGCGTTAATTCATGACATTACATTACAGCCAGCGTCATTAAAAAATCCACGCACGCTGCGTGATTAACGACTATTGCTTATCATTGGCAAAACGGCGACCAAACTTTCACCGCGCCGTTTTCGCACATTTCAGTTAAGTTTTGATGACACCCGGGCATTATTCTTAAAACCGCCCGGGCCGCGCGAAATCCTGCGCGCCTGCAGTAGACTGGATGACCTTCACTCAGGAGCATTATGACCATTATCCTCATGCGACACGGCAAGCCAGACCATCCGGTAAGCGGGCGCTTTACGGCGCGGGCGCTGGCGGACTGGTGTGAAGGCTACGACCAGGCGGTGATTTGTGATGCGCCGCCGCCGCGCAGTATGGCGATTGCGCGCATGGCCAGCGTGATTGCCTGCAGTCCGTTGCCGCGCGCGCGTTCGTCGCTGGCGCGGCTCGGTCTGCAGGCGCAGGACGTGGATGAGGTGTTCAGTGAAGTGGCGATGCCGCTGCTGCCGTTCGCGCGCCTGCATCTGCCGCTGACGCTGTGGCTGGCGCTGCTGCGCCTGCTGTGGCTGTGCGGTTACGCCGGGCGCGTGGAATCAGTGCAGCATGCCCGGCAGCGCGCGCAGCGGGCGGCAGACAAACTGATTGCCCTGTCGCAACAGGGCACGGTGCTGCTGGTGGGCCACGGTATTATGAACAAACTGATTGCGCGCCAACTGCGCAAGCGCGGCTGGCAGGCAGAAAAACACGCCAGCAGCCGCCACTGGAGCAGCGCGATTTATCACCGGCCGTTTATTTGATGGCGGCTTTCGCACGCCGGACGACAGCTGAAAGTAGCTCAGGACTTCGCAGCCGGAGCCAGCCTGCGGCGTGGCGATGACCTTCATCTGCGTCAGATCGATCAGGCTAAGCGAACCGTCACCCTGATTAGCGATCAGCAGGCTGCGGTTATCGGCGCTAAAACAGCCATCCATCGGCTGATTACCGACCGCAACGTCACCCAACGGATTAAGCAAGTCGTCAAACAGCGTCACCACTCCTTCCCCATCGCCAATCGCCACCAGCCGCTCACCGCTGGCGCTGAAGCGCACCACCTGGCACGGCTGCTGATGGCCGGGCAGCGTGATGCGCTGGCGGATACGGTGACTCTGACGATCCACCACGTACAGCAGCGGCGCGTCTGCCGCGCTGGCCACCAGGTAAGGGTGCTTTGGCGAGGCGGCAATGCCGGCAATCGGTCCCGGCAGCAGGATGTTATCAATGATGCGCCCTTCCGCCTCGCACAGATCTACCACCGTGATGCTGGCATCCTCTTCGTTTTCAGTAAACAGCTTGCGGCCGCTGGGCGACAGCGTCAGCCGGTGCGCGTTGTGCGACGGCAGCCGGATGGTTTTCTCCAGCGTGTCGCTGTGCGGATCGATCACCGCCACCGCGGCACTGTGTTCACAGCACAGATACACTTTGCCATCGCGCCCCAGCTGGCCGCTGTGCGGCGCCTTGAGCGGTGACAGATCGATAAAACCGCGAATCTGCCGCCGGCGCAAATCGATAATCGCCACCTTGTGCCCCGGATGCGGATTGTCGCCGTGGACGCCATCACCGTAGATCGGCACATACGCCTTCTCCAGCGCGGGCAGCATCAGTAGCTCATGCGGTCGCGGCGGTAAGGCATTCAGCTCCTGCTCAACGGCGAAGCTGTCGGGATTGAGAAACAGCACGCGGTTGCCCTTCTTATCAACCGCCAGTAACCCATGCTTGTGTGGCTGCATAGTGCCTCCTTTTTTTCGTTGCCTGCTCTAAGCGTAGCTAACCTGCCTCCGCGTTGGGCAAGCGGCGGCCAGGCCAGGGGAAAATACAGCGCGGTTAACGGACCGCCGATCGCTCATTTTTATTCCGCGCCGCGGCCTGCGCCTGCAGGAGGTTATTTTATTAGGAATAGTCTTAATCAAGTAAAAATAAAAAATGCCGTACCTCATCATTTTATTGATACCTCTTTTTAGCCATCCCGGATCCCGGCGTTTCCGGTAAATCTGAAAGCGAAAAAAAATCGTAGCCTTGCCGCTGCGGATCGATTATTAAGCAAGGGTAGTCTTTTTACACACAGCCGTCAGGACACATAAGCGCGCTCAAGCCGCCAGCATCAGGGAATCTTTGCTCCCCATAATCACAATAATCAGGTGCATCATGACAAAAAAACGTCTCCAGCCAGCCCTTACGCTCTGGCAACACTGGCAGAGAATCGCCTTCACCGGCCAGACATTACTGCAGAAAAAACAGCATACTGCGCTCTGCGCGCCGGAATATGATCCCAGCGAAGAGGACAATATCGTGTTGCTTTCGGGTGAGAAAGCGCTGCCGGAAATACCCAAAAAAATCTGGATGTACTGGGACAATCAATATTTACCGAAATCGATGGCGTTAAATATCCAGCAACTGCGTCAGGATAATCCCGACCATCAGGTGTATGTATTAAACCGTTTAACGCTTAAAGAAGTCCTGCCGGATTTTATTTTTACCTCGACACAATTAAGTGAGCAGCAAAAAAGTGAAGTCATTCGCCTCGAATTATTATTACGCTACGGCGGCATTGCGATTGACTGCAGCACACTGTTATTTGAAGACCTGAGCTGGGTGCACCGTGCGCATCAGGAACGTCGCATGGATGTGATTGGCTATTACCGCGAAATTGCCACCGTCAACTATCTGGCACCGGTGATTGAAAATTGGTTTCTCGCCGCTGCGCCCAATAATCCTTTTATTCGCGAGTGGCAAAAACAGTACGCGCCGATCAAGCATCTGGGGGCGCACAACTATTTTAATGAGCTGGCAAAGCGCGATGATTTTGCCCTGCTGACGCAGAAAATCGCCGAGCCGGCACAGCAGCTGGGTTCTCTGGCGCAGCAGGCGGCGATGCGCGAACATCGCCGCGTGAACCTGTATCTGCGTAAATGTGAGGCCAACGCCTATTACTATCAGCGGCTGAACAACTGGCAAAGTGACGCCTTTGCGCACACGGTGCTATTCCATCAGCGCCCGCATACGCCGCCGCCGGTGATCAAACTGAGCGGCCTTGAGCAGCTGCATCTCGACTTCAATCTGCGTCTCGGTAACTATAACCGTCGCAGCCTGCTGGGGGCGATGATGCAGCCCAGCGCACCGCTCAGCGCGCCGCTGGCCTCACCCATCAACAAAGCGCGTGCGTAGCCAGTGGATAAAGGTGGTGACGGCACGCGGCACCTGCGCTGCGTAAGGCCGCACTACCCACAGGCGGTCGGCAAAGGCATCGACCGCCTGCCACTCCGGCAGTACCTGCTGCAGCGTGCCGCTGGCCAGCGCCGCGCTGGCGCTGAAGTCCGGCAGCATGGCAATGCCCAGCCCCTGCAGCGCAGCGTCACGAATCGACTCGCTGTTATTAGTGGCGAAATTACCCTGAATCTTCACCTGCACCGTTTCGCTGTCATCGCTGTGCAGACGAAAGCGCCACTGCGGCGATTCCAGCCCGCGCGGATAATAGAGGCAGTTATGCTGCTGCAGCGCCTGCGGCGTATCTGGCGTGCCGTGACGGGTCAGATAGTCCGGCGCGGCCACCAGCAGCGTGCGTGTTTCACACAGCGGCAGCGCGACGTGCGTTTCCGGCAGCTGCTGGCTGTGGCGAATGGCGAGATCGAATCCTTCGCTGCCCAGCGACACCAGCCGATCGCTGACGTTGAGCTGCAACCGCACCTGCGGATAGTCGCGCAGAAAGTCGCCGATAATCGGCACCAGCTGCTGCCGGGCAAACGCCACCGGCGCGCTGATGCGCACCAGACCGCGCACCGGCCCGGCTTCGTCACGCACGCTGAAGAAGCTCTGCGCAATGCGTGCAAACGGCTCACGCAGGTCGTCCACCAGCTTTTCACCGGCCGACGTCAGCCGCACGCTGCGCGTGGTGCGCTGCACCAGCGCCACGCCCGCCATCTGCTCCAGCTCTTTGATTTTCTGGCTCATCGCCGCTTTACTGACATCCAGGCGTTCAGCCGCGCGGGTAAAACTGCCCTGTTCCGCCAGTACCGTCAGCCAGTGCAAATGCACCCAGAGTGCATCGGTTTTAATTTCTTTCATCAGGATTGTTCAAAATAATAAATAATCATTTTAATCAGCGCGCTTTTTCTTTCCGGCAGCAAGCGGCAGCATAGCGTTTCATCCTACTCTTTCCGCGTGGGCAAAAACGAGGATTTATTGATGCCGTTACTGACTTTTGATGTTATTCAGGGCCGTTCTGAAGCAGAGATTCGCACCTTACTCGACGCCGCGCATCGCGCAGTACTCACGGCATTTAAGGTTCCGGCGCGCGATCGTTACCAGATTGTTCATGAAAACAAGCGTTATCAGATGGTCTTTCAGGATACCGGGCTGGGCTTTACGCGCAGCGACAATCTGGTGATGGTGCGCGTGTACACCAGCCCAAGAAGTGAAGAACAGAAAACGCACTTCATGGCAGAGTTAGCGCGCGAGCTGCGGGAGAATTGTGGCGTGCAGGGCAACGATCTGATGATCAGTTTTATCACCAACAGCAAAGGTGACTGGAGCTTTGCCGACGGCGAAGCGCAATATCTCACCGGTAAGCTGTAACACCCGCGCCCGCCCTGGCTGGCAGCAGCGCGCCGGTTGCTGCCAGACTAAATCAGACTCCGCCTAAACCCGCCTTAAACGATTCGCAATGCATCGCACAAATCTGGTTGGATGTGTTGCAGCCCTGTGACAGCCAATATAGATTGACGCAAAACCCCCGCAGAGGGCCGCAGACGCAGGTAACGCGTTCTTTTTACTTAATGTGAGGATCTGCCGTTGGAGTTGCTTTCAATAGTGCTCTTTTTGGCTGCGATCGCAGTCTATTCGTATAAAGCCGGGCGAAATAAATTCTGGTTTATCCTGATCTTGCTGCTGCTCACCCTGTTCATCGTGCTCAACGCCACGCTGTATGCCAGCAACTATTTTACCGGCGATGGCATCAACGATGCGGTGCTCTATACCCTGACCAACAGCCTGACCGGCGCGGGCGTGAGCAAATATGTGGTACCGGCGCTTGGCTTGATCATCGGCCTGTTTTTACTGTTCTGTTTTCTCTCCTGGGTGCTGCGCCGGCATAAACGTCCGCATCATCTCGGCTGGAGCCTGCTGGCGATCGCCTGTGCTGCCGGCTCGGTGCAAACCACGCCGGCGTTTCGCCAGGTGAAAGAGCTGATCGCCTCCCACGCGCGCCAGGCCGACTCGGATTTCGAAACCTATTACAAAACGCCGAACAAGCAGATTAACGCGCCGAAGCTCAACCTGGTGTATATCTACGGCGAAAGCCTTGAGCGCACCTACTTCGATCAACAGGCTTTTCCTGGCCTGGCACCGGAGCTGAGCCGCGAAAAAGATCACAGCATTGACTTCAGCAACACCGAGCAACTGCCCGGCACCGATTACACCATCGCCGGCATGGTAGCGTCGCAGTGCGGTATTCCGCTATTTGCGCCGTTCGACGGCAACGCCTCGGCTTCGCTTTCCAGCTTCTATCCGCAAAATATCTGCCTCGGCGATATCCTCAAACACTCCGGCTATGAGAACTGGTTTATTCAGGGCGCAGACCTGCGCTTTGCCGGTAAAGACACTTTTTTGCTGTCACACGGTTTTGACGCCGCCAACATGTACGGCTCGCAGGAGCTGAAGAGCCGCGTCGCCGACCCTAACTACCGTAACAACTGGGGCTTTTACGACGACACGGTGATGGATGAGGTGTTTGAAAAATATGAGGAGCTGTCGCGTCAGCAGAAACGCTTTGCGCTGTTTACGCTCACCGTGGACACCCATCATCCGGACGGCTTTATTTCGCGCAGCTGCCAGCGCAAAAGTTACAGCTATGACGGTAAACCCAATCAGTCGTTTAGCGCCGTGGCCTGTTCCCAGGAGCACGTGGCGCGCCTGATTGCCCGTATCAAAGCCTCGCCGTGGTTTAAAAACACCGTGATTGTGGTGAGTTCCGATCATCTGGCGATGAATAACACGGCGCATCAGTATCTGATCAAGCAGCCGCGCCGCGATCTGTTTATGGTGATCCGTGGCGATCAGCCGCAGGCCGAGGTGCTGGACGGCAAGCGCAGCACGCTGGATAACGGCGCCACGGTGCTGGATATTCTCGGTGGTGATAACGCGATTGGCCTTGGCCGCAGCGGGCTGTCTTCGGCCTCGCTCTCCAGCCAGTTCGATGACATGGCGAAGAAAGTCACGGCGTGGAAAGCCGATATCATTCAGCTGTGGAATTTCCCCAGCCAGATGAAGACGTTCACCATCGACCAGCCCAAAAATACCTTTAGCTTCTCGGGCGCGACGTTCAGGCTGCCGATCCTGTTCCGCGTATCCGATCATCAGGTAGAGCCGCTGCCGGAAGGCGAATACGCCGCGCCGCTGCGCTTCCAGCTGGCCGATTTTGCCGCCAGCGATAAGTTTGTCTGGGTCGATCGCTGCTTCAAAATGGGCCGGCTGTGGCAGCCGGCGCTGGCGCTGTCGACAGATCTCTGTCTGGCGATGGGCCAGACCGGCGGACAACCCACGGTGACGCGCATCGACCAGCCGGTGTGGCAGGGCAAAGCGCAGTTCCCGCAGGTGAAAGTCAGTGCGGCGACCTATCAGCTCAACGAGCAGCAAATGCGCATCGAGGATAATGCCATTCGCTACCAGGCGGACAGCTTCCTGCTGACCGTGCCGGGCGCGCCGGCCAGCGTGAAGCGCTTTAGCGGTATTTCACGGCCTGAAAGCTGGGGGCGCTGGTCGAACGCCAACCTCGCGCCGGAGGTGAACATTGAATATGTCGATCCGCTGCCGGCGCGTTTTGACGTAGTGATCACCGCACGCGCCTATGGGGCTAACGCCCATCGACCGATTCCGGTGCGCGTCGGCGAGCAAGTGCAGCAGCTCAATCTGGGTGACGCGTTCTCCACGCAAACGCTGCATTTCACCAACCCCGGCGCCAGCCGCAACCTGATCATCACGCCGCCAGAACCACAGCTGTCTAATCTCGGCAACATTACCGGTCAGGATCCACGCAAACTCGGTATCGGCATGGCGGAGATAAAAATAATTCCGCAGCCCGAAAATTGATAAAAATGCGTGCCAGACCAGGGCCTGCCAGCGTGCAGGCCCTTTTTATTGCCGCTTAGCGTTACTCATTGTACGAATTGATATTTTTCGAGACGTCGCGCAAAATCCACATCATCACATGGTGCAACTATCACCACCTGGATAACCTTGCAGGCAACAGGAAAGGCGACCAGGAGCAACAGGGATGATACCGACGATGATGAACACCCATAAGGCATTCAAAGCGCTGCAGCAGGCGGGCGTGGCCGATCACCAGGCCGAAGTGATGGTCGACATTTTTGCCGAAATGCAGCAGGAAAACAGCCTGACTAAAACGCACCTTTCGCAGGCCATGGAAGGCGTGATGCGGGCAAATCACGCCACCGCGCAACGTGTCGATAAACTGGCACAGAGCCTCAGGCATTTTGAAAATGAGGTCCGCCATACGTTTAAAGCCATTGAGCTACGGTTTGATAACGTCGATGAGCAATTCCGGAAAATTGATCAACGCTTTGAAAAAGTGGATGAGCAATTCAGGCTAATCGATCAACGCTTTGAAAAAGTAGATGCACAATTCAGAGAAATCGATAAACGCTTTGAAAAAGTGGATGAGCGCCTGCTGGATCTCGACCATCGCATGCAGCTCGGTTTCAATGAGCTCAAACGCGATAATCTGTGGCATCGGCGGCTGATGATGGCGATGGCCAGTGCCTTTGTGTTGTCAGCCGCCAAATATATTTTTGCCGGTTAGCCGGGCAGCCAGCCCGGCGCGCGCGTCAGGCCTGACGTAATGTCTCAAGCCTGGCGCGTTGCTGGCCGCGGGCGTCGAAGTTATCTGCCGCCAGCCAGCGCTCAAAGCCCAGCTTCACCTGCTGCCATTCGCTGTCGATGATAGAGAACCAGGCGGTATCCCGGCTGCGATTTTTATACACCACCACCTGACGAAACGTGCCTTCATAACGGAAGCCCAGCCGCAGGGCGGCGTTGTACGACGGCTGGTTACAGCTATCGCATTTCCACTCGTAGCGACGATAGCCGAGTTGTTCGAAGGCGTAACGCATCAGCAGATAGTGGGCTTCGGTGGCCATGCGGGTTTGCTTCAGCAGCGGTGAGAACACCACAAAGCCGACCTCCATCACGCCGTGCTGCGGTTCAATGCGCATCAGCGCCAGCGAGCCGACCGCCTGCCCGCTTTGCCGGTCAATAACCGCGAAGTGCAGGTAATCCGGACTCTGCTGGCACTGCTGCGCAAACGCCAGATAAGACGCTTCATCGTCAAAGCGCCCGACCGGCAGCCAGGTCCAGTCGCGGCCATCTTCCGCCAGCGCATAAGCCGCATACAGCTCGCGACCGTGACGTGCGGCATCCAGCGGCTCCAGCCGGCAATACTGGCCGGTGAAAATCTGCCCCTGCGGCAGCGGGCGCGGCTGCCACGCCTCCAGCGCCGGGCCGATGGGTTGTCCATAACGATTGGTCTGCGATGACATACGGCGATTCCTTCTGTGTGAGAGTGACAGCGTGCAGCGTGCCACTTTGCTGGTTCAGGAAAAAGCGCCACAATGTGACTAATCGATAGATCCACGGAGGCGCCGATGCGCGCATTAAACCGGCATTCGCTGCTGCTGGCACCGCTAGAGGCCGACGGCAGCCTGACGCTGCAACAGCAGCTTTATCAGCGGCTGCGCCAGGCGATACTGAATGGTCAGCTGGCGGCGGGCACGCGCCTGCCGGCGACCCGCCAGCTGGCGGCTGAACTGCAGGTATCACGCAATACGGTGATCGCCGTCTGGTCACAGCTACAGGCGGAAGGATTTATCCTCAGCGACCGCCAGGGAAGCCGCGTCAGCCGGCTGGCGCACACGCCGCTGCCAGCGCAGGCGTCCGACGACAGCGCCGACTGGCCGGTTTCCGCGCGCGCTGCCGGGTTGCACTCGCTGCATCGCCTCTCCAGCCAGGAGCTGGCGCTGCGCCCGAGCACGCCGGCGCTGGCGCATTTCCCGCTGGCGCAGTGGCGTCGCGCGCTCAATCAAACCGCGCAGCAGGCACAGCTGCTGGGCTACGGCGATCCGCTGGGTGAGCTGGCGCTGCGTGAGGCGCTGGCGCAGCATCTGGCGCTGGCGCGCGGCGTGCGCTGTGCGCCGCAGCAGATTGTGATTACCGAAGGCGCGCAGCAGGCGCTGACGCTGTGCGTCGCGCTGCTCACCAATCGTGGTGACACCGGCTGGGTGGAAGAGCCGGGCTATCGCGGCGCTAAAGCGGCGATGCGCCTCGGCGATCTGCAGATCGAACCGATTGCCGTAGATGCGCAGGGACTGGCACCGACAGCGCAGGACTGGCAGCAGCGCCCGCCGCGGCTGATTTACACCACGCCAACGCATCAGTATCCCACCGGCGCGATCATGAGCGCCGCGCGCCGGCTGGCGCTGCTGGCGGCGGCACAGCGGCATCAGGCGTGGATTATCGAAGATGATTACGACAGCGATTTTCGCTACAGCGGCGAGCCCATCGCCGCGATGCAGGGCATGGCGCAGCCGACGCCGGTGATTTACATCGGCTCCTTCAGCAAAACCCTGTTTCCGGCGCTGCGCATCGGCTACATGGTGCTGCCCGCCCCGCTGCTGCCACGGCTGCGGCCGGCCTTGCATGAGCTGTTACGCGGCGGTAACCGGCCGGAACAGCAGGCGCTGGCGCTGTTTTTACGCAGCGGGGATTTCAATCGCCACCTGAGCAAAATGCGCCGCCTGTATCGTCAGCGGCAGGCCACGCTGCGGGCTGCGCTACAGGAGACATTTGGTGACGAGGTGCCGCTGCTGGGAGGTGAATGCGGTATGCATCTGGTTTTGCCGCTGGCGGATACGGTGGATGATGTGGCGCTGACGGCGCAGCTGTTTCGCCATGGATATGCGCCTGGCGCGCTGTCCGGCTTTTATCTGGGCGGGCAAAAACAACAGGGACTGGTGCTGGGATACGGTAATACCAGCACCAGTCAGATAATGGCAGGCGTGGCGCAGTTAGCGCGCCTGCTGCCGGGCATTAACCCTTGAAGAAAATGTCGCCGGATTTGCCCATCACGATCTTGCCGCTGTCGTCAGTGATCAGGATGTAGTTGGCGTTGATGTAAGCCCAGTGCGTGCCTTCCTGCGGTGCTGGCAGGTGGCGCGGCTGCCACTCAACGATGGTGTACTGCTTTTTACGGTACTCATCCGGCACGACGTCACCGACTTTATACTCTTTGTAATCGATGATGATGGTGTGCAGATCGTAATTATTGGCCGCGGATGGCGCTTCACCCGGACCGTTTTGTGACGGGCGAATCGGTGCGACATCGCCACTGGATTCTGCCGGTTCACTGTTGGCGGGCGCATCGCTGGTGGCCGCTGGCGCTGAGGCGTCCGGTGCGGTTTGCTGCACCTGTGGCGGCATCGGTACGCTATCGGTTTGCTCACCTTCTGCCAGTGCTGCTGGCGTCAGGCTTAAAGCGCCCAGAAAAATTCCTGCTGAAAGAAGGGTGACGTGTGTCCTGCGCATTGGTGATTTCCACTCTGGTTAATTATTTAACTGTCCCATTTACTGACAAGCGCCACGTGCGGAAGGTTCCCGCGCCGCGCTTAGCGCGTCAAATTTCGCTCCACAGCATACCTCAGGCGGCGCGCTTTGCTGAGCAGCAAAATTGCAAGCAACCGTGTTCAGCACCCGGCGATCTTTACGCGCTAAATCACGCAGCAGCGCAATGCCGAGATAGTTGCTCCAGTTGAAGGCATTTTGCAGCACTACGATGGCATTGCCGTGGGCGCGATCGTAGCCAATAAAGCTGGCATAACCGCCAATATACCCCACCTGATAAGTGATCTGCTGCTGACCATAGGTATCGGTTACCCAGGCGATATTCTGCGCCTGATTGCCATGCTGCTCATAAGGATAATTGACCTGCGCCAGCGCCTGACCGAGCGCGCCGCGTGCATCGCTGTGCAGATGCGCATCGAGGTAGCGAATCAGATCGCGCGCGTTGCTGTACAGGCTGGCGGCCGCCACCATATTGCCGCGAAAGGCCCAGTCCGGCGTCAGCTGACCGCGCGCGATCAGTTTCGGCTGATCGCCGGCGTGGCCCAGCGCGCGCCACGGATAGCCGCGCAGGGTTTGCGGATGGAAGCTGCTGCTGGTCATGCCAAGCGGACCAAACAGCTGATGCTGCGCCAGCGTTTCAATGTCCTGATGCAGGCGATGCTGCAGAATATAGCCCAGCAGCGCATAGCCGAGATTGGAGTACTGCGCCGCCGGGTGCGCGGGGGCGCTGAAATCGGCCAGATAACTCAGCACGGCATCACTATCCAGATTGCCGTAAAAATTTTCGCCGCTGCGCAGGTAAGCCATAAATTTCAGGAACATCGGCAGATCCATATCCTGACGCGGCAGCCCCGAGGTGTGCGTGACCAGCTGCAGCAGCGTGATGCGTTTTGCATCCTCACTCAGCGGCACGCCGCGCGGCAGCAGCGTGGCCAGCGTGTCGTTCCAGTGCAGCTCGCCGCGATCCACCAGCCCGATAATGACCTCTGCGGTAACGCCTTTACTCAGCGAGCCCAGTGCAAACAGCGTATCCGGCGTGATGGGATAACGCTGGCGCGCATCGGTGACGCCATAGCTGTAAAACTGCGGCGCGCCGCGCTGGTGAATAATGGCGATGCTAATGCCCGCTACCTGCTTTTGCTGCATGTAGTGGCGCACAATGTCATCGACGTTTTCATGGAAGGAGGCGTGGGAAAGATAGACGCGATCGCCCACTGGAGCGGACGTTTGCGACAGCGTTCCGCAGCCGCTGAGCAGCAGACACAGGGCTGACAGCCGCAGGTGCAACCAGGCGCGAGAAAGCGTCAGCCGCTGAAGTCTGACGAAGCGGGAAGTAGCCATCAATTGATAAGTTATTTTTTATGTTATGCAGCAGGTGCCACTGGTGTTGGTGGCGAAATATACCACAGAACAGCGGGTGCGCCACCTGTCAGCCGCAGGTGGCGCCGGGCATTATTGATTAACCGGGATAACCGATCCTTTGTAGTGCTGGTTGATAAATTCAGCAGTTTGCTTTGATTCGAGATCTTTCGCTAACGCGAGAATGCGCGGGTCGCTGGCCAGCTTTGGCGTAGTGACCAGCACGTTGGCATACGGATTATCCTTTGCCTGTTCCAGCGCCAGCGCGTCTTTTGACGGCACCAGCCCGGCCTGCAGGGCATAGTTACCGTTAATAATCGCCAGCTGCGCATCATCCAGCGCGCGCGGCAGCTGCGGCGCTTCAACTTCAATGATCTTCAGCTGGTGCGGGTTGTCACTGATGTCCGCCGTGGTCACCAGCGTACTGGCGCTGCGGCTTTTCAGCGTAATCAGGCCGTTGGCCTGCAGCAGATAGAGCGCGCGGCTCAGGTTAGTGACGTTGTTGGGCACCGCCACCTGCGCGCCATCCGGCAGATCTTTCAGGGATTTCACTTTGTGCGAATAAATCCCGAGTGGCTCAATATGCACGGTCGCCACCACGGCAAATTTTTCGCCCAGCGCTTTTTCCTGATCGCGCAGATAAGGCACATGCTGGAAATAGTTGGCATCGACATCGCCACGCGCCAGCAGCTCGTTGGCATTTAAATTGCCGTTAAGCTCGATGACCTTCAGGTCGAGCTGTTTGTCGGTTTGTTTGATGTAGTTGAGAATCTCACTGTGCGGCACCGGATCGGCGGCCACGCGCAGTGCCGCGGCGGACGCCACGCTGCTGAACAGGGCCATCAGGGCCAGTGACGCTATCATCGTTTTCTGCATGGGCTTTCCTTACGTTTCTTATGATTTCACTGTGCTTAATGCATCAGCGTAATAGCGCTGCGCCACATCGCGATGGGAACGCAGACGCCCTTTGAGGTAGTTCCAGCCCACTTCGCGCAGCAGCGGATTGTCAGGATCGCTGGTCGGGCCGTGGGCTTCTGCCGCCAGCTGCGGCGGCAGCTGATACAGCGGTACTTCGGCATCCAGCTGCGCACCGAGGAAAAAAGCGATCGACACGCGTTCACGATTAGCCGGCGGCGACACCACGCGGTGCACGGTGGCGCGCAGATACCCATTGCTGGCAATCTCCAGCAGTTCACCGATGTTGACCACAAACGCGCCCGGCTTGGGCAGCGCATCCACCCAGTGACCGGGTGACACTTCCACCTGCAAACCGGGCTGATCGTCCTGCAGCAAAAAGGTGAGGAAGCCGGAGTCTTTGTGCGCGCCGACGCCCTGCTGGCTGGCTTCTGCTGCCTGACCGGGATAACGAATCAGCTTGATGTGCTCATTGGGCTGGGTGCCATACAGCGCGTCGAACGCATCCGGCGGCAGCGCCAGCGCTTTGGCAAAGGCCCGCAGCAGGCGCAGCGCGATGGCGGTCATCGCCTGCTGCCAGGCGTGCATCACCGGACGCAATTGCGGTAACGCCTCCGGCCATAAGTTAGGCCCCTGCAGCCGTTTCCACGCCGGATCGCCCGGCTGCAGCGTCAGCGCCACGCGTTCGGCACCGATATCAAACTGTTCACGCTGATCGCGCTGGTCGCGGGTGTATTCCACGCCGGCGTGGTTGTAGCCGCGAAAATGCGGCGAGTGGATCATTGCCACGCGCTGCTTCTCCGCCTGCGGCAGGGCAAAAAACGCCCGCGTGATACTCTGCACGTTGTGCAGCAGTTGCGGGTTGATGCCGTGATTAACCAGATAGAAGAAACCGACGTCACGTGCGGTCTCCCGCAGCTGCGCCAGGTAAGCTGCCTGCTCTGCGTCCGGTAATTCCAGCAGGGCCAGATCCAGTACTGGCAGGGTATCCGCCATGATGTTGTCTCCTCACTATCGGTAAATCCTGCGTTTACGCTGACATTCGCCGCCGTTTCCCGCCAATACTGTTGCGCGATAAGTTATGGCGATTCCTTTTTAGGCGCACTTCGGCTATCGATATGCAAAAAGCGGTAAATCAGGCGCGCTGCCGCTATAATCGCGCCCAGCAATTTTTGCCCACCAATGCACACCGCAGGAGACGCCGGATGAATCAGGGTCCGTTAACCGAAAAAGAGCTGAACTGGCTTGATGACATGCTGGAAAAATATGGCAACGAACACTCCGTGGTGGACACCGCCGAACTGGACGGCATGCTGACCGCCCTGCTCTCCGGCCCGAACGACATCGAACCGAGCGAATGGCTGGTGGCGATCTGGGGCGGTGAGAAAAAGATTCCTCAGTGGGCGAACGCGCGCGAAATGGACCGCTTCATGGCGCTGACCTTCCAGCACTTTAACGACATCGCCGAGCGGCTGGCGGAGTACCCGGAGCAGTTCGATCCGCTGTTCGGCGAGCAGGAGATGGAAGGCCAGCTGTTTACCGTGGTGGAAGACTGGTGCTACGGCTACATGCGTGGCATGGCGCTCGATGCGGACTGGGCGCAGCTGCCGGCGGCACAGCAACCGGCGCTGCAGGCGATTGCGCTGCACGGCAGCGAAGCGCAGCTGGCGCAGCGTGAAGCCTTCACCCCGGACGCGTTTGAGGCCAGCATCGAGGCGATTCGTCCGGCGGCGCTGGAACTGCACGAGTACTGGCAGGAACAGCGCATGGCGCAGCCCGATCCGGCTCCGCAGCTGCCGCATTTTGCCGGTGAAAAAACCGGCCGCAACGATCCCTGCCCGTGCGGCAGCGGCAAAAAGTTTAAGCAGTGCTGCCTGAATAAAGCCTGAGACATTCACGTCAACGCAGGCCAGCGCTAAAACTGGCCTGCGCACCGCGTTATTTCCCGGACGCGAGAAATTCTATCACCGCCGCATTCAGCGGCGCGGGGCACTCTTCAGGTAACCAGTGACCGCAGCCAGGTAACACTTTGCCGGTGACCTGCGAGGCGTAGCGGCTGACCACCTGCTGCTCATAGGCACCCAGTCCGCCGTGACCGCCACCGCCAATCGCCAGCATCGGCACAGCAATTTTCTCGCGGGAGAGCACTTTATTGTCCGCCACTCCCTGATTCAGCACCCGGTAATATTCAAAGGCGGCATTCAGGCTGTGCGGTTTTGCATAGGATTTGCTGTAAAGATCCAGCAGCGCCGGGGTGAACACCGCTTTGTTGGCGGCATGTTCTTTGATGAAATGCTCGAAGAACAGGCGCTCTTTACCGGCGATCAGCTGTTCAGCGAGCTGTCCCTGCGCCGCAAAGAAGCTGAAGTGCCACACCAGGGATTCGCCTTCAGGCGTAAAGGCCGGGAACTGATAGATGCTTTCATCCGGGATCGGCGCTTCCATAAAGATGGCGCGGCGGATGCTGTCCTGATGTTTCACCAGCAGCGGATAGGTATTCCAGATGCCAATGTCGTGCGCCACCAGGTCGAACTTTTTGCCGCCGGCGAACTGTTGTGCCAGCTGATAAAGCAGCGGCGCGACATCGGTGGCGCGATACGAATGCGGCACGTCAGACTGCCCCAGCCCCGGCAGATCCACCGCCACGACGGTATGGTTTTTTGCCAGTTCCGGCATCAGCTGGTGCCATTCGTACCACGTCTGTCCGAAACCGTGCACCAGATACACCAGCGGTCCGCTGCCGCCCTTCACATAATGCAGGCGCACGCCATCCACAGTTTGATAGCTGCTGGTGAAACCGGCGGGCAGCGGGAATTCATCCGCGGCGGTGCCGGCGGCGGAAAACAGCGCGGCTGAGGCAAGTAGCAGGGTTAACAGTAATTTTTTGAACACGTGATTGATCTCCATTTTGTCATAATGCCATTTAAAACAGTGGTTTAAATTTTTAAGTCAGCCCGGCAGGTCAGTGACCTTGTACGCGCTGGTGCCGCGCGCCGGCCTGAAAACCGTGCTGACGCGCCTGCAGTGCGATGAGGAAGCCAACCGCCAGCAGCAACAGCAGCGCCAGCGGGAAAGACGCCACGCCCCAATGGGTAAGCAACACGCCACCGGCCAGACCGCCGCCGGCAATCGCGCTGTTCCACACCACCACATTCATCGACAGCGCCACATCCGCGCCCTCGCCCGCCGCATCCGCCAGTGCCGTTTGCAGCAGCGTGGCCGCACCGCCAAACGTCAGCCCCCACAGCGCCACGCCGGCATAAACCAGCAGCGGCAAGCGCGCCAGCCAGATGAACAGCAGCGAGACCAGCGCAAACAGCGCCAGACTGCCGAGCACGGCGACGCGCAGGTGGTGATCGACGAGGCGACCGGCCAGGCCGATAGCCGCCAGCGCCGCGATGCCAAACACCAGCAGCACGCTGTCCACCTGTCCGGCGAGGCCCGCCTGGGTAACGAACGGCGCGATGTAGGTGTAGAGAATGTTGTGCGCCGTCATCCACGCCAGCACCACGCCCAGCACCGGGCGCACGCCTGGCGTCATGAACACTGTGCGCAGCGGCAGACGCTGATCGCTGCTTTGTCCCGGATAGTCAGGCACCCGCAGCAGCACCCAGCCGATCAGCAGCAGCGTCAGCGCTGACATGATGCCGAACGCCGTGCGCCAGCCCACCGCCGTGCCCAGCCAGGTGCCGACGGGAACGCCCAGCGCCAGCGCAATCGGCGTGCCGACCATCGCCACGGCGAGCGCTTTGCCCTGCTGATGGACCGGCACCATGCGCCGCGCATAGCCGGCCAGCAGGCTCCAGGCGAGTCCCGCCGCTGCGCCGGCGAAAAAGCGCGCCACCAGCGTCAGTGCGAAGTGGGTCGAAAACGTGGTGATGGAGTTGAAAATCAGGAAACCGACGATAGCCAGCAACAGCACGTTACGGCGGCGCCAGCCCTGGGTGGCAATGGTCAGCGGAATCGCCGCCAGCAGCGAGCCGAGCGCATAAACGGTTACGGTCTGCCCGGCCAGCGCGGTGGAAATACCGAGGCCCGCCGCCATCTGCGGCAGCAGTCCGGCCGGTAAGGTTTCGGTGATGATGCAGATAAAACCGGTCATGGCCAGCGCCAGCAGCGCGCCCAGCGGTAGCGGCCGGGTTTTATCCGCGGCGGTATTCAAAATTGTCACAATCAGCGTTCCCGATGTCATCAGCGTGCAGGTAAGGCGCGCGCCGGTCGTTGAAATTATATGTACCGATCAGTATATAAATTGGCGAAGTGCGATAACCTGTTACGGCTTAAGAACACACTATCGCGGATGCGCTATCAGTCACCCGCCAGCACAAATATATACTGATCGATACATTAATTGACGTGCGAGACGATTGTCAACGACTTATGTATCGATTAGTATTTAAGCATTGAGATTAACGGAGCACTGAGATGGCCACTATGGGACGGCCGCGTACGTTCGATCGTGATGCGGCCATTGAACAGGCGATGAAGATTTTCTGGCAGCACGGCTATGAGTCGACATCGTTAACGCAGCTGAAGGCGGGAATTGCCGGCGGTATTTCCGCACCGAGCTTTTACGCGGCCTTTGGCTCGAAGCAGGCGCTGTTTCAGGAGTGTGTGCAGCGCTATCTGTCGACTTACGCGCAGGTGGTGGAGCCGCTGTGGGATAACAGCCTGCCGCCCCGTACCGCAATGGAAACCGCGCTGCGGCGCTCGGCCAGCATGCAGTGTGAGTCCGGTCATCCGCTGGGATGTATGGTCGGCCTGGGCGTGATGAGTGCGCCTTCCGCCGAACACGCGGATGTCACCCAGCCGCTGGCGCGCTCACGCGCCCGCACGCTGGCAGGCATGACGGCCTGCGTGCAGCGCGGCATCGACAGCGGCGAACTGCGCGCCGACACTGATGCCGCCGTCCTCGCCATCGCCCTCGACGCTTTTCTGCTGGGCGTGTCGGTGCTGGTGCGCGATGGCGTCAACGGCGCGCAGATCGATACCGCCATCGCCCACGTCATGGCCGTGTGGGACGCGGCAAAATCCGTGACGGATTAAGCGCCCCAGCCGCCTGGCGACGCACGCTGAACATTACCCCGCCGGTTTGGCTTCGGTGACCAGCGTTGGCAGCTGCCATGCGCCGCCGGCGCGGATGGCACGACACATGCCGGTGGTGGCCTCGCTGCTCTGCACGAACTGGCGGCCATCCCACACCCATGCAGCGGTGCTCCAGCAGTCACCAATGCCGCGCCCTTTCTGCGCTTCGCTGATCACGCCGTCGTGATAATCAGATCCGGAATCGGTGATCAGCTGCGGCGTGCCCTGCAGCGCGTTATCCAGCAGCCAGAAACCATAGCCTTCGTTGTAAGCCCCGCGCCAGCACAGCGCGGCGATCAGCACGTGCTGCGCATCCACCGGCGTCAGCGTAGGCGGTTCTGCGCCCTCTTCCGGCTGATCGTCGGACGGCGCGAGATTGTCACAGCTGTCATCATCGGTCAGCGAGGCAATCAGCTTTGGCTTGACCTGCGCCAGTTCATCTGGCGTCAGCGGGCGCGGCGCGGCTTTCAGCACGTGGACCTGCTGGATCACCGGCATTGCCACTGCCGCCGGTACGCTGGCTTCCGGCTGATTACCCTTGCGCACCAGCGCGCCCGGCGTGTTCAGCCGTCCCTGCGCCTCATCCATTTTTAACAGCGTGGCAAAGGCCCCGTTGCCGGAGAGCTCAAACGGCTCGGCCGCACCGCGAAACTCCACTCTGGCGCTGCCTTTGATGGCGGCGATCAGCGCCTGGGTCTGCGCGTCGCTCAACGTCCACTCATCGTTCTCCGCTTTGCTGACCTCGCCCAGTGCACGATCGTCAATCCACAACGCCAGCGCATTCACCTGCTGCGCATCATCGTCGCCGGTATCGGCCAGCACCACGCGCCCGTGCGTCAGGCTGTCTGGCCCGCCGGCGCGCGTCAGCAGCACCGATCCGCCCGCGCCCTCTTCGGCGCTGTAGCCGGCGGCGCGGCAGGTCAGCGTATTATCACAAGCCAGCTCCCAGTCTTTATGGCTAAACGAGACGCCTTCGTCGGCCCACAACGGCGTGCTCAGGCTGGCGAACAGCGTCAGCGCCAGCAGCAATCGGCTTTTCATGCCATCTCTCCCTAATGGTAAAGGTGGCTAGTGTGATGATTTTTGCGGCGCGGGAGAAGTGAATTTTTTGCGGCGGGTCTTATTCCATCGCTGCCTGTGGTTGTGGCTGACGCGCCATCAGGCTCAGCGCCACCAGCATCGCCAGCGCCACGGCAATCGCGCCAGCGAGATACACCGAAGCCACGCCGCGGTGGGCGGCCAGCGCGCCCGCCAGCGGACTGGTGACTGCCAGTGCGATATCAAGAAACGCCACGTAAGCCCCCATCGCCAGGCTGCGGGTGTGCGGCGGCGCACGGCGTACCGCTTCCACGCCGAACGCCGGAAAGGCCAGCGAATAGCCAAAACCGGTCAGCGCCGCGCCGAGATAAACCAGCGTCGCGTCATCAGCGCGCCAAATCAGCAGCTGACCGCAGGCTTCAATCAGCACGCACACCAGCGCGACACGCGCGCCGCCCAGCTTATCCGGCAGATGGGCAAAGAACAGGCGCGCCGCGATAAACGCCACGCCAAACGCGGTGAACGCCAGCGACGCGTTGCCCCAGGCCCTGGCCGCAAACAGCAGCGCGATAAACGCGGTGATCATGCCAAAGCCGACGCTGGCAAGCGCCAGACCCAGCCCGGGCCGCCACACCGCGCCCATGACTTTGTAGAACGGTGTCCGTTTGGTCGAGGTCGGCGCGACGGCGCGCACCTGGGTGATAAACATCAGCGGCAGCAGCGGTACCACGATGATCGCCATGGCGATGCCGGTGAAGTGCCAGCCGTGATAAATCGCCACGCCCAGCGGCGCACCCAGCGCCCAGGCGCCGTAAATCGCGATACCGATCCACGCCATCACTTTACCGGCATTGGCCGGTCCCACCAGCCCAAGCCCCCAGCCGAGCGCGCCGTTGGCCAGCAGGCTCTCGCCCAGCGCCAGCACCACACGCCCCAGCAGCAGGATGGCCACCGAGCTGGCAGGCCGATCAACGAACAGCAGCGAAATCAGGTAGATCACACCGGAACTTGCCACCACCAACAGCCCGGCCAGCACCGCGCGTTTCGCGCCGCGCATATCGGCGAAGTTGCCCGCCCACGAACGCGTCAGCAGCGACGCGACAAACTGCGCGCCGATGACCGTGCCGATCGCCAGCGTATCCATGCCGAGGTTCTGCTGCAGATGCAGCGGCAGCACCGGCAGCTGCATCCCCATGGTGAGAAAAGCGATAAACACCGCCAGCGTCACCGGCAGCAAGGTGATAAATACATTATTTTTCATCGATATAATCCAGAAAAACTGCCGCGCGCAGCGGCAGCGTGATATCAGAGATGGGTGTAATAGGCAGGCGTATCGAGCTCGCTCAGCAGGTCCGGGCGGGTTGCAGACCAGTCCAGCAGCGTGCGCGTACGCTGGCTGGAGACCGCCATGTTGCCCGCCGCAATGTTGGCGAACCAGCCAAAGTGTGCCCGTTCGCGCTCGCCGCTGGGCAATCCGAGCTGGCGTCCGATCGTCTCCGCGATTGCGCGGAACGGCACCGCCTCATCGGCCACCGCGTGATAAACGCGTTCGGTGACGCCCTGCTCCAGCGCCAGCCGATAGACGCGCGCCGCATCGCGACGGTGCACGCCGGACCAGCAGTTCTCACCGCTGCCGCACCAGGCGGAAATCCCGCTCTCACGCGCCAGCCGCACCAGAATCGGCACAAAACCGTGGTCGCCGAGGCCATGCACTGACGGCGCCAGCCGCACTGTCGCCACATGCACGCCGCGCTGCGACAGCGCCTGCGCCGCCGCTTCCGACTGACGCGGTGACACCGGCTGCGGCTGATCCAGTTCCGTCGCCCCGCGCGCCATACCGGACAGGCCGGACGTCACCAGCAGCATGCGATCCGATCCGGCAATCGCCTCGCCGAGCAGCTCGATCACCTGACGGTCCTGCTCGCAGTTCTGCACGAAGCGCGAGAAATCATGGTTAAACGCAGTATGAATGATGGCGTCCGCAGAACGCGCGGCATCACGCAGCACGTCAGCATCCTCCAGCGAACCGCGAATAACCTGTGCGCCAGTGACGGCCAGCGCCACGGCTTTTTCCGCCGAACGCGCCAGCCCTGTTACCTGATGGCCTGCCGCGATCAACTCTTCCACCACCGCTGAACCTACCCAGCCGGTGGCCCCGGTGACAAATATCTGCATGGTCTTCTCTCCTGCACGTTAAAACGCGAGTGTTTCGTCGTGTTGATATGATGCGTGCTGTGGAGCGGTGGCGCTAATCGCATCAGCAAAGCAGGATCAAGCCTTGACGGACAAGGCCTGAGGGCATGAAGACCGCGACTTATTCGGCGAGAGTTCAGGTTTACAGCGCCGCCACAATCTGCTGGCGCAGCCATTGCTGGGCGGGATCGCGATGCAGGCGCTCGTGCCACAGCATCAGGATGTCAAACCCTTCAATCTGCAGCGGCGGTGCAAGCACGCGGAGCTGCGGCGCGTTTCGCACCAGGCGCTCCGGCAGTACAGCGACCAAATCGCTGTTAGCCAGCGTGTCGAGCATAAACAGAAAATGCGGCACCGAGAGCGCGACGCGGCGCGTGCGGTCGAGCCTGGCCAGCGCGCGATCGGTGGCGGCGCTGAAGCCGCCGCCATCCGGCGAAACCATCACAAACTCCAGCTGGCAAAAACGGTCCAGCGTCAGGGGCTGCTGCAGTTGCGGATGATCGCGCCGGCCGGCCAGCACGTAGCGCTCGCTGAACAAGCGACGCTGATGCAGCGTCGGCGGCGCGTTGTCACCGGTGTGAAACACCATATCCAGCTCGCCCTTCTCCAGCTGCTGCGCTACCTGCGGCGGATTGAGTGCAAACACCGCCATGCGGCTGCGCGGTGCTGCTTCACGAATGAGTTTCAACGCCGGCAGGATCAGCGCCGATGACATGTAATCGGTGGCGGCAATACGCCAGGTGAGCTCCGCGCGCGCCGGATCGAACGCTGCCGGCGGTGCCACCGCGCGCTCCAGCGCTTCCAGCGCCAGACGCAGCGGCTCGCGCAGGGCCTCGGCGCGGGCGGTGGGCAGCATGCCGCGCGGACCAGGCAACAGCAACGGATCGTCAAACAGCACCCGCAGGCGCGCCAGCTGGGCGCTCACCGACGGCTGCGACAGATTGAGGCGCTGCGCTGCGCGCGTCACGTTCTGCTCCACCAGCAGCACGTCTAAGGTGTGCAGCAGATTCAAATCCAGCGCGTGCATATTCATACTATCTATACCTGAGATATCAGTAATTGATTTCTAATATAGCCAGAGCTGGCTTAACCTGCAGCGGTTTTCATCTCACAGGATACCGCCATGAATGTTTTGATTGTGTATGCCCATCCGGAACCGCGCTCGCTGAATGGATCGCTGAAAGACTTTGCCGTGAATCATCTGCAGCAGGCGGGCCATCAGGTGCAGGTTTCAGATCTGTATGCCATGCAGTGGAAAGCACAGCTGGATGCCGCCGACACGCTGGCGCCCCCGGTGGGCGCGCATTTTGATGCCACGCTGGATTCGCGCTTCGCCTACGACAACCAGTTGCAGGCAGCGGACATTGCCGCCGAGCAGGAGAAGCTGCGCTGGGCCGACACGGTGATTTTTCAGTTTCCGCTGTGGTGGTTTTCGATGCCGGCAATCATGAAAGGCTGGTTTGACCGCGTGTATGCCAACGGTTTTGCCTATGGCGTCGGCGAGCACAACGATCATCACTGGGGCGATCGCTACGGCGAAGGCACGCTCGCCGGCAAGCGCGCCATGCTGGTGGTGACCACCGGCGGCTGGGAGTCGCACTACGCGCCGCGCGGCATCAACGGCCCGATTGAGGATCTGCTGTTCCCGATCCAGCACGGCATGCTGTTCTATCCCGGCTTCAGCGTGTTGCCACCGCTGGTGTTGTATCGCGTGCAGAAGTCGGCGCAGGAACGCTTCGCCGACTGGTGCGCCGTGCTGGCGCAACGACTGGATTGCTTAGCGCAGGATCAACCGATTGCCTTCCGCCGCCAGAACGGCGGTGAATATGCGATTCCGGCGCTGACGCTGCGCGAGGATCTTGCGGAAGGCGAGCGCGGATTTGGCGTGCACGTGGCGCGCTGAGCCGCAGGCCGCCAAACCGCAGCGGCGCGCTGCCGTATTATTCAAACAGCCAGCGCCCCGCCTGCGCCGACGCAATCAGCATGCCGAGCGTGAAATCCGGCACCACCGGCACTTCACGCTTGTTGAACGGGTTGAGGATTTGCGCCAGCGACGGTTCGTCCGGGTAGTAGGTTTCAATAGCGAAATTTGCGCGATCGACCGCGAACTCACTGAAAAACTCCTCCATCAGCGCGGCGGCTTCGTCGCGCTCGAAGTTGAGATCGCTGTCGATATCAATCTGCGGCGTGAGCGTTTTCTGCTTGAACAGATATACGCCGTCATAGCGCCGCACCAGTTCATAGATACGCTGTTCGAGTTGCTCTGTCATCGTCGCCTCTTCGCCTGTGCTGATTGGATCGCAGGGCATTTTGCCATGCCTTGCCCTCTTCGCCTAAGCATTAACGTGCGGCGCTGAGAACCTCGATAGCCGTCTGCTGAAAACGGGCAGTTTCCGTTATTTTGGCGATGATTTGTTTACGAATGGCTTTGCGCTGCGTGCGTGAGTTTTTATCAAAGAAATCAGCGACGGGAACAAGCTTGATATCCACATCCTCAGACATGCGGTTAAGCGCAATACCCGCCTTAGATAAAGCGGTTCCACCACAAAATACCAGTTGATGGCTCCCGAAGTTCAAAGGCTGTAACAGCCGCAGTAATTCAACAATATAGAAATCCTTTTCCACGATAGCGACAGACTCGATGCCTAATGCATCGGCTACATCAGGAAATAACGCTATGAAGTCATCCATTTAATTTACTGCTTCCTACTGACAAGGTGCGTTTAAAACGTGGCGACGTTTTGATCTGCATGGATGCAGGAATCTGCGTGGTTTTCCCACTGTTATAGGCATCCGACGCGCCAACCAGACGATAATCAACCTTCAGACGTTCGAGCGTCTCGATGACAACGGCAGCAGAACCACCGGGTGCAGCAGGCATTACCTTGCCCGTAATCGCGTTCTTTCTTGCTTTGGTGTACACGCCATAGCCAACCTTAAGCAGCTGGCCGTCGTTCACCAGTTCCCGCAGTACACGGCCAATCTGGTCGTAACCGGCAAGATCGTTGAAGTCATCACGCGTGAAAACATAACGCTTAGAGCGTTTCAGCCGTGACTGCATGCGCGCTTTAATAGTCATGTTGCGTCCTCTCTGTTCATTTTTGCATCATAGCAAACATACGACATTATGGAAAGCAAACATACGACATCAAGTCTCCTACAAGCCTTGCTATCAGCGGGTTTCAGTGCAATTAAGGTTTCAGGTTAGCAGACAGTGTTACTGTATGAAGTCATTCCCGATGACCTTCGCCATCGGGATTCCTCATCATTTAAGCGGCAGATAGATATCCGTCAGCAATTCATGTTCCGCCACCTCATGCACGAAGTTGTGATAGTGGAAGAACAGCGGGAAATCGCGCAGCTCTTCACCGCTGGCCGGCAACCATTCGCTGTAGAGCGAACGCGCCAGCTCGGTCAGTGCGCTGTGCGAGCCGTGATGACGCAGTACCGCGCAGCGTCCGCCGGGAATGGTGCTGTTGACGACGCCAAAGGCGTTGTCTTCATTAATCGGCGCAGTCACCGAACCGCAAAGGTGATACTGAAAATCCGCGGCTGGCGTGCTGGCCGGATCGTGCGGCGCGACACCAAACGTCTGGCTGCTGCGCACCGGCGATGCTCCGCTGCTTTTGCGCCAGGCAATAAACTGCGCCGCCGTTTCGTTGATGCGCTGCGGATCGCCGTGATGCGTGAGCATCGCCACCGGCGTGGTGGGAAACATTTTAATCTCAACTGACATACTCTCTCTCCGTTTGACGGGTGGCTGAGGCATGCGCTGATGCCAGGTAATCCACACCGGCTGCTGACGAAACTCACTCGGCGTCACGTCAAATACCTGTTTAAAGGCGCGACTGAATGATTCGGCATGCTGGAAACCGGCATCGAGCGCAATCTCAATGATTTTCTCGTGCGGATTGAATGCCAGCCGGTACGACGCCCGTTTGAGCCGCATCAGCTGGATGTAACGCCCCGGCGGCATGCCGCACCAGGCGCTGAACTGGCGGTGAAAATGGTACGGCGAAAAGTGCGCCACTTCACTCAGTTGCTCCAGCAGCAGCGCTTCATCAAGATGGCGTTCGATGTAGTCGAACACCTTGTCGAAGCGCTTGCGGTAGGTCTCGCGGTGATCGTTTTTGTTTACTGGCATAGCATCCTCTCTGGGGAATGAGTATGCCCGTGTGGCGGGGAGTGGGCCTGATGGATCTTGCGGAGTTAAAAAATAAATTAGATAACGTAAACATAGATAAATTACTTTAAAACATTAACATCACGAAATCAAATAATCACAGGAATTGTATGGAAGAATAAAAAATTTAATTCAACATCCATTCTCGCATGCACCATGGATGATTAAAAAAATAAGCATATTATTTCACCCATCAACACCGAGAAATAAATACTACGTTTCACATCAATTAAAAAATCCATCGCCACCCCACAATTAAAAATCATTAGATCAATACTGCATAGTACCCCCCCGAAACGGCATTCATAAAAAATAGAGCCACTAAACCTCTAAATTCACATAATTAAAAAATCCAGCTTACCAGCCTAGTTAATATCAAAATATGATTATCATATTAAAAATGTAATTTTAAAAAAATCCATTATAATACAATAAAAAAACACTAATGGCATAAATCAAAACTAATTTTATAAATGGAAAATATTGAGTATCATTTAATTCTCATCAGCCATATACCTGAGATTATTTTGCCCCTTCAGGAATAGCTCAAGCTAGCGCGAAGTTGTTTTGATGTCATAATGACTTATAAAAATAAAATATGAAAAATGATATCATAGTGTTATAATGAAGAAAAAACTCAGCCAGGTAGCAATGAAGAAATTACAATTACATATTGATATCCTTAAAGAGTCTTTCGATTCTTTAGATAAAAAATCAATTATAGACGCAATCGATCTTGACCGCTTCGATCTAATCTTACGCGATCATATAACAATCAAAGATATGCGCGACGCTGGTAGTTTCTTTACTGGCTCAGCGCTCGCATTAGAATCCATAAATAGTTTCAACATTCCCATAAGTAAGGAATCAAAAGTTCTTGACCCTGCTTGTGGAGCAGGTAACTTACTAATTCAAATAAGTAAAACTTTACCTATTTATGATAATTTACTTGACACAATAAAATCATGGGGAAAAGTACTTTACGGATTCGATTTACATCAACAATTCGTTGATGCAGCTAAAATTCGGATAATACTTGCGGCCCTATCAAGAGGATGCGTTAAAGATTGCACTCTTGAGACTGCAATGTCTAATTTAAACAACCTGCATTGCCAAGATGCATTGACTATAAACAAAGAATCATTAAATAACATTACTCATATAGTCATGAATCCTCCGTTCACAATAATCAGCCCTCCGTCAGATAATTTCTGGAAGGATGGCAAGGTTAACTTTGCAGGTGTATTTTTAAAAAAATTCATTGAGCTATCTCCCGCAGGGTGTTGCTTTAGCTTTATACTTCCTGATGTTATTCGTTCAGGAAGTCGCTATAATCATTTAAGAGAATTTATTTCTAATAACGTATTGGGGAAAATAAAAATATGGGGCCGATTTAATGTAAAAACTGATGTTGATGTTTTCATCCTTTCTGGAAATAAAAAAGAGAACATTAAGGAAAGCATTAAATGGAACAATGCCTTACATGCTGAAAAGACACTGTCAGAAAAATTCGATGTTAGAATAGGCCCTTTAGTAGCTTATAGAGACCCAAAAGAAGGTGAGTTACTTCCTTATTTGCATCCTAAAAATTGCTTTGCCTGGGAAATAAAAAATAAAGCTGACGAATATCGTAATTTCTTGGGAAAAGGCATTGAGTCACCCTTTATAGTTGTTAAAAGGACATCGAGCCCGAAGGATAAATTTCGCGCATCAGCAACACTTATAACCATCCCGGGAAAAGTTGCTGTTGAAAATCATTTAATTATAATAAAACCTAAAAATAACAGTCTTGAAGATTGTAAAAAATTGTTGAAAATTCTTCATTCTAGTGATACTAACTCTTTCTTGAATGATATGATTCGAGTTAGACATTTAACTGTTGGAGTAGTTAAAGGAATACCTATCAAGGACATATAAATGAGCCGAAAACTTGTTGCCAGAAAGCCATTCGATTTTTCAGCAAGAGTAACCTTACAGTTGGGTCGAGAAAGTATTTCAAGCTCAACTGTAGCCGTATCTGAATTAATAAAAAACTCTTACGATGCCGATGCCGAAAACATTTATCTCAAGTTTAATATAAAGAAAAAAGGTTGCATTTCGACTCTAATAATTCAGGATGATGGATTGGGCATGGACGTTGATACTCTTGCAGAACATTGGCTGAGAATTGGCACTAATAACAAGTCTATAACTGAATTATCAGCAAGTAAGAATAGGGTATTGACCGGGGCTAAAGGGCTCGGAAGATTAGGTATAGATCGGCTTTGTAAAAAAATGTTTTTATTCACAAAAAAACAGGGGAGCTCAAAAGTCACTCAGCTTAATGTAGATTGGCGTAATTACGAAAAACCAGGAATTTCGCTCAGTCAAATTCAACATGATATCTATGAATTAGATCTCCCCGTAAATAATAAGTATGGACCAGTATTCAGTGAGATAGAGGATAAGGGCACATATTTAATTTTAGTTGGTTTGCGTGACGAGTGGAATAAAGAGTTTATTAGCGCTCTTAATAATGAACTGAGATTACTTATATCACCTTACAGATCAAAAAACGACTTTAAAATAAACCTGGCTATTAAAAATGATGAAAACTATGAATCGTTTGAGATTGATTCACAAGAAATACTTTCTAGCTCGAGTTGGAAAATTCAAGCTAGCATTGATAAGTTTTATCGAGTAAAAACTTCCTTTCAAAACAACGATTCAGGTGAATTAGTTGAACACCCCCCCATAGCATGGGCGAACTGGATAAGCAACCAAGGTAATGAACCTTTATTTGGGCCATTAAAGTTTGAATTTTACTATATACCTCGTAAGAAAGAATTATTAAACAAAGTGAATTTATCATCTAAAGACTGGTCACGGTTCATGGAACTAAACCGAGGCATAAGAATTTACCGAGATGATTTCAGAGTCAGACCTTATGGTGAACCCAGTGGAAAAGGAGACTGGCTCGATATAGGTTATCGTAAAGCTCAGAGTCCGGGAGGCATCAGCCAGGGAGGATGGCGAATTGGCCCAGGCCAAATAATTGGTGCGATAAGCATTTCTCGTCAAGAAAATAGCATTCTTAATGATCAAGCTAATCGAGAAGGTATTGTTGAAAATGACGCATTTTTTCAAATGCGGACCTTCGCTTTAAAGTTGATTGAAATGTTTGAGGAGCTTGCTCACAAGGCTGCATCAGGTGATGAAAACACTGATTTGTCGATTGAGCTAGAAAAAATTTTAAACGATTCCAATGAGGAGTTCAGCGAAGCTGTAGAGAACATAAAAAAAATAGCGTTCACTAAGAAAAAAAACACCAAAAAGAAAAAAGCAATTCCCAGCGCAGCTTTGTTATATCAGCGAGTAAAGGAATTAGAACGAGCTAAGATAAATCATGAAAAAGCGATAGAAATCTATTATCAATCTTTAGAGAAAGAAAGAGAAAAACTCATAGAAGAAAAGAATACTTTGTCTAATCTAGCCTCAATAGGAATACTAACTGTTTGTTTCGGTCATGAGATTAGGACGCAATCAGCATTAGCATTAGAAAATACAGATGAGCTGAGTCTGATTATAAAGGAGTCTGAAAGAAATGAAACCCCAATTAACTATTCCGAATTAACTCAAATCAGCAATTTAGTTAAAGATAGTGTTAACTACGTAAATAACTTTTCAAAACTTGCAATTAATAATATCAAACCTGACAAGCGGAAAAGAAAAAAGATTAATGTCCCTTCGGTTTTTGAATATATATTTAACCTAATGGATAAAACTCTTACCAGAATGGGTATTGTTTATAAATACAGTTATCTCAGGATCAAAAAAGAAGAGTTTAATGTCAGATCTTTTGAGATAGACTGGGAGAGTATAGCTATTAATTTAATGACAAACTCTCTGTGGGCGTTAGGTTCTAAATATAGAGATGAGAGATTTATAAGAATAGTCTTTGAAAGAGTAGGTGGGACTAAATTAAGGATTAGTTTTGAGGACTCAGGTTGTGGTCTTGAGGAAGGCCAAGAAGAGTCAATATTTCTACCAATGAAAAGTTCAAAAAGAGATAGAACTGGAAACGTAATTGGAACTGGTATGGGATTAGCAATTATACACACGCAAGTTGTTGAACATATGAGTGGGAATGTTTTCGCAAAAAGTCATTCCGAAATAGGTGGCGCCGGTATCTATATTGAAGTAAATCAGGATGCGTAAAATGAACGGAAAAATCATATTTATTGACGATCAAGAAGATGTAAGAAGCACCTATGGTAGAAAGTTAACTCGTATTTTCAGCAATCACGCCGAAATTCTAACTTTGCCTCCTGAAAAAAATCTCGAGCTGATGTTAAAAAAACTAGACAGCATCGAAGATAAAATAATGTATGTCATTGATGAAGAATTAACTCTGACCGGTGGTGCTGATTATAACGGAGCATTTTTGATTGAACATATTCGATTAACGGATAGAAGAATACCTATTTACATACTAACAAGTAATTCAGCAGCTATTGACAGTCATTTAGGAAATGTTGAATTTATTATAGACAAACAGGATTGGAGCGCAAATCAAGATAATTTAGCGGAACGATTTTTTAGGCACATAGATACTTATAACGAAATTAAAAGCAGCCAAGAAAAAAGATTCGATGAATTATTAACAAAATCAATAAATACTGTATTAAGTGATGAAGAAATGAATGAATTTAATGCATTAAATTTAAACAGAGCTAAGAAATTAATCAATGAATCACTGATCAGTAGCAATGACCTGGAAAACTTAGAAATAGTAGCAAAAAAAATTGATGAATTGAGAAATAAAATCATGGGGACAGATAATGAGTAAGACTATTTTCTTTCCTATTTTAACAAGGAGAGAAGCTCAATACTATCACAATAGAGATGGTAAGTTTTATGCCAACTATTCGGACAACTATGAGAAAATTGCGCATGATTGTCTACATAGATGCGTTTATTGCGATGCGACAGAAAAGGAATGCGGAGGTGACCCATTTTCATTGGATCACTTTCGCCCTAAATCGATTTTTTCAAAATCTTTCACCGATGAACAAATAAATCATCCTTATAATTTATATTTATCATGCCAAAAATGTAATGTACTGAAAAACAAAGACTGGAAAGGGTGTATAGAAACTATTGATGGATTTACATTTAATGGAAAAATAGGATATATAGATAGATTTCGCGACGATATAAATGCTTACTTTAGAGTTGAGGAGTCTGGTGAACTAGCATCTAATGATGCTAATGGACCAGGCGAATACATGATAAGAAAAATGCTACTAAATAGAACCAATAGAGTTTACTTACGCAAGAAAAGAATGGTTTCGGCATTACTAAATGAATTAAACAGAGAAATTACCACAGCGATGGAAAAAGTTTATTCTGAATGCGAACAGAAAAGCATTTCTTCAGAAACCGCTTTAAAAAAGATAAGTCGATTACTTATTATTAAAAGCGAATTTGATAAGTTAATTGTATAAATAAAAAGGCCTTTATTAATAATAAAGGTCGTTTAAATCCTAATAAACTACACAACACGAAGAATTCAGTTTTATGTAAAAGAATTTTAACTCAATTATGGTGCCGAAGGCCGGACTCGAACCGGCACGTATTTCTACGGTTGATTTTGAATCAACTGCGTCTACCGATTTCGCCACTTCGGCACTGAAGAGGATGCGGAAAACGTGGGCGATTATACCGTTACGCGCTTGCGGCGCAACCGGAATCGACGGGGATGTGCGCTAAGCGTCGAAAAAAGCAGCGCTGCCAAAAACGCTGCGCAAAACCCCGGCAATCGCCTCCGGAACTCTCCCAAACTCGCGCGCGGCGGCCACTTCTCCGGAACTTTCTGCCGCCACATGCCTCTTAACCACAACTGACGCAGTCAGACGTATAAGCACAACGAGGTTGAGATGAAAAAAGCAACACAACGGTTAGTTTGGGGATGGGGTATCGCGGCGGCACTGGTAGCGGGAAGCGCATCGGCGGCGAGCTGGCAGGATCAGCTGAGCAGCGCCGCATCGCAGCTGTCGCAGCAGAACAGCGGCAACACCGCCACCAGCAACACGCAGAACGGCGGACTGTCGCTCTCTTCGCTCAGCGGCCTGCTAAACGGCGGCGATAAAGCGGTGAGCGCCAATAGCATGACCAACGCCGCCGGCGTGATGGAATATTGCGTGCAGCACAACGTGGTGGATAACAACGTGAAGTCGGTGAAAGATCAGGTGCTGAGCAAGCTGGGCCTGAGCAGCACCACCGCGCAGCAGCAGAAAACCGATTACCAGCAGGGGCTGCAGGGCCTGCTGAACACCGGCAACGGTCAGCAGCTGAATCTGCAGAGCCTGAGCAACTCGCCGATGGGTGAGAAGCTGAAAACCAAAGCCTGCGATGTGGTGCTGAAGCAGGGCAAAAAATACATCGGCATGTGATTCCTTCGCGCGGGTTCAGAGGCCGCCTTCCTGCCGTCTGAATCGCCGCTCACCTTATGCCAGCCGGCGCGGGCTGTCCCCCGCGCCCTCTTCTCTCGCCACGTAGCCGCTAAGCCCTCAACAACGTCAGCGTCGCATCCGCCACGCGCGCCAGCAGCGTCCTCGCCTGTTCAAACGACTGAATATTGGTGTAGCCAATCACCAGGCCATAGCGCTTTTGCGTCTGCGCGTACCAGCCCGACAGCGGCCGCACGTACAACGCCTGCTGCGCCCACAGCGTCGCCAGCGCTACGTCCTGCGTGCCGCGCCGCAGAAATGCCACGATGTGCATACCGCCGTCGGTCAGCTCAAAGGTAAACAGCCCCGGAAAGCTGGCTTCGATGGCCTCCAGCATCATGCGGCGGCGCTGCTGATACAGGATGCGCATCTTCTTGATGTGGCGATAAAAATGCCCTTCGCTGAGGAACTGCGCTAGGATTTTCTGCGGCAGCAGCGGCAGGCCGGTTTCCAGAATCTCGCCCAGCTCGCCGAACTGCGCCAGCGTGTGCTGCGGCATCACCAGATAGCCGATGCGCATCGCCGGCATCATGGTTTTACTGAAGGTGCCGGTGTAGATCACCCGGTCGTGCACATCCAGGCTCTTTAGCGCCGGAATCACCTTACGCGTGTAGTGAAATTCGCCGTCGTAATCATCCTCAATGATCCAGCTGTCATGCTGCTGCGCCCACGCCAGCAGCTGATGTTTGCGCGGCAGCGACAGGCTGACCGCCAGCGGGCTCTGGTGCGTTGGCGTCACCACCGCAAAGCGCGCGTCGGCGTGATAGCGCAGCAGATAATCCACGTCGACGCCCTGCCCATCCACCGGCACATAGTGCAGGTTGGGTGCGATGCGCTTCAGCAGCTGCTGGCCGAAGAAGTAGCCGGGATCTTCGAACAGCACTTTGTCGCCCGGCTGCGCCAGCACCGCCAGAATCAGCCGCAGATTGGCGCGGTAGCCGCTGGTGATAAAGATCTGCTCCGGCTGGCAGTTGAGGCCGCGCGAAATGTTCAGGTAGCTGGCGATGGCCGCCCGCAGCGGCGCATATCCCATCACCGGCGGTATCATCATCTCGTCCGGTCGCAGGCTGCGCGCCGCTTTCGCCGACAGCAGCCGCCACTTTTTGTGCGGAAACTCGTCCAGTGCCGGGATGCCGAGCCGCAGCTCGCCTTTGCCCTCGGTCACCGGCAGCAGCGCGGGCGTCGTCGCCGGTGCGCGCGGTGGCGTAGCTGCGCTCGCCAGCTTCAGCTGCGGATTAACACGCGTGCCCTTCGCGCCCTGGCTGACAAAATAGCCTTCGCCGATGAGGATCTCATAGGCGGCCTCCACCGTTTTACGCGCCACCTGCAGTTCGCCCGCCAGCACGCGGATCGCCGGTACGCGATCGCCCGGCCAGAGCTGTCCGGCAATAATCTGCTGCCGGAAGCGCTGGTAAATCTCTTTGTAACCCACGCGTCACTCCTTTCTCAGCCACGGCGCTATGTCCTACCTGTTTTCACGCGTAATGGCCCTGTTCGCTCAGACATAGCAGTTTAAGATGCAGGCATTCCCCCCGCAATACGGATGACAGCCATGAAGATTGTGCATTACGCCACCGCAGAACAACTCGCGCGCTGCTACCCGCTGATGCGTGCGCTGCGCGGGCGGCTGGCGGATGAGGCGCCGTTTATCGCCCAGGCGCAGCGTCAGCAGGCGCAGGGTTATCGCCTCGCCGGTATCGAACATCAGGGACAGCCGGCGGTGCTGGCCGGTTATCGCCTGCTGGAGAATTTTATCCACGGCAGCTTCTGCTACGTCGATGACCTGGTGAGCGATCCCGCGCTGCGCGGTCAGGGCTTCGGCGCCGCGCTGCTCGACGGCTTAGCGGTGCTGGCGCGTGAGTACGGCTGCCACCGTATGGTGCTGGATACCGCAATCAGTAACACCCGGGCGCAGGCGTTTTATCAGCGCTGTGGCTATCAGGCGCTCGGCCTGCATTTTTATCGCTCTATCGTATGAGGAATCACTGCATGAATGTGCTGCACATTAAAGTCAGCCCGGATCTGGCGGGATCGGCGTCGCGCATCGCCTCAGCGCGTCTGATCGAAAAGCTGCGCAGCCGCCATCACGATCTGCACGAGACGGTGCTGGATCTGGCGCAACAGCCGCTGCCGCATCTGGATGCCTTTACCATCAGGGCTTTTTTTACCCCACCGGAGGCGCGTGATGAAGCGCAGCGTAACGCCATTCGCACCTCGGAACAGCGGGTGGATCAGCTGTTTGCCTGCGACACCCTGGTTATCTCATCGCCGATGTGGAACCTCGGGCTACCGTCAGTGCTGAAAGCCTGGTTCGACCATATTACCCGCGCCGGCCGCACCTTCGCCTTTACGCCCGAAGGCACCAAAGTCGGGCTGGTGAGCGACAAGAAAGTTTACTGCGTGATGGCCAGCGGCAGCGTGTTTGCCCACGGGCCCTTTATGCAGGATGACCAGTTCACGCCGTACGTGCGCGCGGCGCTGGCGTACATCGGCATCAGCGATGTGCAGTTTATCCGCGTCGACGGCACGCACGACCCGCTCAGCCGTGCCCGCGCGTTACCCGAAGCACTCGAAACCATTGAACGTCTGTTCTGACGGAGGAAAATCATGACTCAACGCGTTAACCATTTCAAAACCACCCCGGCGCTGGCCAAAGCGATGTCAGATCTGTCGAATAGCGTCGCCAGCGCGTCGCTGGAGAAGTCGCTCAGGCATCTTGTGGATATCCGCGCCTCGCAGCTCAACCACTGCGCGTTCTGCCTCGATATGCACATCAAGCAGGCAGCGATTGACGGCGAGCACGAGCTGCGGCTGCACCATGTGGCGATCTGGCGCGAGTCGCCGCTGTTCAGCGCGCGGGAGAAAACCGCCTTTGCCCTGACCGAAGCGCTGACGCGCATTGGTGAGCACGGCGTTGACGAGGCGCTGTACGGCGAGCTGCGCGCGCACTTCTCCGAGGTGGAGATCAGCGAGCTGACCTTTAAGATCGCGGTGATCAATACCTGGAACCGGCTGATGATCCTGTCGCAGATGGCACCCGGCGCGCTCGACAGCGCTTACGGGCTGGATCGTGCTGATTTGCGGTAATTTTTATCGTCAGTGGCTGCGGCTGCTGGCGATAGCATGTTTTTCTGCGCGCCCTGACGCTATAGTGAAGTTTTGCACCACACAGGACACCGCGCATGAAAGGCATCAACATTGCGATTTACTTCGATCCCGACCTGATTCGCATCTGCGTTCACCAGCCGGATGACAGCTACCTCAGCCAGACGTTTCATTACGCCGACAGCGTGATTGAGGAGATTTATCAGTGGCTGGAGCAGTTCACGCCGGGTCGCACCCACATTTGCCTGATTGAGCATGACACCGCCGATATCCTCGCCGATGAGCTGGTGGACAACGGTTATCACGTGCATCAGGTGAGCCAGCATGCGCTGCTCAGCTGGTTCGCCAGTGAACCGCCCACCACGCCGGACGGCTCGCCGGTGCGCGCGCTGCTGCGCTATCTGGAGAACGAGAAGCCGGCAGAGTATCAGTCACGCACGCCGCAGATTGAAGCGCTGATGGAGTTGCTGGATGAGCTGGACGATCTGGAAGGCGTAGAGAGCGAGGAAGATGAGGATAACCTGCCGGATAACGTGCTGCGCCTGATGAAGCAGAAGAAAATCAGCGCCAGCGACGCCGCCCAGCGCCTGCTGCCAGACGTGAATGAACGCATTCGCGAGCATCTGATTCATTATCCCGAGCTGATGACGCCGGATCTGCTGGAAGATTTTTTCCCCGAGCTGCTGGAAGCGATGGAAACGCCGAAGCATTGATGCTGTCCAGGTGCGCATGAATGCGCACTCTACGAAAAAAACGGTGCACAGGGTACTGTAGGGTCGCCATTCATGGCGACCGTTGCGCTGGCAGCTGCGCGCATAAATGCGCACCCTACGAAAAAAACGGTGCACAGGATACTGTAGGGTCGCCATTCATGGCGACCGTTGCGCTGGCAGCTGCGCGCCTGATATTAACCAGGGAATAAATCATGCTGGAACTGTTCAAAGCCATTGGGCTCGGCCTGGTGGTGATTTTGCCGCTTGCTAACCCGTTAACCACCGTGGCGCTGTTTCTCGGCCTCGCGGGTGACATGAACTTTCAGGAACGCAATCGCCAGGCGCTGCAGGCGTCGATCTACGTGTTCCTGATTATGATGGTCGCCTGGTATGCCGGTAACGCGGTGCTGCACACCTTTGGCATCTCGATTCCCGGCCTGCGCATGGCCGGCGGGCTGATTGTCGCCTTTATCGGCTTTCGCATGCTGTTTCCCGCCAAACCGGTCGGGCATTCGGTGGAGGCCAAACACAAGCTGGATGAACTCGACGCCAGCGACGATCCGCGCGAAACGGTGAATATCGCCTTTGTGCCGCTGGCAATGCCGAGCACTGCCGGACCGGGCACCATCGCGATGATCATCAGTTCGGCCTCAACGGTGAAAGCCGGCGTCGATTTCCCCGCGTGGGTGGTAGCCATCGCGCCGGTGCTGACGTTCCTGGCGGTGGCGGTGATTTTATGGATTTCGCTGCGCAGCTCCGGCGCCATCATGAAGCTGGTCGGCAAAGGCGGCATCGAAGCGATTTCGCGCCTGATGGGGTTTTTACTGGTGTGTATGGGCGTGCAGTTTGTCATCAACGGCGTGCTGGAAGTGGCGCACACCTTTCATTAAACAATAAAAAATCGCACCGTACGGTAGCGGTGCGATTCATCGCGCAATGCCCGCCATCTCGCGACGCCGGGCATTGCCATCAGGACAGCGCGCCAGGTCGCGCCGCTACGTTTTAGTGCAGCGTTTTCCGCACATCCGCCACCTGTTCTTTCGTCACTGCCGGCGCGTGGTTGCTCCAGCCCTGACGAATAAAGGTGGCCAGCTGCGCCACTTCATCATCGGTCAGACGATACGCAAACGGCGGCATCGCCAGCGTCGACGGCGCTTTCTCCGTTGAGGGCTGCTGCGCACCGGCCAGAATGGTGTGAATCAAGCCGCTGGGGTCCTGCGCATTGACGATAGTGGCCTGATCCAGCTCCGGGAAGATCCCCGGTGCGCCTTTGCCGGTGACAAAGTGACAGGCACCGCAGTTGTCGAGATACAGACGCTCGCCTTCTGACAGATTCTTCGCCGCCGTCAGCTTCGCCTCGGTCTTCTGCTGCGCCTGCACGTCATACGCCTGCAGCGGCGGATTGCCGCCGAGGAACTTGAGGTAAGCGGCAATCGCTTGCAGATCGGCATCCGTCATGTGCGAGCTGGAGTGCTCCACCACCGACGTCATCTCGCCGCCCACCGCGGCTTTATCGTTACGTCCGGTTTGCAGATAATCGACAATCTCCTGCTCGCTCCAGCGTGGCACACCGCGCAGCGACGGCACCTCCCAGTTATTCAGACTGCCGCCGGCGAGGAAGCGATCGTCGCTGCTGTCCAGCGCCTTCTCGTTCATGCCGATGCCGCGCGGCGTGTGGCAGCTGCCGCAGTGGCCGAGGCTTTCCACGATGTAAGCACCGCGATTAACCTCCGCTGACGCGCCGCCAATCGGCTGGAACGGCTTGTCAGAGGTAAACGCCCAGTTCCAGAAACGCATGCCCCAGCGCTGGCTGAACGGGAAGCTCAGCTTTGTTTCCGGCGGCTGTTCGCTGTCCGGCTTCACGCCCTGCATGAAGTAGACGTACAGCGCGTGCAGGTCTTCATCGCTGATTTTGGCGTAATCCGGGTACGGCATCGCCGGGTAGAGGCGCGAGCCGTCCGGCAGCACGCCTTTGCGCACCGCGTCCGAGAACTGCTGCTCGCTGTAGTTGCCGATGCCGTGCTGTTTATCCGGCGTGATGTTGGTGGAGTAGATGGTGCCGAGGTTCGACTCAATTGCCAGCCCGCCGGCATAATCCGCTTTGCCCGCCACGGTATGGCACGCCATACAGTCGCCAAGGCGCGCCAGATACTCGCCCTTTTTAATCAATGATGCGTCATCTGCTGCCTGCGCCTGCACCGCACAGCTGCCCAGCAGCACCGCGTGAGCGATTAACAATGATTTTAATTTCATGTGCTTATGCCTGTACCAGTGGGCCGGGATTCTGCAAATAGTGCTCTTTGATAGCCTGCGCCGCCATCAGGGTAATCGCGCCGATGGTGTCGGTCGGGTTCGCCTGGAAGTTCTGCGGGAAGGCGTTACCGCCCGGCACAAACACGTTGTGCACATCCCAGCTTTGCAGGTACTTGTTCAGCGCCGAGGTTTTCGGGTTGTCGCCCATCACCGCGCCGCCCACGTTGTGGGTAGAGACGTATTTGGTCAGGTCAAAGTCAGCGCCCATCGGCAGGAAGCTCATGCTCATGCTGTCCGGATTCAGCTCTTTGGCGATGTCGCCAACGATACCTTTCAGGTGCTGCTGCAGCTTGAGCTCGTTCTGTTTCCAGTTAAAGGTCATGCGCAGCAGCGGCTGACCGCGATGGTCGGTATAGTGCGGATCCAGATCCAGATAGATATCGCGGTACGACTGGCAGGTGGTGGTAATACTGATCTTCATCGAATGGTTGTACCACTGCTCCAGCCCCTCTTTGTACCCCATGCCCCAGCTCGGTGTGCCTTTCGGCAGCGCGGTGCCAATCGGCGTACCGGTTGCCTGCGAACTGTGGATTTTGGCGCCGCCGAGGAAGCCGAGTCCCGGACCGTCGAAGTTGCCAGGCGAGATGTCGTTAAACATCTGACCGGTCGCGCCAGCGGTGGCGAAAGCATTGAAGTTCTTGTCTTTGAAGAACAGCGTGGCGCCGCCGTTGGAGAGAAACGCATAGTTACGCCCGACGACGCCCTCTTCGGTGATCGGGTTGTAAGGCTTACCGATGCCGGACAGCAGCATCAGGCGCACGTTGTACAGCTGGAAGCTGGAGAGCACCACAATCTTCGCCGGCTGGAACACTTCGTTGCCGTCAGCGTCAAAATAGAGCACGCCCTTCGCAGTTTTGCCGTCGTCGTGCAGCACCACTTTGTACACTTCCGCGTGCACTTCATAGGAGAAGTTCGGCATGCGCTTCAGCGCGTCCATCACCGCCGTCTGCGGTGAGGCTTTTGAGTAGTTCAGGCATGGATATTTCGAGCAGTAGCCGCAGTAGTTGCAGGGAGCGATCTGGTTGCCGTACGGGTTTTTCCACGCGCGTGAGACGCAGGCTGAGGGGTTCGGGAACGGGTGATAGCCCAGCTTCTTCGCTGCCTCTTTGAACATCACGTTGTTCAGCGTATCGTCCAGCGCCGGCAACGGATACGGCTCAGAACGCGGGCCTTCAAACGGATCGCCGCCTTCCAGAATTTGCCCGCGCAGGTTGCCGGTGGTGCCCGACTGGCCGCAAATCAGCTCAAACTTGTAGAAATACGGCTCGATCTCATCCCAGGTGAACGGGAAGTCCATCACGCGCATGTCATCCTGCAGGATGCCGGGCTTATAGGCCTGATCGACGTAGGTTTTCAGTTTGATATCGGTGGGCGTGGGGCGAATCAGTACCGCCGTCCAGTGCATGCCCGCGCCGCCGACGCCGGTACCTGGAGCAAATGCGCCCCATTTACGGGTTGGCAGCGCCGTCTGGTCCATGTTGTAACGCACGGTGACCGCCACTTCTTTTGGCGTGGCGAACACTTTGTTGCGCACGTTATAGGCGTACTCATCGGCCGGTTTCGGGTAAGCGAAATCCGGGTAGTCGCGCTCGCCGCCGCGCTCAAGGGCGCGCACGTCCAGTCCGGCCATTGCCAGCTCGATGCTCATCAGCGAGCCGGCCCAGCCGAGGCCGCACACCACGACGTCGACTTCTTTCTTTGTAATCTGTGCCATGTTTTTCTGTCTCACATACCAAATACGGGGATTCAGGCGCGTTCGCCCATCAGGCTGACCGGTCCGAGCGTATACGGCACGTTGTGCTGCTTCACCCACTCGGTGAAGCTGGCGCGTGCCCCCGGGAAGCCGATGGCGATCCAGGCTTTCATGCCTTTGTTGCCGCCGTACATCGGGTCAGCGAGGTAGCCGTGTTTGGTATCGGAAAGCAGCTGGCTGAAGAACTGCGAGGCTTTCAGGTTCGGTTCGCCCAGCGCGGCGAAGTCGATACCGTCGTTTTTATTCACTTTGGTCAGCACCGCGTCTTTCTCTGCCAGCGTCAGCTGAGAGAACGCTTTGTGGTAGGTGCTCTGCGTCCACTGCTCCACCAGTTTGATGCCGGTGCGATACATCTGCTGCGGCGTGAACGGGATCTGATAGCCCATGGTGGCGGGCGCGTGCACGTCAAACGGCCCCTGCAGGTAGATCTCTGCGCCGAACTCCGGGCTATGCAGCTGCTGGTCAATGAAGATCGGCACATTGGTTTCCAGCGCACCCGGCGCTTTGCCGTTGCCACCGGCGGGGATCAGGCGATCGGTCGCGGCCAGAATAAATTGCCACTCCTCAGCGCTAAAAAAGATCGGTTTATAGTCGGCAAGGTCCGGTGCTGCCATTTCCGCAGCCTGGGCTGCAGTCAGTCCTTTTAAAACCAGGTCGCTTAATGGCAAAGCCAGCAACGACCCAAGTAAAAACTTACGTCTGGTGGTCGGTTTTTCTAAAAGCATGGCGCGACGACTCTCACTTGCTAAGAAAGGAAATTATTTTTGTTAATAGATTTATAAATCGGCAAACAAGCTGGCAATCTTATGGATACAGATATTTCAGGATGTAAGCATTAAATTATAAATGTGTTTTGATGAGAAACCATCAACCTGTTGAAAAGTCGCCAGGCGCTGTGGACGCGCTTTCGCAGCGGGAATTGCGCTTTTAACCGTACAAATGCCAGGAAATTAGCGCCAGAGACTGGGCAAATGACTGAAACAAATCGGCGTGAGAAATAGTCGCTCAGCTTAATTAATCAGAAAAAATCATACTTCCATACCAGAGCTTATGCTTATCAATAACCGCTTATTGGCTGAATGCGCAACGTCTGAGCGATTTATTTCCTGAATATGACAGCGCGCGCACAAAATAACCGATTAGTTAATTGCCGGTATTAATTGTTATTTCCGGCACAGCTCAGAACAAACCGGCATTTAGCCAGCAGCGCGACAGCGATAAAGTCGTCGCATCAATTACTCAGGATAATCATGATGCGAGCACTCTTATTGTTCTTCACCTTATTCAGCAGCGCCTTTGCCCTGCAGGCCGCCACGCCAAAAGACACACTGGTGGTGGCCGTGCCGCTCGACGGCATTATCAGCTTCGACCCGGCAGAAAGTTTTGAGACCGTCAGTAACAGCGTGCAGCGCAACATTTATCAGACGCTGGTAGAGGCCGATCGCGATGCGCCACAAAAACTCGCGCCGCTGCTCGCCACCTCATGGCAGCCCGGCAGCACGCCTCACAGCCTGGTGTTCAATCTGAAACCGGATGCGCATTTCGTCAGCGGTAACCCGGTGACCGCGCAGGACGTGGTGTTTTCGCTGACGCGCGCGGTGCAGCTCAACAAAGCCCCGTCGTTTATTCTCGCTGAGTTTGGCTGGACGGCGGACAACATCGCCAGCCAGCTGCGGGTTGTGAACGATCATCAGCTGGAGATTCAGTGGCCGGCGCAGATTGGTCAGGATCTGGCGCTGCGCCTGCTGACCGCGCCGGTGGCCTCGGTGGTGGACAGCAAAACCGTGCAGCAGCACATCATCGCCAACGACAGCGGCAACGGCTGGCTGCACACTCATTCCGCGGGCAGCGGCGCATTCAGCATCCAGCAATATGTGCCGCAACAGGCGCTGGTGCTGAGCGCAAATCCGCACGCCAGCCCGCAGCCGCAGCTGCAACGCATCCTGCTGAAAGGCGTGGCCGATGCCGGTGCGCGCCGCCTGCTGATTCAACAGGGCGATGTCGATGTGGCGTACCAGCTGGGCCCGGACCAGATCGATGCGCTGAAAAACGACCAGCAGCTGCGCATTGAAGCCTTCCCGTCGAGCCTGGTCTATTACCTGGCGTTTAATACGCAAAACAAAGCGCAGCCGGCGCTGGGTAACCCGGCGCTGTGGCAGGCGGCGCGCTGGCTGGTGGATTACAACGCCATTTCACGCGATCTGCTGAAAGGCCAGTACCGTATTCACCAGAGCTTCCTGCCGCAGGGCTTTGATGGTGCGCTGGAGAATCAGCCGTTCCATTATGATGTGGCCAAAGCTAAAGCGATCCTGGCGCAGGGCGGTATCAGGCCCGGCAGCAAATTCTCGCTGACGGTGATCAATCAGCCGCCGTACATCGACGTGGCGCAGGCGCTGCAGGCCAGCTTTGCCAAAGCCGACGTGCAGATTGAGCTGCAGCCGGTGGCGGAATCGGAACTGTGGGGCAAAATGCGCGGACGTGATTTCCAGTCGATCTTTATTTACTGGGGCGCCGACTATGTGGATCCGAATACCAACGCCAGCGCCTTTGCCTATAACGTGCCGGGCGGCTCGAAAACGCTGGCGTGGCGCGTCGGCTGGGAGATTCCCGAACTGAGCGCGCAGACGCGCACCGCAGCCGGTGAGAGCGACGCCAGCCAGCGCCGCGCGCTGTATACCGCGCTGCAACAGCGCGTACAGCAGGATTCGCCGTTCGTGGTGATGCTGCAGGGCGCGCAGCAGGTGGCGGTGCGCAATAATGTCAGCCACGTGCAGCAGGGCATCGGCGTGAGCCTGCTGTTTTTCGATGCGGTAGAGAAGAGGTAGGTCGGTACGCGCTGCCCCTCATTCCAGCCTTCTCCCGCCCGCGGGAGAAGGAGCCGATCGCGCGGGCAGCAACCGGAACTCCCCTTATTTTTCACCCAAATATCCCTCTCTCTCCCGCGCACCGCTTGCTATTCTTTGAGTCATTACGCAATGCCGGAGAGCGCAACCATTATGACTACCCCACTGCTGATCGCCCAGACGCCTGACCTTCAACTGCATCTGCTGCCCGCCATGGCTAACCGTCACGGACTGATAACCGGCGCGACCGGCACCGGTAAAACCGTGACGCTGCAAAAGCTGGCAGAATCCTTCTCCGCCATCGGCGTGCCGGTGTTTATGGCCGATGTCAAAGGCGATCTTTCCGGCATTGCGGCCGCAGGCGACGGCTCGGAAAAGCTGCTGGCGCGGCTGGCGAAGATTGGCGTCACCGACTGGCAGGCGCAGAAAAATCCGGTGATGCTGTGGGATATCTTCGGCCAGCAGGGCCATCCGGTGCGCGCAACGGTGTCCGATCTCGGCCCGCTGCTGCTGGCGCGGCTGCTCAGCCTTAACGAGGTGCAGTCCGGCGTGCTGCAAATTATCTTCCGTATCGCCGACGATCAGGGCCTGCTGCTGCTGGACTTCAAAGATTTGCGCGCCATGACGCAATACATCGGTGATAACGCCAAAGCGTTTCAGACGCAGTACGGCAATATCAGCAGCGCCTCGGTGGGCGCCATTCAGCGCGGCCTGCTGGCGCTGGAGCAGCAAGGGGCTGAACACTTCTTTGGCGAACCGATGCTGGATATCCGTGACTGGATGCGCTGCGACGCTGACGGCAAAGGCTTCATCAATATCCTGGCGGCGGAAAAGCTTTATCAGCAGCCGAAACTCTACGCCACCAGCCTGCTGTGGCTGCTGGCGGAACTGTATGAACAGCTGCCGGAAGCCGGCGATCTGGACAAACCAAAGATGGTGTTCTTCTTTGACGAAGCGCATCTGCTGTTTAACGACGCGCCGCCGGTGCTGCTGGAGAAAGTGGAACAGGTAATTCGCCTGATTCGCTCGAAAGGCGTTGGCGTGTACTTTGTCACGCAGAATCCGGCGGACATTCCGGATAATGTGCTGGGTCAGCTGGGTAACCGCGTGCAGCATGCGCTGCGTGCCTTCACGCCGAAAGACCAGAAAGCGGTGAAAAGCGCCGCCGAAACGATGCGCGCCAACCCGGCGTTTAATACCGTGGAGGCGATTCAGGCGCTGGGCACCGGCGAGGCGCTGATCTCCTTCCTCGATGAGAAAGGCAGCCCGTCGATGGTGCAGCGCGCCATGGTGATCGCGCCGGGCTCGCGCATGGGGCCGGCCACTCCTGATGAACGCAACAGCCTGATCAACCATTCGCCGCTGTATGGCAAATACGACAGTGCCCTCGATCGCGAATCGGCGTTCGAAATGTTGCAACAGGGCGTGCAGGCCGCGCCGCAGCAGGCCGATGCGCCGCCCAGTAAAGGCAATGGCGTGGCGGTGGATGACGGCATTCTGGGTGGGCTGAAAGAGATTCTGTTCGGCAGCACCGGGCCGCGCGGCGGCAAGCGCGACGGCGTGGTACAGAGCGTGGCGAAAAGCGCGGCGCGCCAGGTGACCAATCAGATCATCCGCGGCGTGCTGGGCAGTCTGCTCGGTGGACGCCGCCGTTAATCGCCCTCTGCTATGATCGTGGTATGGATAAATATCAACAATTAAAACGGAGCAAGCGTCTGGCCCTGTCGCTGCTGCTGATTGCCGCCGCGACCTTTGTCGTGACGCTGTTTCTGCCGCCCACGTTCTGGGTACTGGGGCTGAAGGCGATTGCCGAAGCGGCGATGGTCGGCGCGCTGGCCGACTGGTTTGCGGTGGTGGCGCTGTTTCGTCGCGTGCCGGTGCCGTTTATCTCGCGCCATACGGCAATCATTCCACGCAACAAAGATCGCATCGGCGAGAATCTTGGCCGCTTCGTGCAGGAGAAGTTTCTCGATACCGATTCGCTGCTGGCACTGATTCGCCGCCACGATCCGTCACAGCTGCTGGCGCAGTGGCTCAACACGCCGGGCAACGCCGATCGCATTGGCCGCCACCTGCTGCAGGTGATGCGCGGTTTCCTCGATCTCACTGACGATCAGCGTATTCAGCGCTTTTTGCGCCGCGCGGTGCATCGTGCACTGGATAAGGTCGATCTGACCCAGTCCAGCGCGCTGCTGCTGGACAGCCTGACCAAAAACAATCGCCATCAGGAGCTGCTGGACGCTGCGGTGCAACAGCTGCTGCGTCTGCTGCACAAACCCGGCACGCGCGAGTTTATCGCGCTGCAGATTGTGCGCTGGCTGAAACGCGAACATCCGATCAAAGCCAAAGTGCTGCCAACCGAATGGCTGGGCGAACACAGCGCCGAGCTGGTCGCCAATGCGGTGGATTCGATTCTGGATGAAGTGGCACGCGACCAGGGCCACGAATTTCGCCTCGGTTTTAACCGCGCGGTACAGCGCCTGATAGAGCGACTGAAAAACGATCCGGAGATGGCTGAACGGGCTGAGACCATCAAACACTGGCTGAAAGAGGATGAGTCGTTTAACCGTTATATCGGCGAGCTGTGGCAGGACCTGCGCCGCTGGCTGAAGAGCGACCTCAACAGTGACGATTCGCGCGTGCAGGAGCGGGTGCGGCTGGCGGCGCTGTGGCTGGGCGAAACGCTGGCCGCCGATGAAGCACTGCGTACCTCAATGAATCAGCATCTGGAAGACGCTGCGCGCAGCGTCGCGCCGGAGTTTGCGGCGTTTCTCACCCGCCATATCAGCGATACGGTGAAGAGCTGGGATGCGCGCGAGATGTCGCAACAGATTGAGCTGAACATTGGCCGTGATTTGCAGTTTATCCGCATCAACGGCACGCTGGTGGGCGGTACCATTGGCCTGGTGCTGTTTTTGCTGTCGCAGCTGCCGGGCTGGCTGCAGACGTTGCGCTAACGGTGCGGGCATCGACCTGGTCGCCATGAATAAAAAAGGTCGCCATGAATGGCGACCCTACGGTAACGGTGCGGGAATGACAGGGGCGTCCTGAATCGCGCCCCTGCAACCCTCACTACCGCCGTTTCAGCAACAGGTACAAACTAATGGCGAAGAATGCGCCGCTTGGCAGAATCGCGCCCAGCACCGGCGGTAAACCGTACACCAGACTCAGTGGCCCAAAGATCTGATCCAGCACGTAGAACAGGAAGCCAAAGCTGATGCCGGTGACCACGCGCACGCCCATCGATACGCTTCTCAGCGGACCAAAGATAAACGACAGCGCCATCAGCATCATCACCGCCACCGACAGCGGCTGGAAGATTTTGCCCCACATATTCAGCAGGTAGCGCCCGGATTCCTGGCCGCTCTGTTTGAGATATTTGCTGTAGTTATACAGACCGCTGATCGACAGCGCGTCCGGGTCCAGCGCCACCACGCCCAGCTTGTCTGGCGTCAGATTGGTTTTCCATTCGCCGCTCAGGCTCTGTGAACCGGTAATCTGCTTCGGATCTTTCAGGTCCGACTCATCCACCTGCGACAGCTCCCACAGTTTGCGATCTTTATTCCAGACTGCGGTGGCGGCATAGCGCACGCTCAGCAGACGCCGCTGGTCGGTAAAGCGATAGATACTGACGCCGTCGATCTCGTTGTCGCCTTTAATGCGCTCAATGTAGATAAAGTCGTTGCCGTCTTTCGCCCACAGGCCGTTTTGCGTCGAAACCAGCGAGCCGCCGTACAGCTGCTGCGCCCGGTAGTTACGCGCCATCTGCTCGCCCTGCGGGGCGACAAACTCGCCCACCGCCATGGTCAGCAGCACCAGCGGAATCGCGGTTTTCATTACCGCCAGCGCCACCTGCAGACGGGTAAAGCCGGAGGCCTGCATCACCACCAGTTCGCTGCGCTGCGCCAGCGTGCCCAGCCCCAGCAGCGCGCCCAGCAGCGCCGCCATCGGAAAGAAGATCTCGATATCTTTCGGTACGCTGAGCAGCGTGTAGTAACCGGCATCCAGCGCGGTATACGCGCCCTGCCCGGTTTTACGCAGCTGATCAACGAACTTAATGATGCCCGACAGCGACACCAGCATGAACAGCGTCATCATGATGGTGTTGAAGATGGTTTTGCCGATATAGCGGTCAAGGACCTTAAACATCACACGGATCCTCCACGGCTAAAGCGCGCGCGGAAACGGCGCATCGGCACGGTATCCCATACGTTGAGCGCCACCGCCAGCGCCAGATACGCCAGGTTGACTACCCACATCCAGATCGCCGGATCAAACCGGCCTTTCGCCGCGTTGGAGCGCAGTGAGCTCTGCAGCAGGAAGAAGATCAGGTAGAGCAGCATAGCCGGCAGCATCGACAGCACGCGGCCCTGGCGCGGGTTAACCACGCTGAGCGGCACCACCATCAGCGCCATCACCAGCACAGCGAACACCAGCGTCAGACGCCAGTGCAGCTCCGCCTGGAACTGCGGCGTTTTGGTTTTTATCAGCGTGCTGATGTCGGCCTGATCGGCATCGTTAGGATCGAGCACCGCCTCTTTGTACCCCACCAGCGCCTGATAATTGACGAAGTCGGTAATACGAAAGTCACGCAGCAGCGCCGTGCCTTCAAAGCGTGTGCCTTTGTCCAGCGTCACGGTCTGCGAGCCATCTTTGTGCTGCTCCATGTGACCGCTGTCGGCCAGCACTACCGATGGCCGTGCATTGCCCTTCGGCCGTAGTTGCGCCAGGAACACGCTGCCGAACTTGTTGCCCTTCACGTCTTCGACGAACAGCACGGTATTGCCGTCGCTGGAGGTCTGGAACTGCCCCGCCGCCAGCGCCGCCGCTCCCGGGTTGGCTTTGGCATTTTGTGTCACTTCATCCTGATAGCGCGAGGACCACGGGCCAAGCCAGATCACGTTAACCGCCGCCACCAGTGAGGTGAACAGCATCAGGATCATCGCCGCTTTTATCAGGACGCCTTTACCCAGCCCGCAGGCGTGCATCACCGTAATTTCACTTTCGGTGTACAGCCGCCCAAGGGTCATTAAAATCGCCAGAAACAAGCTTAGGGGCAGGATAAGTTGTGCCATTTCAGGCACGCCAAGTCCTAACAATGTCAGAACCAGATTTGTTGGGATTTCGCCATCCACCGCCGCACCCAAAATCCTGACTAACTTCTGGCAAAAGAAGATAAGTAGCAGGATGAACAGGATAGCCAGCTGGCTTTTGAGCGTTTCCCGAACCAGATATCTAATGATGATCACGCTTAGTACGCCTGTGAAAACTTGTCTTTTTGCAGGAAAATCGCTAGTTTCAACGCTTATCAGCCATTTTTCTTCATCAATGGCCGTCATGGTAGCTAAAATAGTATGACGAACGCGTTAGGGTGGTGAAAAAACAACACATTGTCACCCCACTCATTATGGCCGCCGGCGTTAAATTGTCATGGCGTCGCAACAAATTAATGGGTTACGAACGCGCTACATTCTAACGACAGCTAAGGCCGTTGTCTTTAAGATTCAGGAGAGTGCATGGAGTTCAGTGTAAAAAGCGGTAGCCCGGAAAAACAGCGCAGCGCCTGCATTGTGGTTGGCGTTTTCGAACCGCGTCGTCTGTCACCGATTGCCGAGCAGCTGGATAAGATCAGCGATGGCTACATCAGCGCGCTGCTGCGCCGCGGTGAGCTGGAGGGCAAAGTGGGCCAGACGCTGCTGCTGCACCATGTGCCAAATATCCTGTCCGAACGTATCCTGCTGATCGGCTGTGGTAAAGAGCGTGAGCTGGATGAGCGCCAGTACAAACAGGTGATTCAGAAAACCATCAATACCCTGAACGATACCGGTTCAATGGAAGCGGTGTGCTTCCTGACCGAACTGCACGTTAAAGGGCGCAATACCTACTGGAAAGTGCGCCAGGCGGTAGAAACCTCTAAAGAGGCGCTGTACAACTTCGACCAGCTGAAAAGCAACAAAGTTGAGCCGCGCCGTCCGCTGCGCAAGCTGGTGTTCAACGTGCCGACCCGCCGTGAGCTGACCAGCGGTGAGCGCGCTATTCAGCACGGTCTGGCCGTTGCCGCCGGCGTCAAAGCGGCGAAAGACCTGAGCAATATGCCGCCGAATATTTGTAACGCCGCGTATCTGGCGTCGCAGGCACGTCAGCTGGCCGATGCGTACAGCAAAAACGTCACCACCCGCGTGATTGGCGAACAGCAGATGAAAGAGCTGGGCATGAACGCCTATCTGGCGGTCGGTGCCGGTTCGCACAATGAGTCGCTGATGTCGGTGATTGAGTACAAAGGCAGCAGCGACGCCGATGCGCGCCCTATCGTGCTGGTAGGTAAAGGGCTGACCTTTGACTCCGGCGGCATCTCCATCAAGCCTGCCGAGGCGATGGATGAGATGAAATACGACATGTGCGGCGCGGCGTCGGTGTACGGCGTGATGCGCATGGTGGCGGAACTGAATCTGCCGCTGAACGTGGTCGGCGTGCTGGTGGGCTGTGAAAACATGCCGGACGGGCGTGCGATGCGTCCGGGCGACGTGCTGACCACCATGTCCGGCCAGACGGTTGAAGTGCTGAATACCGATGCTGAGGGCCGCCTGGTGCTGTGCGATGCGCTGACCTACGTTGAGCGCTTCGATCCGGAAGTGGTGATTGACGTCGCTACCCTGACCGGCGCCTGCGTGATCGCGCTGGGCCATCACGTCAGCGGGTTGATGTCGAACCACAATCCGCTGGCGCACGAGCTGATCAGCGCATCAGAGCAGTCGGGCGACCGCGCGTGGCGTCTGCCGATGGCCGATGAGTATCAGGAGCAGCTGGAATCCAACTTTGCCGATATGGCCAACATCGGTGGCCGGCCAGGCGGCGCAATTACCGCCGCCTGCTTCCTGGCACGCTTTGCGCGCAAGTTTAACTGGGCGCACCTGGATATCGCCGGCACCGCCTGGCGCTCCGGCAAAGCCAAAGGCGCGACCGGACGTCCGGTGCCGCTGCTGTCGCAGTTCCTGCTGAACCGCGCTGGCCTGAACGGCGACGATTAAGAACCGGGGCGAATGCTGAGACGGTGCGCATGAATGCGTTTGACAGCGTGCGGCCATTGGAACGGTGCGCATGAATGCGCACCCTACGGTGTAGGGTCGCCGTTCACGGCGACCTGATTATCAGCCGCACGGTTTGTAAGGTCGCCGTTGATGGCGACCTTATTATTGGACGCCGCAATCTTACTGTCGCACAATGCGCCCCACTGTCATTGATGGAAATAACCTGCCATGAAAAACGCCACCTTCTTCGTCATGGAGTCTGAAAGCGCCAGCGACGGCTTAAGCGCCATCGAAGCGCTGGTGTGCGATTTGGCCGCCAGCCGCTGGCGAGACGGTAAGCGCATCCTGATTGCCTGCGAAGATGAACAGCAGGCCAATCGGCTGGATGAAGCGCTGTGGCAGCGCCCGGCCAACGCCTTTGTGCCGCACAACCTGGCCGGCGAAGGCCCGCGCTACGGCGCGCCGGTTGAGCTGGCCTGGCCGCAGCGACGCGGCAGTGCGCCGCGCGATCTGCTGATCAGCCTGCTGCCGCAGTTCGCAGATTTTGCTACCGGTTTCCATGAAGTGATAGACTTCGTACCTTATGAAGAATCCCTGAAACAACTGGCGCGCGACCGCTATAAAGCGTATCGCAGCGTTGGTTTCCAATTGAATACGGCGACGCCACCCCCGCCGCAAACGACATAGCAGATATGGAAAAGACATATAACCCGCAAGATATCGAGCAGCCGCTCTACGAGCACTGGGAACAGCAGGGCTACTTCAAACCGAATGGCGATACCAGCCAGGAAAGCTTTTGCATCATGATCCCGCCGCCGAACGTCACCGGTAGCTTGCATATGGGTCACGCCTTCCAGCAAACCATCATGGATACCATGATCCGCTACCAGCGCATGCAGGGTAAAAACACCCTGTGGCAGGCAGGTACGGACCACGCCGGTATCGCCACGCAGATGGTGGTTGAGCGCAAGATCGCCGCTGAAGAGGGCAAAACGCGTCAGGATTACGGTCGTGACGCCTTTATCGAAAAAATCTGGCAGTGGAAGGCTGAATCCGGCGGCACCATCACCCGCCAGATGCGTCGCCTTGGCAACTCGGTAGACTGGGAGCGCGAGCGCTTCACCATGGATGAAGGCCTGTCCAACGCGGTGAAAGAGGTCTTCGTCCGTTTGTACAAAGAAAACCTGATTTACCGTGGCAAGCGCCTGGTGAACTGGGATCCGAAACTGCGCACGGCGATCTCTGACCTCGAAGTGGAAAACCGCGAGAGCAAAGGCTCAATGTGGCACATTCGCTATCCGCTGGCGGACGGCGTGAAAACTGCCGAAGGCAAAGATTACCTGGTGGTGGCCACTACCCGTCCGGAAACCCTGCTGGGCGATACCGGCGTGGCGGTCAACCCGGAAGATCCACGTTACAAAGATCTGATCGGCAAAGAGGTAATCCTGCCGCTGGTGAACCGTCGTATTCCGATCGTCGGCGACGAACACGCCGATATGGAGAAAGGCACCGGCTGCGTGAAGATCACCCCGGCGCACGACTTCAACGACTACGAAGTGGGCCGTCGTCACAAGCTGCCGATGATCAACATCCTGACCTTTGATGGCGACATCCGCGAGCGTGCGGAAGTGTTCGACACCAACGGTGAAGTCAGCGATGCCTGTTCCGATGAAATACCGCCGCAGTTCCAGAAGATGGAGCGTTTCGCCGCGCGTAAAGCGATTGTCGCCGCCGTTGACGAGCTCGGCCTGCTCGACGAAATCAAACCACACGATCTCACGGTGCCGTACGGCGACCGCGGCGGCGTGGTGATCGAGCCGATGCTGACCGATCAGTGGTACGTGCGCACGGCCCCGCTGGCGAAAGTCGCGGTGGAAGCGGTAGAAAACGGCGACATTCAGTTTGTGCCGAAGCAGTATGAAAACATGTACTTCTCGTGGATGCGCGACATCCAGGACTGGTGCATTTCGCGTCAGCTGTGGTGGGGCCACCGCATTCCGGCCTGGTACGACAACAACGGTAACGTCTATGTTGGCCGCAGCGAAGAAGAAGTGCGCCAGGAAAACAATCTGGCCGCCGACGTGACGCTGCGCCAGGATGACGACGTGCTTGATACCTGGTTCTCTTCCGGCCTGTGGACATTCTCTACGCTGGGCTGGCCGGAGAATACCGAAGCGCTGCGCACCTTCCATCCTACCAGCGTGCTGGTGAGCGGCTTCGACATTATCTTCTTCTGGATTGCGCGCATGATCATGCTGACCATGCACTTCATCAAAGATGAAAACGGCAAGCCGCAGGTTCCGTTTAAAACCGTCTACATGACTGGTTTGATCCGCGATGAAGAAGGCCAGAAGATGTCCAAGTCGAAAGGCAACGTCATCGATCCGCTGGATATGGTGGACGGCATTTCGCTGGAAGATCTGCTGGAGAAACGCACCGGCAACATGATGCAGCCGCAGCTGGCTGAGAAGATTCGCAAACGCACCGAGAAGCAGTTCCCGGACGGTATCGTGCCTTCCGGCACCGATGCGCTGCGCTTCACCCTCGCCGCGCTGGCGTCCACCGGTCGTGACATCAACTGGGATATGAAGCGCCTGGAAGGCTACCGCAACTTCTGTAACAAGCTGTGGAACGCCAGCCGCTTCGTGCTGATGAACACCGAAGATCAGGATTGCGGCCAGAACGGCGGCGAGCTGAAGCTGTCGCTGGCGGATCGCTGGATCCTGACGGAATTCAACAGCACCGTGAAAGCGTACCGCGAAGCGCTGGATAGCTATCGCTTTGATATCGCTGCCAACATTCTGTACGACTTCACCTGGAACCAGTTCTGTGACTGGTACCTGGAGCTGACCAAGCCGGTGATGAACAGCGGCAGCGAAGCGGAGCTGCGCGGCACGCGCAACACGCTGGTGACGGTGCTGGAAGCGTTGCTGCGCCTGGCGCATCCGATCATCCCGTTCATTACCGAGACCATCTGGCAGCGCGTGAAAGTGCTGAAGAACATCGACCACGACACCATTATGCTGCAGCCGTTCCCGCAGTATGACGCGGCGAAGGAAGACGCGGAAGCGAAGGCCGATATCGAGTGGATGAAGCAGGCGATTGTGGCGGTGCGTAATATCCGTGCCGAAATGAACATCGCGCCAAGCAAGCCGCTCGACGTGCTGCTGCGCGACTGCTCGCCGGCGGCGCAGCGTCGTGTTGAAGAGAACCGCAACTTCCTGTCGCGCCTGGCGCGTCTGGAAAGCCTGACCATTCTGCCAGCCGGCGAGAAAGGTCCGGTCTCGGTGACCAAGATTGTTGATGGCGCAGAGCTGCTGATCCCGATGGCGGATCTGGTCAACAAGGAAGCCGAGCTGGAGCGTCTGGCGAAAGAGCTGGTGAAGCTGGATGTCGAGATCGAGAAGATTCAGACCAAACTGGCTAACGAAGGTTTTGTATCGCGCGCACCGGAAGCGGTGGTGGCGAAAGAGCGCGAACGCGTAGCCGAGCTGGAGCAATCAAAAGCAAAACTGATTGAACAGCAGGGCGTGATTGCGGCATTGTAAGCGCTTCAGTCCTGACGCTTAATCGAAGCCGGGCACTGCCCGGCTTTTTTCTATCGGAAGATTATGATGACCACCGCCACGCCACTTAACCTGCAGGTGCGCCCGATTGTCGCCGCCGATAATCCGCGGATTGCGCAGGTGATCCGCGATGTCTCCGCCGAGTTCGGCCTGACGGCGGATAAAGGTTATACCGTGTCCGACCCGCAGCTCGATCGGTTGTTTGAGCTGTACAGTGCGGCGGACAGCGCTTACTGGATCGTGGAGCATGAAGGTCAGGTGGTCGGCGGCGGCGGCGTGGCACCGCTCGCCTGCAGCGCACCGGATATCTGTGAGTTGCAGAAGATGTATTTCCTGCCGTCGGTGCGCGGGCTGGGTTTAGCGCGCGAACTGGCGCTGCGCGCAATGGATTTTGCCCGCCAGCGCGGGTTCCGGCGCTGCTACCTGGAGACCACCGGCAGCCTGACGCGCGCCATTAAGCTCTATCAGTCGCTGGGCTTTGAACAGATTGAGGGCGCGATGGGCTGTACCGGCCACGTGGATTGCGAAGTGAGAATGCTGCGGGTATTGTGAGGTAAAAACCACTCACTTCTCTGCCGCAACGCCCTCAATCAACGCCCCCAGCGTCTCTACCGCCGCCTCAGCGCGTGCATCCCACGGCCAGGCGGTGTTGAAGCGGAAGCAGTGGCTGAAACTCTCGCTGCTGGAAAACAGCTGGCCCGGCGCAATACTGATGCCCTGCTGCAGCGCCAGATGATACAGCTGCGTAGCGTTAATCTGCTCCGGCAAGGTAATCCACAAAAAGTAGCCACCGGGCGTATCGCTGATGTGCGCCTCGGCGGGCAGCACGCGGCGCAGCGCCTGCTGTGCCAGCTGTTTGCGCTTCGCCAGCGTCTGACGTAGCTTTTTCAGATGCGTATCGTAGCTGCGGGTGCTAAGAAAATCCGCCAGCGCCAGCTGCATCGGCGCGCTGGTCGAGAGCGTACTCATCATCTGAATGCGCTGCACGCGCTGCGCGTAGCGCCCCGCCGCGACCCAGCCCACGCGAAATCCCGCCACCAGATTTTTCGAAAAGCTGCCGCAGTGCAGCACGTAACCCTCGCGGTCGAACGCTCTGGCCGGCAACGGCTTATCGTGGCCGTGATACAGGTCGCTATAAACATCATCCTCTATCATCGCCACCTGATAACGCGTCAGCAGCGCCACCAGCTGCTGTTTGCGCTCGGCGCTAAGCGTAAAGCCGAGCGGATTCTGCCGGTTGGTCATTAGCCAGCAGGCTTTCACCGGCCAGCGCTGCAGCGCCTGCTCCAGCTCATCCAGATCGATGCCCTGCTCCACATCGCTGGCGATAGCAATCGCGTTCAGCTTAAGTCGTTCGATCGCCTGCAACGCGCCATAGAAGGAGGGGTTCTCAATCACCACCCAGTCGCCCGGTTCGGTCACCGCCTGCAGGCTGAGGTTCAGCGCTTCCATCGCACCGTTGGTAATGACGATGTCATCCGGCGACAGCGTAATGCCCTGCTGCGCATAACGCTGGGCGAGGATTTTTCGCAGCGCTTCATTACCGGGCGGCAGATTATTCAGGGCATCGGTGGGTTTAAGATTATGCGAGACCTTCACCAGCGAGCGCATCAGCTGGCGCTGGGGAAACAGTTCCGGATCGGGGAAGGCAGAACCAAACGGCATGATGGCCGGATCGCGCGTCGCCTGCAGCACATCAAACACGAAGCTGTTGGTATCGGCCTGGTCGGTTTTGGCAATTGCCTGGGTTGGCAAACGCGGACGGCTCTCCGCCGCGCGCGGTGCCACGTAGTAACCCGACTGCGGCTTCGACACTATCCAGCCCTGGCTCTCCAGCACCTCGTAAGCGTGCATCACCGTCATCAGGCTGAGCCCGCTCTGCTCCGCCTGCTGGCGCAGCGACGGCAGCTTTTCACCCGGCGGCCAGATGCGTGCTTCGATTTGCGTACGTAGCTGATCTACCAGCTGCTGGTATTTGGCCATGGCGCCTCCGCTGCGGAAATGTCGCGCGCCAGTTTACATGGATTGGTTCGGAGAGGATATCGCGTCCTCAGAGACATTCAGAACTGATGTTGCACCGTACGACTGGAAGCTGAGCGAAGGTGTCGGGGATGCTGCGGCTTTTTGTTGTTGGGTTGGGTGCGGTCTGGCCCTCACCCCGGCCCTCTCCCGCACGCGGGAGAGGGAGAAAAGACACACAGCGTGCACGCGGGTGAGGGTGAAAAGACATACAGCGCGCACGCGGGAGAGGGAGAAAAGACACTCAGCGCGCACGCGGAGAGAGGAGCTCCAGGCGGCAGAAACCAGCCTCTACTCCGACGCCGTCAGCGCCGCGAGTTTGTCCTTCACAAAATCCGGTAGCTCGCTGATGCGCTCTGGCGGTAGCGGTTTGCCCAGCAGGAAGCCCTGCAGGGTGTCGCAGCCGAGCCCGGTGAGGAACGCCTGCTGATCCTGGGTTTCCACGCCTTCGGCCACCACTTTGAGATCCAGCGACTGCGCCAGCGCGACGATGGCGGAGACGATGGTGGCGTCTTCCGATTTCGCCTGCAGCTCGTTAACAAAGGCGCGGTCGATTTTCAGCTCGCTGGCCGGTAAACGTTTGAGATACAGCAGGCTGGAGTAGCCGGTGCCGAAGTCATCAATCGAGGCTTTTACCCCCATGCTGGTCAGCTCGGTGAGGATGCGCACGCTCTCTTCCGGATCGCGCATCGCCGTGGTTTCGGTGACTTCCAGCGTCAGCAGCTCGGCCGGAATCTGGTGCTGTTCCAGCGCCTGCGTCACGGTGTCGACCAGGTTGCACTGCTCAAACTGCAAGGCAGAGAGGTTCACCGCCACCGACCAGTGCGGATGGCCCTGCTGGTGCCAGATGTGCAGCTGGCGGCAGGCCTCGTTGATCACCCAGTTGCCGATATTAATGATCATGCCGGTCTTCTCGGCGATAGGTAAAAACTTGTCCGGCGTCAGCAGGCCGCGCGTCGGGTGCTGCCAGCGCAGCAGCGCTTCGAAGCCAATGATCGGCCCGCTCGGCGCGCAGTACTTAGGCTGATAGAACAGACGCAGCTCGTTGCTATCCAGCGCCTGCCACAGGTCGTTATTAAGCTGCAGCTGCGACTGCGCCAGCGTATTCATGGACGGCTGGAAGAAGTTATAGCCGTTACGGCCGTTGTTCTTGGTGTGATACATCGCGGCGTCGGCGTTAAACATCAGCTCGCGCTCGTCCTTGCCATCACCAGGATAAACGGCGATGCCGATACTCAGCGACACCATCAGCTCGTAGCGTGACACGCTAAACGGGCGATCCACGGCTTTTACCAGCGCATCCGCCACCGCTGCGGCATCGTTGGGATCGCCGATCTCAATCAGCAGCACGAACTCGTCACCGCCCAGCCGCGCCAGCGTGTAGTGCCCTTTCATCTGGTCGGTCATACGTTCGGTTACCGCAATTAGCAGGTTATCGCCGACGTGGTGACCAAAAGCATCGTTGACCGCTTTGAAACCGTCGAGATCCATAAACATCAGCGCAAAATGCGAGCGCTCGCGGTTGGCCTTGTTGATCGCCTGCTCGAGGCGATCCTCCAGCAGGATGCGGTTCGGCAGTCGCGTCAGGTTATCGTGCAGCGCCAGCTGGGCCAGCTCGCGGTTGGCCTCCGCCAGCGAGCGCGCGAGAATCGAGGTGCGCGCCTGCATACGCGCGTCGAGCATCGAAACCAGCAGCGTAATGCCGAGGATCGCCAGCGTCACCACCGTGACCAGCATCGCCAGCCAGTCGCTGTTCACGCCGTGATGGGTGGCGTGACTGTGCATCGGGAAGTTCGCCGCCGCCATGCCGGTATAGTGCATGCCGGCAATTGCGCAGCCCATCACCATGGCTGCACCGACGCGCAGTAGCGTGACACGGCCATGCCCTTCGCGCAGGTTGAACGCCAGCCACAGCGCGGCACCGGAAGCCACCAGCGCAATCAGCACCGAAACCGCAATCCAGCCCCAGTTCCAGCTGATGCCCGGCTCAAACATCAGCGCCGCCATGCCGGTGTAGTGCATCGCCACCACGCCGGAACCCAGTACCAGCGCGCCGCCCAGCAGCCGTCGCCACGGCAAGTCGCCGGACGAGCACACCAGCCACAGGGCAAAGATGGAGGCGAGAATCGCCACCACCATTGAGGCGGCGGTAAGCAGCGGATCGTAGCTCATCACCATATCCAGGCTCATCGACAGCATGCCGATAAAGTGCATGGCCCAGATGCCCACGCCCATGGCGAAGCCGCCGCCCAGCAGCCAGACCAGCGCCACCCGGCCGCTGGAGGAAGCGACGCGTCCCGCCATATCCAGCGCGGTAAAGGAGGCAAGCATCGCTACCAGTATCGAAACGAGAACGGTAAACGCATCGTACGAAGTCACTAACATAGTGATTTCCCATATAAAAAAGCTGTGTTAAGTCAGCTGTGGTGTTGTTGAAATGAAAAAGAAAATGTTGGTTTTATAATTGAAATTATCGGCAGACCGGCTGCCGATATGAGTCACTGAACGATGAAAGCTTCCGATGTGAAGGAGAACAAAAATTGCTGGTCAGGCGCCGGTGAGCGGCAGCACGTTATCAGGAAAGTGCGGTGCAATCGGCGGTGATGCGGTGAATTCGCCGATGCGCTCCGCCGGCGTCGGTTTGCCCAGCAGATACCCCTGCAGCGTGTCAAAGCCGAGACCGGTCAGCAGGCGCTGCTGCTCTTCGGTCTCCACACCCTCCGCCACCATGCGCAGGTTAAGGCTTTGCGCCAGCGTCAGCATGGCGGTCACCACGGTTGCATCCTCGCTGTCGGCACGCAGGCTGTTAATAAAGGCACGATCAATTTTCAGCTCGCTGGCCTCAAGATGCTTGAGGTGCAGCAGATTGGCGTAGCCAATGCCGAAGTTGTCGATGGCCACTTTGACGCCAAGCCGCTGCAGTTCGGCGATGCGCTGCTGGCTGAACTGCGGATCGCGCATGGCGATGTTTTCCGTGATTTCCAGCATCAGCGCGCCTTCAGGCAGCTGGTAGCGCTGCAGCGTCTGGCGCAGCGTATCGATCAGATCACGCTGATGAAACTGCAGTGCGGACAGGTTAACCGAGACGCTCCAGTCGCGGTTGCCCTCGTCCTGCCACTGCCGCAGCTGACGGCAGGCTTCGTTGATCACCCAGTTGCCGAGCGCCACGATCTGGCCGGTTTTCTCGGCGCGCGCCAGAAACATATCCGGCATCAGCAAGCCGCGGCGCGGATGCTGCCAGCGCAGTAACGCCTCAAAACCCATCAGAATGGTCCCGCCCGCGCGAAACTTCGGCTGGTAGAACAGGCGCATCTCCTGGCACTCCAGCGCGTTCCATAAATCGTTGGCCAGCGCCAGCTGATGCTGTGCCACCGCGCTCATCACTGGCTCAAACAGGCTCCAGCCGTTACGCCCGCTGTGCTTGGTGTGATACATGGCCGAGTCAGCGTTAAACATCATCTCCTGCGGGCTGCGGCCATGCTGCGGGAAGATCACGATGCCGATGCTGAGCGAGACGCGCAGCGAGTAACGATCCAGCTCAAACGGTGCATCAATGCTGTGCACCAGCCGCTGCGCCAGCGCTTCAGCCTGGGTTGCCGCGTACTGCGGACACAGCATGACAAACTCATCGCCGCCGAGGCGCGCCAGCAAAATGTCCGCTTCCAGCTGGGTGCGCAGCCGTTCCGCCACGGCGACCAGCAAACGATCGCCGACGTGATGCCCCCAGGTATCGTTCACCGCTTTGAAGCCGTCGAGATCCATAAACATCAGGGCAAAGGGCTGGTCATACAGCGTCGCCTTTTTGATTTGCATGCTGAGCTGCTGGTCGAGCATCACGCGATTGGGCAGTGCGGTGAGAGTATCGTGCAGCGCCAGCTGGCGCAGCTCGCTGTTGGCGCGCCGCAGCCGGGCGGCAAGACGCGCCGCGCGCAGCTGGGCATCCAGCATCGAGATCAGCAGCGTCAGACCGAGAATGGTGAGCGTGATGATGGTTACCCACACCGCCAGCCCCTCCTGTCCCATGCCGTGGTGCTGCATGCTGCCGGGCGCGCTGAACTGCGCGGCCGCCATGCCGGTGTAGTGCATGCCGGCAATCGCCACCCCCATCGCCAGCGCCGCGCAGGCGCGCATCAGTAGCAGGCTCTCGCCGTGGCGCAGGTGAAACGCCAGCCACAGCGCGGCACCGGATGCGCCGTAGGCAATCAGTACCGACAGTGCCACCAGGCGCAAATCCCAGTGAATGGCGGGTTCAATCAGCAGCGCCAGCATGCCGAGATAGTGCATGGCAACCACGCCGCTGCCGAGGATCACCGTGCCGCGCAGCAGCCGGCGGCGCGTCAGATGGCTGCCCTGCAGGCCCTGCGCAAAGGCGAAGATGCTGGTGAGAATTGCCAGCAGCAGCGAGAAGGCGGTGAGCGGAAAGTCATAGCGCATGGTCATCGGCATCATCATCGCCAGCATGCCAATGAAGTGCATCGCCCAGATGCCAATGCCCATCGCCGTACCGCCGGCCACCAGCCACAGCTTCGCCAGCAGGCCGCGCGACACGGCGACGCGCCCGGCGGTATCCAGCGCAGTAAACGCCGCGATAAACGCCACAATCAGCGAAACGGCAACCAGAACGCTATCCCAGGTAACCAGCAACATGTGCGCTCCTCAACTCAACCCGCGGCAGCGCAGGTGCGGTATCGTCAATTAACAACAGAAAAAGTGAAAACATCAATGAGAGGTAGCTAATGACCACCCGCGCTGTGGCGACACAAAAACAGATCCATAAATAACTGGAGATATTGCACGGCTATTTTTTATTCTCATCGTGTGTCGCGGCCGGGAAAAGTAATGATATCTGATTAATGCATGAACATAGCATTGAACCTGAAGTCGCGGTAGAGGGGGAAAACACTTGCCGTTTGGTTTTTTTAACGGGCCGCCAGCCCTTGTTATGACTGCATTACCGGTGAAAAGGAGAAATTGATTAGCGAAAATTCTCCGGTGTGTTGTACAAGCGGCAAAAGGGTGTTCTATAGTAAATAAAACTGATATAAATCACTAACTCAGCCTTTAAGAATTTTCTTAGGTGGCAGGGCATTAAGTTCGTTTGCCGATCGCGGCGTCTTGTTATTTACGGGTTCGTTTCATTAATGAATCACCAGGCGAAAAAGCACTGACCTTGGATAATCAGTAAGGAATGATTATGAAACTCAAGCTTTTTCTTTTGGCTACCAGCCTGAGCGCCGCGCTCGCCCCTGCAACGGTTTTTGCTGCCACCACAACGGGAACCATCAATGCCACATTAACGCTCACCACCGGCTGTCTGGTGAACGGTCAGTCCGCCACCAGCGGGGTTAACTTCGGTACCCTGAACTTTGGTAGCAGCGCTGCAACCTTTGATACCTTAAACGCCACCCTGGTGGGGGCATCCGGGAACGGCATTTTTGTCCGCTGCACCACCGGTCAAACCTTCAATGTGCAGGTCACCAGCAGTAATCCGGCACCGGCCACCATTTACGGTACGGTGAGCGGCCAGCCGCGTTACCTGATCCTTGGCTCCAACAATACGCAGGGCATTGCTTACACGCTGTACAGCGACGCCGCGTTTACCACCGCCATCGCCAACAACACCAACATTGCCGCCAGCGGCACCACCGATCCGACGCTTGGCACCAACTATGCCATTTACGGTCGGGTGGTCGGCGGCGGCTTTAACCCACTGATTCCGGCCGGTACCTACACAGATACCATTAACGTGGCGGTGAATTACTGACGCCAGCGGTGGGGTAAGAAGGATGGTCTGGCTGCTGCGTGCTGGCAGCCTGGCCCTGCTGATAGGGAGCGTCCCGGCCTGGGGTTTGCCGACGGCCACCTTCCAGGTCTCTGCGTCAGTGGTGGCAGGCTGCGTGATCTCCGGTACCAATACCGGCGTGTTTGGCACGCTGAATTTTGGCACCCAGTCGGGCGTGGCGAGCAGCAGCGTCAGCGCCAGCTACGTGCAAAGCACCACCCTCACCCTCGCCTGCACGCCGGGTACCGCCCTCAGCATGAGTATCAATGGCGGCAGCAATTACACCAGCAGCCGCAATCTCAAACACACCAGTAACACCGATACCGTGGCGTACAGCCTGTATACCAACGCAGCGCACACCACGGCGATTCCGGTTAACTCGCCGGTGGCGCTGAGTTACAGCAACGCCAATAACATCGTGCTGCCGATTTATGGCCTGTTAACCCTGCCCGGCCCGACGCGCGCCGGGACCTATACCGATACGTTAACCGTCACCCTGAGCTGGTGACGGCAGCATAAAAAAGGATGAAAGATGATGAGCCTGCGCGCCCTGTTTCTGTGGTTTCTTCTGGCCCTGTCGCCCGCCAGCTTCGCTGCCAACTCGCTGATGATCTGGCCGATCGATCCCGCCATCAACCCACAGGAAAAAGCCAGCGAACTGTGGCTGGAGAATCGCGGTAACGCCACCACCATCATGCAGGTGCGCATCTTCAACTGGCAGCAGATTGACGGCCAGGAGCAGTATCAAACGCAGCAGCAGGTGGTCGCCAGCCCGCCGATGGTGCGGCTGGAGCCGGGGCAGAAGCAGCTGGTGCGTCTGATTCGCCAGAGCGCGCCGCCCGCCGGCGTGGAGCAAGCCTATCGCGTGGTGCTGGATGAGATCCCGACGCCGCGCTCGCCGGGTGAGAATCAGGCCGGGCTGACGTTTCAGATGCGCTACTCGGTGCCGCTGTTTGTCTATGGCGATGGCCTGACGCGCGACAGCGCCAAAGCCGATCTCAGCTGGCGTCAGGTCAGCCGCGACGGCAAACGCTGGCTGGAGCTGACCAATCGCGGCAACGGCCACGCGCGCCTGAGCAACGTCACCGTCGGCGGTCGCGCGCTCGGCAACGGCCTGTTTGGCTATGTGCTGGCTAACAGCAGCCACCGCTGGCCGCTGAACAGCCCGGTGAGCGGTGAACTCGCGGCCGAGGTGAATAAAAATCACTGGCGCAGCGCTGCCGCGCGCTGATGAAACTGACGCCGCCTCCCTGCGCGCTGGCGGTGACCAGCGTGCTGTGCTTTTCCCCGCTGAGCAGCGCAGAGACTTTCTCTGAGCTGCCACCGCCGCCTGCCGTCAGCCACAGCGCCAGCGGCCAGCAATACATGCTGGAACTGGTGGTGAACCAGCGCGAACGGGGCGAGATTGTGCCGGTAGAGCGGCGCGACGGTGAGTTCTGGCTGCGCAGCGGCGATCTGCAGCGCGCCGGCATTCCGGCGGCGAAGCTGGCTGGCGAACAGGTCGCTCCCGGTCAGTTGGGGGAGGTCAAAGTGGAATACGATGAACGCCGCCAGCGCCTGCTGCTGACGGTACCGCCCGCCTGGCTGCCGGAGCAGATGCTTGGTCAGCCGCAAAACGGCCCGCGCTACCCCGGCCAGGCCAGCAACGGCGCGCTGCTCAACTACGACCTCTACGCCACGCGCACCGACAACGCCGGTTCGCGCCTCTCCAGCTGGAATGAGCTGCGCCTGTTCGGCCCGGCCGGCCAGTTCTCCAGTAACGGTGTCTATATCCAGCAGCTTGCGGGCGACACCCGCGGCCAGCAGCAGGGTTATATTCGCTACGACACCTGGTACAGCAACGAGAATGAGAACGCCGCGCTGAGCTGGCGCGCCGGGGATTTGATTACGGATGCGCTGGGCTGGAGCAACAGCGTGCGCCTTGGCGGCGTGCAGATCGCGCGTGACTTCAGCGTGCGGCCAGATCTGGTCACTTACCCGCTGCCGGCCTTTAGCGGCCAGGCGGCGGTGCCGTCGTCAGTCGATCTGTTTATCAATGGCTATCGCAGCGCGCAGGCCAACGTGCAGCCGGGGCCGTGGTCGCTGACCAATGTACCGTTCGTGAACGGGGCGGGCGATGCGGTGATCACCACCACCGACGCGGTCGGCCGTCAGGTGACGACGACGCTGCCGTTCTACGTCTCCAGCAGCCTGCTGAAAACCGGCCTGTCTGATTACGCCTTCTCCGCCGGGGCGATTCGCGAGAACTACGGCATCAAAAACTTTGATTACGGCGCGGCGGCGGCCAGCGGATCCTATCGCTACGGCCTGCGCGACTGGCTGACGCTCGAATCGCACGCCGAAGGCAGCAGCGACGTGGCGATGGGCGGTGCCGGCGCGCTGGTGAAGCTGGGCAGCCTGGGCGTCATCAACGCCGCGCTGGCGCAGAGCCAGCTGGACGGCAGGCCCGGCACCCAGTACAGCTGGGGTTACCAGTACAACAACAGCTGGTTCAGCCTCGGCACCCAGCACACGCTGCGCAGCGCGGATTTCGGCAATCTGGCGCTGGTCGGCAGCCGCGGCGATAGCGCCAATACCAGCTATTCGCTCGCCAGACGCAGTGCGCAGTACACCGCCAGCCTGTCACTCAGCCAGTACGGCAGCCTCGGTCTGGCGTATCTGGATATCGCTGGCGGCAGCGGCGATCGCACCCGCCTGTGGAATTTATCGTGGAGTAAAAATCTGTGGGGCAACAGCAGCCTGTACATTTCCGCCAGCCGCGACCAGCAACAGGGCGACTGGAGCGGCGCGATTTCGCTGGTGATTCCGTTTGGCGAACAGAGCAGCGCATCGATCAGCGTCGAGCGCGATCAACAGGGACAAAGCAATCAGCGCCTGTACGTGTCGCGCGCCATGCCGAGCGACGGCGGTTTTGCTTACGATGCGTCATGGGCGCATCAGGGCGGCGACAGCGGCGATTATCGTCAGGGCAGCCTGCGCTATCGCAACAACAAGATCGATACTTCCGCCGGCTTTTACGGCGACGATGACAACACCACGCAGTGGGCCGATTTCACCGGCTCGCTGGTGCTGATGGACAACCATGTGTTCGCCGCCAACAACATCAACGATGCCTTTGTGGTGGTGAAAACCCGCTATCCGGACGTGACGGTGCGCTACGAAAACCAGACGATGGGCCGCACCGATGACGCTGGCTACTTGCTGGTGCCGTCCATCAGCAGCTACTACGGCGCGAAGTACGATATCGATACCCTCGATCTACCGGCTGACATGACCGCGCCGAGAGTGGAGCAGCGCTTCGCGGTGAAGCGCAAAAGTGGCTATCTGCTGAATTTCCCGGTGGAGCGCCTGCGCGCCGCCAGCGTGATCCTGCACGACAGCGACAGCCAGCCGCTGCCGGTCTCCAGCCAGGTGTTGCGCCGCGATCGCGCCACCGAATATGTCGGCTGGGACGGCCTCGTGTGGATGGAAGATCTCAGCGCCAGCAATCCGATGCGCGTGGTGACGCCGGACGGACGCCAGTGCGAGACCACGCTGGCTATCGCTGAGGGTCAGCCTAAAGCGCTGCAGACTTACGGTCCACTCACCTGCCCGCTGCCGCCTGCCGCGCCCGGTGCGGCCGTGGATGCCGCCAACAACTCACAGTCAGGGATCTCGCCATGAGGAAATTTCTGTTCTTGCTGCTGTGGCTGCTGCCGGCCAGCAGCTACGCGCTCTGTTCGCTTTCGGCCCCCAGCGCCAGCTTTGGCACGCAAACCACGTTTTACGTACAGTCGACGGCAGTCAATACCTCCAGTAATACCAACGTTAACTGCGGCACCGGCACGCTCAACCTGCTGGGCAGCGATTACGTCGCCTATGCGTTTACCACCGCCAACTACCTGAGCGGCACGCGCGCCACCATGAAGGCGTCTGCCAGCGGCACTGATAACGTGCCGATTCAGCTGTGCATCGACAGCGCCTGTGCCACCGAGTTGCGCCAGGGCGGCAGCTATCGCTGGAACTCTTCCGCGCTGCTGGCGCTCGGCAACAGCCTCAATTTTGTCATTCCACTCTATTTCCGCACCGTGCCCGGCCAGGTGATTGCCGCCGGCAGTTACACCACCACCATCACGCTGACGGTGAGTTATAACGTGTGTGCCGGGTTGAACGTGGCCGGCGTGTGCGTCGGCACGGTGCAGAGCAGCAGCGGGACGGCGATGCCGATCACCGTGAATATGGTGATCACCAACGACTGCACCACGATTACGGCGCCGAACGTCAGCTTCGGCAGTGCGCCGCTAGTCGGTAGTTTTTCTACCGTGCAGCAGACGATTAACGTGGTGTGTTCAAAGGGCAGCACGTATACGGTGGGACTGAGTAATGGCAGCTATTACAGCGGCACCACGCGCCAGATGGCGAGCGGCACTAACCGGCTGGCGTACGATATCTATAAAGGCACCACCACCACCAATCGATGGGGCCCGAGCGGCAGCGACCGCTGGAGCAGCGCGACCTCGACATCGCTCAACGCGGATACCGTGACGCGCAACTTTACCTATACGGCGCAGATTCTGACTACGCAGAATACGCCCGCAGCGGGCAATTACAGCGATAGCGTGGTGGTGGATGTGGCGTTTTAGCGGGGTGGGGTAAGGAGTGGGCTGATCGGGCGGGCGTTGATGTGAAGCGCTGGTCTGCGAAACCGCACTGAGCGGTCCCCTCTCCCGCATGCGGGAGAGGGTCAGGGTGAGGGCCTGCGCGCAGAGCAGGAGCAGGCTTGCCCCCCTCATCCCCCGCCTTCTTCCGCCAGCGGGAGAAGGGGCCGATTGAGCGGGGGGTTGTGTGAAGCGCAGGTCTGTGAAACCGCACTGAGCGGTCCCCTCTCCCGCGTGCGGGAGAGGGTCAGAGTGAGGGCCAGCGCGCAGAGCAGGAGCTCGCTGGCACCCTCATCCCCCGCCTTCTTCCGCCAGCGGGAGAAGGGGCCGATTGAGCGGGGGGTTGTGTGAAGCGCAGGTCTGTGAAACCGCACTGAGCGGTCCCCTCTCCCGCGTGCGGGAGAGGGTCAGAGTGAGGGCCAGCGCGCAGAGCAGGAGCTCGCTGGCACCCTCATCCCCCGCCTTCTCCCGCCAGCGGGAGAAGGGGCCGATCGCGCGGGGGTTGAGGTGAAGTGCAGGTCTGCGAAACCGCACTGAGCGGTTCCCTCTCCCGCGTGCGGGAGAGGGTCAGGGTGAGGGCCAGCGCGCAGAGCGGGAGCAGGCTTGCCCCCTCATCCCCCGCCTTCTCCCGCCAGCGGGAGAAGGGGCCGATCGGGCGAGTGTTGAGGTGAAGCGCAGGTCTGCGAAACCGCACTGAGCGGTTCCCTCTCCCGCGTGCGGGTGTACAGTCCGGGGACATGGCAGACAGGTGTTCGGGGACATAGTGAACACTTTTTAACATCCTTTACCCATGGTGATCGACTTTTTCTTCAGGTCGATCACCCCCACTTTTGTGCTGTACCACCAC
>NZ_VWXB01000010.1:0-214099 GCF_011752635.1 Pantoea sp. Cy-640 | reverse complement strand
ATGAATTCAAGGCGTTGCATGGTAACAGTCTCAGTCCAGGGCATAGTGAGTCTCCTCTGCTATGCCGTTTATAACTGTTACCCATGTGCCCGGTCTAAAGTGTTACCCATGTGGCCGGTTTGTACCTAAATGCGCACCCTACAAAAAGTAACCCGCTCAGATGTAGGGGCGCCATTCATGGCGACCTGAAATAGCGGACTTACAATCATCAATACATCATGCCAATTTCACTTTGGATGAGAAACCAGAGTTATCATGTTTAAAACAGCTAAAGCCACAATAGTCATATTGACACTGGGTGCCGTCTTTTTCTCAAAATATTTTAGGGTGGAGGCTTTCTATCACCCCGTAATCAAAGGTTTTTTTTCGGGGAATGGCGCATTAATGGTCGTTGTTCAGCATCCCCCCGCATCAGGTAAAGCACTTGAGAATTGGTGGATGAATAAACTTAAGCCAATGATTGATCAGCTACCGAACCCGCAGCAACACGATTTAAAATCCATATTCGTGGTGAATTTTAACGGCGGATATAAATCTTTATCGTTTTCTGAAAAGGATTTCTCTGGCGAAAGTGATGAGGATTACATTTGTTTTGAGAAAATAAAAAGCGAAAAAAGATGCTTATTAAAAGACTATCCGGTTTTTATAAATGTTGGGAGTGTTTATTATTCATTGCATATGGGTGAGTTGACTATAAACCTAAAAAAATAGCTTTTTAATAGTCTTCCAGAGAGTGTACGGAAAAGTAGTACATTCAGCGTATTAAAATAAAAGTTTGCTGTTATAAAAAAGCCCGCTTGCGCGGGCTCGATTTTACCTTCTCCGCTAAGAGAAGATCGGGGTGAGGGCCTTCGCCCCCACCCGCGGAGATTACAGGCCTGCGGCCTCGCGCAGCTGGGCGGCTTTGTCGGTCTGTTCCCACGGGAAGTGTTCACGACCAAAGTGACCGTAGGCAGCGGTTTCTTTGTAGATTGGCTTCAGCAGATCCATCATCTGAATCAGACCGTATGGACGCAGGTCGAAGAACTCACGCACCAGCAGCGTCAGCTGTTCGGTTGAAACTTTCTCGGTACCGAAGGTTTCCACCATGATTGAGGTCGGTTCTGCCACACCAATCGCGTAAGAAACCTGGATTTCGCAGCGATCGGCCAGGCCAGCGGCAACGATGTTTTTCGCCACGTAGCGCGCAGCGTAAGCCGCTGAGCGGTCAACTTTCGACGGATCTTTACCGGAGAACGCGCCGCCGCCGTGACGGGCCATGCCGCCGTAGGTATCGACGATGATTTTACGACCGGTCAGGCCGCAGTCGCCCATCGGGCCGCCGATCACGAAACGACCGGTTGGGTTGATGTGGTATTTGGTGCTGGCGTTAATCCACTCGGTCGGCAGTACCGGCTTGATGATCTCTTCCATCACCGCTTCACGCAGATCGGCCTGAGAAATCTCTTCTGAATGCTGAGTTGACAGCACTACCGCATCGATACCGACAATCTTGCCGCCGTCGTACTGGAAGGTAATCTGGCTTTTGGCATCCGGGCGCAGCCATGGCAGCGTACCGTTTTTACGCACTTCAGCCTGACGCTGCACCAGACGATGCGCGTAGGTCACCGGTGCCGGCATCAGCACGTCGGTTTCATTGGTGGCGTAACCAAACATCAGGCCCTGGTCGCCCGCGCCCTGTTCCAGCGGATCGGTACGGTCTACGCCCTGGTTGATGTCCGGCGACTGTTTACCAATCGCGCTCAGCACCGCACAGGAGTTAGCATCAAAGCCCATATCGGAATGAACATAGCCGATTTCACGTACGGTATTACGGGTGATCTCTTCGATATCGACCCAGGCGCTGGTGGTGATCTCACCGCCAACCAGCACCATACCGGTTTTTACGTAGGTTTCGCAGGCGACGCGTGCTTTGGGATCCTGTTCAAGGATGGCGTCCAGCACGGCATCGGAAATCTGATCGGCGATTTTATCAGGATGTCCTTCTGATACGGACTCGGATGTAAAAAGGTGTTTAGCCATTCTGTTCTTTACCTTGCAAATGGTTTGAATTCGACTGCATAGCGTAAGCGGGATGATGCCAGCTCGACGCCCCTTCAGGCAAAGCCGCAAGCAGTAGGAAGTGTCAGCGTACCAGGCTCACACCGCCTGGATGTTAATCAGTTTAGATGGAAAACCATCTGGACGGCTATTTTAGGTCACTCAGTGCGCGTTTTTCCAGTGCTTTTTCGCCATCCGCATTTATCGCTACAGATCAACTGGAATATTTTCCTGACACCCGCCGCAGCGCGCCGACAAAGATTTTGCATTTTGCCGCGTCAGACTGTATAAAACGCCGCAGTTGTCCCATGGATGACGCCCCCGTGCGTCGCGCTGTCAGAGGCTGTTGATCTGATTTTCATCCACTCCGTTTCCGCATGCTGTTAGCAGGCGCTGGAGGTGATAAAAACAATGAACCACATTTTCGCTCTCTTCGGTTCACGGCGCCGTTCTGGCGCGCTGGCACGCCTTTCCATTTCCAGTTCTGCTCTTTTCTCTCGTCGAAGTTTTCTGCGTTGCGGTAATTATCCCGACACGAGCGCCGGCTAAGCTATTCCCCCAGTTTCTCTGCTGTGTTTCACTCGCCTGTGGTGAGGTGATGCGGGACGATTTTGCCCCGTTGTGCACCGCTTCCGGCACGGTGTTTTACACTTAACCTCAGTAAGGCGCACGGTAACCTGCTGAGGCAAGATAAGCAGAGTGAGGAAATTTCCATCCGGCGCAGTAGCAGCAAAATCCGGCAACTTTTTCATATTTCAACGGAAAATTGAGGTTCGTGATGTCTGACGACATGAAGAATATCAAGGGTTCGTCAGCTGGCGAACAGGGTGTACTCCGCTCGATGCAGGAGGTGGCAATGAACGATCAGGACGCAAGCAGAATGCTGCGCACCTACAACATTGCCTGGTGGGGAAACAACTATTACGACGTCAACGAACTCGGCCACATCAGCGTCTGCCCGGATCCGGATCAGCCGGAAGTGCGCGTTGACCTGGCGAAGCTGGTTAAAGAGCGCGAGGCCGACGGCCAGCGCCTGCCTGCGCTGTTCTGCTTCCCGCAAATTCTGCAGCACCGTCTGCGTTCGATTAATGCCGCCTTTAAACGCGCGCGTGAATCCTACGGCTATAAGGGCGACTACTTCCTGGTTTACCCGATCAAAGTTAACCAGCATAAGCGCGTGATTGAATCGCTGGTCAACTCCGGCGAGCCGCTGGGGCTGGAGGCGGGTTCCAAAGCTGAGCTGATGGCGGTGCTGGCGCACGCCGGTAAAACCCGCTCGGTGATAGTGTGTAACGGCTATAAAGACCGCGAATATATCCGTCTGGCGCTGATTGGTGAAAAGCTCGGCCATAAAGTCTATCTGGTGATTGAGAAGATGACCGAAGTGCGCCTGGTGCTGGAAGAAGCCGAGCGGCTAAACGTAGTGCCGCGCCTCGGCATCCGCGCCCGTCTGGCATCGCAGGGTTCCGGTAAGTGGCAGTCGAGCGGCGGCGAGAAATCCAAATTTGGTCTGGCGGCATCGCAGGTGCTGCAGCTGGTCGATATCATGCGCAAAGCGGGTCGTCTCGACAGCCTGCAGCTGCTGCATTTCCACCTCGGCTCGCAGATGTCCAATATTCGCGATATCGCCACCGGCGTGCGTGAATCGGCGCGCTTCTATGTTGAGCTGGCGAAGCTGGGCGTCAACATCAAGTGCTTTGACGTCGGCGGCGGGCTTGGGGTTGACTACGAAGGCACACGTTCGCAGTCAGACTGTTCAGTCAACTACGGCCTGAACGAATACGCCAATAACGTGATCTGGGCCATCGGCGACGCCTGTGAAGAGCACGGTCTGGAGCATCCGACCGTGATTACGGAATCGGGGCGTGCGGTGACCGCGCATCATACCGTGCTGGTCTCCAACATCATCGGCGTTGAGCGCAATGAATTCAGTACGCCGGTCGCACCGGATGCCGACTCACCGCGCCCGATTCAGAGCCTGTGGGATACCTGGCAGGAGATGCACGAGCCAAGCGTACGCCGTTCGCTGCGCGAATGGCTGCATGACAGCCAGATGGACCTGTTCGACATCCATACCGGCTATTCGTCAGGCACCTACGATCTCGGTCAGCGCGCCTGGGCAGAGCAGCTGTATCTCAGCATCTGCCACTATATTCAGCAGCACCTTGACCCGAGCAACCGCGCCCATCGGCCGATCATTGATGAGCTGCAGGAGCGCATGGCGGACAAGATTTACGTCAACTTCTCGCTGTTCCAGTCGATGCCGGATGCGTGGGGCATCGATCAGCTGTTCCCGGTACTGCCGCTGGAAGGGCTGAACAAAACTCCGCAGCGTCGTGCGGTACTGCTGGATATCACCTGTGATTCCGATGGCACCATCGATCACTACGTTGACGGCGACGGTATTGCCACCACCATGCCAATGCCAGAGTACAATGTGGATAATCCACCGATGCTGGGCTTCTTCATGGTCGGGGCGTATCAGGAAATCCTTGGTAACATGCACAACCTGTTTGGCGATACCGAAGCGGTTGACGTCTTCGCCTTCCCGGATGGCAGCGTAGAAGTGCAGCTGTCTGATGAAGGGGATACCGTGGCGGATATGCTGCAATACGTGCAGCTCAATCCTAACGATCTGATGACGTTATTCCGCGATCAGGTAAAACAGCAGCAGGATATTGACGAAGAGCTGCGGGCGCAGTTCCTTGAAGAGTTTGAGAGTGGACTTTACGGCTACACCTATCTCGAAGACGAGTAAGTGTATTTCCCGCAACGGGCTCCGGCTGGAGCCCGTTATTATCACCTTCCCTTACAATCCTTCCTGCCATTTATTCAATTCGTGATCGCTATCACTCTGAAATTATCCCGGCCGAAACAGCAAATTCAAACCGTTTATTAACAAAAGCTATCTGCTTAATTCAGCAGCGAAAGCGCCTCGGCAGCGAAAAAAACGTTTTTTAAATCTGTGGCTTAGTGTTGCACCTGCCCGAAAATGACAAATCTTTCTTTTATGAGTTTCTGGCTATCTATAATAAAAATTTAAGCATAAGGCGTTGGTTGAGCGATGTGCAGGCTGTCGGTTTTTTGACGCTTTCTGGAATCCCGTTTCAAGCAGTGCAATATCCCATCTTAAGGACAAAGACAGAATTTATACCAATGACGTATAATTTATTCCTTACTAATCAATTGAGTATTGGTTTTATTTTTTGTCAAGGCCGATAAGAAAAAATCCAGATACTAAGAATTATCTGATCTTTATGTGAAAAGTGTAATGAAAATGAAGCTTTATTGATTGGTTTAAACGATTAAAGTTCACGCTGTTGTTCACTGAAATCTATTTTTCAAAATGTAAGTTGTAAGTTAACCTTCAGTTAAGGTGTTAAGTTTTATCGATGTTTCCCTTACGAATCACATGAGAAAAGCTGACGGTTTAACGCGCTATCAGCCAGTGTAAGGATCGTAAAATGCGCTGCAAATCCGACTACATTCTGATGCTGGAGCCGGTTCACGCTATTTCCGGTGAAGTGGTGGCATGGGAATTGTTGACGCGTTTCGCAGATGATGCAGATACCAATAATAAGCGTAACCCTGACAGGGATGCAGGGTTCTTCAGTCGGCTTTCTGCTGACGAAAAATGGCAGTTATTCCTCCACCAGGTCGAAAAACTTATTCAGCTTTACCATGCGGGGTTTGAGCAGGTCATCAGCGTTAATGTAGACAGAGATATTGTTTCAGGCATTTTTAAAGATGCTGAAATACAAAGAAAACTGGCCGCGCTGACGCGATTACGGCTGGAAATCTCTGCCTTCTTCACCGCACGTTTTAATAGTGCCGACCTGCTGATCCTGAAAGGCGTAGCCAAAATCACGCCGGCCCCGTTATGGCTCGATGACTTTGGTCCGGGTTATTCCAACCTGACCATGCTCGATAGCGGAATATTCGACATCGTCAAGATTGATAAAAATTTTTTTTGGCAATTTGGCGAAGATCGCACTTTCGACATTCTGCTCGACCACCTCAATCAATTATGTCGCGGCGTGATTATTGAGGGCGTTGAACATCAACGTCAGGTTGATTTGCTGTCGCAAAAATCAATTTACGGCATGCAAGGCTACCACTGGAAGAGCGTCTATCTCACTGATTTGTTGGCGCAAGTCTGAAAAGAGTTCGGCAGAACTGTTTTTCGGGCGAGCGGCAAATAACGACTCAGCGCGTTTTCACTGTGCCTCTGGCAGATGAAACCGGCCTGGAGAGGATGTGAGTAATTCATTGAATTATTCGCGAAGAATACCGGTGTCTGGCGATACCGGGCGTTTTTATGGATGCCATTAAGCTTATAACTGCGCGGGATATCGATAAAATGAACAATATCTCTGTAACGCCTAAAGGCGGAACGATTGCTACTGAAGTGAGCGGTAATCAGGTTAATTTGACTGCTCCCAGTGTGGTTAAGCTCAACCTTAATCAGGCTGATATTAAGTCTTTCACACGCAATGGTAGTGATTTAGTGGTCACCACTAAATCCGGTGAAGTCGTTGTTATTCATAAATTCTACGATGCTAACGGCGACAGCGATCTGGTGCTGCAGGACGACAAAGGCGCGCTGTGGTGGGTGGAAGACCCCGGCACAGAAGGCTTCCAGTTTGTCTCTATCGACAGCACGGAAGGGCTGTTAGCGGAAAACGTCACGGGTGACGGAACACTAACCGCCTTTGGTATCGCCGGCGCCGCGCTGGCCGGTATCGGTGCGCTGATCGCCGGTAATAACGGCGGTGGCGGTGGCGGCGGTGGGGATAACGGCGGCGGCGACAATGGCGGCGGCGGTGATACCACGGCTCCGGCGGCAGTCAGCGATCTGCTGATCACGGATAACGCGGGCAGCGTGCAGGGCGCTATCACGGGTGGCACCAGCACCGATGACAACACGCCTACACTGAGCGGCACGGCCGAAGCGGGGACCATTGTCAGTATTTACGACGGCACCACGCTGCTGGGTACGGTCACCGTCGGTGCCGATGGCCGCTGGAGCTTCACGACACCCGCCCTGGGTGAAGGGCAGCACAGCCTGACGGTTACTGTCACCGATGCGGCCGGCAACACCAGTCCGGCCACCAGCCCGGTTGATTTCACTGTCGATACGCAGCCACCGGCAGTGGCCACGGACGTGGCCCTGACCAACAACAGCGGCGGCAGCACCACGCCGGTACCAAACGGATCGAGCAGCGATGACAACACGCCGACCCTGAGCGGTCGCGGTGAAGCGGGCGCTGTGGTCAGCGTTTACGATGGTCAGACGCTGCTCGGCACGGCGCTGGTGGGCGCGAACGGCAACTGGAGTTTTACCACGCCAGCGCTGAGCAATGGCAGCCACAGCCTGACCGTGACGCTGACGGACGCTGCCGGCAACGTCAGCGCTGCGTCCTCGCCGTTTGTGGTGACGATTCAGGCGGGCCTGCCGTCAACCAGCAGTTCGCTGCAAATTACCGACGATAGCGATACCACGCTGCGCACGCTGAGCGATGGTGCCAGCACCAAAGACAGCACGCCGGTGCTGAGCGGCCTGGCGAGCGCTAACGCCGTCATCACGCTGTACAACGGCACCACGCTGCTGGGCAGTACTATTGCCGACGGCAGCGGTCAGTGGCGCTTCACTCCCGCCACGCTGGCAGATGGTACTTACGCGTTCCGCGCGGTTGCCACCGACGCCGCCGGTAACGTCACCACCTCCGTCACCCTGACGGTCACCATTGATACCGTGGCGCCCGGCGCGGCAGGCGATCTGCTGCTGACCGGCGACAGTAATGGCACGGTGACGCCGATTGCCGCCGGCGGCAGCAGCAATGACAACACGCTGGTGCTGAGCGGCACGGCAGAGGCCGGCAGCACCGTTACGGTACGCGATGGCAACGTCGTGCTCGGCACGGCTATCGTCGGCAGTAACGGCAGCTGGAGCTTCACCACGCCAGCGCTCAGCGACGGCAATCACAGCCTGACTACCACGGTAACCGACAGCGCCGGCAACACCGGTCCGGCGTCAGCGGCTATTGTGGTCACCGTCGATACCACCGCACCGGCGGCGATCGGCGATCTGCAGGTGATCGACAACGTGGGTGCCAGCCAGGGCCCGCTGACGTCGGGCGCTACCACCGATGACAACACACCTACCCTGAGCGGCAGCGGCGAAGCCGGTGCGCTGATCAGCATTTACGACGGCAGCACGCTCCTGGGCAATACCCTTGTCGGGGCCAACGGCAGCTGGAGCTTTACCACGCCAGCGCTCAGCAACGGCAGCCACAGCCTGACCGTTACGCAAACTGATGCGGCGGGCAACGTCAGCAGCGCGACCGCGGAATTTGTGGTCAATGTGGACGCTGCGCTGCCACCCGCCAGCGCCAGCATTGAGCTGGTGGGTGACAGCGGCAATACCCTCGTCTCACTGCAAAACGGCGCCGTCACCAATGACGACAGCCCGACCCTCGCCGGCCTGACCCGGGCGGGCAGCCTCGTCCGCATCTTTGACGGCGGCGATCTGCTCGGCAGCACCACCGCCGATGGCAATGGGCAGTGGAGCTTTGCCCTGAGCAACCTGAGTGAGGGCGGCCACGCGTTCAGCGCCACCATTACCGACGTTGACGGCAATGTGATTGACACCGTCACCCTGAACATTACGGTTGATACCACGCCACCGGCGGCAGCCAGCGATCTGGCACTGCTGAACGATGCCGGCAGTACCGCACAGCCGGTGACGGGCGGCAGCGCGATTAACGATGCGACACCGCTGCTGAGCGGCACGGCGGAAGCCGGCAGTATTGTCACGATTCGCGACGGCAACACCGTTCTCGGCAGCGTCAGCGTGGGCAGTAACGGCAGCTGGAGCTTCACCACGCCAGCGCTGGGCGAGGGCAATCACAGCCTGAGCACCACGGTGACCGATGCCGCCGGCAACGTCAGTCCGGCATCAACGCCGATCGCCTTTAGCGTTGACACCACCGCGCCTGCCGCCGTCAGCGGCCTGCAGGTGACGGATAACGCGGGCAGCGTCACCGGCGCGCTGGCTTCCGGCCAGACCACCGACGATCGCACGCCAGCCCTGAGCGGTTCGGCAGAAGCGGGCGCGGTGGTGCGTATCTATGACGGTACCACGCTGCTCGGTAGCGTTACCGCCGGCAGCAACGGCAGCTGGAGCTTTACGCCAGATCCGCTCACCAACGGGCAGCACAGCCTGACCACCACGGTGACTGACGCGGCCGGCAACGTCAGCCCGGCATCGCCGGTGTTCACGGTCAACATTGAGGCGGGCGTGCCGGCCACCAGCAGCCTGCTGATTGTCACCGATGATAACGGCAGCACACTGGTCGAACTGGCCAATAACGACAGCACCACCGACAGCACGCCGATTCTCAGCGGCCAGGCCGGGGCGGGCGATCTCGTCACCCTGTACAACGGCAGCACGGTTTTGGGCAGCGTGGTCGCGGGCAGCAACGGACAGTGGAGCTTCACGCCAGCGGCGCTGGCCGACGGCACCTACGCATTCCGCGCCAGCGCCGATAACGGCAGCGGCACGGTGACGGATTCGCCGGTGATCACCATCACCATCGACACCGTCGCGCCCGCGGCACCGACAGGCATCCAGCTGACCAACGATGACGGCGATCCGCTGGGCACAGGCAGCACTAACGTCTCTGCGCCAACCCTGAGCGGCAGCGGCGAAGCTGGCGGTGTGGTGATTATCTCCGATGGCGGTACGGTGATTGGCAGCACCACGGTGGGCAACGATGGCAACTGGAGTTTCACCACGCCGCCCCTCAGCGATGGCAGCCACAGCCTGACCAGCACCGTGACCGATGCGGCCGGCAACACCGGACCGGCGTCAACACCGGTAACCGTCACCGTCGATACGCAGGCACCGGCGGCGGCAGGCAATCTGCAGCTCAGCAATGGCGACGGCACACCGGTTGCCGCGGGCGGCAGCACCAATGACACCACGCCAACCCTGAGCGGTACCGCTGAACCTGGCAGCACGGTGACCGTCAGCGACGGCGATACGGTGCTGGGCACGGCGACGGCAGGCAGCGACGGCAGCTGGAGCTTCACCCCGACCGATCCGCTGAGCGAAGGGCAGCACAACCTGACGTCCACCGTTACCGACACGGCGGGCAATACCGGGCCGGGCAGCACGGCGGTGATTGTCATCGTCGATACCAGCGCCCCTGCCGTGGCCAGCGAGCTGCTGCTCAGCAACGACCAGAGCGGCACAGCGGTGCCGGTCAGCAATGGCCTCACCAATGACACCACGCCGGTGCTGAGTGGCCGCGCGGAACCGGGCAGCACCGTGACCATTTCCGATGGCGATACGGTACTGGGCACCGCCACCGTCGGCAACGACGGTAGCTGGAGCTTCACTGCACCGGTGCTGGCGGCGGGCGACCATAGCCTGACGGCGACGGTGACCGATACCGCCGGCAATACCAGCGAACCCTCGGCCGCCCTCAGCTTTACCATCGATACCACCACGCCAGCCGCGCCGGGCAATGTGCAGCTCAGTGATGATCAGAGCGGCACGCCGGTGCTGATCACCAGCGGTGCCACTAACGACACCACGCCGGTCCTGAGCGGCAGCGGCACCGCCGGCAGTACCATCACCGTCTCGGATGGCAATACCGTGCTGGGCACCACCACCGTTAACGACGATGGCAGCTGGAGCTTCACGCCAGCCACTGCGCTGGGCGAGGGGCCGCACAGCCTGACGGCGACCGAAACCAGTCCGGCTGGCAATACCAGTGCACCGTCGGCCCCGCTGGAGGTGAACATCGATCTCACCGATCCAGCGCCCGCCGCAGACTTGCTGCTGGTTAACGATCAGGGCGCAACGCCGCTGCCGATCGCGGCGGATGGCGTCACTAATGACACCACGCCGCTGTTCAGCGGCAGCGCAGAGCCGGGCAGCCTCGTCGCGATTTACGACAATGGCAGCGTGATTGGCTCGGCGCAGGCCGATGCAAACGGCAACTGGAGCTTCACGCCGGATCCGGCACTGGAGGCGGGCACGCATAGCCTGACCACCGTTGTCACCGACACGGCGGGCAACAGCGGGCCGGTGTCTGATGCGTTTGATTTCACAATCGATCTCACCACGCCGTCTGCCGCCGTTGATGTCGTGCTGAACAACGATAACGGCGAGACGCTGCAGCCGATCAACAGCGGCACCGCGACCAACGACACCACGCCGCAGCTGAGCGGCACCGCCGATGCCGGCAGTACCGTCACCATCCTTGATGGCAACACGGTGCTGGGCAGCGTGCTGGTGGGTGCCGGTGGCACATGGACCTATGCGGTACCGACGCTGAGCCAGGGCGAACATAGCCTGGCCACCACGGTTACCAGCCCGGCGGGCAACGTTAGCGCACCGTCCGCGGCAATTGATTTTACCGTGGATACCACGGCACCGGCCGAGCCGACCGGCCTGCTGCTGGTGAACGATGAGGTTGATCCGGCCGTACCGGTGGCCTCTGGCGGAGCGACCAACGACACCACACCAGTGTTGAGCGGTAGCGCCGAGCCTGACAGCGTAGTGATCGTGCGCGACAACGGCGTGATCATCGGCTCGGCTACCGCCGGCAATGACGGCAGCTGGCGCTTCACGCCAGATACCGCCCTGGAAGCGGGCAGTCACAGCCTGACGGCCAGCGTCACCGATCCGGCAGGCAACGTCGGGCCGGAGTCCGCGCCGTACACCTTCACCGTTGATCTCACGCCACCGGCAGCGCCAGTGGACGTGGTGCTGAGCAATAACGATGGCAGCACGCTGGTGGCGATTGCCGCCAATGGCGCGACCAACGACACTACGCCGCAGCTCTCCGGCAGCGCCACGGCGGGCAGTATCATCACTGTCTACGATGGCGACAGCACGACGCCGATCGGTTCTGTGACCGTGGGCGCCGATGGCAGCTGGCAGTTTGTTACCGGTACGCTGGACGAGGGCGATCACAGCCTGACGGTAACGGTGACTGATGCGGCGGGTAACGTCAGCGATCCTTCCGCGCCGATTAGCTTTACCGTGGATACCACGGCGCCGGACGCGGTCGTCGATCTGCTGCTGGTGAACAACAATGTCGATCCGGCCACGCCAATCACCTCAGGCAGCAACACCAATGACAGCACGCCGCTGCTCAGCGGAACGGCGGAGCCGAACAGCACCATCATCGTCTATGACGGACAGACGCCTATCGGCACGGCGACGGCAGGTAACGACGGCGCATGGACCTTCTCACCTGAACTGACCGATGGCTCGCACAGCCTCAGCGTGACGGTCACCGACGTCGCCGGCAATGTCAGTGCACCGAGCGCCAGTGTGGCGATCACCGTCGATACCGTAGCACCGTCGGCGGTCACCCAGCTGAGCGTCGCCAGCGACAATGGCAACGGCGATCCGGTCACCATCCCGAACGGCGGCTTAACCAGTGACAACACGCCGGTGCTGAGCGGCAGCGGCGATCCGGGCAGCCTGATTGTGATTACCTCGCAGGACGGTCCGGTGGGCAGCGTCACTGTCGGCAGCAGCGGCAGCTGGAGCTTCACGCCGGCCAGCGCGCTGAGTGACGGCAGCTACACCTTAACCGTTGTGGCGCGCGACGCGGCGGGCAACGTCAGCGCGCCGGTTACGGCACAGTTGGTGATTGACGCCACCGCTCCGGATCAGGTGACGGAAATCAGTCTCTCCAATGACAACGGCAGTGCGCTGGTGGATATTCCGTCGGGATCGACCACCAGCGATACCACGCCGCTGCTGGCGGGCGTTGCTGAGCCGGGCAGCACGGTGAACATTCTGGATAATGGCGCGCCGATTGGTACGGCGATTGCGGGCAGTGACGGCGCGTGGAGTTTCAACGTGCCAACCCTCACCAACGCGGCGCACAGCCTGACGGTGACGGTCACCGATGCGGCCGGTAACACCGGGCCGGCGTCGGCACCGATTACCTTTACCGTGGATAGCCAGGCTCCGGCCCAGGCCACGCTGGAAGTAAATAACGACAACGGCACCGATCTGGTACTGGTACCTGATGGCACCTATACCAATGACAACACGCCACGCCTGAGCGGTACGGCGGAGGCTGACAGCCTGGTGACCATTTACGATGGCAATGTGGTGCTGGGTTCGACCACCGTCAATGCGGCCGGCGAATGGGTGTTCCTGTCGCCCGTGCTCACCGATGGTCAGCACACCCTGACGGCTACGGTGACGGACAGCCTCGGCAACGTCAGTGCGCCGTCTTCCAGCTTCACCGTTCAGGTTGATGCCACGCCGCCGCAGCCGGTCAGCGCCGTGCTGCTGCAGAATGACAACGATCCGGATAATCCAGTCACCATCGCCAACGGTGGCGCCACCAACGACAACACGCCGCTGCTGAGCGGCAGCGGTGAGGCGGGTGGTCTCGTCAACGTGTACAACGGCAACGTGCTGGTGGGGTCGGCGACGGTGGACAGCGAAGGCAACTGGAGCCTGAATACGTCGCCGCTGGATAACGGCAACTACACGCTGACGGTGGTCGTCAGTGACAGCGCGGGTAACGTCAGCGACCCGGTGAGCATTGGCGTGACGGTCAACACTGTCGGGCCGGATCCGGTGCTGTCGTTTGAGGTCAACGCCAATAACGGTCCGACCGCACTGCAGCTGGTGGATGGCAGCTTTACCAACGACACCACGCCGGTGCTGAGCGGAACGGCGCAGGCCGGTGCCATCATCAATCTGTTGCAGGACGATACGGTGATTGGCTCGGTGGTCGCCGATGCCAATGGCGTATGGCGCTTTGAAACCAGCGCGCTGCAGGATGGCAGCTACGCTTTCTCGGTGCAGGTGGTGGATGCCGCTGGCAACGTCAGCGAGCCGGCGGGGCCGGTGAATATCACCGTCGATACGCTGGTGCCAGACGCGGTTCCTGACCTGGTGGTCGCCGACAACGTGGGTGGCACGACGGGCCCGCTGGATGACGGCGCGTCGACCGATGACAACACGCCAACCCTGAGCGGTACGGCAGAAGCCGGCAGCACGGTGAACATCTACGATGGCACCACGCTGCTGGGCACTGCGCTGGCCGGCTCGGGCGGGGCCTGGAGCTTTACGACCGCGGCGCTCAACAACGGACCTCACAGCTTCACCGTGACCGTGACCGATGCGGCGGGCAACGTCAGCACGGCGACGCCGGCGTTCAGCCTTAACGTGCAGGCCGATCTGCCGCCAGCCACCTCGACGCTGCAAATCACTGACGACACAGGCACGACGCTGGTGACGCTGGCAGACGGCGCGGTAACCCGCGACACTACGCCAACGCTCAGCGGCTCTGCCGAAGCCGGTCAGCTGATTCGTATTTATGACGCAAACACGGATGCGGTAATCACCAGCGTTACGGCGGATGCTAACGGCCAGTGGAGCTATACGCCGACGCTGGCTGAAGGCAGCTACGCCTACTACATTACCGCGCAAAACCCTGGCGGTGATGAGGGGACGCCATCGGCTACCCTCGGCTTCACCGTGGATATCACCGCGCCGGCGGTGGCCGCTGATGTGGTAATCAGCAACGATCGCAGCGGTACGGCGGTGCCGATTAGCGACGGCAGCGTCATCAATGACAACACGCCGGTACTCAGCGGCAGCGCCGAAGTGGGCAGCCTGGTCACAGTGTACGATGGCAACAGCGCTATCGCGTCGGTGGTGGTGGGCGCAGGGGGAAGCTGGACGCTGACCACGCCTGCATTGAGCGAAGGGGCGCACGCGCTGAGCGTGGGCGTCAGCGATGCAGCAGGTAACAGCAGCGACCGCACCCCGGCGCTTAGCTTCACTGTGGACAGCATCGCACCGAACGCTTCGACGCTGGTCATCACCAACGATGATACCGCGCAGCCGGTGCTCAACGGCGGCTACAGCAGCGATGCCACGCCAACCCTGAGCGGTGTAGCGGAAGCGGGCAGCACGGTCACCATCCTCAACAATGGTGATGTGCTGACCACGCTGACCGTGCCGTCCAGCGGCAACTGGAGCTACACGCCAGCGACAGCGCTGATTGAAGGATCGCACACCCTGAGCGTTTCGGTGACCGATGCGGCGGGCAACGTCAGCACCAGCACCAGCGCGACGGTAATCGTTGATACCCTGGCGCCGGACGATCTGACGCTGACGGCCAGCAACAACAACGGCAGCACGCCGGTGACGATTGCTGACGGCGGTACCACTAATGACAACACGCCACTGTTACGCGGTGTGGCAGAAGCGGGCAGCGTGGTGACCATTCGCCTCGATGGCGATGTGGTGGCCTCGCTGACGGTCGGCAGCAGCGGTAACTGGAGTTACACCTCTGCGGCACTGAGCGACGGCAGCCATACCTTCAGCGTCACGGAAACGGACGCGGCGGGTAACACAGGCGAGGCGCTCAGCGTGACGCTGATCGTTGATGCGACGCCACCGCTGGTGGCCACCAACCTGACCATCACTAACGACGTTACCGGCGTCAGCATACCGGCTGGCGGCGCGACTAACGACACCACGCCAACGCTGAGCGGCAGCGCCGAGGCCAACGCCACGGTTAGTGTTTATGACGGCAACACGCTGCTCGGCACGGCGCTTGTGAACGGCAGCGGCGCATGGAGCTTTGTCTCACCGACGCTGGGTAACGGTGCGCATGCGCTGAGCGTGGCGGTCACCGATGCGGCGGGCAATACCGGCCCGCGCACCACGCCGGTAACTATCACCGTCGATACCGTTGCGCCGGGCGCGGCCACGCTGGTGGTCACCAACGACGTCAGCGGCAGCGTCATCCCGAATGGCGGCGTCACCAGCGATACCACGCCGGTGCTGAGCGGTCGGGCGGAGGCGGGCAGCATCGTCACCGTGCTGGATGGCACCACGCTGGTCGGTTCCGCGCTGGTGGGCAGTGACGGTAACTGGACGCTGACGCCAGCCACGGCGCTGAGCGAAACGCTTCATACGCTCAACGTCACGGTCACCGATGCGGCCGGTAACGTCAGTGTCACCACCAGCGCCACGCTGGTGATCGACACCACGCCGCCGGTGGCTATCACCGGGCTGGCAGCGGTAAACAACAACGGCAGCACGCCGGTGGCGATTGCGGCGGGTGGCGTCACTAATGACAGCACGCCACGCCTGAGCGGCACGGCGGAAGCCAACAGCATTGTGACCATCCGCGATGGTGATACGGTGCTGGGTTCGGTAACCGCCGCCAGCAACGGCAGCTGGAGCTTCGTCACTGGCACCCTGTCTGACGGTTTACACACCTTCAGCGTGACGGCCACCGATGCGGCAGGCAATACCGGTCCCGCAGCGTCCCTTGCGCTGACCGTCGACACCGCGCCGCCGCTGGCGGCAACCGGGCTGACGCTGACCAACGACGTCACCGGTGTGGCTATCGTCAATAACGGGGTCACCAACGACAGCACGCCGACGCTGCAGGGCACGGCGGAAGCGAACGCCATTGTCACGGTTTACGATGGCAACACGCTGCTCGGAACGGTGCAGGCTAACGCCAGCGGTAACTGGAGCTTCGTCTCGCCGACGCTGAGCAATGCCGCCCACGCGCTGAGCGTGACGGTGACCGACAGCGCGGGCAACGTCAGTCCCCGTTCCGAGGTGATTAACCTCACCGTGGATACGGTGGCGCCAGCGAACACCAGTCTCACCATTATTAATGATGCGACCGGTGCCACCATTGTTAACGGCGGCGCGACCAACGACACCACGCCAACGCTGCGCGGCAGCGTCAGCGCGGCGGAGGCCGGGGCACGCGTCACTATTCTGGACAACGGTCTGGCACTGGGCACGGCGATTGTGCAGGCCGACGGCAGCTGGAGCTTCACGCCACTGGCTGCGCTGAGCGCCGGTCCGCACCCGATCACGGTGACGGTAACGGATGCGGCAGGTAACGTCAGCGGCACCACCGCGGCCACGGTGATCATCGATACCACGGCACCGGCGGCCATCACCAATCTGCTGGCGCTCAACAACAACGGCAGCACGGCGGTGACCATTCCGAATAATGGCGTCACCAACGACAGCACGCCGCTGCTGAGCGGCAACGGCGAGGCGGGCGCGCGCATCACGGTGTACGACGGCACCACATTGCTGGGCACCACCACGGTGGGCAGCAACGGCAGCTGGAGCTTCGTGGTAGGCAACGCGCTGAGCAACGGCAGCCACACGCTGAACGTGACGCAGACCGACCCGGCGGGCAACGTCAGCCCGCAGGTGTCGACCACGCTGATCGTTGATACCGTGGTGCCGGTCGCCAGTACGCTGACCATCATTGATGACATCAGCGGTACGCCGGTGACGCTGGCGAACGGCGCCTTTACGCGCGATACCACGCCAACGCTGCGCGGCACCACGGAAGCGGGTGCCGTGGTCACCATCTACGACGGTGCCAGCGCCATTGGTTCTGTGACCGCGGGGAGTGATGGCAGCTGGAGCTTCACCACCGCCACGCTGGCGAACGGCGCGCACACGCTGAGCACCACGGTGACCGATGCGGCCGGTAACGTCAGCACCGGCAACATCACGGCGACGGTGAACGTCGATACCCTGCCTCCGGCGGCGGTAAGCGGGCTGGCGATCAACAGCGCCGGTACCCTTGTCACCGGTAGCGGTGAAGTCGGGGCTACGGTAACGGTGCGCGATGCCAGCGGCAACGCGCTCGGCACCACCACGGTCGGCAGCGGCGGCAACTGGTCGGTGACGCTCACCACCGCGCAGATCACCGGTGCGCCGCTCTCGGTGATCCAGACGGATCGCGCCGGTAACGTCTCGCCGGGGGCCTCGCTGACCGGTGCGATTCGCATCGTGGCGACCAACGACAGCAACGAGGTGGATTACACCAGCACGCAGGCGACGGTGAATAACGGTACGGTCAACTCGTCGCACACCGCGCTGCTGACCGTGGGGCTGGGTACGGTGCTCAATGCCAGCGTACTGAACAACGGTAATGCTTACCTGTTCAGCGTGGGTAACGATGACAGCCGTACCGTGACGCTCAACGGTTCGGTGACCAGTCTCGGCGTGGCCGCCAACTATTCGTTAAACCTGTACGAACAGCAGGCGAACGGCTCGTGGCAGTTGATCAGTATCAAGACCAACTACATCAGCGCGCTGCTGACGATCGGTACGCTGAAAGGGGCAAACGTCACCTACACCGGACTGGGGACCGGCAACTATGCGGTGGTGGTCGCAGCCACCACCAACATTAGCGTGTTGCCAACCACCACGGTAAGCACGGTGTCGGATTTCACCACGCTGGCGGTCACCACCGCCGCGACGGTCACCGGTAACCTGCTGACCAACGACACCAGCTCGATCGCCGGGACGATTCCGTCCGGCACGGCGGTGGCGTCGGTGGGCAGCAGCGCGGTGGCGTCCAGCGGCAATACGGTGATCAACACCACCTACGGTACGCTGACCATTGATGCGAAGGGTAACTACACCTACACGCTGAAGGCCGGGCTGGATATCGATACCCTGCCATCCGCAGACACCTTCACCTACTCGGTGCGGGATGCCAGCGGTGCAGTGACCTCGGCGACGCTGACGGTGACGTTGCATAACGGTGCGGCCACCGCGCTGTTCGCCACCACCAGTCTGGCGGCGGAAACCACCACCAGCAGCGAGCATGATGCCAGCGGCAGCATCTGGGGAGACAGCAATGTCAGCCACAGCGGCACGCTGAGCATCCTCAATGAGCACGGCGATCTCACCACCGTGAGCAGCGTGGGCAGCACGGCGGTGGCCGGGGACTTTGGTGTGCTGACCATCGCCGCCAACGGTAGCTATACCTATACCCTGAACGCGGATGTGAATATCCAGAACATCACGCATAAGGAGGTGTTTACCTACACCCTGGCGTCGTCCGACGGCACCATCACCAGCAACACCTTTACCATTGAGCTTCACCCGACCATCACGGGCAGCGCCGCGGCTGACAGCCTCACCAGCAGCGCCTACGACGATACCATTACCAGCGGTGCCGGCGCAGATACGCTGGTTTACCACCTGCTGAGCAGCGCAGATGCCACCGGTGGCAACGGCCATGACACCTGGACCGACTTTAACGTCGCGCAGGGTGACAAGATCGACGTCAGCAGTCTGCTGATCGGCTGGAATGATTCCACCAGTAATATCAATGACTTTGTGAAAGTGGATCATACCGCGGATGGCAATACGGTGTTGTCAATTGACCGTGACGGCAGCGGCACGGGGTACAGCAGTACGCAGCTGATTACCCTGGAAGGCGTAAACGTCTCACTGGAGGAGTTGCTGCAGCAACCGCATCAAAACCACACGGCTTAGTGGGTGTAACGCAGGGAAGCATAACGGGCACAGGGAGGTGCCCCTTTCTCTCTTTTACTGGTGAACAATCGATGGATCTGATGCAATCAGGCGCAACAACTCGCCGTACCTGTAAGCTCAGCGCCCTGTGTGCTGGCATTGTGTTTTTTCACAGTTCTCATCTTATGGCTGCCAGTGATGCCGTGACGCAGGCGGGGCGCATAACCTCAGCCGGTCTGGCGCAGCAGCAGGATCTTCCCTCCTTAACCGGTCAGGTGGCCGAACCCGCGCTGGCTAACGTGCCGGATACCTTAACCCTTAACCAGGCCGTACAGCGCGCCATCCAGTGGCATCCGGACATCGCACAGGCGATTGGCAAAATGCTGGAGCAGGCCAGCCAGGTCGATGTGGCGCAGGCCAAATACTATCCGCAAATCAGTGCCGGCATGAACAACGGCTACAGCAACGCCTACAGCGAAAAGGGCTTCAGCCCGTCATTTGTGCTGTCGGTATCACAGATGCTGTATGACTTCGGCAAAGTCAGCAGTTCGGTGCGCTCCGCCGAAGCCGGGGTGGCGCAGGAGCAGGCCAGCGTGCTGGTGAGTATCGATACCGTCGCGCACGACACCGCCGCCGCGCTGGTGCAGGTGCAGGGCTATCAGCAGCTGGTGAAGATCGCCCAGGATCAGCTGACAGCGCTGAGTAAGATTGGCGATCTGGCGCGTCAGCGCAATGAAGAGGGGGCGGCATCGCTCTCGGACGCCACCCAGACCGACGCGCGTATCGAAGGGGCGCGCACCACGCTGACCCAGTATCAGGCCAGCCTCAACCGCTGGCGTGCCACGCTGGCCAGCTATCTCGGCTGGCCACTGGTGAAGAAGGTCAGCGATGCGTTTCCGCCCAGCCTGACGCGCGCCTGCGCGGTGGGCAAAGCCGACGACAAATCCAATCCGGCGGTGCTGGCGGCGTGGGCGCAGGCGCGGCAGGCGCAGGCTAAACTGGATAACGCCAACGCGCAGAATTTACCTACCATTTCGCTGGAACCGCAGGTCACGCATTACCTCAACAATCACTACTCCGGCAGCGAAACGCTCGACCGCACCCAGTATTCCGCGTTCGTCAAAGTTGAGATGCCGCTGTATCAGGGCGGCGGCATTACCGCGGCGCGCGATGCGGCGGCCAGCGCGCTGCAGGCGGCCAATGCGGCGGTGAACTCGGCGCGCCTCAAAGCGCAGCAGCAGCTCAGCGAATCGCAAACCGAAGCGCTGAGCCTGTCGCAGAGCCTGGCGATCATGTCGCGTCAGCAGACGCTGGGCGAGAAGACGCAGCAGCTATATCAGGATCAGTATCTGCAGCTCGGCACCCGTCCGCTGCTGGACGTGCTCAACGCCGAACAGGAAGTGTTTCAGACGCGCTTCGCCATGCAGCAAACCATCAGTCAGTTACGTTCACTGCAGCTCGACTGCTTATACAGCACCGGGCAGATGCGGTCAGCGTTTGCGCTGAATAACCAGCGCATCCAGTCCGTGGAGATCCAGCCATGACGCAATTACAGATTCCGGACGCACCCAATGGCAATCCCGCCAGCGCCGCCGGTGGCGAGGTGCCGCTACACGGCTGGGCCACCGCCATTATTCTCATCGCGACCCATTATCGCCTGCCGTGCTCGCCGGGCATGATCATGGCTGCCAGCGAATGGCAGGGCAAACAGTCACGTGATAAAGCGCTGCGCCATCTGGCGCGTCAGGCCGGACTGTCGCTGCAGCTGTATGAAGAGCATCAGTGGGAGATCAGCAGCTGGCGCTTGCCGCTGGCGGTGGAACTGAGCGACGGCCAGGTCGGCGTCATCACCAGCTTTGATGGCGATGACACGGTGCGCGTGCACCTGGCCGGCGATGAACAACCGGCGCCGATCGTGCTGAACACGCTGCTGCCGCAGATCCGTTACGCCGCGGCGCTGCGTCCGGTGACGGCCGCCAAAGATAGCCGTGTCGATCGCTATCTCGCCACGGTCAGGCCCGACTGGCTGCGCCGTCTGGTGCTGCACGACATGCGTCCTTACGGCTACGTGATGCTGGGATCGTTCCTGATCAATCTGCTGGCGCTGGTCGGCATCATCTTCTCGATGCAGGTGTACGATCGGGTGATCCCGGCGCAGTCGTACCCCACGCTGTACGTGCTGTATATCGGGGTGATTCTCTCGGTGGTGTTCACCTATATTCTGCGCGTCGGTCGCGATCACGTCACCGATCTGCTCGGCAAGCGCGCCGATATGCGCGTCTCCGACCGTGTGTTCGGCCACGCGCTGCGGCTGCGTAACAGCGCGGTACCGCGATCGACCGGCACCTTTATCTCGCAGCTGCGCGAGCTGGAAGCGGTGCGCGAAATGGTGACGTCGACCACGGTGACGGCGATCGTCGATATGCCATTCTTCCTGCTGTTTATGCTGGTGATGGCGATCATCGCGCCGCAGCTGGCGTGGATCGCGCCGGTGGCGGTGCTGCTGATGATCCTGCCCGGCGTGCTGAGCCAGAAAAAACTGGCAAAGCTGGCGCAGCAAAATCTGAAAGAGTCGACGCTGCGCAACGCGGTGCTGGTGGAGAGCGTGCAGGGGCTGGAAGATATTAAGCTGATGCAGGCGGAGGATCGCTTTCTGCAGCAGTGGAACAGCTATATCCGCATCACCGCGCAGTCGGGCGTCGAGATGCGCAAAGTGATGCATGCGCTGATCAGCTGGGGCGTCACCATTCAGGGACTGGTGTACGCCAGCGTGATCGTGGTCGGGGCGCCGATGGTGATCAACGGCGATATCACCACCGGGGCGATTGTCGCCGCGTCGCTGCTGTCTTCGCGCATGATTGCGCCGATGGCGACGCTGTGTGGCGTGCTGGCGCGCTGGCAGCAGGTAAAAGCGGCGAAGAGCAGCCTCGATGCGCTGATGAATCTGCCGGTGGAGAACAGTAAAGACGAAACGCGCATTCACTGTCCGGTGCTGTTTGGCCACTATCAGTTCACCGATGCCATGTTCCGCTACTACAGCGATTCGCTGACGGTGGCGTTGCGCATCAAGACGCTGACCATCAAGCCGGGTGAGCGCATCGCCGTGCTGGGGCGCAACGGCTCTGGCAAATCCACGCTGCTGCAGGCGATGGCCGGCGGCATGGATCTGGTGGGCGGCGAGCTGCGGCTGGACAACCTCAGCCTGCCGCATATTGATGTCGCGGACGTGCGGCGCAACGTCGGGCTGCTGACGCAGAACGCGCGGCTGTTCCACGGTACGCTGCGGGAAAACCTCACCATGGGCGCGGCGCACGCCACCGACGAAGCGATTTTTGCCGCGCTGACGGTCAGTGGCGGGGCCGATTTTATTCGCCGTCTGCCGCTCGGGCTCGATCATCCGGTCATGGAGGGCGGCGTCGGGCTGTCCGGCGGTCAGCGTCAGTCGCTGCTGCTGGCGCGCATGCTGCTGCGCGATCCTAATATCGTGCTGCTGGATGAGCCGACCGCTTCGCTCGACGATCATACCGAGAAGGATTTTATTGAGCGGCTGGGCGCCTGGCTGAATGGCCGCACGCTGATCGTGGCGACGCACCGCGCGGCGATTCTGTCGCTGGTGGATCGCATACTGGTGCTGAAAGAGGGGCAGCTGGTAATGGACAGCCCGAAAGAGAACGCGCTGCCGGCACCGCGCGCCAGCGGAGCGGCGGGGGAGGGACAGGCATGATGAAACAATTGCCGGCAAAACTGCGGCTGGTGACCGCCGCGGAAGTGGATTCGTCCGACGATCTGCTCGGTGAACTGAAATCGGAAAGCCACTACACCGGCGCAGTGCGGCTGATCGTTATCAGCACCGCGCTGATCGTGGTGGCGCTGGTGTGGGCGTGGTTTGGCATGCTGGATGAGGTCTCAACCGGCACCGGGAAGGTGATCCCCAGTTCGCGCGAGCAGGTGCTGCAGTCGCTGGAAGGCGGCATTCTCACGGAACTGTATGTGCATGAGGGCGATCGCGTGCAGGCCGGGCAGATCGTGGCGAAACTGGATGCCACGCGCTCGCAGTCCAGCGTCGGCGAGAGCGCGGCGCGCTACCGGGCCGCACTGGCAGCGGCCTCGCGCCTGCGTGCGGAGGTAAACGATGATCCGCTCACGTTTCCCGCCGAGCTGAAGGGCTACCCGGATCTTATCGCGGCGGAAACCCGGCTGTATAACACCAAACGCGCCCAGCTTAATGATGCAACCCGGCAGTTTAAGGAGTCGCTGGCGCTGGCTAATCGCGAACTGGCGATCACCCAGCGGCTGGCGAAAACCGGTGCCGCCAGCAGCGTGGAAGTGCTGCGCTTACAGCGCGATAAGTCCGACCTGGAGCTGAAACTTACCGATATGCGCTCGCAGTATTATGTGCAGGCGCGCGAAGAGCTGGCGAAGGCCAGCGCCGAAGCCGACAGCCTGGCACAGGTGATTAAAGGACGCGAAGATACCGTAACGCGTCTGACCATCCGCGCGCCGATGCGCGGCATCGTGAAAAACATCAAAGTCTCGACGGTGGGCGGGGTGATTCCGCCCAACGGTGAGTTGATGAACATCGTACCGATGAACGATCGGCTGCTGATTGAAGCGCGCCTGTCGCCGCGCGATATTGCTTTTATCCATCCCGGCCAGCGCGCGGTGGTAAAAATCTCCGCTTACGATTACGCCATCTACGGCGGCCTGAACGGCGTGGTGGAAAGCATTTCGCCGGATACCATCCAGGACGAAGTTAAACCGGAGATTTACTACTACCGCGTGTTTATTCGTACTGATAACGACTATGTGCAGAACAAGGCTGGCCGGCGCTTTGCCATCAGCCCGGGCATGGTGTCCACCGTGGATATCAAAACCGGCGAGAAGAGCATCATGGATTATCTGGTCAAACCGTTTAACAAGGCCAAAGAGGCGATGCGCGAGCGCTAATTGCGATGCGCGGCAAACTCGGCGATAATCACGCCCATCAATCCCTTCCTCGTCGGGCCTAACGACGCGGAGGGGATTTTTTTCATCTATACCTTAACTGGCTAACCGATTTAAGGATTTAAGAGGACTCGTTATGTACAACACGCTGGGCAATCAGTACGACAACTCCCTGGTTTCTAACGCCTTCGGTTTCATGCGCTTTCCGCTGAACTTCCAGCCTTACGACAGCGACGCCGAGTGGGTGATTACCGGTGTGCCGTTTGATGCCGCGACGTCAGGCCGGCCGGGCAGCCGCTTAGGGCCGGGCGCGATCCGTCAGATCTCCACTAATCTGGCGTGGGAAGGCTGCCGCTGGCCGTGGGATTTCGATCTGCGTCAGCGCCTCAACGTGGTGGACTGCGGCGATCTGGTGTACGCCTTCGGCGATTCACAGGATCTGTCCGACAAGCTGCAGGCGCACGCGGAGAAGCTGCTGGCGAACGGTAAGCGCATGCTGACTTTTGGCGGTGATCACTATGTCACACTGCCGCTGCTGCGCGCGCACGCCAAACACTTCGGCAAGATGGCGCTGGTGCACTTCGATGCGCATACCGATACCTACTCCAACGGCCCGACTTTTGACCACGGCACTATGTTCTACACTGCGCCGCAGGAAGGGCTGATCGATCCGCAGCATTCGGTGCAGATTGGTATCCGTACCGAGTTCGATAAGAGCCTGGGCTTCAACGTGCTGGACGCCGCGCAGGTTAATGACCGCAGCGTGGACGATATTCTGGCCGAAGTGAAGCGCACCGTGGGCGATCTGCCGGTGTACCTGACGTTTGATATCGACTGCCTCGATCCGGCGCATGCACCAGGCACCGGTACGCCAGTGATTGGCGGCCTGACCAGCGATAAAGCCACCAAGCTGATTCGCGGCCTGCAGGGTATGAACATTGTGGGGATGGATCTGGTGGAAGTGGCACCGGGCTACGATCACGCCGACCTGACCTCACTGGCCGCTGCGACGCTGGCGCTGGATATGCTGCACGTGCAGGCCGCTAATAAAGGCTAAGCGGCGGTGCGGACGGCTGCCCTCACCCTGACCCTCTCCCCCAGGAGAGGGAACCGATCGAGCGGGCGGTGAGAACAGCACGGACTGCCCCCTCTCCCGCGTGCGGGAGAGGGAGCCGATCGAGCCGGCAGTGAAAACAGCACGGACTGCTCCCTCTCCCGCGAGCGGGAGAGGGCTGGGGTGAGGGGAAGACCGGCGACTGCTTACCATCCGCCGCGATGCGGACGGCTGCCCTCACCCTGACCCTCTCCCTCAGGAGAGGGAACCGATCGAGCGGGCGGTGAGAACAGCACGGACTGCCCCCTCTCCCCCAGGAGAGGGAACCGATCGAGCCGGCGGTGAGAACAGCACGGACTACTCCCTCTCCCGCGTGCGGGAGAGGGCTGGGGTGAGGGGAAGACCGGCGACTACTTACCATCCGCCGCGATGCGGTCGCGAATATGCTGCGCGCGCGACTCAGAATCCGGATGCGAGTCAAACATTGAGCTCTGGCGGCCCTGATCCAGCTTCGCCAGCTTCTCAAAGCTGGTCGCCAGACCAAGCGGATTAATGCCGCGCTTCTTCAGCAGATCGTACGAATAGTCATCCGCCTGCGACTCCTGGGTCTGTGAGAACTGCGCGTTAACCAGCTTCTCGCCCATCTCGCCCAGCTGTGACTGCGACAGCGAACCAATCACGCCGCCCACCGACGCTGCAGCATTGCGTGCCGCCGTGGTAGCGAAAGCTACCTGCATCGCTTTGCGCGTATGGCCGAGCGCGACGTGGCCCATTTCATGGCCGAGCACGCCTTCCACTTCGTTGTCGCTCATCATATCCATCAGACCGCTATAAACGCGGATACAGCCATTGGCCATCGCCCAGGCGTTGACGTCTTTGGTCAGATACACCTTGTAGTTGGCCGGTACGCCGTTGATGTTATCGCCCAGCGCGGCGGCGATTTTGTTCAGCCGCTGCTGATAGCTGCTGTTGGCCGGCGCCAGCTGGTTCTCTTTATCCATCTGAGCACATGATTGATCGCTCAGCTCTTTAACCTGGGCGTCATTCAGTGAGTAAGCCTGAAACGCCTGCGCGCCAGACTGCAACAGTGCGTTATTATCCATTCCTTCGCAGCCGCTCAGCAGCGAAACCATTCCCAGCGCGACAACCATGGCGCGAATTTTCATATCAGCATCCTTTGAGTAACAAGTAGAGAAAACAAACACCTGAAAAACCACGCAGGTGTTTAAACGCATTGGTTATAGCGTGCCAGGGGCGGATTGGCTAGCAGACAGGCCCCGAAATGCAACCCTGAACCGCAGATTTAGCATCCTGATACATGTACTTTTGCCCCGATTTTCATGTACATTGATGTGCGACTTTTTTCTCGCTTCGCCTTATAACTCATTAATTACAATCAGTTAAGCGTGGCGGAGCATTAATCCGACCTGGAGTAGAAGATGCCCTCTCGTAAAGAGCTTGCCAACGCCATTCGCGCGTTAAGTATGGATGCAGTACAGAAAGCGAAATCGGGACATCCGGGTGCCCCAATGGGCATGGCCGATATCGCTGAAGTGCTGTGGCGTGATTTCCTGAACCACAATCCAACTAACCCGCTGTGGGCAGATCGCGACCGTTTCGTGCTGTCCAACGGCCACGGCTCGATGCTGATTTACAGCCTGCTGCACCTCACCGGCTATGACCTGCCGATGAGCGAGCTGCAGAACTTTCGTCAGCTGCACTCTAAAACCCCAGGCCACCCGGAATACGGCTACACCGCAGGCGTAGAAACCACTACCGGCCCACTGGGTCAGGGCATCGCGAACGCCGTGGGCTTCGCCATTGCTGAGCGCACGCTGGCGGCGCAGTTCAACCGTCCGGGTCATGACATCGTAGACCATCACACTTACGTGTTCATGGGCGACGGCTGCATGATGGAAGGTATCTCACACGAAGTGTGCTCCATCGCCGGTAACCTGAAGCTCGGCAAGCTGGTGGCGTTCTATGACGACAACGGCATTTCTATCGACGGCCACGTGGATGGCTGGTTCACCGACGACACCGCCAAACGCTTCGAAGCGTACGGCTGGCACGTGGTGCGTGGCGTGGACGGTCACGACGCCGACGCGATCAAAAAAGCGGTAGAAGAAGCCAAAGCGGTCACCGACAAGCCATCGCTGCTGATGTGCAAAACCATCATCGGTTTCGGTTCCCCGAACAAAGCCGGTACGCACGATTCGCACGGTGCCCCGCTGGGTGACGACGAAATCGCACTGACCCGCAAACAGCTGGGCTGGAACTACGCGCCATTTGAAATTCCTTCTGAAATCTACGCACAGTGGGATGCCAAAGAAGCCGGCCAGGCGAAAGAGAAAGCCTGGGACGAGAAGTTTGCTGCTTACGCCGCTGCGCATCCGGAACTGGCCACAGAGTTCAAACGCCGCGTGAACAACGAGCTGCCTGCTAACTGGCAGGCGGAATCGCAGAAGTTCATCGAGCAGCTGCAGGCTAATCCGGCAAAAATCGCCAGCCGTAAAGCATCGCAGAATGCCATCGAAGCCTTCGGTAAGCTGCTGCCGGAATATCTGGGCGGCTCGGCTGACCTGGCGCCAAGCAACCTGACCATGTGGTCCGGCTCGAAGCCGATCAATGAAGATGCCGCAGGCAACTACATTCATTACGGCGTGCGTGAGTTTGGTATGACTGCCATCGCCAACGGTATTGCGCTGCACGGTGGCTTCCTGCCGTACACTGCAACCTTCCTGATGTTCGTCGAGTACGCGCGTAACGCGGCACGCATGGCGGCGCTGATGAAAATCCGTCAGGTGATGGTTTATACCCACGACTCTATCGGTCTGGGTGAAGATGGCCCGACGCACCAGCCGGTTGAGCAGATGGCCAGCCTGCGCACCACCCCGAATATGAGCCTGTGGCGTCCGTGTGACCAGGTAGAGTCTGCGGTGGCATGGAAATACGCTATCGAGCGCGTTGACGGCCCATCAGCCCTGATCTTCTCGCGTCAGAACCTGGCGCAGCAGGATCGTAGCGCTGAGCAGCTGGCTAACGTGGCGCGCGGTGGTTACGTGCTGAAAGATTGCGACGGCACGCCGGAGCTGATTCTGATTGCGACCGGTTCTGAAGTTGAGCTGGCGGTCGGCGCTTACGAGCAGCTGAGCGCGGAAGGTCGTAAGGTGCGCGTGGTGTCCATGCCGTCTACCGATGCGTTTGATAAGCAGGATGCGGCTTATCGTGAGTCGGTGCTGCCGAAAGCGGTTGGCGCACGCGTTGCTATCGAAGCCGGTATTGCGGATTACTGGTTCAAATACACCGGCCTGCACGGTGCCATCGTTGGCATGACCACCTTCGGTGAGTCAGCGCCAGCTGAGAAGCTGTTCGAAGAGTTCGGCTTCACTGTGGCCAACGTGGTGAAAACCGCGAAATCGATTCTGTAATTTCGCGTAATCCGTCGCGCCGCTGCGCGTTGTAGCGGCGCGATTCATCGCGCATTTCTGCTGCCATCCTCATGCTTTACCACGCGCAATAAATTGCGCCGCGACACCGATGTGCAGATCGGCGGTCCTGTTATCGCCTGAACCTGAAACGGTTCAATTATTCCTGCAGTAATAATCGCCATTGCCTGAATTTGTGACGCAGATCCAATAATCAGCAGCACAGTTGATCGCAATCATTCCTGTTATTCCTTCCATGCTTTATTCTCGCTGAACCGTTTCAGTTGCAGCCGTGTGCTCTCCGTCAGCAACCGTAACCGGGCAAGAATTCCCTGTACAAAACGCAGCGAAACGCTCAAGGTATTTGGCACGTTTTTTCAGGTGTGGCTGCAGGAAGTGAGATGACCATTCGTATCGCAATAAATGGTTTTGGTCGTATCGGGCGCAACGTGTTGCGTGCGCTGTATGAAACCGGTCGCCGGGCGGAAATCACCGTAGTGGCGATTAACGAACTGGCGGAAGCGGCTGGCATGGCGCATCTGCTGAAGTACGACACCAGCCACGGCCGCTTTGCCTTTGACGTACGCCAGGAGCGCGATCAGCTGTGGGTTGGCGAAGATACCATCCGTATCCTGCATCAGGCTGAGATTGCCGCGCTGCCGTGGCGCGAGCTGAATGTTGATATCGTGCTGGACTGCACCGGCGTGTACGGCTGCCGCGACGATGGTGAAGCGCATCTGCAGGCTGGCGCGAAGAAAGTGTTGTTCTCGCATCCCGGCGGCAACGATTTGGATGCCACCGTAGTGTTCGGCGTTAACGAACAGGCTCTTAAACAAACTGACCGCATTGTCTCCAACGCATCCTGCACCACCAACTGCATTATTCCGGTGATCAAGCTGCTGGATGACGCCTTTGGCATTGAGTCGGGCACCGTGACCACCATCCACTCGGCGATGCACGATCAGCAGGTGATTGACGCGTATCACAGCGACCTGCGCCGTACCCGTGCCGCCAGTCAGTCGATCATCCCGGTCGATACGCGTCTTGCCGCTGGCATTACCCGTATTTTTCCGAAATTTAACGATCGCTTCGAGGCTATCGCGGTGCGCGTGCCGACGATCAACGTGACCGCCATTGATCTGAGCGTTTCGGTGCGCCAGGCGGTGAAGGCGTGTGAGGTCAACGCGTTGCTGCAAAACGCGTCAGAGGGGGCATTTCGTGGTATAGTTGACTATACGGAATTACCGTTAGTCTCAGTAGATTTTAACCACGATCCGCACAGTGCCATAGTGGACGGCACGCAAACGCGGGTCAGCGGTCACCACCTGATCAAAACCCTGGTCTGGTGTGACAACGAATGGGGCTTTGCTAACCGCATGATCGACACCACGTTAGCAATGGCCGCAAGCGGTTTCAGGTAAGACGCGGACTGCGTCTGGCAAAACTTATGAGAATCAACGAGAGGGTTCACCATGTCTGTAATTAAGATGACCGATCTGGATCTTGCTGGTAAACGCGTTCTGATCCGTGCCGATCTCAACGTACCAGTGAAAGAAGGGAAAGTGACGTCAGATGCACGTATTCGTGCTTCTCTGCCTACCATCGAAGCGGCGTTGAAACAGGGCGCGAAAGTGATGGTTACCTCTCACCTGGGGCGCCCGACCGAAGGTGAATACAACGAAGAGTTCTCGCTCCTGCCGGTTGTTAACTACCTGAAAGAAAAACTGAACGGCACTAACGTGACCCTGGCGAAAGACTACCTCGACGGCGTTGAAGTGGGCGCGGGTGAACTGGTGGTGCTGGAAAACGTTCGCTTCAACAAAGGCGAGAAAAAAGACGACGAAACCCTGTCGAAGAAATATGCCGCGCTGTGTGACGTGTTCGTCATGGATGCATTCGGCACCGCGCACCGCGCGCAGGCGTCCACTCACGGCGTGGGCAAATTCGCTCCTATCGCCTGTGCCGGTCCGCTGCTGTCTGCCGAACTGGAAGCGCTGGGCAAAGTGATGAGCAATCCACAGCGTCCACTGGTCGCCGTGGTGGGTGGTTCTAAAGTGTCGACCAAATTCGACGTGCTGCAGTCGCTGGTGAAAATCGCTGACACCGTGATTGTCGGTGGCGGTATCGCTAACACCTTCGTGGCGATCGACAACAACGTCGGCAAATCGCTGTACGAGCCAGACTTCGTTGAGGCCGCTAAAGGCCTGCGCGACCAGTACGGCATTCCGGTACCTACCGATTCACGCGTCGGCACGGAATTCTCCGAAACTGCCCCGGCAACCGTGAAAAAGGTTTCCGAAGTAGCAGATAACGAAGAAATTATGGACTTCGGTGACGAAACCGCACAGAACATGGCGAAGCTGCTGAAAGACGCAAAAACCATTCTGTGGAACGGTCCGGTTGGCGTGTTTGAGTTCCCGAACTTCCGTAAGGGCACCGAAATCGTTGCCAACGCTATCGCAGACAGCGACGCGTTCTCTGTTGCCGGCGGCGGTGATACCCTGGCGGCTATCGACCTGTTCGGTATCGAGGACAAAATCTCCTACATCTCTACCGGTGGCGGTGCGTTCCTCGAGTTCGTGGAAGGCAAAAAACTGCCGGCAGTAGCCATGCTGGAAGAGCGCGCGAAGCAGTAATATTTGGGGGCAGCGCTTCTGCGCTGTCTGAAGGCTTGCCCGCTGTGGGCGAACAGATCGCATTCCCGTTGGGGAGTGGACGATAAACGAAACAGGACACAACCATGTCTAAAATTTTTGATTTCGTAAAACCCGGCGTTGTCACTGGTGATGACGTTCAGAAAATCTTCAAAGTAGCGAAAGAAAACAAATTCGCTCTGCCAGCCGTTAACTGCGTCGGCACGGATTCCATCAACGCGGTACTGGAAGCTGCGGCTAAAGTTAAAGCGCCGGTCATCGTTCAGTTCTCCAACGGTGGTGCTGCCTTCATCGCCGGTAAAGGTTTCAAAACCGACAAACCACAGGGCGCTGCGATTTTCGGCGCAATCGCTGGTGCACACCATGTGCATCTGATGGCTGAACAGTACGGCGTGCCAGTAATCCTGCACACCGACCACTGTGCGAAGAAACTGCTGCCGTGGATCGACGGCCTGCTGGATGCTGGCGAAGAGCACTTCAAGAAAACCGGTAAGCCTCTGTTCTCTTCACACATGATCGACCTGTCTGAAGAGTCACTGGAAGAGAACATCGAGATTTCTTCTAAATATCTGGCGCGCATGGCGAAACTGGATATGACGCTGGAAATCGAACTGGGCTGCACCGGTGGTGAAGAAGATGGCGTGGACAACAGCCACATGGACGCTTCTGCACTGTACACTCAGCCAGAAGACGTAGATTACGCTTACACCGAGCTGAGCAAAATCAGCCCGCGTTTCACCATCGCTGCGTCCTTCGGTAACGTGCACGGCGTGTACAAGCCAGGCAACGTGAAACTGACCCCAACCATTCTGCGTGATTCGCAGAAATACGTTTCAGAGAAACACGGCCTGCCGCACAACGCGCTGGACTTCGTGTTCCACGGCGGTTCCGGTTCTTCTGCTGCAGAAATCGAAGAGTCTATCAGCTACGGCGTGATCAAGATGAACATCGATACCGATACCCAGTGGGCAACCTGGGACGGCATCCTGCAGTACTACAAAACCAACGAAGCGTACCTGCAGGGTCAGCTTGGCAACCCGAACGGCGCTGACAGCCCGAACAAAAAATACTACGACCCACGCGTCTGGCTGCGTGCGGCACAATCTTCCATGGTTGTGCGCTTAGAGCAGGCTTTCAAAGAGCTGAACGCTGTCGACGTACTGTAATTTTTGCTTACCGTACAAAAAGGCCCGAAAGGGCCTTTTTTTATGCGTCCCGTCTGGAAATCCCGGTTTATACAGCACATTTTTGGCGCTTCGCCCCATTATTGTTTACCCTTGTACTCGGGAGTGTCGGATTGAATCTGGCAGTTTTTGTACTTTCCTGCGGGAAACTCAACAACAGGGCTAACAAATGGAAGATCTTAACGTCGTTGACGGCATTAACAATGCAGGTGGCTGGCTGGTGCGCAACCAGGCGCTGATCCTCAGCTATGCGGTGAACATCGTGGCGGCTATCGCCATCATTATTGTCGGGATGATTATCGCGCGCGTGGTATCGAACGGCGTCAATCGCCTGCTGGTCGCGCGTCATATTGATGCCACCGTGGCTGATTTCCTCTCGGCGCTGGTGCGCTACGGTATCATTGCCTTCACGATTATTGCCGCGCTGGGTCGCGTCGGCGTGCAGACTGCCTCGGTGATCGCCGTGCTCGGTGCTGCCGGTCTGGCCGTCGGTCTGGCACTGCAGGGGTCGCTCTCCAACCTGGCGGCAGGCGTACTGCTGGTGACCTTCCGTCCATTCCGCACCGGTGAGTTCGTCGATCTCGGTGGCGTGATGGGGACCGTACAGAATGTACAGATCTTCTCGACCACGCTGAAAACCGCTGACGGCAAAATCGTGGTGGTGCCAAACGGCAAAATCATCGCCGGCAACATCGTCAACTTTTCGCGCGAACCTATCCGCCGCAACGAGTTCATTATTGGCGTCGCCTACGATGCGGATGTCGATCAGGTGATCGATCTGCTGCGTGAAGTGGTGGAAGCGGACGAGCGCGTGCTGAAAGATCTGGGTATCCAGATTGGCCTGAACGAACTGGCGGCTTCGTCGCTGAACTTTGTGGTGCGCTGCTGGAGCAAAAGCGGTGATCTGCAAAACGTCTACTGGGATCTGATGAAGAACTTCAAGCGCACCCTGGATGCGCACGGTATCGGTATTCCTTATCCGCAGATGGACGTGCACCTGCATCAGGTGCAGAGCGAGGCGCAGCAGCCTGCGCGCAGCGAGTAAGTTATCAGGGCACCGGCGGGTGCCCTTGTTTTATCAGTTACGCTAATGACCGATTAATTCTTTCCATTTCCGCTAATATCCACGCCTCACTATACTGCACAGCAACACTACTTTATCAGGAACTCTTCTGTGTTATCTGTTTACTTACAAGGGCTTGCCCTTGGTGCTGCGCTGATCCTGCCGTTAGGCCCGCAGAACGCCTTCGTCCTGAACCAGGGCATTAAGCGCCACTACCATTTGATGACCGCGTCGTTGTGCACACTGAGCGATATTGCGCTGATCTGTGGCGGAATATTTGGCGGCAGCGCGCTGTTGCAGCAGTCGCCGGTTCTGCTGATGCTGATCACCTGGGCTGGCGTGGCGTTTCTGCTGTGGTATGGCTGGGGCGCGCTGCGCAGTGCCTGGCAGGGCGATGTCACGCTGGCGTCAGAGGCGGCGCTGAAGCAGGGGCGCTGGCGCATTGTCGCCACTATGCTGGCGGTGACCTGGCTCAATCCGCATGTCTATCTCGACACTTTCGTGGTGCTCGGCAGCCTCGGCAGTCAGCTGCCGTCGGCGGAGGCGCGCCGCTGGTTTGCTTTCGGCACCGCCAGCGCCTCGCTGCTGTGGTTTTTCGGTCTGGCGCTGCTGGCCGCCTGGCTGTCGCCGCGCCTGCGCACCGTACGGGCGCAGCGCATCATTAATCTGCTGGTGGGCGGCGTGATGTGGTTTATCGCCGTGCAGCTGGCGCGTCAGGGCATCGCCGGCTGGTGATGCACATGCAGGCCGTAAAGCGCGGGCAGGGCGCCTGCGCTGGCCAGCAGCTCCAGCCGAATCTGGCGGAACGCGGTATCCGGGGGCAGCGCATGATGGCACAGCGAGTGATGATTATCGCTGACCTCGGCCAGCAGCGTGTCATCCAGCCACAGGCGATAGTGGGTAGTGCAGTGCGGCGTTAGCGCCTGCGCATGGCCCATCTGCACCGTTTCCATCGCATGATCGAAATCGTTATCGAACAGCAACGTAATCTGGCTGGCGCGCTGCGCATCCGGCCACTGCCAGCACACCCACGGCTGGCGATCGTCCGCTGCCGGCAGCCAGCCGTTGGTGTGACTTTCCGGCCGCAGTTTACCGTTGAGCAAATAGTCGCAGTGCCACAGCCGCAGCGGCGTCGCCAGACTAAACGCGATCAGGATCTGATTGGGCGCGCGGCGCGGTAGCCAGAAATCAAACTCATCCACGCCGTAATCGCCGTCGTTTATCTGCCGGGTGCGTTTCGCGACGCGCGGATTGAGGCTGTTGAATACCATCATAATGCCCGGCAGGCGCTGACGGGTGAGCGCCACTTCAACCGCCGGATTTTCCTCGAAGGCGATAAACAGGTAACGATCGCACTCCGCACGGTAGTCAAACGGCAGCGAATACGCCTCTTCACCGCTAATCTGCAGGCTGTGTGTGGCCAGCAGCCGATCGCCGCAGGTGTTGGCCGGATTGTCGCTGGTCACCAGTGAAACCTGCAGCGTCTGCGCGGATGACGCTCGCAGCCGCACCGTCAGCGCTGGCAGGCGTTCTCCGGCTTTAAGCGGCAGCAGCAGGGCGCAGCGTGAGGTGAGGGCGTGCCAGCCGCCATCCGCGGGCAGGGCGTGCAGCGCGAAGGTACTGCTGACGCTGACCTGAGCGGCACCGGCCGGATGCGCCAGCTGCTGACGCGGAATGAACGCGCCGTGGCGCAGCAGCTGTTGCTGCAGCTGACCAATATGCTCCGGCTGCGCCAGCTGACGCGGTGTCTGGTTGTGCTGCTGACACAGCGCCGCCGCGCGGCCCACCACTTCGCCCAGCACGCCACAGGTGCACATCACGCGCGCGCTGCCAAAGGCAACGTGCGTGGCAGAGATAAGCCGACCGGTCAGCAGCAGATTATCCAGCGACTGGCTGTACAGCGCCCGAAACGGAATGGTGTAAGTGCCTTTGCTGTGGAACTGGCGGCAGCCATCGTGAGCGCTGTACACGCCGTCGGCCGGATGCAGATCAATCGACCAGCCGCCGTAGGCCACCGCATCGTAGTGGTCGCGCTGCGCGATGATATCCTGCTGACACAGCAGAGTATCGCCGAGAAAGCGTCGGCTCTCGCGCTTGCCGGGAATCAGCCCAACCCATTCAATGGTCAGCGTGTCGGCATCGGCAAACTCGCCGGAGTTTTTGATGTAATCCCACACGCCCCAGACAATCTTCCACAGCTCCCACTTGATGGTTTCGCTTTCATGCACGGTATCCAGCCGGCCGCCCCACTCAAGCCACCACAGATCGCAGCCGTTGAGATCGGAGCTCAGGCGTTTATAGCGCGGAATGGCGGTGATCTCTTTCAGCGCAAAGGAGGGCGGTACAAAGCGCACCGGCTGCGCGCTGCGTTTGGTATAAAAATAGATCGAGTGGCCGAGCTTGTGGCCAAACTGCTCGCCCGGCGCCATTTTTTCGCCAAACTCCTGCGGTGATTCTGCGCCCACACGGTGCGCTGCCCCGGCCAGATAGCCGAGCACGCCGTCGCCGCTGGCATCAATAAACTGGTCGGCCGTCACGCGATAGCGGGTCTGATTGATGGCGTTGAAAGCCTGAACCGCCTGCAGGCGCTGCGCGGATTTTTCGATGTCGCTGACTATGGTATTGAGCAGCAGCGTCAGACGCGGCTGCGCCTGCACGATGTCCAGCAGCACCATGTCGAACAGTACCGGGTTGCCCTCTTTGTTGCGCCACAGGTTCTCCTCCATGATCTCGCCCATGATGCCGCCTTCACGCGCCCAGCGGTTGTTATTACCCATATGCGACGTCGCGCCGTTGGCCCACAGCCGCACTTCGCTGGAGGCGTTGCCGCCGAGCACCGGGCGATCCTGAATCAGCACCACCTGCTGGCCCGCGCGTGCCGCAGCCAGCGCGGCGCACACGCCCGCCAGACCGCCACCGGCGACCAGCACATCGGCGTGTAACGACTGCAACGGAAAGGCACGCGTGGCCTGAGAAGAGAAAGTTTGCATCATGAGGTTACTCCCGCCTGAAGGCTGCTAAGATTGAATTTTTACCGTCACAAGGTGATTTATGTCTTCGCAACCCAACCAGAGCCTGATTGACGGAATTCGCTGCCTGCAATATCTGGTCTCCAGTGACAAAGCGGTCGGCGGCCGTGAACTGGCGCGCCAGATGGGGATGAACAGCACGCGGGTAAACCGTCTGCTGATGACCATGGCGTCCATCGGCCTGACGATTCAGGATGAACACCGGCGCTATCTGCCAGGCCCGGGCATTCATGCGCTGGCGGCGCAGGCCATTCGTGGATCGTCGCTGTTTGCTTCGGCACTGCCGCAGCTGGAGGCGCACGCGCCGCGCGATATCGTGGTGGCGCTTGGCGTGCTGTGGGAGGACCAGGTCATCTACATCTGGCACTCGGAGCCCGGCGAGCGTACCAGTACCAGCCAGGCGCTGGCCGGATTCCGCATGCTGCCCGCGTGGCAGTCGGTGATTGGCGTCGCGCTGCTGGCGGCGGAGAGTGACGAGGTGCTGCGGCCACGCTTCAGTGACGAACAGTGGGCGCAGATTGCGCCGCTGCTGGCGCGCAAACGCACCGGGGATTATCTGGTGTGGCATCGCGAGGACGGCGAAATCAGTATGGCGCAGCCGATCAATAACAACCGCGCGGCGCTGGCCTTCGCCAAAATCTGGCAGGCCGATGAGGCCCAGCTGGCGCAGCGTCTGCAACAGCTGCACGCGCTGGCGAAACGGCTCATCAGCGCGCGCTGACATGGTCAATTTTTCCTACTACAAACAGATAGCTGCAGATGCCAATAGCGGCCAGCACGGCGATAAAGGCCAGCGCCGGCGCGAAGTTGCTGCCGTCAATCAAAGCACCGATGGCGATCGGCACCACGATGGATGACAGCGCGCCGGTAAAGTTAAACACGCCGCCGGCCAGACCGATCAGATGGCGCGGCGCCAGCGCGGTAACAAACACCCAGGTGATGGTCGCCAGGCCATTACCAAAAAACGCCAGCGACATAAACAGGATGATCAGCCGCGAATCTTCGGTGTAGTTAGCACCCAGAATGAACAGCGTGAGGAACAAGCCGAGGATCACCGGCAGCTTGCGCGCCACGCTGGCTGACACGCCGCGCCGGATCATGCGGTCTGAGGCAAAGCCAGCCAGCAGCACACCACAAAACGCCGCGAAGTAGGGCATCGACGCCACATAGCCGCTCTTGATAAAGTCCATGTGGCGATACTCCACCAGATAGGTAGGAAACCAGGTGAGGAAAAACCAGAAGGTGGCAGAGATGGTGAACTGGCCAATATAGATGCCGACCAGCTTGCGGCTGCGAAACATCTGCGCCAGATCGGCCCAGCGTGCACGCGGCGGCTGGCTGCCCTGGCGATTTTCCAGCAGTGCGCCGTTGTCACGCAGATAGTTAAGTTCAGCCTCTGATACGCCTTTGTGCTGGTTCGGCTCGCGATACAGCAGATACCACACCAGCGCCCAAATCATGCCCGCCACGCCGGTAATCAGAAACAGCCCGCGCCAGCCAAACGCAGCCTGCACGTGAAACAGCAGCGGCGTCATACAGGCGAGGCCAACAAACTGTGCGGACGAGTAGATGCCAATTGCACTGGCACGCTCCTGCTCGGGGAACCAGCTGGAAATCACCCGATTGTTAGCCGGCATCACCGGTGCCTCGAAGGCGCCGACGCCGAGGCGCAGACCGAACAGCGCGCCAAAGCTGCTGGCAAAAGCGTGCAGCGCGGTGATTAGCGACCAGGCAAACAGCCCCGCGCCGTATACCAGCCGCGCGCCGAGACGATCGATCAGGAATCCACCGGGAATCTGCAGCGCCGCATAGATCCAGCCGAACGCCGAGAAGATCAGCCCCATCTCCAGCGGCGTGAAGCGCAGTTCACCGGCCATTTGTGTGGCGGCCACCGACAGGTTGGTGCGATCCATGTAGTTAATGATGATGTTGATAAACACCAGGGCCAGCATCATAAAGCGTGTGCGTCCGGCTCGCACGCTGACCGCGCTTTGGCTAAGTGGCTGTTCTGTCATAATACAACTCTCCCGAGGGGCAGAAGTGTTTCTTTAATAGAAACGCAGGCGGCGCTTTTCAGCGAATCTGTAGCGATAAATTTGCGATCGCGGATACGTTAAACCTGAGCAAAGCCGAACTTTTTGCTAATTTCAAACTCAGACCATCACGCATAGTAATGTGTTTTGGGTTTCGCCATAGTGGCGACCTGCAAATTGAACCCTTCAAGGAGGACTTTCGTGAAACTGAAAGCACTGGCGCTGGCCGCCGTAATGAGCACGGGCGCACTGTCCGGTCTGGTCCAGGCGGGAGAAGTGCCGAACGGACCGCACGTGGTGACATCAGGACAGGCCAGCGTGGATGCCCGTCCGGATATGGCTACGCTCTCCATCGTGGTGAATGTTTCGTCGAAAGACGCGGCGGATGCAAAAAAACAGGCTGACGACCGCGTGGCGCAATATTTTGATTTCCTGCAAAAGAACGGCATCGAGAAGAAAGATATTGATGCGGCTAATCTCAGCACCCAGCCGGAGTATGACTACACCAAAGAGGGTAAATCGGTGCTGAAAGGCTACCGTGCGGTGCGTCAGGTGGAAGTCACGCTGCGGCAGCTGGACAAGCTGAATGAGCTGCTGGACGGCGCGCTGAAGTCGGGCCTGAATGAGATTCGTTCTGTTGAGCTGGGCGTGGCTAATGCGGACAGCTACAAAGATCAGGCGCGTAAAGCGGCGATTGCCAATGCCACACAGCAGGCGAGCGCCCTGGCGGAAGGCTTCAATGCCAGACTGGGCCCGGTGTACAGCATTCGTTATCACGTGGCTAACTACCAGCCGATGCCGATGGCGCGCATGTACAAAGCGGCCGGTGCCGCAGCGGACACCACCGCGCAGCAGACCTACGAGCAGCAGAGCATCCATTTTGACGATCAGGTGGATGTGGTATTCGAAATCAAACCGAATACGGCGCAGTAAGTTAGCCTGTAAAATTGTAGCGGCGCGATTCATCGCGCTTTCCAGCAGCAGAACCGCTGTTAAAACGCGCGATGAATCGCGCCGCTACGACTGTTGTGCGCTAATCTGAACGGCGCTAGGCCGCAACTTCATCCTGGCGCAATACGCGGTGGCCGTGGGCAATCAGCGCATCGGTCACGCTGCGCATCAGACGGCTTTCCGGCGCGAAACGGTGCCAGTACAGCATCCGGCGCTGATACAGACCCGGTGTCAAATCAACCAGCTCTCCCTGCGCCAGCTCGCGCTCAATCTGCAGGTGCGGAATCATACAGCACACCGATCCCTGTCGCGCCAGCTGCACAAAAGCCTCTGACGAGTTCACGATGTGGCACGGCACGCTGCCCGGCGATAAATCAAAGTTCTGCTGCAAAAAGGCCTGATGCATATCGTCGAGGTGATCAAACGCCACCGCCGGGGCTTTCAGCAGCGCCGAGCGCGTCACGCCATTGGGGAAATAGCGCGCGGCAAACTCCGGCGAGGCGCAGAACAGATAGTCCAGCGCGCCCAGCTGATCCACCAGGCAACTTGGCAACGGCTGCGGCTGGATACTCACCGCGCCGACCACTTCACCGCGCCGTAAACGCTCCTGCGTGCGGGTTTCATCTTCCACCTGCAGATTCAGGCGCACCGGTGAGTCGGCCAGCACATCTTTCAGCGCCGGCAGCAGCCAGGTAGCAAGACTGTCGGCGTTCACCGCCAGCGACAGCAGCAGCGGCGTGGTGCCACCGTTATCATCGCCCAGCCACTCCTCTTCCAGCAGCTCCACCTGATGCAGCAGCGCCAGCAATTTTTGTCCCTGCTCGGTCGGGCGCGGCGGCACGGTACGCACCAGCAGCGGCTGACCAAATAAATTTTCCAGCTGTTTAATGCGCTGCGACACCGCAGACTGCGTGATGCACAGCTTCTGGGCGGCACGCTCAAAGCCGCGTTCGCGAATCACAGCATCCAGCGCCTGAAGCGTTCGATAATCCGGGCGTTTCATTGTTGTTCTCTCTCGTTCAGGGTGGAAACTACTATGCCATAAAACGGCGAAGCTGTGCGGCCGACGCGTTTTTGCGGGCTGGCTTCCAAAGGCTTACATCCAACGTCGGTCAGCCGCGCTTTTTGACAGCGCCTTGCTTTATACTACGCGCACTTCGATGTCGCACAGGTTTTAAACATACCATGACCCAGGATGAACTGAAAAAAGCGGTAGGTTGGGCAGCGCTGCAGTATGTGCAGCCAGGCACCATTGTTGGCGTAGGCACCGGTTCAACGGCGGCGCACTTTATTGACGCGCTTGGTACCATCAGGAATCAGATCGAGGGCGCGGTTTCCAGTTCGGAAGCCTCAACCGAAAAGCTTAAATCGCTGGGCATTCCGGTATTCGATCTCAACAACGTGGATGCGCTGTCGGTGTATGTCGACGGGGCTGATGAGATCAATCCACAGATGCAGATGATCAAGGGCGGCGGTGCAGCGCTGACGCGCGAGAAAATTGTCGCGGCGGTGGCGCAGAAATTTATCTGCATCGCTGATGCGTCCAAGCAGGTCGATGTGCTGGGCAACTTCCCGCTTCCGGTGGAGGTGATTCCGATGGCGCGCGCTTATGTGGCGCGGGAGCTGGTGAAGCTGGGCGGCCTGCCGGAGTATCGTCAGCACGTGGTTACGGATAACGGCAACATTATTCTCGACGTACATAATCTGCGCATCCTTGACCCGATTGCGCTGGAAAAAACCATTAATGCGCTGCCGGGCGTCGTCACCGTGGGGCTGTTTGCCGCACGCGGAGCGGATATTGCGCTGATTGGCACGCCGGACGGCGTGAAAACCATCACCAATTGATCTCACCGGCGCGCCGCCAGCGCCGGTTATTTCCATCCGCAAAACATCTTTTCTTGCTGCAGTGAAATTTGGTGACTTATGTCACAAATAATTCATCAACAGCAGGTTCGTACTTTGCGCTCTCGTCATCTCACGATTTTGTGTGGATTTGTGTTGTCTGCACGTGGGCGCGTGCTGGCGTGCAGGCAATCGTTTGTATTGCCGCGCCGGAAAATTTTGATATTTTGACAGAAGGCTACCTTATGGTAGTCCTCGTTGAATTCTGAATAGGGTCGGGAAATGGCAAAGGTATCACTGGAAAAAGACAAGATTAAGTTCCTGCTGGTGGAAGGCGTTCACCAGAGTGCGCTGGATAATCTGCGCGCCGCAGGTTACACCAACATCGAGTTCCACAAAGGCGCACTGGATGCTGAGACGCTGAAGTCCTCCATCCGCGATGCCCACTTCATTGGTATCCGTTCCCGTACCCAACTGACTGAAGAGATCTTCGAGGCGGCTGAAAAGCTGGTGGCGGTGGGCTGCTTCTGTATTGGTACTAACCAGGTTGACCTCAGCGCGGCAGCGAAACGCGGCGTGCCGGTGTTCAACGCCCCGTTCTCCAATACCCGTTCGGTCGCGGAACTGGTGATCGGCGAAATGCTGCTGATGCTGCGCGGCATTCCGGAAGCCAACGCCAAAGCCCACCGCGGCATCTGGAATAAAATCGCCACCGGCTCGTACGAAGCGCGTGGTAAGAAGCTGGGGATCATTGGCTACGGCCATATCGGGATGCAGCTCGGCGTGCTGGCGGAAAGCCTCGGCATGCACGTATTTTTCTACGATATCGAAAACAAGCTGCCGCTGGGCAATGCCACCCAGGTGCGCCATCTCTCTGACCTGCTGAACATGAGTGATGTGGTCAGCCTGCACGTGCCGGAAACGCCGTCCACGCAGAACATGATTGGCAGCGAAGAGCTGGCGCTGATGAAGCCCGGCGCGCTGTTGATCAACGCCGCGCGCGGCACCGTGATCGACATCCCGGCGCTGTGTAATGCGCTGGCCAGCAAGCACCTCGCCGGTGCGGCCATCGACGTATTCCCGGTTGAACCTGCAACCAATAGCGATCCGTTCAACTCGCCGTTGTGCGAATTCGACAACGTGATCCTGACGCCGCACATCGGCGGATCAACGCAGGAAGCGCAGGAGAACATCGGTCTGGAAGTGTCTGGCAAGCTGGCCAAGTACTCTGACAACGGCTCGACACTCTCCGCAGTAAACTTCCCGGAAGTCTCGCTGCCGATGCACGCCGCCAGCGCCAGCCGCCTGCTGCACATCCATGAAAACCGTCCAGGCGTGCTGACCGCCATCAACCAGATCTTTGCCGAGCAGGGCATCAACATTGCCGCTCAGTATCTGCAAACCTCGCCAGTGATGGGTTATGTGGTTATCGATATTGATGCCGAAGAGGATGTGGCGGAGAAAGCGCTGCAGCTGATGAAGGCGATTCCGGGCACCATGCGCGCCCGTCTGCTGTACTGACAGTGCAGGGCGCCGCTGGGCGCCCTGTCTTTATCCCGCCAGCGTTTCCCACTGCCACAGCTTTGACGGCGTCAGAATCGCCGGCAATGGCACATCCCAGGCCGCCACCGGCAGCGCATCCACGCGCTGGCAGTCGTGCGCAATACCCAGCGGTAAAAAGCCATGCTGCTGCCAGTGCTGTAGCGTGCGATCGTAAAAACCCCCACCCATGCCTAAGCGTTGTCCCTGCGCGTCAAACGCCACCAGCGGTACCAGCATCACATCCAGCTGATCGAGTGTGGCCAGCTGCGTAATATCCAGCGGCGGCTCAGGGATGCGCAGCTTGTTAGGTCGCAGCGGGGTTTCTGGCGTGTAGCGCAAAAAAAGCAGGTGACCGGGCGCAAACGGATGCAGCACCGGCAGAAAGACCTGCTTCTTTTGCTGCCACAGTTTGGCAATCAGCGGTCGGGTATTGATTTCGCCGTCAACGGAGAGAAACAGCGCGATGCGTTGTGCGCTGGCCAGCGGGGCAAAATTGATGGCATGTTCAGCCAGCAGATCGGCGGCCTCAACCTGTTGCTTAGGCGTAAGATTGCGGCGCAGATGGCGCACATGCTGACGAATATCCTGACGGTCGAGAAGAGAGAGTGCTGGCATGATGTCCCCGGCTGATAAGGCTGTTGATAGCCACATTATCACACCGGGAATAACAGGGTGGAACTAAGAGGAGATCTCCGAGATGCCGCCGCAGGCTGTAACCCTTGAACCCTTGGTTCAAGGTGAGTATGCCGTCGTAACCATCAGGCTTCTCGGACGGACCGAGCATGCTCACAGGTTACAGAGCGTCACACTCTGTTGGTATGAAATATCGGCTCAGGGGACTGGCCCGCTTGCAAACATCTCAGAGAAAATTGACTTCACCGTTACTCTAACACGAGTACCATGAAGTGTTATTCGAATTTAGGACCCTGACGTTCAGTTATGCGACCTTGCTCAACTAATGCCTGCTCAATGGTCTGCTGCAGCATACGGATGCGTTGTTCCATATTGGCTGCGTAATCGCGCGTTTTACCTTTCTCTTGTGCCAGCTCGTGGCAAATGTTTAACGCGGCGATGAACACCAGCTGCTCTGTATTTGTGACTCTAGTGCGAACTTTTAAATCTTGCAACCGTTGATTGAGATCCTCTGCGGCCAGATTCAGCGCATCTTGCTGTTCAGGCGGACAATTCACTCTCAATGAACGACCAAAAATCTGAATATCTACCGGTTGTGCAGACATGCCACCATCCTGACTGATTACTTCGTTCGCATCTCCCTTACCTGTCAATGGGTTGGGAGGTGCGCAACTATATAGACCCGCGTGATAAGTTACAACCCCTTTTCTGGAAACCCTGAGGCACCTGGTGGTAGCATAACACGAACTTATTCTGCCAACGACGACCAAAGCTTATGTCTTTACAGAACGCAACACCCACTTACAACGCGCTGGCCGCGGCACTTTCCCAGCAGGGCGTAGGCATGACGCCCGCCGAGATGCACGGACTGCTGTGTGGCATTCTGTGCGGCGGCAATCAGGACAGCAGCTGGAAAACCCTGGTGCACGACCTGACTAACGAGGGCATGGCGTTCTCGCAAAGCCTGTCGCAGTCGCTGCAGGCGCTGCATGAAAACCTGGCCAACACGCTGGACGAAGAGGGATTCCTGTTCCAGCTGATGCTGCCGGATGAGGAGGACATCACGGTGTTCGATCGTGCTGACGCGCTGGCCGGCTGGGTCAATCACTTCCTGCTGGGCCTGGGCGTGACGCAGCCGAAGCTGGACAAAGTGACCGGTGAGACCGGCGAAGCGATTGACGATCTGCGCACCATTGCGCAACTTGGCTACGATGAAGATGAAGATCAGGAAGAGCTCGAACAGTCGCTGGAAGAGGTGATTGAGTACGTGCGCGTTGCCGCGCTGCTGTGCCATGACACCTTCACCCGGCCACGCACGCCGACCGCACCGGAAGTGCAAAAACCTACGCTACACTAAGCGCGTCATCGTGGGCAGGTCGCTGCCCGTTTTCTACAGGGAGTGCAAATATGATTACACTGGAAACTTTCCGGCAACGTCGTCAGGCGCTGATCGCCCGCATGGCGCCCGGCAGCGCGGCTTTGATTTTTGCTGCACCTGAAGTGACGCGCAGCAACGACACCGAATATCCCTTTCGCCAGAACAGCGACTTCTGGTACTTCACCGGCTTCAACGAGCCGCAGGCGCTGCTGGTATTAATTAAGAGCGATGACAATCATAACCACAGCGTGCTGTTTAATCGCGTACGCGACCTGACGGCGGAGATCTGGTTCGGGCGTCGGCTTGGTCAGGAAGCCGCACCGGCGAAGCTGGGCGTTGACCGCGCGCTGCCGTGGGATGCGATTGACGAGCAGCTGCATCAGCTGCTCAACGGACTCGATGTGGTGTATCACGCACAGGGTGAATACGCGGAAGCGGATACGCTGGTTTTCAGCGCGCTGGAGAAACTGCGCCGCGGTTTCCGGCAAAACCTCAGCGCGCCGGCGACGCTGACCGACTGGCGTCCCTGGGTGCATGAGATGCGCCTGTTTAAAAGCGAAGACGAGATCGCCATTCTGCGCCGCGCAGGAAAAATCAGCGCGCTGGCACATACCCGTGCGATGCAGGCGTGCCGTCCCGGCATGTTTGAATATCAGCTGGAAGGCGAAATCCATCACGAATTCACCCGCCACGGCGCGCGCTTTCCGTCTTACAACACCATTGTGGGCTCCGGTGAGAACGGCTGCATTCTGCACTACACCGAAAACGAAAGCGAAATGCGCGACGGCGATCTGGTGCTGATTGATGCCGGTTGCGAATTCCATGGCTACGCCGGCGATATTACCCGCACCTTCCCGGTTAACGGTAAATTCAGCCAGCCGCAGCGCGAGATCTACGACATCGTGCTCGCCTCGCTGTACAAGGCGCTGTCGATGTTCCGCCCGGGCATCAGCATCCATGAAGTCAACGACGAAGTGGTGCGCATCATGATCACCGGTCTGGTCGATCTTGGCATTCTGGAAGGCAATATCGATACGCTGTTTGAAGAGCAGGCGCACCGTCCGTTCTTTATGCACGGTCTTAGTCACTGGCTGGGGCTGGACGTGCATGACGTCGGCCACTACGGCACGCCCAGCCGCGACCGCCTGCTTGAACCCGGCATGGTGCTCACCGTTGAACCGGGCCTGTATATCGCGCCGGATGCCAAAGTGCCGGCGCAGTATCGCGGCATCGGTATCCGTATCGAAGACGACATCGTTATCACCGCCGACGGTAATGAAAACCTGACCGACAGCGTGGTAAAAGACGCTGAGGCGATCGAAGCACTGATGGCGGCGGCGCGCAGCGTATGAGTATCCTGATTGCAGGCGGCGGTATGACCGGCGCCACGCTGGCACTGGCGATTTCGCATCTGACACAGGGCCAGTTGCCGGTGACGCTGATTGAACGTCATCAGCCGGACAGCCGCGCGCACCCGGGCTTTGACGGGCGCGCCATCGCGCTGGCGGCGGGCACCTGTCAGCAGCTGGCGGAAATTGACCTGTGGCGTTCGCTGGCGGATTGCGCCACGCCCATTACCCACATCCACGTTTCCGATCGCGGGCACAGCGGGTTTGTTCAGCTGCAGGCTGAGGATTATCAGCTGTCGGCGTTGGGCAACGTGGTCGAGCTGTATGACGTGGGACAGCGCCTGTTTAAACGTCTGCGTGAGGCGCCAGGCGTGACGCTGTGCTGCCCGGATCACGTGACCTCAGTAACCCGCAGCGCCGATAGCGTGCAGGCGACGCTCAGCAGCGGCGCAACGTTACAGGGCGCGCTGCTGGTGGCCGCTGACGGCGCACGCTCGCCGCTGGCGGCATCCTGCGGCATGCGCTGGCAGCGCGACGACTACCAGCAGCTGGCGGTGATTGCCAACGTCGCGACGCAGTTGCCGCATCAGGGCCGCGCGTTTGAGCGCTTCACGCAGCATGGCCCGCTGGCGCTGCTGCCGATGTCCGGCAACCGTCTGTCGCTGGTGTGGTGTCATCCGGCGACGGCCGAAGCCACGGTTAAGCAGTGGGACGATGCCACCTTCCTGCATGAATTACAGCGCGCCTTTGGCTGGCGGCTGGGGCGCTTTACTCACGCCGGCCAGCGCGAAATCTATCCGCTGGCGCTGCAGACCGCAGAGCGTCAGGTGACGCACCGGCTGGCGCTGGTCGGCAATGCGGCGCAGACGCTGCATCCGATCGCCGGGCAGGGCTTTAACCTCGGACTGCGCGATGTGATGTCGCTGGCGGAAACCCTTGCGGCGGCGCATCGTCACCAGCAGGATCCGGGCAGCCACGCGGTGTTGCACCATTTTGCTGCGCGCCGCCAGCCGGATCGCGCGGCGACCATTGGCGTCACCGACGGTCTGGTGCGGCTGTTCGCCAACCGTTATGCCCCGCTGGTGGCAGGACGAAATCTTGGGCTGGTGGCAATGGACCACCTGCCATGGCTGCGAAACCCACTTGCCGTGCGCACGCTCGGCTGGGTTAAGCGTTAAGCATGAATTAAGGGGCAGCAATGCAAACATTTGATGTGGCGATTGCCGGTGGCGGCATGGTCGGTCTGGCGGTGGCCTGTGGCTTACAGGGCAGCGGCCTGCGCGTTGCGGTGCTGGAAAAAGCGCCTGAGCCACAATTTGATGCGGCGGCGCCAGCGTCGGTTCGCGTCTCGGCCATCAACGCCGCCAGCGAGCGTCTGCTGCAAAAACTCGATGTATGGTCGACCATTCTCGCGCTGCGCGCCAGTGCGTATCACGGCATGGAAGTGTGGGATCAGGACAGCTTTGGCTCGATCAGCTTTGATGACGAGCAGCAAGGGCTGTCGCACCTCGGACATATCATTGAAAACGAGGTGATTCACAGTGCGCTGTGGCAGCGCGCCAGCCAGTGTAGCGACGTGACGCTGATTGCGCCGGCTCAGCTGCAGCAGGTGGCGTTTGGCGATAACGAAGCCTTTATTACCCTGCAGGACGGCAGCATGATGAGCGCGCGCCTGCTGATTGCTGCGGACGGGGCCAACTCGTGGCTGCGTGACAAAGCGGATATCCCGATTACTTTCTGGGATTACGAACATCACGCGCTGGTGGCCAATGTACGCACCGATATGCCGCACGATGCCATTGCGCGCCAGGTGTTCCACGGCGACGGCATTCTGGCCTTCCTGCCGATGCAGGATCCGCACCTGTGCTCCATCGTCTGGTCGCTGTCACCGCAGGAAGCGGCGCGACTGCAATCCATGCCGGAAGCGCTGTTTAACCAGCAGCTTTCGGTGGCATTCGATATGCGCCTTGGTCTGTGCCAGGTGGAAAGCGAACGGAAAACCTTCCCGCTGACGGCGCGTTACGCCCGCAACTTTGCTGCGCACCGGCTGGCGCTGGTGGGCGATGCGGCGCATACCATCCATCCGCTGGCCGGGCAGGGGGTTAACCTCGGCTTTATGGATGCCGCCGAGCTGATTGGCGAAATCCGCCGTCTGCATCAGCAGGGCAAAGATATCGGCCAGCATCTCTATTTGCGGCGTTATGAACGCAGCCGCAAGCACAGCGCAGCGCTGATGCTGGCCGGCATGCAGGGTTTCCGTGAGCTGTTTGCCGGGCACCATCCGGCAAAAAAACTGCTGCGCGACGTCGGGCTGAAGCTGGCCGACACGCTGCCTGGCGTGAAGCCGTTACTGCTGAAGCAGGCCATGGGCCTCAACGACCTGCCCGGCTGGATCCGCTAACCCTCCTTATTACGGCACCGTTTCAGGTGCCGTTTTTCCTGTACTGACGTTACGCGATCACCCTCAAGGGTGGGCGTGGCAGTCGGCTGCCGCTCATGAATCACCGAACTGCACAGCGTTGTCGCCATCCATTGCGACCCTGTGCGCACCCGGTAACGTCACTGCAATACCCGCCCCAGCACCATTATTGTGCATCGCTGCACCCAAATTGCCCTTCATTTGATTTATTCTAATTTCAGGTCTCAATTCGCATTACTTAAACTAATCCTAAATGCTTTTCGCCCCCGAACCATTTCCCTTGTCTGCGGCACGGCTTCCATTATTCGGCTGAATTACTGCGCAACAGGTGAATTATATGCGCGGTAAATCACATAAATGCAGTGAGATGTGCTGGCGTGGCTGCCGGGGCAGCACAAAGGATGATAAGGTTTCACCCTCGTTTTCCTTATGGTTAATTGCCGGATTCGGTGGTAACTTCAGCGTAAAGAGAACGTTTGCGTCGCTCAAAACTGACGGCGCAGGCGCGTCACATTCACTTGTCTTCACAGGATGGTTATGACTCAGCAAACGCCTCTATTCGAACAGCATCAGGCCTGCGGTGCCCGCATGGTGGACTTCCACGGCTGGATGATGCCGCTGCACTACGGCTCGCAAATGGATGAACACCATGCGGTACGCAACGATGCCGGAATGTTTGACGTTTCCCACATGACCATTGTCGATCTGCACGGCGCGCGCACCCGTGAATTTCTGCGTTACCTGCTGGCCAACGACGTCGCCAAACTGACCCAGCCCGGCAAAGCCCTCTATACCGGCATGCTGAATGCTTCAGCTGGCGTCATTGATGATTTAATTGTTTACTTTATGAGCGAAGATTTCTTCCGCCTGGTGGTCAACTCCGCTACGCGCGAGAAGGATCTGGCGTGGATCGCTGAGCATGCGCAGCCGTTTGGGGTTGAACTGACCGAGCGTGACGATCTGGCGCTGATCGCTGTACAGGGACCGAACGCGCAGCAAAAAGCACAGAGCCTGTTTAGCGCGGCACAGCGTGACGCGGTGGCAGGCATGAAGCCGTTCTTTGGCGTACAGGCCGGCGATCTGTTTATCGCCACGACCGGTTATACCGGTGAAGCCGGTTATGAAATCGCCCTGCCTGCCGCTCAGGCCGCAGATTTCTGGCAGCAGCTGCTGGCCGCAGGCGTGAAACCAGCCGGACTGGGCGCACGCGATACGCTGCGTCTCGAAGCTGGCATGAATCTGTATGGGCAGGAGATGGATGAAGGCGTTTCGCCGCTGGCTGCCAACATGGGCTGGACCATCAGCTGGGAGCCCGCCGACCGTGATTTCATTGGCCGTGAAGCGCTGGAAGCGCAGCGCGAGAACGGCACGGAAAAACTGGTCGGGCTGGTGATGACCGAAAAAGGCGTGCTGCGTAACGGCCTGACGGTGCGCTTTACCGATGCGCAGGGACAGCCGCAGCAGGGCATCATTACCAGCGGCTCCTTCTCGCCAACGCTGGGCTACAGCATTGCGCTGGCGCGCGTGCCGGCCAGTATCGGTGAGCAGGCGATTGTTGAAATCCGCAATCGTGAAATGCCGGTGAAAGTGACTAAACCTATTTTTGTTCGCGCCGGCAAGCCGGTCGCTCAGTAATTTTTTTCAGGAGAAATGGCGATGAGCAATGTGCCAAATGAATTGAAGTACCGTGATAGCCACGAGTGGGTGCGTAAAGAAGCTGACGGTACGTTTACCGTGGGCATCACCGAACACGCGCAGGAACTGCTGGGCGACATGGTGTTTGTCGACCTGCCAGACGTGGGCGCCAGCTTTGCCGCCGGTGACGACTGTGCGGTAGCCGAATCCGTGAAAGCGGCATCGGATATCTATGCCCCGCTGAGCGGTGAAATCGTGGCGGTTAACGAAGCGCTGGGCGATGCCCCGGAGCTGGTTAACAGCGAACCGTACGCCGCCGGCTGGCTGTTCCGCATCAAAGCCAGCGACGAGTCCGAGCTCGACGCGATGCTCGATGCCGAGGCCTATAAAAAGTCCATCGACGAGTAACCGGTAGTCTCTGAAGGTGCTGCACTGCGGCGCCTTCTTTTTTATCTGCCTGATTTAATGCCATTTTGTCACCCAGCCCGATTCAGGATGTACTGTAAATGACCCAGACTCTCAGCCAGCTCGAACATAACGGTGCTTTTATTGAGCGCCATATCGGTCCTGATGCCGCGCAGCAGGCCACCATGCTGGAAGCGATTGGTGCCAGCTCGCTGGCTTCGCTGATCGCTTCAATTGTGCCTGCTGATATCCAGCTGCCAGGCCCGCCGGCGGTAGGCGATGCCGCGACTGAACAGCAGGCGCTGGCAGAGCTGAAAGCCATTGCCAGCCAGAATCAGCGTTACAAATCCTGGATTGGAATGGGTTACAGCGCCGTGATCACCCCGCCGGTGATTCTGCGCAACATGCTGGAAAACCCAGGCTGGTACACGGCCTACACGCCGTATCAGCCGGAAGTGTCGCAGGGCCGTCTGGAAGCGCTGCTCAACTTCCAGACCCTGACGCTCGATCTCACCGGGCTGGATATTGCTTCAGCTTCACTGCTGGATGAAGCCACCGCGGCCGCCGAAGCGATGGCGATGGCTAAACGCGTCAGCAAGCTGAAAAACGCGACAAAATTCTTTATCGCCGATGACATCCATCCGCAAACGCTGGATGTGGTGCGCACCCGCGCCGAAACCTTTGGCTTTGAGCTGATTATCGATCGCGCCGAAAAAGCCCGCGAGCACGACGATCTGTTTGGCGTGCTGCTGCAGCAGGTCGGTACCAGCGGAGAAGTGCACGACTACCGTGAACTGATTGCTGAGCTGAAAAGCCGCAAAGTGGTGGTGAGCGTGGCGGCGGATTTCATGGCGCTGGTGCAGCTGGAAGCGCCGGGCAAACAGGGTGCTGATATCGTCTTCGGTTCCGCCCAGCGCTTTGGCGTACCGATGGGCTACGGCGGTCCGCACGCGGCCTTCTTTGCCAGCCGTGATGAGCACAAGCGCTCCATGCCGGGCCGTATCATCGGCGTGTCACGCGATGCCGCCGGTAACACCGCGCTGCGCATGGCGATGCAGACGCGCGAACAACACATCCGCCGTGAGAAAGCCAACTCCAACATCTGTACTTCACAGGTGCTGCTGGCGAATATCGCCGGCCTGTACGCGGTTTACCATGGCCCGGCCGGACTGAAGCGCATCGCCTCGCGCATTCACCGTCTGACCTCGATTCTGGCAGCAGGCCTGCAAAACGGCGGCCTGAAGCTGCGCCATCACAGCTGGTTCGATACGCTGACCGTTGAGGTCGCGGACAAAGCGGCGGTGCTGAACCGTGCGCTGAGCTTCGGCGTCAATCTGCGCAGCGATATCCTCAATGCGGTCGGTATCACGCTGGATGAAACCACCACGCGTGAAGACGTGCTGGCGCTGTTTGCCATTCTGCTGGGCGACGCGCACGGCCAGGATATCGAGGCGCTGGACGTCGCGGTCGCGGCGGAAAATAGCGCCATTCCGGCAGGCCAGCAGCGCACCAGCGAATTCCTTACCCATCCGGTGTTCAACCGTCATCACAGCGAAACTGAGATGATGCGCTACATGCATAGCCTGGAGAAAAAGGATCTGGCGCTGAATCAGGCAATGATCCCGCTCGGCTCATGCACCATGAAACTGAATGCCGCCGCCGAAATGATTCCGATCACCTGGCCGGAATTCGCTGAACTGCACCCGTTCTGTCCGGCAGAGCAGGCGAGCGGTTATCTGCAGATGATCGGCCAGCTGTCCCAGTGGCTGGTCCAGCTCACCGGTTACGATGCGCTGTGCATGCAGCCGAACTCTGGTGCGCAGGGCGAATACGCCGGTCTGCTGGCCATCCGTCGCTATCATGAGAGCCGTAATGAAGGGGGCCGCACGATCTGTCTGATCCCGAGTTCGGCGCACGGCACTAACCCGGCGTCCGCGCAGATGGCGGGCATGGCGGTCGTGGTGGTGGCCTGTGATAAGCAGGGCAACATCGATCTCGGCGATCTGCGTGAAAAAGCAGCGCAGGCCGGTGATGCGCTGTCGTGCATCATGGTGACCTATCCGTCGACGCACGGCGTCTACGAAGAGACCATTCGCGAAGTATGCCAGATCGTGCATCAGTACGGCGGCCAGGTGTACCTCGACGGCGCAAACATGAACGCGCAGGTCGGGATCACCACGCCTGGCTACATTGGCGCTGACGTGTCGCATCTCAACCTGCACAAAACCTTCTGCATTCCGCACGGCGGTGGCGGTCCGGGCATGGGGCCGATCGGGGTAAAAGCGCATCTGGCGCCATTCGTACCGGGCCACAGCGTGGTGCAGATTGACGGCGTGCTGACCCAGCAGGGCGCGGTTTCTGCGGCGCCGTTCGGCAGCGCATCTATTCTGCCCATCAGCTGGATGTACATTCGCATGATGGGTGCCGAAGGGCTGAAGCAGGCCAGCTCGGTGGCGATTCTCAACGCCAACTACATCGCCAGCCGGCTGCAGTCGGCGTACCCGATTCTGTACGCCGGCCGCGACGGCCGCGTGGCGCATGAGTGCATTCTCGACATTCGTCCGCTGAAAGAGCAGACCGGCATCAGCGAGCTGGATATCGCGAAACGCCTGATCGACTATGGTTTCCATGCGCCGACCATGTCGTTCCCGGTCGCCGGCACGCTGATGGTCGAGCCGACCGAATCCGAGAGCAAAATCGAGCTGGACCGCTTTATTGACGCGATGCTGGCGATCCGCATGGAAATCGATCGCGTAGCCGACGGTGAATGGCCGGCTGATGACAACCCGCTGGTGAATGCACCGCATACCCAGATGGAAATCGTCGGCGACTGGACTCATCCGTACAGCCGCGAGCTGGCGGTCTTCCCGGCCGGCAGCGCCAACAAATACTGGCCGACCGTTAAGCGTCTCGACGATGTGTTTGGCGATCGCAATGTGTTCTGTTCATGCGTTCCGATGAGCGAATACCAGTAATCTGCAGGCGTAATCCAAACCCTTCAGTAATACTAAAGGCCGATTTGTCGGCCTTTTTTTTATGGGAGAAGCATATGGATCTGGCACTGGTCACCGGCGGTAGCCGCGGAATTGGACGGGCAACATCGCTGCTGCTGGCGCAGGCAGGTTATCGCGTGGCAATCAATTTCCGGCAGCGCGAAGCAGAAGCGTTGCAGGTGGTAGCAGATATCGAAGCGCAGGGCGGCAGCGCGTTTGCCTTACAGGCGGATATTGCCGATGAAGCGCAGGTGGTGCGCATGTTCCGCCAACTGGATCAGCAGCCGGGCGCGCTGCGCGTGCTGGTGAATAACGCCGGTATTCTCTTCTCCCAGTGCCGGGTTGAGGATCTGGATGCTGCGCGCATTCAGCGCGTGCTGGCAACCAACGTCACCGGCACGTTTATCTGCTGCCGCGAAGCGGTAAAACGCATGAGTACCGCACACGGCGGTCAGGGTGGCGCCATTGTTAACGTCTCGTCGGCTGCCGCGCGTACCGGCTCGCCCAATGAGTATGTCGATTATGCGGCGTCGAAAGGCGCGATGGACACGCTGACCAGAGGATTGTCACTGGAAGTGGCAGCGCAGGGGATTCGCGTCAATAGCGTGCGGCCAGGGCTGATCTACACCGATATGCATGCCGACGGCGGTGAGCCGGGGCGCGTTGATCGCCTCGCGGCATCGCTGCCGATGCAGCGCGGCGGCCAGGCGGAGGAGATCGCTGCCGCCATTGCCTGGCTGGCCAGTGACGCCGCTTCCTACGTCACCGGCAGCTTTATTGATGCGTCAGGCGGCCGTTGAGCCGCACGTCACAGCCTTTCTGTGCGCGGCGCACATCTATACGTCGCGCGCCATTAGCGGTTACAGCACTTCACCATTGCTGGCAATCACCTGCTGATACCAGGCGAAACTCTTCTTCTTCGAGCGGGCAAAGCTGCCGCTGCCGTCATCGTTTTTATCGACGTGGATAAAGCCGTAGCGCTTGCTGTACTGGCCGGTGGTAAAGGAGACGCAGTCGATGCAGCCCCACGGCGTATAGCCCAGCAGATCGACACCATCCAGCGCCACCGCTTTTTTCATCTCTTCAATGTGCGCGCGCAGATAATCAATGCGGTAGTCATCTTCGATCACGCCCTCAGCATTGGCTTTATCAATGGCACCAAAGCCGTTCTCAACAATAAACAGCGGCTTCTGGTAGCGCTCATACAGCGCATTCAGCACGTAGCGCAGGCCGACCGGATCAATCTGCCAGCCCCAGTCGGACGCTTTCACATGCGGGTTAGGCACTACGCCGTCGAAGCCGGTGATCGGATCGTCGACGCCGCTGGCTTTGGTGTCCACCGCATTGCTCATGTAGTAGCTGAAACCGATGTAGTCGCAGCAGCCCTGACGCAGCGTTTCGGCGTCATCGGCTTCCATCGCAATGTGATAACCCTTGCGCGCCCACTCTTTCAGCGTATAAGCCGGGTACGCGCCGCGCATCTGCACGTCGCTGAACACGTAGCGCTGATGCATCGACTCCTGCGCGCGCATCACGTCATCCGGATGGCAGGAGAACGGATAGACCGGCACCATGGCGATCATGCAGCCAATCTGGAAATCCGGGTTGATTTCGTGGCCGCGCTTCACCACTTTGGCACTGGCGACGAACTGGTGATGCATCACCTGATACATCGTCTGCTCGGGCTTTTCATGCTCTGTGAACACGACGCCGGAGCAGCAGTAGCCGAACAGCGGATACTGCCAGTTGCGCTGGTTATTGATTTCATTGAAGGTCATCCAGTACTTCACTTTGTGGCGATAGCGCGTCATCACCACGTCACTGAAGCGCACAAAGAAATCGACCACTTTGCGATTAGCCCAGCCGCCGTACTCTTTAACCAGATGATAAGGCATCTCAAAGTGCGACAGGGTAATCACCGGTTCGATGCCATATTTCAGCAGCTCATCAAACAGGTCATCGTAAAATTGCAGGCCGGCTTCATTGGGCTGCAGTTCATCGCCGTTGGGGAAAATGCGCGTCCAGGCAATCGAGGTGCGGAAGCATTTGAAACCCATCTCGGCAAACAGCGCCACGTCCTGTTTGTAGTGCGAATAGAATTCCACCGCCTGATGGTTGGGATAGTGCTGGCCGGGCTGGACGCCGGGCGTGATGACGCGATCAACGCCGTGTGCGCCGCCGGTGAGAACATCGGCGATGCTGACGCCTTTGCCGCCCTGATCCCAGCCGCCCTCAACCTGATGGGCTGCCACCGCGCCGCCCCAGAGAAATCCGCTGGGTAACTGCAATCCTTCACTCATTTCAATACCTCGTCACGCTGTTGGCGAAAATAATACTGCCCGCAGTGTAACAACTGAAATAGCAAAGTCACGCTATAACACCGGCGCGGAAATGTGACTTGTTACCGCCGAAAAACAGGCTGTTTTATACCTGCGTGAGGCGGGCAATATAACGGCCCAGCATCTCCAGAATATAAATCACCGGTACCTGGGTGGTAATATCGTAGCGGTCAGGCAGTTTCTCCTGCGGCACATGATAGGAGAGATTGAAATCCGCCATTTTCGCCAGCGAGCAGTTGTCGTGATTGGTGATGGAGATGATTTTACAGTGATGCAGACTGAACTGACTGGCAAAGCGCAGGATCTCTTCGGTTTCGCCAGAGACGGATAAAATAATCGCCAGCGCATTTTCCCAGGCGCTCTTACTCACCGGGTAATAAGGATCATCGATGTGATGACTGAATTTACCAATATTAGAAAAATAGCGTGCACCATATTTGCCGAGACTGCCTGAAGTACCGGCACCAATAAAGAAAATGTGCTCAGCCTCAATGATCATTTGCGCTGCGGTGGCAATCTGCTGATCAAATTCTGCGTTGTTGATGCTTTTAAAAAAGCTCAGCATTTCTCCGACGCCGGAGGGCAGCAGCACCGGCGCGCTTTGCTCCTGCGCCAGGCGAAAACGGATGCGAAATTCTGACCAGCCGTCACAATGCATTTTGCGGCAGAAGCGCAGCACCGTGGTGGTCGAGACGCCCGCCTGCGCCGCCAGTTCGCGGATGGTCATATAACTGACACTTTCCCGGTGTTTGATGATGAAGTGATAAACCTGCATCTCAAGGTCATTCAAACGGGACAGGTCGCTGTGTGAAAACATTCGGGCGGCGCTCACGGCAAAAAGAAGCCTCAGTGTAACAGATTGGTTTGCCGCTGGGTTGTCACACCTCTTCACAGAATAATTTTAGCGTACATGTGTACTCTGAAATTGTTCTTCGCTACTCTGGTGCACAGAAAAAGCACAACTTTCGTTACGATGTTCAGGAATCCGACGCCATGGTACAGAACCGACTTATTGCCCAGGGCTATTCACTGGCCGAAGAGATCGCCAACAGCATCAGCCACGGCCTGGGCTGTGTGTTTGGCATCGTGGGGCTGGTGTTGCTGTTGACCCAAGCCGTTGAAATGCAGGCGAATATCACCGCCATTACCAGCTATAGCCTGTACGGCGGCAGCATGATTCTGCTGTTCCTTGCCTCGACGCTGTATCACGCCATTCCGCATCAGCGCGCCAAATACTGGCTGAAGAAATTTGACCACTGCGCCATCTATTTGCTGATCGCCGGGACTTACACGCCGTTTCTGCTGGTCGGGCTGCAATCGCCGCTGGCGCAGGGATTGATGGTGGTGATCTGGAGTCTGGCGCTGGCGGGCATCATCTTTAAGCTGACCATTGCGCATCGCTTTAAAGTGCTGTCGCTGGTGACCTATCTCAGCATGGGCTGGCTGTCGCTGGTGGTGATTTATCAGCTGGCAACTAAACTGTCGGCCGGCGGCGTCTGGCTGCTGGCGGCGGGCGGGATTGTCTATTCGCTCGGGGTGATTTTCTATGTGTCGCGCCGTATCCCGTACAATCATGCCATCTGGCACGGTTTCGTGCTGGGCGGCAGCGTGCTGCACTTTTGCGCCATCTATTTTTACGTAATGTAACAAGGCAAGGGTCGCCACTGATGGCGACCCTGCGGCGTACCAGCCGTAACCGTTACTCCTCCAGCGAATAGGGCAGCGGCTGAATGGTCAGCTTACCGTTTTCATCGCCTTCAACGCGCAGCACGCTATCCGGCTCCAGATCGTTGTTCAGCACCGCCTGCACCCACACGCTGCCATCATCCAGTTGTACACCGCTCAGCACCGTGCCGGTGCGACGCCATTTGTCGCCCATCTGCAACTCCAGCGAACTGGCTGCGTCCGGTACTTTGCTGGCGCTGCCCGCCAGCCAGTAGAGCGCACGTTTGTTGGCGCCGCGGAATTTGGCGCGCGCCACCATTTCCTGGCCGGTGTAACAGCCTTTTTTAAAGCTGATGGCATCCAGCGCCTGCAGGTTGGTGGCCTGCGGAATCAGCTGCGCCGTGGTGGCGCTGTCGATCACCGGCACGCCCGCCGCAATATCCAGCGCCAGCCACTGCGTGCTGTCATTCAGTTGCGCTTCCCCGGCCAGCTTCTGCTGCAGCGCTTCGGCCTGCGCCGGCGTGGTGACCAGCAGAAAACGCTCGGCTGGTTCGGCGAACCACAGCAGGGTGGTGTCATCCTGCTGCACCACTGGGGTTGTGGCATCCGGCAGCGTGGTGAAAACGTTAGCCAGTGCGGCGTGCGCCTGAAAACCGGCAACGCCGAGCAGGACCGCGTCATCATCGGCCGCAATGGTCACTTTGGCGAACACCGCATACTTCTTCAGTTCGGTCACCTGCTGCTCGCGCAGATTGCGGCGCACGATATAGGCATAACCTTCTCCACGATGGAACAGACGCAGATTGCTCCACATTTTGCCTTTGGCATCGCAGTGCGCTGCCGGGCGATGCTGCGCTGCGTCCAGCGCCGCCACGTCCAGCGTCAGCTGACCCTGCAGATAAGAGGTGCTGTCTTTGCCCTGCACCGATACCAGCGCCCACTCGTCGAGCGACATCAGCGTTAAAGGCAGGCGCGACGCCGCAGCGGGCTGGCGAGGCGGAAGGGTGAAAATCGGCATGAGTCCGTCCTGATCAATAAGGTTTATCCAGTAATATGCTTACCAATGTTAAAAGAGCAGTGCGCCATTGCAACCTGTTTGCGGAATCTGGCGCACAAATCGCGTGATAACCCTGTAACCGGTGGCATTGCTGTGCGTCACCGCGCGCAGCGTCTGGTTGCACGCCTGCAGCGCGGCGAAAAAGCAGGTACACTGAGCGCCACTGTTATCAGCTGTGGAAGAAGACACATGGATATTCATGACAAAGCGCGCGTCCAGTGGGCATGCCGTCGCGGCATGCTGGAGCTGGATGTCTCGATCATGCCGTTCTTTAAATATGAGTATGATTCGCTGAGCGACAGCGACAAGCAGGTGTTTGTCGCGCTGCTGAAGAGCGACGATCCGGACCTGTTTAACTGGATGATGAACCACGGCGAACCGGCCGATCCCGAGTTCAAACGCATGGTGAAACTAATTCAGCAGCGCAACCGTGAACGCGGGCCGGTGGCAATGTGATCTGCGCGCGTCACGCAGCGCGCGGGTGCTGAATGTGACGCTGTTCGGGCTGTGTGGCGCGCTGTTGCTGAGCTGTCGCTGGCCGGCGGGCTGGGCCTGGGTTCAGATCGCGGTAGTGATTCTGCTGACCCTGCAGTGCTGGCGTAACGCGCGTCGCCTGCGGCAGCGCTGCGGAGCGCTCATGCTGGATGACAAGGGTGACTGGTACTGGCGCGGTGAGCGCTGGCAGGCGCAACGGCAGCCGGACTGGCTACCGTGGGGCGTGTTGCTGGTGCTGCGTAACCGTCGCGGGCAGCGCTGGCGGCTGTGGCTGCTGCACGACAGCATGCCGCCCGACGCGTGGCGCGCGTTACGCGCCCGCTGTTTTTTGCTGGATGACGCGACGCCGCATTAAAGCAGCGCGGCGGTTTCGGTCAGAATCTGTTCGCACCACTGCTCGACGCGCTCTTCGCTCAGCTCAAACTGATTAACGTCGTCGAGCGCCAGGCCGACAAACTGCTGACCATCGGCGGTCAGCGGTTTTTTACTGGTGAACTGGTAGCCGTCGAGCGGCCAGTAACCGACAAACTGCACGCCCATCGGCAGCAGCAGTTCGTGCAGCATACCCAGCGCATCAAGGAACCATTCGCTGTACTCGACCTGGTCGCCCATGCCGTACAGCGCCACAATTTTGCCCTGCAGGTTGAGCGCCGGCAGCTGTTGCCACACCGCTTCCCAGTCCTCCTGCAGTTCGCCGAAATCCCAGGTCGGAATACCGAGAATCAGTAAATCGTACTGCTCCATCAGCGACGGATCGTCATCTTTCAGGTTATGCAGTGTGACTAATTCTTCACCGATAAAGTCGCGGATTTTCTCCGCCGTCATCTCGGTGTAACAGGTACTGGAACCGTAAAACAGACCGATATTCATGCAATTAATGCTCTGACTGAAACTCACTCTGGCGCAATTGTACCAGAAGCAGGCCAGTTTCAGGCATAATGAGCACGATTTCACACGGCGAGGGGCAACAGTGCAGGACAGCGATCTGATAGAACAGTTTCTCGACGCGCTCTGGATTGAGCGCAACCTGGCGCAGAACACGCTGGCGTCCTATCGTCAGGATTTGCAGACGCTCACTGCCTGGCTGCACCACCATGAGCGCACGCTGCTGACGCTGGAAGCCGCTGATTTGCAGCAGTTTCTGGCTGAGCGGATTGAGGGCGGTTACAAAGCCACCAGCTCAGCGCGTACTCTGAGCGCGATGCGCCGTCTGTTTCAGTATCTGTACCGCGAAAAGCTGCGCAGTGACGATCCCAGCGCGCTGTTATCAGCGCCGAAATTGCCGCAGCGCCTGCCAAAAGACCTGTCAGAAAATCAGGTCGAGCGCCTGTTACAGGCGCCGGCAACAGACATACCGCTCGAACTGCGTGACAAAGCGATGCTGGAGCTGCTCTACGCCACCGGGCTGCGCGTCTCTGAGCTGGTCGGTCTGACGTTGAGTGATGTCAGCCTGCGTCAGGGCGTGGTGCGCGTCATCGGTAAAGGCAATAAAGAGCGGCTGGTGCCATTAGGTGAAGAAGCAATTTACTGGCTGGAGCACTATATGGAACACGGGCGGCCGTGGCTGCTGAACGGACAGACCATTGACGTGCTGTTCCCCAGCAACCGCGCGCAGCAGATGACACGCCAGACCTTCTGGCATCGCATCAAACACTATGCCACCCTTGCCGGCATCGACAGCGAAAAGCTGTCACCGCACGTGCTGCGCCACGCATTTGCCACACATTTACTGAACCATGGTGCCGATTTACGCGTCGTACAGATGTTGCTGGGGCACAGCGACCTGTCGACCACCCAGATTTACACGCACGTGGCGACTGAGCGCCTGCGTCAGTTACATCAACAGCATCATCCGCGCGCCTGAGCAGCGGCAACAAGGATTTGAGATGAAAAAAACCGTTACGACGCTGGCTCTGCTGGTCAGCGCCTTTTCTGCGCTGGCCCATGCCGATGACAACGCGATTCAGCAATCACTGAAAAAACTGGGTATGCAGCAGGCGGAAATCCAGCCGTCGCCGCTGCCGGGTATCAAAACGGTAATGACCGAAAGCGGCGTGCTGTACGTCACCGAAGACGGCAAGCACATGATTCAGGGCCCGCTGTACGATGTCAGCGGCGCGCAGCCGGTGAATGTCACCAATCAGCTGCTGGAGAAAAAAGTCGCCGCGCTGGCACCGGAAATGATTGTCTACAAAGCGCCGAAAGAGCAGCACGTGATCACCGTATTTACCGACATCACCTGCGGCTACTGCCGCAAGCTGCACGAGCAGATGGCTGACTACAACGCGCTGGGCATCACCGTGCGCTATCTGGCGTTCCCGCGTGAAGGCCTGCACGGCCAGGTGGAGAAAGCCATGACCGCCATCTGGTGCAGCGCCGATCGCAACAAGGCGTTTGATGCCGCCATGAAAGGCGACGCACCGCAAATGGATGCGCCGGCGAGCTGCAAAATTAATCTCGACCAGCACTACAAGCTGGGCATTCTGTTTGGTATTCAGGGCACGCCCGCCATCCTCACCGACAGCGGCATGATGATTCCTGGCTACCAGGGACCGCAGGAGCTGAAGCAGGTGCTGGACGGCCAGAAGCGTGGTGGTTAAGACACAGTGATGCACTCTGTAGAATTGCGTCGGCGTGAAGCCCAGGCCGACGCGCAGTTACCCGACGATTTACCGCCATTGCTGCGTCGTCTCTACCTGCAACGCGGTGTCAAAGACGCCGCCGAACTGGAACGCGGCGCGAAATTCCTGCTGCCGTGGCAAAGCCTTGGCGGCATTGAGCGCGCCGTGACGCTGCTGCATGAGATGCTGCAGCAGCAACGCCGCATCGTGGTGGTAGGCGATTTCGATGCCGATGGTGCCACCAGCACTGCGCTCACCGTGCTGGCGCTGCGCAGCATGGGCGGCAACGTCGATTATCTGGTGCCGAACCGCTTTGAGGACGGCTATGGCCTGAGCCCGGAAGTGGTAGAGCAGGCGCGTGCGCGCGGCGCCGAGCTGATCCTCACCGTGGATAACGGCATTTCGTCGCACGCGGGCGTCGATACCGCACACCAGCACGGGATACCGGTACTGATCACCGATCACCACCTGCCGGGCGAAACGCTGCCGGCGGCAGAGGCCATCGTTAACCCTAACCTGAGCGACAGCGCATTCCCGTCGCGTTCGCTGGCGGGCGTCGGCGTGGCGTTTTATCTGATGCTGGCGCTGCGTGCCCATCTGCGTCAGCAGAACTGGTTCAGCGACGGGCGCAGTGAACCCAATCTGGCTGAACTGCTGGATCTGGTGGCGCTCGGTACCGTGGCCGACGTGGTGCCGCTGGATGCCAACAACCGCATTCTGGTGTGGCAGGGGCTGAGCCGCATCCGCGCCGGCAAATGCCGTGCCGGCATCCGCGCGCTGCTGGAGATTGCTAACCGCGATGCGCGTCAGCTGGCGGCCAGCGACCTCGGTTTTGCCGTCGGGCCACGCCTCAATGCTGCCGGCCGGCTGGACGATATGTCGGTTGGCGTTGCGCTGCTGCTGACGGAAGATATTGCCCAGGCGCGCATGCTGGCCAGCGAACTTGATGCGCTTAATCAGACGCGTAAAGAGATTGAGCAGGGCATGAAGAGCGAGGCGCTGGCGCTGTGCGATGAGCTGGAGCGCCAGCATCGCGATCTGCCGCTCGGGCTGGCGTTCTATCACCCGGAGTGGCATCAGGGCGTGGTTGGCATCCTCGCGTCACGCCTGAAAGAGCGCTTCCACCGTCCGGTGATCGCCTTCGCGCCCGCCGGTGACGGCACGCTGAAGGGCTCCGGCCGTTCGATTGCCGGACTGCACCTGCGCGACGCGCTGGAACGCATCGACACGCTCTATCCTGGCCTGATCATCAAATTTGGCGGGCACGCCATGGCGGCGGGGCTGTCGCTGGAAGAGGCGAAGTACGATGAGTTCCGCCAGCGCTTTGCTGCGCTGATCGACGAATGGCTGGAAGGCGAGGCGCTGCAGGGCGTGATGTGGTCCGATGGCGAACTGCATGCGCAGGAATTTACCCTGCACACCGCGGAAATGCTGCGGGAAGCCGGCCCCTGGGGCCAGGCGTTTCCGGAGCCGGTGTTCGACGGTCAGTTTAAGCTGTTGCAGCAGCGTCTGGTGGGCGAGCGTCACCTTAAGGTGATGGTCGAGCCGCTGGGCGGCGGCCCGTTACTGGATGGTATCGCCTTTAACGTCGACACCAGCCTGTGGCCAGACAGCAGCGTGCGTCAGGTGCAGCTGGCCTACAAGCTGGATATCAACGAATACCGCGGCAATCGCTCGGTACAGCTGATCATCGACCATATCTGGCCGCAGTCGTAACCTTTAGAACGTGACGTCGACACCGCCGCGCAGCACCTTCTCATCGCCGCGATCGGCCACGTGGCGGTCGGCACGCAGAAACAGCCGCGCGCGTGCCGACTGCACCAGATCAACCCGCGCACCAAACCACTGCGAGCGGCGATCGAGCTGCATACCCGGGATGGTAAAGCTCTGCTGACCGCTGCCGAAGCCGCTCCAGCGCGCGCTGACGTCCATCGACGGATTGCTGAACGCGTACTGGTATTCGCCATACAGGCTCAGCATGCTCCACCAGCCCGCCGACCAGTCCTGGCGCGCGCTGAGATTCAGGCCGCCGTAACCGACGCTGCGGCGATAGCTGTCGCCGTCGCCCTGCAGACCAAACGCGCTGCCGCTGTCGCTGAAGCTGCCGGTTTGCAGGCCGGTTTCACGCCAGCCGAGATAAGGCTCAATGCGATAATCCTCCTGCAGCGTCCAGCGATAGCCGCTCTGCAGCGCCGCCTGCCAGCTGTCAGTGCGGGCGGAAGAAGAAACCGGTGCAGCTTCATCCAGCAGCACCAGGCGCTGCAGTTTGTCGCGTCCATGCTGATAGCTGAGATTGCCCTGCCAGTACCAGGCTGGCGTCACCGCATAGCGCCCATACAGCATTACGCCCTGCAGGCTGTTCTGGCTGTTGCCGCCGGTGTCGTCATAGGTGGCATCAAGCTGAGTGTGCGTCCAGGCGATGCCGAGGCGCAGGCCGGGCAGGCCAAAATCGCTGTCGGCACCCAGCGCGGTCAGGGTGTTGCGATAGCGGTTGCCGAGATAGCCGTCCTGGTCGAGCGAACCGCGCAGCTGACCGCTCTCCAGCCAGAAGCCGAAGCGCCCCTGTTCGCTGGCATCATCGATGCGGTTGTTGAGCAGGCGCGTCTGATAATCAAGCGCGTTGAACAGCACCGCATTGCCGGAGGCATGCGCCTGACCGGATAGGGAGTTGATCGCCGCCTGTGCGCTGCGGGTGTCCGCCAGCGTCTGGAAGGCGCCTGCGGCCGCCAGCGCTGACTGCTGCGCACTGCTCAGCGTCGCCTGACCCTGCCAACGGTCTGCCAGCTCAAACGCCTGCTCCAGGTTGCGGCTGGTTTGCTGCGCGCTGGTGCTATCGATTCCCATCGCCTGTGCCGCTGCGGCGGTGTTCTTGCGCGTGAGCTGGCCGGTAACGCTGTGGGCGTCATAGCTGACGGAACCGTCGAGAAATACGCCGGTATTGACCTGACTAAATTGACCGCTCACGCCGCCGCCGCTGGTCAGCAGCGTTTCCTGCTGTTTCACCACGTAGCTGGCGGAGGGCGGCGCCAGGTTTAGCGTGCCGTCGAGCGCTGCGTTGCCGGTCACGCGCAGCGGATTGTTCAGCGTGACGTTGAGCGTACCGTCGGCGCTTTGCTGATAGTTGCCCGCCACCTGCAGGCCGCTATTAACCGATCCCTGGTTGACCAGATTGCCGCCGATGCGCCCGCTGCCACCCAGTTTGCCGCTGCCGTTCACCAGCGCATTGCCGGCAATCGCACCGTCAATCAGCAGGCTATTGGCGGAGACCTGCGTCAGGCCCTGATAGCTGTTGTTGCCGGTCAGCTGCAGCGTACCGCCGCGTTCGCTGCCGTCCAGCACCAGCCCGCGATCGCCGCTGATGTCATTGCTGAACACATACTGGCCGCCGTCGAGGCGCGCACTGAAGTCCTCTGCCCGGAATTGTCCCGGCCCGTTTAAGGCTTTGGCGGCGTTAAGATCGCCCCAGCCGAACGTCTCATTGTATGGCCGCCCGTTCGCGCTGTCGGCGACGTTATCGTGCGCATCACTACGGTAGGTGGCGGTGGTCAGCAGGGTTTGCTGCAGGTTATGGCCGCTCATCCACGGGAAACGCTGCAACAGCTGCGAAGCCGCGGCCGTCACGCGCGGTGCGGCAAACGAGGTGCCGAAGCTGCGCACCTTTACCCAGCTGCCGTCAGAATTTTGATACAGATAATCGGTATAACCCGGCGCGGTCAGGCACCATGCGGCGGCCGCGCCGCAGGCGTCAAACGGTCCGGTGCCGGCTGCGCGTCCCGGCAGATCATAACCGGTATGATCCATGATGCCGGTGACCGCCAGCAGATTACGCGCCAGTTGCGGGTCGTTATACATCAGCGGTGTCAGCACGTCCGGTGCCGGCGTAGCGCCGCTGTTGTTGCCGGTGATCATCACCGCCAGCCCATCTGCCGCAGCCACCGCGTTAAGCCCCTGATACAGTGACTGATAGCGCTGGCGCGCATCGGTCAGCGCCTGCTGGCTGGTGAGGCGCTCCTGCGAACCGTAGGACATATTGAAGATGCGCACGCCCTGTGCCACTAATCCCTGCACGGCGCGCGCAGTATTGTCATAGCTGAAAATGTTATTTTGTGACGCCTGTGCCACATACAGCGCGCTGTCAGGCGACAGCCCCAGTAGCGTCATCGCCACCAGCGTGCCGTGGCCGTTGATTCCCATGTTGTCGTTCAGCGCGGTGTTGCTGTCGACATAACTGGAGAAATTCACGTTGGCGTAATTAATTCCGCTGCGGCCCGGGGCCAGACCGGAGTCAATGATGCCTACTTTATTGCTGGCGGCCGTGGCCGGCACCGCAGGTTCAACCACCGGCGTGACCGGGTTCAGGGTGCCGCCGCCGCCGCTACCACCGCCGCCGCCGCCGCCACCACCACAGGCGCTCAGCAGAAACGGGATGATCAGCGCCAGCAGGCGCGGTGAGGGTAGAAAAGTAACAACAGGATAATGCATGGCAACTCCTCATGCCTCTCAGGGCATGTTGTCGCCCGTTCACGTTAACGGGCCTGAATGCAGTCTTTCCCTGTCACGAATACTCCTGAGCAACGTGGCTGACAGACAGAACGCAATAGATGAAGCACGAACCCCTGAGATTCCGCCAGGGTGCAGAAAGGATAAGGTGCGCACTGGCCGGTTGATGGCCAGGACAGCGCAGCATTGCGCAGGCTAATCGCGCTATATCACGCTTCGAACCAGACATTTCTGATGGTGGAGTTTTAATGATTTTGTCTGAGAAATCATGGGTTTTAATGACGCCAGCTGGCGTTTATTGTCGAGATTATGTAGGAAAATTCTGAAGACGCACCGCGTAGGTGGCGAGTGACAGCGGGATTTCTGGCAACCGCCATACCTGCTGGTTTCCAGAACTGGCGCAATTATTTTCTGCCGGTTCATACGCGGTATAGCCATTGATGTGCAAAGCTACAAACCAGGCGCGCTTTCGGGTAAACTAGCGCGTTACTTTTATCTCCTCTCACCGAATCGTCAAAAAAGACTGAAAAGCCATGTTTGAAATTAATCCGGTCAAAAATCGTATCCAGGACCTCAGCGAGCGCAGCAGCGTTCTTAGGGGGTATCTTTGACTACGATGCCAAGAAAGAACGCCTCGAAGAAGTAAACGCCGAGCTGGAACAGCCGGACGTCTGGAACGAACCTGAACGCGCGCAGGCGCTGGGCAAAGAGCGCGCTTCGCTGGAAGCGGTGGTTGAAACGCTCGACCAGATGCAGCAGGGGCTGGAAGATGTCCAGGGTCTGCTGGAGCTGGCGGTTGAAGCCGACGACGAAGAGACCTTTAACGAAGCCGTGGTCGAGCTGGACGCGCTGGACGTGAAGCTGGGTGAACTGGAGTTCCGCCGCATGTTCTCCGGCGAATACGACGGCGCCGACTGCTACATGGATATTCAGGCCGGCTCCGGCGGCACCGAAGCGCAGGACTGGGCCAGCATGCTGCTGCGCATGTATCTGCGCTGGGCGGAAGCCAAAGGCTTCAAAACCGAGATCATCGAAGAGTCCGAAGGCGAAGTGGCCGGTACCAAATCAGCCACCATCAAAATCATCGGTGATTACGCTTACGGCTGGCTGCGTACCGAAACCGGCGTTCATCGTCTGGTGCGTAAGAGCCCGTTCGACTCCGGCGGTCGTCGTCACACCTCCTTCAGTTCGGTATTTATTTACCCGGAAGTGGATGACAACATCGACATCGAAATCAACCCGGCCGACCTGCGTATCGACGTCTATCGCGCATCGGGTGCCGGTGGTCAGCACGTTAACAAAACCGAGTCAGCGGTGCGTATTACCCACCTGCCGACCAACATTGTGGTGCAGTGCCAGAACGACCGCTCGCAGCATAAGAACAAAGATCAGGCCTTCAAACAGCTGCGTGCCAAGCTGTATGAATACGAAATGCAGAAGAAGAATGCCGACAAGCAGGCGGCGGAAGAGAACAAGTCGGACATCGGCTGGGGCAGCCAGATCCGTTCATACGTTCTTGACGATTCGCGCATCAAGGATCTGCGTACCAGCGTAGAAACGCGTAACACCCAGGCCGTACTGGATGGCGATCTTGACCGTTTTATTGAAGCAAGTTTAAAAGCAGGGCTATAAGGAACCGACATGTCTGAACAACAACCGCAGAGCGCTGATGCCGCCCTTGAGTTAAACAACGAACTGAAAGCGCGTCGCGAAAAACTCAGCGCGCTGCGTGAAAAGGGCGTGGCGTTTCCTAACGATTTCCGCCGTGACACCACCTCCGATCGTCTGCATGCCGACTATGACAGCAAAGAGAACGACGAGCTGGAAGCGCTCGGCGTTGAGGTGAGCGTAGCCGGTCGTATGATGACCCGCCGCATCATGGGTAAAGCGTCGTTCGCCACCCTGCAGGATGTGGGCGGTCAGATCCAGATCTACGTTTCGCGTGACGATCTGCCGGAAGGCGTCTACAACGAGCAGTTCAAAAAGTGGGATCTCGGCGATATCCTCGGCGCGCGCGGTAAGCTGTTCAAAACCAAAACCGGCGAGCTGTCGATCCACATCTCTGAGCTGCGCCTGCTGACCAAAGCGCTGCGTCCGCTGCCGGACAAATTCCACGGCCTCGCCGATCAGGAAACCCGTTACCGTCAGCGTTACCTTGACCTGATTGCCAATAAAGAGTCACGCGAAACGTTTAAAACGCGTTCAAAAATCATGGCCGGTATTCGCGAGTTCATGGTTGGTCGCGACTTTATGGAAGTGGAAACGCCGATGATGCAGGTGATTCCTGGCGGCGCGTCCGCGCGTCCGTTCATCACCCATCACAACGCGCTCGACATCGACATGTACCTGCGTATCGCGCCGGAACTGTACCTCAAGCGTCTGGTGGTTGGCGGTTTCGATCGCGTGTTTGAGATCAACCGTAACTTTCGTAACGAAGGGATTTCGCCGCGCCACAATCCAGAGTTCACCATGATGGAACTCTATATGGCGTATGCGGATTACAAAGATCTGATCGAACTGACCGAGAGCCTGTTCCGCACCCTGGCGCAGAGCGTGCTAAACAACACGAAAGTGCCTTACGGTGATCACACCTTCGATTTCGGCAAGCCGTTTGAGAAGCTCACCATGCGTGAAGCGATCAAGAAATACCGTCCGGAAACGGACCTCGCCGATCTGGATGACTTTGACAAAGCAGTGGCGATTGCCAATGAGCTGCACATCAAAGTGGAGAAGAGCTGGGGTCTGGGCCGCGTGGTGACCGAGATCTTCGAAGAGACCGCCGAAGCGCACCTGATTCAGCCAACCTTCATCACCGAGTATCCGGCAGAAGTGTCACCGCTGGCGCGTCGTAATGACGAGAACCCGGAAATCACCGACCGCTTTGAGTTCTTCATCGGCGGCCGTGAAATCGGTAATGGCTTCTCCGAGCTGAACGATGCGGAAGATCAGGCCGAGCGTTTCCTGCAGCAGGTTAACGCGAAGGACGCCGGTGATGACGAAGCGATGTTCTACGACGAAGACTACGTCACCGCGCTGGAGCACGGTCTGCCACCGACTGCGGGTCTGGGCATTGGTATCGACCGCCTGGTCATGCTGTTCACCAACAGCCACACCATTCGTGACGTGATCCTGTTCCCGGCTCTGCGCCCGACCGGTAAGTAATCAGGTTGCCTTCACCCTCACCCTAACCCTCTCCCATGGGGAGAGGGGACCTGCCTGTACCCCGGTGGGAGAGGGCCGCTGTGGTTTTCTCCCTCTCCCGGTGGCAGAGGACCGCTGTGGTTTTCTCCCTCTCGCTGTGGCAGAGGTCAGCTCTGGTTTTCTCCCTCTCCCCGTGGGAGAGGGCCGGGGTGAGGGCATCAGCGCGCACCCAACCTAAGACTTCACCACGCCCTCCAGCCACGCCTGGAACCGCGCATAAGGCACATACAGCGCCACATCTTTAAACAGCGTTTTGCCGCTCTTATTATCATCAATCCGACTGCTATAGCCGACAATCACCCCGGCCAGCGTGTCGTCGCTGGCGTTATACACCGCGCCGCCGGACATGCCTTTCACCACGCCGGCATTGGCCGCCACCACCACGCAACTGGCCTTATTCCAGTCATTGCTCAGCGTCGTATTGATCAGGTTTTTGCCGCTTGATGCCACCGGCAGCGCGGAGATAAAGCTATACCCATACAGATTTACGTTGTCGCCGATATGACTGTTGCGGAACTGCGGGGGCAGATTGGCTTCTTTATTTGCATGATAAACCACGGCGATATCGCACTCCGGATGCCAGGCCTTCACCCGATACAGCGAATATTTGGCCACGTGTGCCGCCGTCAGGCTGTATTCGCGCGTCAGGGGGATAGTGGTGCCCAGCGCACCCATGCCGAGCACGGTGGGGATGCCGGTGACGGTCATATCGACGCGCCTGGCCGCTTCTGAGCTGTATTCATAGTGCCCGACCGAGCAGCCGCTTAAGCCGCCGATCGCCAGCGCGATGATCCATCGCATAACTCTGTCCCCCTGTTGTGTTGACGCCGCATCACCGGGCAATCCATTGGGGTATCGGCAATGTGCGACCATCCTTTACTGCCTGATTTAACGCCAGAAAGCGCCGTCGCTGTGACAGCGATCACAACCTGTTATCAAGCGTAGTCTGTTATCGCCGTCCTGTCTCAGTGATGCATAAGCGACACTTTTTAGCGCCGGGATTATTGCCGCGCAGGCAAAATAGCCTTGCTGCCGCCCGGGTGGTTGAGAGTCAGAGGCTGTGCTTTAATAGCAGACTGTGACGCACTTCAAAAATAAACATCCCCGCACTGTCGGAGGGATACGCGTCTGTCTTAACCGTACGGCGTTCGTCGTGCGGCCCGCCTGCAAAATTATTTTGGGAGAGTGTGTTATGCCTGTTGCATTACTGGCGCTGGCGCTGAGTGCGTTCGCCATCGGCACCACGGAGTTCGTCATCATGGGGTTACTGCCGGAAGTGGCGGGTGACCTGCAGGTGTCGATTCCTTCTGCGGGCTGGCTGATCAGCGGCTATGCGCTGGGCGTGGCTATCGGCGCGCCAATCATGGCGCTGCTGACCGCGAAACTGCCGCGTAAACGTACCCTGATTCTGCTGATGATCATCTTCATCATCGGCAACGTACTCTGTGCGCTGGCTTACACCTATAACCTGCTGATGCTGGCGCGCGTTATTACCGCGTTGTGTCACGGTGCGTTCTTCGGCATCGGCTCAGTGGTCGCGGCAAGCCTGGTGGCGCCGAGCCGTCAGGCGTCGGCGGTGGCGCTGATGTTTACCGGTCTGACGCTGGCCAACGTACTGGGCGTGCCGCTCGGCACCTGGTTTGGTCAGCTGTTTGGCTGGCGCGCCACCTTCTGGGGCGTGGCGATTATCGGCATCCTCGCGTTCATCGCGCTGATTGTCAGCCTGCCGACTAACAAAGATGAAAAACCGGTGCACCTGGCGAGCGAAATCAGCGCGCTGGCCAACGGCAAACTGTGGCTGTCACTGCTGATGACAGTGTGTTTTGCCGCCGCGATGTTTGCGCTGTTCAGCTACATTGCGCCGCTGCTGTTACAGGTGACCGGCATCAGCGATCGCGGTGTCAGCTGGACGCTGTTCCTGATTGGTGCTGGCCTGACGGTGGGTAACATTGTTGGCGGGAAACTGGCGGACTGGAAAGTGTCGTTCAGCCTGATCCTCAGCTTCTCGCTGATCGCCGTGTTTTCGCTGCTGTTCAGCTGGACCAGCCATGCGCTATGGCTGGCAGAGGTAACCCTGTTCCTGTGGGCAATGGCGACCTTCGCCACCGTGCCGGGCCTGCAAATTAACGTGGTGCGCCACGGTAAAGACGCGCCAAATTTGGTGTCGACGCTCAACATTTCGGCCTTCAACGTCGGTAACGCACTCGGTGCGTGGGTGGGCGGCGCAGTAATCGATAAAGGCTATGGCCTGACGGCGGTGCCGGTCGCGGCGGCAGCGCTGGCGGCAGCGGGATTAGTGGTTTGTCTGCTGACCTTCCGCAAATCGGGCGGTCAGCGCGAGACGGTGCGCGCTTAAGCCAGCCGCTGGGCGATGCGCTGCGGAAAGGTGGCCACCTGCTGCTGCAGGTGGTCGCAGAAGTGATCGACCAGCGCCGATGCCGGCCGATGCTGTGGCCGCACCAGGCTCACCGTGAACGGCACGGCAATACTGAAGCGGCGCATCACCACGCCGCTGTCGGCGTAATCCAGCGCTGTCAGCGGATTAACAATTGAAATGCCCACCCCGGCGCGCACCATCGCGCACACCGACGCGGCGCTGTGCGTCTCCAGCACCAGCCGCCGCTCCACCTGCTGCTCATGGAACAGCGCATCCAGCAACTGACGATAGCTATCGCTGCGCGACAGGCTGACATAGTTTTCACCGTGAAAATCCTGCGGCGTCAGCACCGCCCGCTGACACAGCGGATGCTGCGGTGGCAGCACGCACACTTCATCACAGGTTAGCAGTGCCAGGCGTTCAGTCCCGGCGGGTGCATGCTGGGTTTCGGTCAGACCGAGATCGTAGCGCTGCGCCGACAGCCACTCCTCCAGCAGCGGCGACTCCTGCGGAATAATATTCAGGCTCACCTGCGGATAGCGCTGTAAAAACGGCTGCAGCAGCGGCGGCAACAGCGACTGGGAAAAAACCGGCAGGCAGGCGATGGACAGCTCGCCCTGGCGGAAATTGCGCAGCCCTTCGGCGGCATCCATGATGCGATCCAGACCGTACCACGAGCGCTGCACCTCTTCGTACAGCCGCAGCCCCTGTACGGTGGGCTGCAGGCGACCGCGCACCCGCTCAAACAGCTGTAAGCCCAGCTGCTGCTCCAGCCGCGCCAGTTCGCGGCTCACCGTTGGCTGCGAGGTATGCAGCAGCGTGGCAGCCTGGGTCAGATTGCCGCTGGTCATCACCGCGTGAAAGATTTCGATATGCCGCCAGTTGATTTTTGCCATCGTCGCCTCCGTGTTATCCATATCATATTTGCATAGCTGATGCTTAAACAGATATTTTTCTGCATCACTGTGCTGTGGCTAAATGACAGCAACGACTCAGGAGAATGCTCATGCCACGTCCACTTAACGATTCCCAGACGGCGCTTAACGCCACAAATCTGCTGCCGCTGGCGCAGCGCTACAGCGGCCCGTTCTGGGCTTACGATGCCGAAATCATTCAGCAGCGTATTGCGCAGCTCAGCGCGTTTGACGTGGTGCGCTTTGCGCAAAAGGCCTGCTCAAATATTCATATTCTGCGGCTGATGCGCGCTGCCGGCGTCAAGGTCGATTCGGTCTCGCTCGGCGAGATCGAACGTGCGCTGGCTGCCGGTTTTCAGCCGGGCGGCGAGGATATTGTGTTCACCGCCGATGTGCTGGACTCACCGACGCTGGCGCGCATCGCCGAGCTGAAGGTGCCGGTGAATGCCGGATCCGTGGATATGCTGCATCAGCTCGGCACGGTTTCGCCGGGTCACAGCGTCTGGCTGCGCATTAATCCGGGCTTTGGCCACGGTCACAGCCAGAAAACTAATACCGGCGGCGAAAACAGTAAGCACGGCATCTGGCACAGCGATCTGCCGCTGGCGCTGGCGGCGATTCAGCAGCATGGCCTGCAGCTGATAGGTTTACATATGCACATCGGTTCCGGCGTCGATTATGGCCATCTGCAGCAGGTGTGCGACGCGATGGTCGATCAGGTAGTGGCCTTTGGTCAGGACCTGCAGGCCATTTCGGCGGGCGGCGGGTTATCAATTCCTTATCGCTTTGGTGAGGAGGCGATTGATACGCAGCACTATTACGGCCTGTGGAACGGCGCGCGCGAGCGTATCGCGGAGCACCTCGGCCATGCGGTGAAGCTGGAGATTGAGCCGGGCCGTTTTCTGGTGGCGGAGTCGGGCGTACTGGTGTCGCAGGTGCGGGCGGTGAAGCAGATGGGTAGCCGTCACTTTGTGCTGGTGGATGCCGGTTTCAGCGATCTGATGCGTCCATCGATGTACGGCAGCTATCACCATATTTCGCTGCTGCCTGCCGATGGCAGCGCGCCGGGTGAGGCGAATGTGGATAGCGTGGTGGCCGGGCCGCTGTGTGAGTCGGGAGATGTGTTTACCCAGCTGGAAGGAGGCAAAGTGGAAACCCGCGCGCTGCCGGCGGCACAGGTCGGCGATTATCTGGTGTTCCATGATACCGGTGCTTACGGCGCATCAATGTCCTCCAACTACAACAGCCGTCCGCTGATCCCGGAAGTGCTGTTTGAGCAGGGCGTGCCGCGTGAGATTCGCCGTGCGCAGACTATTCAGGAACTGCTGGCGCTGGAGCTGAACTGATGCGCATCGTGCCGCTCAGCAGCGTGCCGCATCACGCCAGCCAGATCACCGACTGGCTGTGGCAGGCGTTTGGTGACGGCACCTCGCGCGCGTTTTACGACAGCATTGTACGCAGTAGCCTGAACGGTGCCGCGTTTCCGGTGACCTTTGTCGCGCTGGACGATGATGACGTGCCGCACGGCACGGTAGGGTTCTGGCGCTGTGATTTGATTAGCCGTCAGGATCTCTATCCGTGGGTTGCCGCGCTGTATGTGGATGAAGCGGCGCGCGGGCAGGGGCTGAGCGCCGCCCTGCAGCAGCACGTGCTGGATTACGCCCGCCAGCGCGGCTATGCAACGGTGTGGCTGTGGTCAACGTTTGGCGGCTACTACGAGCGATTCGGCTGGCAGTATCAGTGTGATGCGCTGGAGTTTCCTGAGGTGCAGGTGAAGGTGTATTCGCAGGATTTATAGTGGGTTGGGTGCGCGCTGGCCCTCACCCCAACCCTCTCCCGCAAGCGGGCGAGGGGGCTGACCGCGCGCGCTGGCCCTCACCCCAACCCTCTCCCGCAAGCGGGAGAGGGGGCTGACCGCGCTCTCCTTGCCGCGCGCTCTGGAACGTTCCCTCTCCCTCAGGGAGAGGGTCAGGGTGAGGGAAAGCCCGCACCCGTTTAACCCGGTCCACCCACCGAATGCCGCCTGACCAGCGTCGGGCTAAACATATTGGTCACCTCCGGCAGCGCGGTGCCGTTGGCCAGCGCCAGCGCCAGCTGCGCGGCCTGCTGCGCCATGGTCACAATCGGATAGCGCACCGTGGTCAGGCGCGGACGCACGTAGCGCGACACCAGCACATCATCAAAGCCAATCAGCGACATCTCTTCCGGCACGCGAATGCCGTTATCGCTCAGCACCGCCAGCGCACCGGCGGCCATCGAATCGTTGTAGCACGCCACCGCGCTCACCTGCTTGCCGCGTCCGAGCAGTTCCGTCATTGCCTGCTCGCCACCAACCTCATCCGGTTCTCCCCACGCCACCAGCCGGTCGTTGCACGGCAGACCGTGCTCCTTCAGCGCATCGTAGTAGCCCTGCAGCCGATCTTCGGCGTCAGAGATGGTGTGCGTCGAGCAGATAAAGGCGATCTGCGTATGGCCCTGCTGAATCAGGTGGCGCGTGGCCAGCCAGGCGCCGTAGCGGTCATCCAGCGCAATGCAGCGCGACTCAAACCCCTGCAGCAGCCGGTTCAGCAGCACCATACCTGGCACCTGCTTCATCAGCAGCTCTAAATCGTCATCGGGAATTTTCTTGGCGTGCACCACTAGGGCGGCACAGCGATGGCGCATCAGCTGTTCAATCGCCTGACGCTCTTTCTGCTCATTATGGTAACCGTTACCAATCAGCAGAAAGTTGCCGGTTTGCCCGGCGACTTCATCAACCGCTTTCACCATCGCGCCAAAAAACGGGTCTGACACATCGCCTACCACCAGCCCGAGCGTTTCGGTGGATTGCTGCGCCAGCGCGCGGGCATTGGCGTTCGGGTGATACTGCAGCTGTTCCATGGCCAGGGTAACGGCGAGGCGCGAACTCTCGCTGGCTTTGGGCGAATTATTGATGACGCGGGACACGGTCGCGACCGACACCCCCGCCATGCGGGCAACATCCTTAATAGTAGCCATGCAATGGTCGACATCCGGGAAAACGTTTACACATGCTCTCAGTGTTACGGAAAAGCCCGGCAGCCGCAACCCGCCAGAATGTCAGCGCTGTCGCAAAAGTGCGGAAAATCAGACGCTCACGGTGAGGCTTTAGCCCGGTAACGGCACCGTGCTATGCTGCCAGCCTGAATCACACCTGCTTGCCGGACCCATAACCATGAAAACTCGTGTGCCGCACCTTGCGCACTGGGGCGCGTTTACCGCCGTCACCGAAAATCAGCGCCTGATTGCCTGCGAACCTTTCTTCGCCGATGCCGATCCTTCCCCGATGATCCACACTCTCCCTGAACTGGTGTACTCGGATAAACGCATCCGTCAGCCGATGGTGCGCCGTTCGTGGCTGAAGTCGCGTGAAAACAGCGATCGCACGCTGCGCGGCCGGGAAGATTTTGTCGCCGTGGACTGGGACACCGCGCTCGATCTGGTGGCTGAAGAGAACCGCCGGGTGCGCGACCGCTACGGCGCTTCCGGCATTTTCAACGGTTCGTACGGCTGGTCATCAGCCGGTCGCGTTAACCACGCGCGCACCCTGATTCGTCGCTTCTATTTCCAGGGCGGCGGTGGCGTTGATCAGCAGGGTAACTACAGCTGGGGCGCGGCACAGTTCTTTCTGCCGTACGTGATTGGCACTTATATGCCGCTCACCGGCCGCGTCACCGACTGGCCGCAGGTGGTGGAGCATGCAGAAATTTTCGTCGCCTTTGGCGGCCTGGCGCTGAAAAATGCGCAGGTGGCCTCCGGCGGCGCCGGCGAGCACAGCCTGAAACCGGCGCTGCAGCAGCTGAGCGCCAAAGGCACGCCGATCATTAACATCAGCCCGATGCGCGATGACTGCCCGGCATTCGTTAACGCCGAGTGGATTCCGATTCGCCCGAACACCGACGTGGCGCTGATGCTGGCGCTCGGCTATGAAATTACCCGCCGCAACGCGATCGATGAGGCTTTCCTCGCCAGCCACTGCACCGGCTGGCCGCAGCTGCGTGCCTATCTGCTGGGCGAAAGCGACGGCGTGGCAAAAACGCCCGCGTGGGCCAGTGCGATAACCGGTATTCCGGCAGCGCGTATCGCATTGCTGGCGCAGCAGCTGGCGGGCAAACGCAGCTTTATCACCTGTGCTTATGCGGTGCAGCGCGCCCATCGCGGCGAGCAGCCGTACTGGATGATGATTGCGCTCTCGTCGATGCTGGGCCAGCCGGGACTGCCGGGCGGCGGCTTCTCTTTTGGTCATGGCTCAATGAACAGCGTCGGCAATCCGCGCCAGGAAGGCCCGGCGCCGCTGATGAGCACCGGCCCGAATCCGGCGAACCTGTCGATCCCGGTGGCGCGCATCAGCGACATGCTGCTCAATCCCGGCCAGCCGTATGCGTTTCAGGGCGAGACGCTGCACTATCCCGACATTCACCTGGTGCACTGGGCAGGCGGCAATCCGTTCCACCATCACCAGCAGCTCAACCGGCTGGTCGAGGGCTGGCAGCGTCCGGATACGGTCATCGTGCAGGATATCGTCTGGACGCCCGCGGCGCAGATGGCGGATATCGTGCTGCCGGCCACCACCACGCTGGAGCGCAACGACATTGGCGGCTCCTCGCGTGACCGCTTCGTGCTGGCGATGCACCAGGCGATTAAACCGCAGCATCAGGCGCGTAACGACTTTGATATTTTTGCCGATCTGGCCGATCGCCTTGGCTACCGCGATCGCTTTACCGAAGGACGCAACGAGATGCAGTGGATTGAGCATCTTTACCAGCAGTGCGCGCAGGCGCATGCGCAGCTGGACATCGCGTTCCCGGAGTTCGAGGCATTCTGGCAGCGCGGTTTTGTTGAGATTCCGCAGGGCGGCAAGCCGTACGTGTTTATGGATGATTTCCGCGCCGATCCGCAGGCGCATCCGATTCACACCGCCAGCGGTAAAATTGAGCTGTTTTGCCAGACCATCGCCGATTACCAGCTGGCGGATTTCGCCGGGCATCCGGAGTGGCGCGCGCCGCAGGAGTGGCTTGGCGCAGCGCTCAGCGCGCAGTTCCCGCTGCACATGATTTCGGTGCAGCCTGCGGATCGCCTGCACAGCCAGCTGGATGCCACCGCCACGGTGCAGGCCGGCAAAACTGCCGGTCACGAAACGCTGTATGTGCACATTGACGATGCCGCCGCGCGCGGTATCAGTGACGGCGATGAGATTGAAGTGAGCAACGCGCGTGGCCGTATGCTGGCTGGCGTTCGCCTGACGGACGGCCTGACGCCCGGCGTGGTGATCATCGCCACCGGCGCCTGGTTCGATCCCGGTTTCGGCAAAGCGTGGCAGCCGTGGGACCGCGCCGGCAACCCTAACGTGCTGACGCTCGACATCGGAACCTCGTCGTTAACTCAGGGACCAAACGCCATGAGCTGCCTGGTGGAAATTAAAAAACACGCCAGTTGCACAATCGGCTAACAATCTCACCGCTGGTTACATTTTGCCGGTAACTGTTGCGTTTGAGTGATAGTTTCTGCGCTGAGCAACTTGCTACAGTCAGGGTCCCAGAGGTATTGATGGGTGAACATCAACAGTTTTCTTGATTACACCGACCTGCGCAGATGCGCAGGTTTTTTTTGCCTGCGATCTGCCGGTGTGAAGCGTCCCGTTGTGGTGACCTCAATCGGGCATAAACGAACTGATACATTGTTTTCCTGTCAACTCGCTTTACCTTTCTTTATAACTGCAGCTAACCCCTTTGGATTCATCTTTTATCGCAGCGGATCGCCATGCCCCCGATTAAAAAATTTCTGGGAAAAGACCAGATTAAAGCCCCGTTTAACCCGTTTCGTTTTCGTCTGATTTGTCTGGGCGTATTAGGCTGCATGGGCCTGCTGCTGGCGCGTGTCGGCGATCTGCAGCTGATCAATCATCCGATGCTGGAGCACGAGGCCGACCAGCGCTCGCTGCGGACCGTGACGCTGCCGACCAACCGCGGCACGCTGCTCGACCGCGACGGCCAGGCGCTGGCGCTCAGCGTGCCATCGCGCGATATCATCGCCGATCCGCTGCGCGTGCTGGAGGCCAATCCCGATTTCACCAGCGCCAAATGGAGCTATCTGGCGGCGGCGCTGAATCTGCGACCGGACGAGCTGCGCGCGCAGATCACCGCCAATCCGAAAAAGCGCTTCCTCTATCTCGGGCGCAAAATCGAGCTGGGCATTGCCAAAGATATTGCAGAGCTGCATCTGAAAGGCATCAGTTCGGTGTATGACGACAGCCGTTTTTATCCGATGAGTGAAGCCGCGGCGCCGCTGATTGGCATCGTCGGGGCGGACAATAACGGGCTTAACGGGCTGGAGAAGGGATTTGACCGGGTACTGCAGGGCGAGCCGGGTAAAGAGGTGTATCGCCAGGACGGGGACGGCAACATTATTGCGATGATCGATTACGAGCCGCCGAAGCAGCCGCCGACGGTGCAGCTCAGCATCGATAAGTTTGACCAGTTTACGCTGTACAGCAAGCTGCGCGACGGCGTGCTGCTCAACAAGGCCGATTCGGGCGCGGCGGTGCTGGTGAAGATCGACACCGGCGAAATCCTCGCTATGGCGTCTTATCCGTCGTTCAACCCCAACAATTATGACAACGCCACGCCGGCGCAAATGCGCAATACCGCCATCAATGACAGCTACGAGCCCGGTTCGACGGTGAAGCCGCTGGTGGTGATGGAAGGGCTGCAGCGTCATCTGGTGCGCCCCGATTCGGTGATCGACACCACGCCCTACAGCGTCAACGGCCACCTGATCCGCGATGTCGGCCACTGGCCGCGCCTGACCATGACCGGCATTTTGCAGAAATCCAGCGACATCGGCGTGTCGCACATTGCGCTGGCGATGCCGGCGGAAGCGCTGGTGAACACCTATCAGGCGTTTGGTCTTGGCAAGCCGACCGGGCTGGGACTGACCGGTGAGAGCGTGGGCTACTTCCCGCTGCATCGCCAGCGCTGGGCGGACATTGAGCGCGCCACCTTCTCGTTCGGTTACGGTCTGCGCGTAACGCCGCTGCAGATTGCGCGTGAGTACGCCACGCTCGGTTCGTATGGCGTCTATCGCCCGCTGTCGATCACCAAAGTGACGCCACCGGTACTGGGCAGGCAGGTGGCGGATCCGCAGATCGTGCAAACCGTGGTGCACATGCTGGAGAGTGACGTGCTGCCGGGCGGTACCGGGGTGAAAGCAGCGGTTCCGGGCTACCGGCTGGCGACCAAAACCGGTACCGCGGAGAAGATGGGCAGCAGCGGCAAATATGACGGCGGCTATGTCAACTACACCGCCGGCATCGCGCCGGCCAGCCATCCGGAAGTGGCGCTGGTGGTGATGATTAACCATCCTACCGCTGGCGATCACTTTGGCGGATCGGTGGCTGCGCCGGTATTTGGCAACATCATGGGGCCGGTGCTGAAACACATGAACGTGGCACCCGACGCGATTTACAGTAAACCGGCATCAGATAAATCTTAACGAAATCAGGATGTAAACGCGCAGTCGAGCTTTTCACACCTCGTTGCATTTCGCCGAACTCCGTTGCGATTTGCGGCTGTTATCCGTGCCGCCATTGCGCGACGATAAAGGTCCCAGAGGTATTGATTGGTGTGAAGATCGGCTGCTGCGGCAGCGATACCCTTGTGGTATTCACCCTGTTCGGTTGCACCGACCCACGCGGATGCGTGGGTTTTTTTTGCCTGTAAGTTGTCCTCCTCTCCCGTTTATAGCGCCTGCACGCGCCATCACCGGCCGCTGCCGGGCGCGGTTTAAATCCTGCATCTCTTAACGAAACGCTTACGGTTTGCGTATAGAAAACGTTCTGGCGATCCGCCGATAATGCGCGTCGTGATGATTTTCGCTGAAATAATCCCCTGCTTACCGGGGTTTTTACCCACACTTTTGCTGATCTGAAGACGCTGATGACTATCCATGCTCCCCGTTCTGGTTTCTCCCGCTGGTTGAAATGGCTGCTTGTGTTGCTGGTGCTGCTGATCGCGGCCGGCGTGATCTGGCGTGTGGCAGGCGGCAAGCGGGGCGCAGCACCCGGCGACCTGCCGCCAGGCGGTCATCGCGGCGCGGCGCAGATAAGCGGCCCGGCAACGCTGGTGCACAGCGGCGTTGCCGCGACGGCCGACGTGCCGGTGTACCTGAATGCGCTCGGCACGGTGATCCCCAACGCCAGCGTCACCGTCTCCAGCCGCGTGGCCGGGCAGCTGCAGCAGGTGTTCTTTACTGAAGGGCAGAAAGTCAGCGCCGGTCAGCTGCTGGCGCAGATCGATCCGCGCAGTTATCAGGCGACGCTGGCCCAGTATCAGGGCGATCTCAGCCAGAACCAGGCGCTGCTGCACAGTGCGCAACTGACGCTGGCACGCTACAAAAAGCTGGCAGCGCAGGACTCGCTGTCGCGCCAGGATCTGGATAGCCAGATTGCTACCGTCGGCCAGTATCAGGGCGCGGTGGCGGCGGATCAGGCGCAAATCGCCAGCGCAAAACTGGATATTGAGTATGCCCGCATCACCTCGCCGATCAGCGGTCGCGTGGGCCTGCGGCTGGTCGATCCCGGCAATATGGTGCAGACCAGCGACACCACCGGCATTGTGGTGGTGACGCAAATGCAGCCTGCCGCCGTGACGTTCAGCGTGCCGCAAAGTTACATCGCGCAGCTGACGCGCGCACTGCGCAACGGCCAGAGCCTGCCCGCGACGGCCTTCGATCAGGACAACAGCACCATACTGGCGCAGGGTGAGGTGAAGTACATCAGCAATCAGATCGATACCAGCACCGGCACCATCGAACTGAAAGCCAGCTTTCCTAACCAGGACGAAGCGCTGTTTGCCAACCAGTTCGTTAATCTGCGTCTGCAAACCGGCACGCTGAAAAACGCGACGGTGATCCCTGCGCAGGCGCTGCAGCTGAGCAGCGACGGGAGCTTTGTGTTTATTATCAACAAAGACAATAGCGTGACGCGCAAAGCGGTCACCACCGGACCGGCACTGGGGGAAGATCGTCAGGCGATCCTGCAGGGCGTGGCGCCAGGCGATCGTCTGGTGACCGAGGGGATCGATCGTCTGACTAACGGCAGCAAAGTCCAGCTGGCTGACAACAGCAAAAGTACCCAGCCATGAACCCGTCTCGTCTGTTTATCCTGCGCCCGGTAGCGACGATTCTGCTGATGATCGGCGTGCTGATCGCCGGCCTGTTCGCTTATCGCTTTCTCTCCACCTCGGCGCTGCCGCAGGTGGATTATCCGACCATTCAGGTTACCACCCTTTATCCTGGCGCCAGCCCGGACGTGATGGCCTCGTCCGTGACCTCGCCGCTGGAGCGTCAGCTCGGTCAGATGGCCGGTCTTAGCCAGATGACGTCTGCCAGCTCGGGCGGATCATCGATTATCACCCTGAAGTTCAGCCTCGATCTGTCGCTTGACGTCGCCGAACAGGAAGTCCAGGCGGCAATCAACGCGGCGAATAATCTGTTACCGGACGATCTGCCCAATCCGCCGACGTATAAAAAGGTCAATCCGGCCGACAGTGCGGTGATCACGCTGGCCGCCAGTTCCGACACGCTGCCGCTGACTGAAGTGCAGGATCTGGTGAACACGCGCGTGGCGCTGAAGCTGTCGCAAATCAACGGCGTGGGGATGGTGACCCTGGCGGGCGGCAATCAGCCGGCGATTCGCGTGCAGATGGATCCAAAAGCGCTGGCGGCGCACAAGCTGTCGCTGGAAGACGTCAATACGCTGATCGCCAACAGCAACGTCAACGGTTCGAAAGGCGGCTTCGACGGCAAATATCACTCGGTGACCATCGACGCCAACGATCAGCTGCGCACCGCGGCCGAATACGGCAATCTGATTCTCACCTGGCAGAACGGTGCGGCGTTGCGGCTGAAAGATATCGCCCATATCGAACAGGGGCCGGAGAATCGCTTTCAGTCGGCGTGGGCCAATAACCGTCCGGCGATTGTCATCAGCGTGCAGCGCCAGCCCGGCGCCAACGTCATTCAGGTAGTGGATAGCATTAAAAAGCAGCTGCCCGTACTGCAGGCGGCGCTGCCGGATGGCGTGAAAATGCACGTGCTCGCCGATCGCACGCAGACCATCCGCGCCTCGATCAGCGACGTACAGTTTGAACTGATGCTGTCGATCGCACTGGTGGTGATGGTGACCTTCCTGTTTCTGCGCAACGTGGCGGCGACGCTGATTCCCAGCGTGGCAGTACCGCTGTCGCTGATTGGCACCTTTGGCGTGATGTATCTCGCCGATTTCAGCCTCAACAACCTGTCGCTGATGGCGCTGACCATCGCCACCGGGTTTGTCATTGATGACGCGATTGTGGTGGTGGAGAACATTTCGCGCCGGCTGGAGCAGGGGGAAACGCCGATGCAGGCTGCGCTGAAAGGTTCGCAGCAGATTGGCTTCACCATTATTTCCCTGACGTTTTCCCTGATTGCGGTCCTGATTCCGCTGCTGTTTATGGGCGATGTGGTCGGACGGCTGTTCCGCGAATTCGCCATCACCCTGGCCGTGTCGATTCTGGTGTCGATGGTGGTGTCGCTGACGCTGACGCCGATGCTGTGTGCCTGGCTGTTAAGGCATATTCCTGAGGCGCAGCAGTCACGCTTTGCGCGCAAAGGCGGCGAGCTGTTTGACAAACTGGTCCGCGGCTATGACCGCCTGCTCAGCGTAGTGCTCAACCATCAGAAGCTGACGCTGCTGATGGCGCTGGCAACCTTTGCACTCACCGCGCTGCTGTATCTGGCCATCCCGAAAGGGTTCTTTCCCACGCAGGATACCGGGCTGATTCAGGGGGTGACCGTGGCGTCGCAGGATGTCTCCTTCACGGCGATGGCGCAGCGTCAGCAGGCGCTGGCAACGGTGATCCTGCAAAATCCGGCGGTCGAGAGTGTGTCCTCAACCATTGGTATCGACGGCAATAACACCAGCCTCAATAGCGGGCGCCTGCAGATCAACCTGAAAGCGTTTGACCAGCGCGACGTCAAAGCCGATGAGGTGATTGCGCAGCTACAGCAGGCGGCGCGCCGGGTCGCCGGCATTCAGCTTTATCTGCAGCCAGCACAGGACCTGACGGTCAACGATCAGGTGACGCCGAGCCAGTACCAGTTCACCCTTGATGATGCCGACAGCGAAAACCTGGTGCGCTGGACGCCGCAGCTGATAGCTGCGCTGCAGCAGCGCCCGGAGTTTAATGGCGTGGTCAGCAACCTGCAGGATCAGGGGCGCGTGGCCTATGTGGAGCTGAATCGCGATAAAGCTGCGCGCTACGGTATCACGGCAGCTGACGTCGATACCGCGCTGTACAACAGCTTTGGTCAGCGGCTGGTTTCCACCATTTTTACCCAGGCGAATCAGTATCGCGTGGTGCTGGAAGTGGCGCCGCAGTATCAGCAGTCGCCGGCGTCATTTGATGACGTTTATCTGCCGGTGAGCAGCAGTGCATCAACCAGCAGCGACAGCGACAGTGAGACCACTACCACCGGCATGGTGAAACTCACCGCCATCGCCAGCGTGCATGCGCGGACCGGGGCGCTGATGCACATGCGCCTGAATCAGTTCCCGGCGGTGATGGTGTCGTTCAATCTTAACCCCGGTTATTCGCTGGAGGAGGGGCAGCGGGCGATTGCGCAGGTCACGCAGCAGCTTAAACTGCCCGCCAGCATAACGCTGCGCTATCAGGGTGAAACCGCGGCGTTTCAGAGCGCCACCGGCAATACGCTGTGGCTGATTCTGGCGGCGCTGATCACCATGTACGTGGTGCTGGGCATTCTGTATGAAAGCTTTATTCATCCGGTGACCATTCTCTCCACGCTGCCGTCGGCGGCGGTCGGGGCGCTGCTGACGCTGATGCTGGCGGGCAGTGAATTCAGCCTGATCGCGCTGATTGGCGTCATTCTGCTGATTGGCATCGTCAAAAAGAACGCCATTATGATGATCGACTTCGCGCTGGAGGCGCAGCATAAGCAGCAAATGACGCCGCGCGAAGCGATCCATCAGGCCTGTCTGCTGCGCTTCCGGCCGATTCTGATGACCACCATGGCGGCGCTGCTCGGTGCGCTGCCGCTGATGCTGGCCTCCGGCTCCGGTGCCGAACTGCGTCAGCCGCTCGGGCTGGTGATTGTCGGTGGCCTGCTGGTGAGCCAGGTGCTGACGCTGTTCTCCACCCCGGTGATCTATCTGTGGTTTGATGGGCTGGCGCAGCGCGGTAAGCGCTACGTGCAGCGCCGGCAGCAGCAGGCGCGGGGCGAGCCATGAACATCACCCGGCTATTTATCTTTCGCCCGGTTGCCACGCTGCTGCTGACGCTGGCGATCCTGCTGCTCGGGGCGCTGGGCTACCGGCTGCTGCCCGTCGCGCCGCTGCCGCAGGTGGATTTTCCTACCATCATGGTCAGCGCCAGCCTGGCCGGTGCCAGCCCGGAAACCATGGCGGCCACGGTAGCGACGCCGCTGGAGCGTTCGCTCGGCCAGATTGCCGGTGTGACGGAGATGACGTCGACCAGCTCGCAGGGCTCGACCAGCGTGATACTGCAGTTTGAACTTGACCGCGATATCAATGGCGCGGCGCGCGACGTGCAGGCAGCGATAAACGCGGCGCGCAGCCTGTTACCGAGTGCTATGGAGTCGCTGCCGACCTATCGCAAAGCAAATCCCTCAGACGCGCCGATTGTGATGCTGGCGCTCACCTCCGCCACGCGCACGCCGGGTGAACTGTATGACCTCGCCGAAAGCAAAATTGAACAGGCGATGGGGCAGGTCAGGGGTGTAGGCGAGGTGTCGCTGATGGGCAGCGCGCTGCCGGCGGTCCGCATTGATCTGCAGCCGCAACAGCTGACGCACTATGGCATTGCGCTGGATACGGTGCGCAGCGCCGTCGCCAGCAGCACCACCAATCTGCCGAAAGGCATGCTGCAGGGCAGTAGCCAGTCCTGGATGGTGGACGGCAACGGCCAGCTGGACAAAGCGGCACAGTACCGCGACCTGATAGTCAGCTACCACGCGGGTAAGGCGGTGCGACTGCATGACGTCGCCACGGTGTATGACTCGGTGGAGGATCAGTATCAGGCCGGCTTTCTCAATTCACAGCCGTCGGTGATGATCGCCATCAAGCGTCAGGCCGGCGCTAACATGCTCGACACCATTGACGCCATCAAAGCGCAGCTGCCACAGCTGGAGAAAGATCTGCCTGCCGATACCCAGCTCAAAGTGGTGGTGGACCGTTCGCCAACGGTGCGCGCCTCACTGTATGACACCGAAGAGACGCTGCTGGTGGCGATGCTGCTGGTGATTGCCGTGGTATTTGTCTTCCTGCGTAATTTGCAGGCGGTGGTGATTCCGGCGCTGGCGCTGCCGGTGTCGCTGATCGGCACCTGCGCGGTGATGTATCTGCTCGGCTACAGTCTTGATAACCTGTCGCTGATGGCGCTGATCATCGCCACGGGTTTTGTCGTTGATGACGCCATCGTGGTGCTGGAAAATATCACCCGGCACATCGAAGCCGGTCTGAGTCCGCTGCGTGCCGCCCTGCGCGGTGCCCATGAGGTGAGCTTTACGGTGCTGTCGATGACGGTGTCGCTGGTGGCGGTGTTTATCCCGATTCTGCTAATGGGCAGTATTGTTGGCCGCCTGTTCCGCGAATTTGCGGTGACGCTGACGGTCTCACTGCTGATCTCCATGTTTGTCTCGCTCAGCCTGACCCCGATGCTGTGCGCCCGGCTGCTGCGGCCGAAGCCGCAGGTCACCCGGCGGCCGCATCCGCTCTATCAGCTGATTGAAAATGCGCTCAACGCGCTGCTGGCCGCTTACGCGCGTGGCCTGGCGTGGGTGATGGCGCACCAGAAGATTACCCTGCTGAGTTTGCTGCTCACCGTGCTGCTTAACCTGTTTCTGTTTAGCGTGGTGCAAAAGGGCTTTTTCCCCAATCAGGACACCGGCCTGCTGATGGGCGCCCTGCGCGCTGACCAGAACATCTCCTTCCAGGCGATGAAGCCAAAGATGCTGGCGTTCACCAAAATCATTGAGGCCGATCCGGCGGTAGACAGCGTGATGTCGTCAATGGGCAGCGGCATGTTTGGCTCGCGCAATAGCGCCAACTTTTTTGTCCGGCTGAAAGATTTTGACCAGCGCAGCGCCAGCGCCACCGAAGTGGCTAACCGGCTGAGCCTGAAAACCCGCCATATTGCCGGGGCGCAGCTGTTCCTGATGGCCGCGCAGGATCTGCACATCGGCGGGCGCAGCGCCAACGCCACTTATCAGTACAGCCTGCAGGCTGACGATCTCGATCTGCTGCGCCGCTGGACGCCGAAAGTCCAGGCGGCGCTGGCCGCGATACCGCAACTCAACAGCGTGGATTCCGATGCGCAAACCGGCGGACAGGAGGTGGTGATCAATATCGATCGCGACCGCGCCACGCGGCTGGGCGTTAACGTGCAGATGCTGGACACGCTGCTGAACAATGCCTTTAGCCAGCGACAGATTGCCACGCTCTATCACACGCTCAATCAGTACCATGTGGTGATGGCCCTGCAGGATAGCGACACGCGCGATCCGGCCATGTTGCAACAACTGTATGTGATTAACGACAGCGGCGATCGCGTGCCGCTGGCGGCCTTTGCCCGCTTCAGCGGCGGCAACGCGCCGCTGTCGGTTGCGCATCAGGGCCAGTCAGCGACCAGCACCATCGCCTTCAACCTCAACGACGGCGTGTCGCTGGAGCAGGCGCAGACGCTGATTAAGCAAGCGATGGCACAGCTGGGGTTGCCCTCCAGCATTCAGGCGGGCTTTGCCGGCACCGCCGCGGCGTTCTCTCAGCTCACCGCCACCATGCCGTGGCTGATTATTGCGGCGCTGGCGGCGGTGTATATCGTCCTGGGCATGCTGTATGAGAGTTACATTCACCCGCTGACCATTCTCTCCACGCTGCCGTCGGCAGGCGTCGGGGCGCTGCTGCTGTTGCTGCTGACCAATACGCAACTGACGGTGATTGCGCTGATCGGCATCATTTTGCTGATCGGTATCGTCAAGAAAAACGCCATCATGATGATCGATTTTGCCCTGCACGCCGAGCGCAGCCAGGGGCTGTCGCCGCAGCAGGCGATTACGCAGGCGTGCCTGATGCGCTTTCGGCCGATCATGATGACCACGCTGGCCGCCTTCTTCGGCGCTCTGCCGCTGGCGCTGGGCAGCGGTGGCGACGCTGATTTACGCAGTCCGCTGGGGATTGCGATTGCCGGCGGTCTGGCCCTGAGCCAGCTGCTGACCCTGTTTACCACGCCAGTGGTCTATCTCTGGCTGGATCGTCTCAGCCGCGCCACCCAGCGTCAGTGGCGGCGCGTGCGTCATGTGGAATCCTGATTGATGAAAATGATGAACATTGGCGCGCTGACGGTGGCGCTACTGGTTGCTGGCTGTAGCGTTGGCCCCGATTATCAGCGTCCGGCGATGGCGCTGCCGACGCACTATAAAGAGGCCAAAGGCTGGACGCAGGCCACGCCGCAGGACGCCAGTCGCAAAGGGGAGTGGTGGACGGTGTATCACGATGCCGCCTTGTCCAGCCTGCTGCGCCAGGTGAGCATCTCTAACCAGAACGTCGCCAGTTATGCGGCGCAGTATCGCGAAGCCCAGGCGCTAAGCGCGCAGTCGCGCGCGGCGCTGTTTCCCTCACTCGACTACGATGCCAGCAGCACGCGCAGCGGCAGCCGTGCCAGCACCAGCGGTCAGCGCAGCGTCAGCAACAGCCACAGCGCTACGCTGAATGCCAGCTGGGAGCTGGATCTGTGGGGCAAACTGCGCCGCACCCAGGAAGAGGATAAGGCCAGCGCGCAGGCCAGCCAGGCGGAACTGGCTAATGTCACGCTGAGCGCCCAGTCAGAGCTGGCGCAGGACTATTTTCAGCTGCGCATCATCGACGAAAAGATCGCGCTCTATCAGCGCAGCATTGAAGCTTATCAGCGCTATCTCAGCGTGATTAACAACAAGTACCGCGCCGGTAGCGAATCCCGCGCCACCCTGGCGCAGGCACAGATGCAGCTGGAGAGCGCCCGCGCTTCGGCGCAGGATTATCAGTGGCAGCGCGCGCAACTGGAGCACGCGGTGGCGCTGCTGCTGGGGCGTGCGCCAGCCGACTTTACGTTGCCGGTGGCGAAGCTGGATGCCACGCTGCCGTCCATTCCGCAGAGCCTGCCTTCGGCGCTGCTGCAGCGCCGTCCGGACATCGCCTATGCCGAACGTAACGTGGCGGCCGCCAACGCGGCGGTCGGGGTGGCGATTGCCGGTTATTATCCCGACCTGACGCTCAGCGCCAGCGGTGGCGTGACCGCCTCAGCGATCCACAGCTTATTGTCGCTGCCGAATCGCGCCTGGTCGCTGGGGCCGGAGCTCAGCGGTACGCTGCTCGACTTTGGCGCGACCTCGGCGAAAGTGGCGCAGGCGCGTGCCGCCTATGATGCCAGCGTGGCCACCTATCGCCAGACGGTGCTGAGCGCGCTGGGAGAAGTGGAAGATAACCTGGTGGAACTGAATACCTTGCAGGGGGAAATCGCCGCGCAGCAGCGCGCCGCCGTGGCGGCACAGGCGTCAGCACGCGTAACGCGCAACCAGTATGACGCCGGCATGATTGATTACCTTGATGTCGCTACCACGGAAAACAGCAGCCTGAGCGAGCAGCAGAGCCTGCTGTCGCTGCAGAGCAGCCAGTGGGTGAGCAGCGTGGCGCTGATCGCCGCGCTGGGCGGCGGCTGGCAGGGCGAATCACCCTGAATTCATCACGATAAATCACTGCGCTACTTGTCGAACATCCCCGGATCCTGCAAGGTAAGAACCATTTTTTACCGCTGCTAAGGAGCTGGCATGCTATTTACCGTTCTGCGTTTCCTCTGTCGCCTGTTATGGCGCGTTGAGCTGCGTGGCGATCTGACTGCCCTGCACAAAGAAAAAGTGCTGATCACGCCAAACCATATGTCGTTTCTCGATGGCGTGCTGCTGGCGCTGTTTCTGCCCATTAAACCGGTGTTCGCCGTCTATTCTTCGATCAGCGAACAGTGGTATATGCGCCTGCTCAGGCCGGTCATCGACTTCGTGCCGCTCGACCCCACCAAACCGATGTCGATCAAACATCTGGTGCGCATGATCAACGAAGGGCGTCCGGTGGTGATCTTTCCGGAAGGGCGCATTACCGTCACCGGTTCATTGATGAAAATCTACAGCGGCGCTGGCTTCGTCGCGGCGAAATCCGCCGCCACCGTGGTGCCGATGCGCATTGAAGGCGCAGAGTACACGCCGTTTGGCCGCCTGGCCGGGGTGTTTAAACGTCGCCTGTTCCCGCGCATCACCCTGACGGTGCTGCCTGCCACGGTGATTCCCATGCCGGAAGCGAAACGCGCGCGCGACCGCCGCGTGCTGGCCGGTGAGCATTTACATCATGTGATGATGGAAGCGCGCATGGCGGTGCGCCCGCGCGAAACGCTGTTCGACGCTTTTCTCAATGCGCGCACCCGTTACGGGCTGAGCAAACCCTGCATCGAAGACATCAACTTTAAGCCGGACAGCTACACCGGACTGCTGAAAAAAGCGCTCGGCGTCGGACGCATTCTGGAGCGCTACAGCCAGCAGGGCGAATTCGTTGGCCTGCTGCTGCCGAACGCCACGGTGACCGCGGCGGCGATTCTCGGGGCTTCACTGCGCGGGCGCGTGCCGGCCATGCTCAACTACACCGCCGGCATCAACGGCATGCGCGCGGCGCTGACCGCCTCGCAGGTGAAAACCGTGTTTACCTCGCGCCAGTTCCTCGAGAAGGGCAACCTGTGGCACCTGCCGCAGGGGCTGACGGAGGTGCAGTGGATCTATCTGGAGGATCTGAAAGATACCGTCACGCTGCAGGACAAACTGTGGATCCTCGCGCACCTGCTGCTGCCACGCCGGGCACAGGTTGCCCAGCAGCCAGAAGACGCGGCAATGGTGCTGTTTACCTCCGGCTCGGAAGGCAATCCCAAAGGTGTGGTGCACTCGCATAAAAGCCTGCTGGCGAATGTGGAGCAGATTCGCACCGTGGCGGATTTCACCCCGCGTGACCGCTTTATGTCGGCGCTGCCGCTGTTCCACGCCTTCGGCCTCACCGTCGGGCTGTTCACGCCGCTGCTGACCGGCGCGCAGGTATTCCTCTATCCCAGCCCGCTGCACTATCGCATCGTGCCGGAGCTGGTATACGACCGTAACTGCACCGTGCTGTTTGGCACCTCCACCTTCCTCGGCAACTATGCGCGCTTTGCCAGCCCGTACGATTTCGCCCGGCTGCGCTACGTGGTGGCAGGTGCTGAGAAGCTGCAGGAAGGCACGCGCCAGATCTACATGGAGAAGTACGGCATCCGCATCCTCGAAGGTTACGGCGTGACCGAGTGTGCGCCAGTGGTAGCAATCAACGTGCCGATGGCCGCCAAATCGCATACCGTCGGCCGTATTCTGCCGGGCATGGATTCACGTCTGATTGCGGTACCGGGCATTGAGCAGGGCGGACGACTACAGCTGCGCGGTCCGAATGTGATGAACGGCTACCTGCGGGTGGAAAACCCCGGCGTGCTGGAGCCACCGGTGGCGGATAACGGCGAGGGCGAACAGGAAGCCGGCTGGTACGATACCGGGGATATTGTCAGCTTTGACGAGGGCGGTTTCTGTCAGATTCAGGGGCGCGCTAAACGCTTCGCCAAAATCGCCGGAGAGATGGTGTCGCTGGAGAGCGTGGAGCAGATTGCCCTGAAAGCCTCGGCGGAGAAACAGCACGCGGCGTCGCTGCGGCCCGATGGCCAGCGTGGAGAAGCGCTGGTGCTGTTTACCACCGACAGTGAACTCAGCCGCGAGCGGCTGCAGCAGGCCGCGCGTGAGATGGGTGCGCCAGAGCTGGCGGTGCCGCGCGACATTCGCTACATGAAACAGCTGCCGATGCTGGGCAGCGGCAAACCAGACTACGTCAGCCTGAAACAGCTGGCAGAAGAGGAGCGGGCATGAGTCAGTCGGTGAATCCGGACGCCCCTTTGCTGTCGCGCAGTATGCTGGCGGTGATCGTGGCACAGTTTTTCTCTGCCTTTGGCGACAACGCGCTGCTGTTCGCCACGCTGGCGCTGCTGAAAAGTCAGTTCTATCCGGACTGGAGCCAGCCGATCCTGCAGATGCTGTTTGTGGCCACTTACATTCTGCTCGCGCCGTTTGTCGGGCAGATGGCCGACAGCTTTGCCAAAGGGCGGGTGATGATGTTTGCCAACAGCCTTAAGCTGCTCGGTGCGCTGGTGATCTGCTTCGGCTTTAATCCGTTTCTCGGCTACACGCTGGTGGGCGTCGGCGCGGCGGCGTATTCGCCGGCGAAATACGGCATCCTGACGGAGATCACCAGCGGCGCGCGGCTGGTGAAAGCCAACGGGCTGATGGAGTCGTCGACTATCGCGGCGATTCTGCTCGGCTCGGTGGCAGGCGGCGTGCTCGCCGACTGGCATCTGCTGGCAGCACTAGTGGTGTGTGCACTCACTTACGCACTGGCGGTGGTGGCGAACCTGTTCATTCCGCGTCTGCAGGCAGCGCGCCCCGGCCAGAGCTGGCACGCTGGCGCGATGCTGCGCAGCTTTATCGCCTCGGCACAGCTGCTGTGGCGTAACGGTGAAACCCGCTTCTCGCTGCTCGGCACCAGCCTGTTCTGGGGCGCCGGCGTCACGCTGCGCTTCCTGCTGGTGCTGTGGGTGCCGGTGGCGCTCGGCATCACGGACAATAAAACGCCGACCACGCTAAATGCCATGGTGGCGATCGGTATCGTTATCGGCGCGGCCGCGGCGGCAAATCTGGTCACGCTGCAAACGGTGCGGCGCTGCATGCCGGCCGGCGTGCTGATTGGCGTGATGGTGGTGCTGTTCTCGCTGCAGCATAGCCTGCTGAATGCGTATCTGCTGCTGATGCTGATTGGTGCGCTCGGCGGCTTCTTTGTGGTGCCGCTCAACGCGCTGTTGCAGGAGCGCGGCAAAGATACCGTGGGTTCAGGCAACGCGATTGCGGTGCAAAACCTGGGTGAGAACAGCGCGATGCTGCTAATGCTGGGGCTGTATACCGTGGCGATTAAGCTGGGTGCGCCAGCGGTCGCGACGGGCGTGGGCTTCGGCGCGCTGTTCGCCATGGCGATTGCCGTGTTGTGGTGGAGAACGCGTCGCTGAGCGGCGCAGAAAGGGACCAGGTCGCCATGAATGGCGACCCTACCCTGGCCCGGCGCATACACCAAAACCACAGCAGGTATGCGAAGGTCGCAAACCCTGTAGGGTGCGCGTTAACGCGCACCAGGGAGATTACGGTGCCGGATACGTATACTGACGGTGAATCGCTTCCAGCGCCTCTAACACCTCGCCGCTCAGCGTCAGATTGAAACTCTCCACGTTAACCTTCAGCTGTTCCATGGTGGTGGCACCGAGCAGGGTGCTGGCCACAAACGGCTGCTGCCGCACATAGGCCAGCGCCATCTGTGACGGATCCAGGTTATGCTGTTTTGCCAGCGCTACGTAGGCAGCAATCGCCTGCTGTGACTGCTCGCCGCTGTAGCGGGTAAAGCGGCTGAACAGCGTATTGCGCGCGCCGGCCGGTTTCGCCCCGTTGAGGTATTTACCGCTCAGCGTACCAAAGGCCAGGCTGGAATAGGCCAGCAGTTCCACGCCCTCATGCTGGCTAATCTCTGCCAGACCCACTTCAAAACTGCGGTTCAGCAGGCTGTACGGATTCTGAATGGTGACGATACGCGGCAGCTCGTGCTTCTCCGCCAGCTGCAGGTAGCGCATCACGCCCCAGGCCGTTTCGTTCGAGACGCCAATGTAACGGATCTTGCCCGCGCGCACCTGTTCGGTCAGCGCTTCCAGCGTCTCCAGCAGCGTAACAGTGGCGGTGTTATCACTGTACTGATAACCGAGCTTGCCAAAGTAGTTGGTCTGGCGCTGCGGCCAGTGCAGCTGGTAGAGGTCGAGGTAATCGGTATTAAGGCGCTTCAGGCTGGCGTCCAGCGCTTCGCGGATGTTCTTGCGATCCAGCGCCTGGTTGGGGCGAATCAGCGCATCGCTGCCGCGCACCGGGCCGGCGACTTTACTCGCCAGAATGATTTTGTCGCGGCTGCCGCGCTTTTGCAGCCAGCTGCCAATGTATTTTTCGGTCAGGCCCTGGGTTTCCGGACGCGGTGGCACCGGATACATCTCGGCGGTATCAATCAGGTTAATACCCTGGCTAACGGCGTAATCAAGCTGCTGGTGGGCGTCGGCTTCGCTATTCTGCTCACCAAACGTCATCGTGCCTAACCCCAGCTGACTGACTTCCAGCGTGCTATGGGGGATACGGTGATAATGCATTGCCGGCTTCCTTTTTTCATTATGAAACGGAATGTTGTGTTCTCTGGGACTATAGCCTGTGAAGTGGCGCAGAAGGAAGGGGGGAAAGTTCGGGAAATCGCCTGCACAGGGGGAAAACGCGTACAGGCGAGGCAATTTGGCACTTAACGCTCAATGATGGTGGAAACCTCGTCACCATTAATTTGCATAACATGGCCCTGTTCGTCGGTGTACTGCACCAGACCGGTTTCTTTATCAATCGACGGCTTACCTTCGGTCATAATCATGCGGCCATCTTTGGTGGCCATAACGTAATCACTGCTGCAACCGCTTAATGCCAGCGCCGCCAGCAGCAGGCCCACTGCACTTACCAACCCTTTCATTCTCAGCTCCCTCAAGCCACTTCAACAGCAAAAGTGTAGTAATAAATGCTTTTGCCAGCTGGAGTAATCGCATCATTCCTAAAATAACAGGGCGAGATGCGCTCGCCCTTGACAGGTTACGCTTTGTTTTTCCTGCTGCGCATCAGGTTCAGACACTCTACCGCCATGGAGAAGAACATCGCAAAATAAATGTAACCTTTTGGTACATGCATACCAAAACTCTCGAGGATCAGGGTAAAGCCGACCAGAATCAGAAACGCCAGCGCCAGCATTTTGACCGACGGATGCCGCTCAACAAACTCGCCAATCGCGCGCGCGGCTACCATCATCATCAGCACCGCGATGACCACCGCCGCCATCATAATGAACAGGTGATCGGACAGACCGACGGCAGTGATCACCGAATCCAGGCTGAAGATGATGTCGAGCAGCATGATCTGCACGATGGCGCCGAAGAAAGAGTGCACATTGGTTTTGTGCTCCTCTTCGCCGCCTTCGATGGTTTCATGGATCTCCATGCTCGACTTCCACAGCAGGAACAGGCCGCCGAACAGCAGAATCAGATCGCGCGCGGAGAAGGCGTGGTCCATGATGGAAAACAACGGCTGCGTCAGTCTCACCACCCAGGCGATGGAGGCCAGCAGCCCGAGGCGCATCAACATCGCCCCCATCAGACCCAGCCGGCGCGCCCGGTTTTGCTGGTGCTGCGGCAGTTTCGCGACCACCAGAGACAGGAAAATAATGTTATCGATACCCAGCACCACTTCCAGAATGGTTAATGTTCCCAGCGCCAGCCAGGCGTTGGGATCAGCAATCCAGTCAAACATGAATCCTTCATTCCTAAACGAAAAGTAAACGGGAATTATACACGGCGCAGGCGGCGCTGCCTAAAGCGATCCTGCAAGGGCGAGGTTGTACCGGGCATTACAGCAGAAAATGCCGCGCCAGCAGCGGTCCGGTAAAGCTCTTCTTGAGATAAAAACCGCGCGGCAGCGTCATGATCGGCTCGCCGTGTTCGCCGATGGCTTCGGTCAGCGCTTTGCTGTTGGCCGCTTTTGGCCGGATTTGCAGCCACGCACCGTGGCGGGCGGTGATGCGCTCCACCTGGCCGAGCACGATCATGTCCATCAGCTCTTCCCAGTCCTCACGTAACTGCTGCTCTTCCTGCGCATTCGGCTGCCACAGCAGTGGCGAACCCACGCGGCGCTCGGCCAGCGGAATGGCACGATCGCCCTCCACCGGGATCCACAACACCCGCGCCAGCTTGTGGCGCACGTGGCTGGTTTGCCAGGTAACGCCGCTGTTGCCGGTGAGCGGTGCCACGCAGACAAAAGTGGTTTCCAGCGGCTTACCCAGCGCATCGACCGGAATGGTTTTGAGTTCAATACCCAGATGCGCAAAATCCTGCTCGGCTTTACTGCCGGCGCTGGCACCCAGCAGCAGCTCCAGCAGCATGCCGACCCAGCCTTTGTCACGGCGTAAATCGGCGGGCATCGGCAGGCCAAGCTGCGCGGCCAGCGCGGCAAAGCTCTGACCAGCCAGCTGTTGGGCACGCTGGAGCAGTTCGGCTTCGTTACGGGGCGCAGCAGGCAAGGCGGCAGGGCAATTCATGATAAAAACTCGCATTGGTCAAAATATGGTCAGTAAAGGTCAGCGCGTGTTGTCCACACCGTGGCGGACAATGTAAACGTGATAATAGCATGATTCAGCATGCTTTTTTAGCGTGATTGACCAGGTGCTCATCAGGGTAAGAGGCGGTTATCCCGGTTTGTTATCGACAATGAACAGGATCTTAAACCCAGTTATCCACAGAAAAGTGGGATAACCCCACGTTTTGCCCACCCCTGTTTCCATTTACAGCCTTGACTTTGCCGAACTGCGCGCTTTTTTTCCATTCTCTGCCCAGGTTTAGGACATTCTCTGTGGATAAAATCAACGGTGATGGATCTTTGAGCAGCGGTAACCGCGTGGGGAAGAATAACCGGCTTTCACGCTGTGTATCTGAACGGAGTGATTGGCTATCGCTATGATAAATGGGTATTTTAGTGCTATTCGCCCCGGCGTGCATGAGAATTTTCCGAAGCGGTTATTCAACACATTCCCGTGTTCTGCACAAAGCTATCCACAGAAAAGGTGAATAAGATCGCCGTTAAATGCCCCTGTCTGTTCATAACATGGCTATTATCTGTGAGTTATCCCATTGTTATCCGGTCAGCGGCGCGGATATCCAGTGGTTTACCGCCTGTAAGGAGTATGAAACAATCAGGCTATTCAAATTTAGCTTTGAGGTAGTCCAGTGATCGATGATGATGGCTACCGCCCGAATGTTGGTATCGTAATCTGTAACAGGCAAGGACAAGTGTTGTGGGCCAGGCGCTTTGGACAGCACTCCTGGCAGTTTCCTCAGGGAGGCATCAATCCGGGTGAAACCGCTGAACAGGCGATGTATCGCGAACTGTTCGAAGAAGTGGGTTTACACCGCAAAGATGTTCGAATACTTGCTTCAACCCGTAACTGGTTACGTTACAAGTTGCCAAAACGTTTGGTGCGTTGGGACACAAAGCCGGTGTGTATCGGCCAGAAACAAAAGTGGTTTCTTCTGCAGTTGATGTGTAGTGACGCGGATATCAATGTGCAACACAGCAGCACGCCGGAGTTCGATGGCTGGCGCTGGGTCAGCTTCTGGTATCCGGTACGTCAGGTTGTCTCTTTCAAGCGCGATGTGTATCGCCGCGTCATGAAGGAATTCGCTGGCGTGGTGATGTCTATGCAGGAGAGTGCGGGGCAGCGCAATAACAACGCCGCCCATCGACGTAAAAGAGGATAGGCCACGCCCTTTATGCTCACTCAGTTGCGCGAAATTGTAGAAAAAGTGGCGAGTGCACCGCGTCTGAATGAAGCACTCGACATTCTGGTCAACGAAATATGCCTGGCGATGGAGACCGAGGTCTGCTCGGTTTACCTCGCCGATCACGATCGGCGTTGCTACTACCTGATGGCGACGCGCGGCCTGAAAAAGCCGCGCGGCCGCACGGTTACGCTGGCGTTCGACGAAGGTATCGTCGGGCTGGTGGGCCGCCTGGCCGAACCGATCAACCTCGCCGATGCGCAAAGTCATCCCAGCTTCAAATACATTCCCTCCGTCAAAGAAGAGCGCTATCGCTCGTTTCTGGGTGTGCCAATCATTAGCCGGCGTCAACTGCTCGGCGTGCTGGTGGTGCAACAGCGAGAGCATCGTCAGTTCGACGAAAGCGAAGAGTCGTTTCTGGTTACGCTGGCCACGCAGATGGCCGCGCTGCTGTCGCAGTCGCAGCTTGGCCAGCTGTTCGGTCAGTTCCGCCAGACGCGCGTCAAAGCGATTGCCGCCGCGCCGGGCGTCGCCGTTGCGCCTGGCTGGGTTGATGAAACACAGCCGTTGCTCGACCAGGTGTCCGCCGCCTCTACGCTCGATCCACAGCGTGAACGCGAGCGCCTGATTGTCGCCATGGGCGAGGCGGGCAACGAGTTTCGTCGCTTCAGCAAGCGTTTCGCGGCCAGCGTGCAGAAAGAGAGCGCGGCGATCTTCGATCTCTACTCGCACCTGCTCACCGATGCGCGACTGAAAAAAGATCTGTTTGCCGAGATCGAGCGCGGATCGGTAGCCGAGTGGGCGGTTAAAACGGTGATCGAGAAGTTTGCCGCACAGTTTGCCAGCCTGCAGGATCACTATTTACGCGAGCGCGCCGGTGATTTGCGCGTGCTCGGCCAGCGCCTGCTGTTCCATCTTGACGACACGCTGGTGGGCACCAATGCCTGGCCGGAACGTTTTGTGCTGGTAGCCGATGAACTCACCGCCACCACGCTGGCGGAGCTGCCTCAGGAGCGGCTGGCGGGCGTGGTGGTGCGCGATGGCGCAGCCAACTCGCACGCGGCGATCCTCACGCGCGCCATGGGTATTCCGACCGTGATGGGCGCGGATATCCTGCCGTCGCAGCTCAACAAGCGGCTGCTAATCGTGGACGGCTATCGCGGCGAAGTGCTGATCGATCCAGAGCCGGTGCTGGTGCAGGAGTATCAGCGGCTGATCAGCGAAGAGAACGCGCTGAGCAAAATGGCCGAAGATGTGGTGGAGCAGCCCGGCGAGCTGAAAAGCGGCGAGCGCGTGCAGGTGATGCTCAACGCCGGTCTCAGCCCGGAACACGAACAGGCGCTCGACAACTGGGTTGACGGCATCGGCCTGTATCGCACCGAAATTCCGTTCATGTTGCAAAGCGGCTTCCCGTCGGAAGAGGAGCAGGTGGCGCAATATCAGGGCATGCTGCAACTGTTTTACGACAAACCGGTGACGTTGCGTACGCTGGATGTCGGCGCTGACAAACAGCTGCCTTACATGCCGATCAGTGAAGAGAACCCCTGTCTCGGCTGGCGTGGCATTCGTCTGACGCTCGACCAGCCGGAGATCTTCCTGGTGCAGGTGCGCGCTATGCTGCGCGCCAACGTCGCTTCGGGCAACCTGAGCATTCTGCTGCCGATGATCAGTCATATTGACGAGATCGAAGAGGCGCGGCGCCTGATCGATCGCGCCGGTCGCGAAGTGGAAGAGATGCTCGGTTATGCCATTCCGAAACCGCGCATTGGTGTGATGATTGAAGTGCCGTCGATGCTGTTTCTGATCCCGCATCTGGCGCAACGCGTGGACTTTATCTCCGTCGGCACCAACGATCTCACCCAGTATCTGCTGGCGGTCGATCGCAACAATACCCGCGTTGCCAACCTTTACGATTCGCTGCATCCGGCGATGCTGCGGGCGTTGCAAACCATCGCCAGTGAAGCCCGCCAGGCCAAACTGGAGCTGTGCCTGTGTGGTGAAATGGCGGGCGATCCGATGTGCGTCGCGTTGCTGGTGGGTCTGGGTTATCACCATCTCAGCATGAACGGCAAGAACATTCCGCGCGTCAAATACCTGCTGCGCCACCTCGATTACGAAGAGGCGCAGAAACTGAGCCAGCAGGGCGTGATGGCGCACACCGCAACGGAAGTGCGCCATCTGGTGTCGGCCTTCATGGAGCGGCGCGGCCTGGGCGGACTGATTCGCGGCGGACGTTAACTGTTTACATTTCTGCGGAAATTGTGAAAAGCGGCTGTGCTATGATGCGCAGCCTTTTATTGTATGGCCCTTTAGCCACGCCCTTTTGCGGGCAGAAAAAACATGGTGAAAGATGACTAACGGCTACATTTCATTTCCCCAATTCGATCCGGTGATCTTCTCCATCGGACCGGTTTCGCTGCACTGGTACGGCCTGATGTATCTGGTAGGCTTTGTGTTTGCTATGTGGCTGGCGGTGCGCCGCGCCAACAAACCCGGCAGCGGCTGGAAGAAAGAAGAAGTTGAAAACCTGCTGTACGCAGGCTTCCTCGGCGTGTTCCTCGGCGGCCGCATCGGCTACGTGCTGTTCTATAACCTGCCGCTGTTCCTCGACAACCCACTCTATCTGTTCAAAGTGTGGGACGGGGGCATGTCATTCCACGGTGGTCTGATTGGCGTGATCGTGGTGATGCTGATCTTCGCCCGCCGTACCAAACGCACCTTCTTCCAGGTCTCTGATTTCATTGCGCCGCTGATCCCGTTTGGCCTCGGTGCTGGCCGTCTCGGCAACTTCATCAACGGGGAACTGTGGGGCCGCGTGGCGCCTGACTTTAAATTCGCCATGCTGTTCCCGGGTTCGCGCAGCGAAGATCTCGCGCTGGCGGCCAATAACCCGCAGTATCAGGAACTGCTGAACACGTACGGCGTGCTGCCGCGCCATCCGTCACAGCTGTACGAGCTGTGCCTGGAAGGCATTGTGCTGTTTATCATCCTCAACCTGTTTATTCGCAAGCCGCGCCCGATGGGCAGCGTCTCCGGCCTGTTCCTGATTGGCTACGGCGCATTCCGCATTATCGTGGAGTTTTTCCGCCAGCCGGATGCCCAGCTTGGCCTGTTCGAAGGCGGTATCAGTATGGGCCAGATTCTGTCGATCCCGATGATTCTGGCCGGAGTGATTATGATGGTCTGGGCGTATCGTCGTCGCCCGCAGCAACAAACGCGTGAGGTAAAATGAAACAGTATCTGGATTTGATGCAACATGTGCTGAATGAAGGCGCAGAAAAGGCCGACCGTACCGGTACCGGCACGCTCTCCATCTTTGGCCACCAGATGCGTTTCAATTTGCAGGACGGTTTTCCGCTGGTCACCACCAAGAAGGTGCATCTGCGCTCAATCATTCATGAGCTGCTGTGGTTCCTAAAAGGCGACACCAACATCGGCTACCTGAAAGAGAACAAGGTCACCATCTGGGACGAATGGGCGGATGAAAACGGCGATCTGGGACCGGTCTACGGCAAGCAGTGGCGCAGCTGGGGCAATGCTTCCGGCGAAGAGATCGATCAAATCAGCAAGGTGATTGAGCAGCTGAAACGCGATCCGGATTCGCGCCGCATTATCGTTTCGGCATGGAATGTCGGTGAGCTGGATCAGATGGCGCTGGCGCCGTGCCACGCGTTTTTCCAGTTCTACGTGGCGAATGGCAAGCTGTCGTGCCAGCTGTACCAGCGTTCGTGCGATATCTTCCTCGGCCTGCCGTTCAATATCGCCAGCTATGCGCTGCTGGTGCATATGGTGGCACAGCAGTGCGATCTTGAGGTGGGCGATTTCGTCTGGACCGGCGGCGATACGCACCTGTACAGTAACCATCTCGAACAGGCGCGACTGCAGCTGACGCGTGAAACGCGACCGCTGCCGAAACTGGTGATTAAGCGTAAGCCCGCGTCGATTTTTGATTACCAGTTCGATGATTTTGAGATCGAAGGCTACGATCCGCATCCGGCGATCAAAGCGCCGGTTGCCGTGTAATCTGCCGCTCTTCAGCATCAGGCCCTGCCATCGTGCAGGGCTTTTTTTTTGCCTGGCCCCGTCCGCTTCTGCGGGGATTTTCTGAATCCGACGCGCAAAAAAAGGGTGTTGTCTGCACCGGGCATAACTTTCCTGCGGCACGCTTTCCATCTTCTCTGTTTGCCGCTGTTGCTTTTCATCCGGCAGGCGCAGAGTGCCGGTTATGAACAGAACCCAAAACGCCGGCTTTACGCTGCCGGAACTGCTGCTGGTTATGGTGATTGCCGGCATCCTCAGCATCGCAGCCTTACAGGGCTGGCAGCGCTGGCAACAGTATCAGCAACTGCGTGACAGCGTTCTGCAGCTGCAGAGCTTTTTGCTACGGCTGCGCGCGCACGCCAGCTGGCACAACCGCGACCTCAGCCTGTGGCTGCAACCGGGCGAAAACGGCTGCCTCGGCACCGGGCCGCAGCCTGCAGAAGGGTGTCAGCTGCCGTCGCGCTGGCTGTTCCGGCCGCCTTATCGCGAAGTGCGCATCACCGCGCTGATCGGCGAGCCGGGCTTTTACGGCCGACGCGATGTGGCCCGGCCCGGCAGTATCGAACTGGAGAGCGCGGCTGGCCGCTGGCGCGTCATCCTCTCCGCCCGGGCGCGCATCCGGGTCTGCCAGCCGGGAGAGAAGGGATGCGAATAGCGCAGGGGGGCTTCAGTCTGCTGGAGATGCTGATCGCCATGGCGATTGGCGCGGTGCTGATGGTCAGCGTTGGCCGCTTTCTGCCGCTGCTGCTGGAACAGAACCTGCGGCTGCAGCAGCGGGTCCAGCTGCAACAGGAGCTGCAGCAGATTGCCGGCTCGCTGGCCAAAGCGCTGCGCCGTGCCGGTTACTGTCACGGTCAGTGCGGCGGTGCGGCGCTCACGCTGGTGAGCGGCGGCAGCTGTGTACTGCTGCGATGGGACGAAAACAGTAACGGACGCTGGGAAGGCGTCGGTCACAGTGAAAGCGATTATTACGGCTATCGTCTGCGCAACGGACAGCTGGAGATGCAGCGCGGCGTGGACGAGTGCAACAGCAACGGCTGGGAGCGCATCACCGATCCGGCATTCCTCACCCTCAGCACCTTCCGGGTTGAGCGCCAGGGCACGCGGCTGCTGTTGCAGCTGGCCGCCACGGCGGGCCGCCAGCAGGCAGAGCTAACGATGATAGCGGAGGGGCTGAATCTGTGAAGCAGCGCGGCAACAGCACGCTAGGCATGGTGGTGATGTTACTGCTGATGGGCGGGCTCACGCTGCACGCCGCGCGCACGCAGCTGGTGCAGGGCATGGCGCTGGTCGCCGACGAGCAGCAGCATCAGCAGGATTTCTGGCAGGCGCAGGCCGCGTTAACGTGGGGCCGGCAGCAAAACTGGCCGCGGGCCGCGGGCTGGCAGTGTCAGACCGCTCTGACCGATGCGTGGCAAAGCTGTCTGCTGCGGCAGGAGGAGAACAATGGCTTATTATCGGCGCGCGGCACCGGACGTGCGCTCGTGCTCTATCAGTGGGTATCGCTGCGCTACGGTCAGCTGCAGCCACAGCCGCATGGCTGGATCGACTACTGCCCGCTGGCGAAGGCGGAGCAGTGTCAGCTGCCAGAGGCGACAGCAGGGTTTTAGCCTGGCGGAAACGCTGGTCGCCATGCTGCTGCTGGCGATGACCATCAGCACGCTGCTGCAGTATCATCGCGCACTGGCGCTGGGATTTAGCCAGCAGTGGCAGCAGCGCCAGGCGTGGCAGGTAGCCGGGCAGGCGCTGCTCGGGCGTGATACTGCCGGCTGGCACATTGTGCACCAGCCGCAGAGTTTACCTGGCGGCTGCGTGCTGGATCGCGTTACTGTCACCGGACCCCATCAGCGCACGGCGTCACTGGCGCGGCTCAATTGCCGCGAAGGTGATGCCGGCGGGTAGGCAGGCCAGACGATTAAGGGTAGAGTGACCGGGCTGCGCTTTCCCTTCTTTAAGGAGTTTTATGTTCCGGGTTTACCACTCCAATCGGTTAGATTTATTGAAAGACTTAGCGGTAGAGCTGATAAAACTCCAGCCGCTGGCCGATCCGCTCGCGGCTGAGCAGGTGCTGGTACAGAGCCCGGGCATGGCGCAGTGGCTGCAGATGGAGCTGGCTAACCGCTTCAACATTGCCGCCAACATTGATTTTCCGCTGCCCGCCAGCTTTATCTGGAGCATGTTCGTTAAAGTGCTGCCGGATATCCCGGAAGAGAGCGCTTTCACCAAAGCCAGCATGAGCTGGAAGCTGATGCACCGGCTGCCGGTGCTGCTGGAGCAGGAGGCATTTCAGCCGCTGCGCAGCTATCTGCATGACGACGACGATCAGCGCAAACTCTACCAGCTCAGCGCGCGCGTGGCGGATCTGTTCGACCAGTATCTGGTCTACCGCTCCGACTGGCTGAACCGCTGGGAGCGCGGCGAACAGGTGGACGGGCTGAGCGATGCTCAGCAGTGGCAGGCGGCGCTGTGGCGCGATCTGGTCGAATTCACGCGCAGCCTCGGTCAGCCGATGTGGCACCGTGCCAACCTCTATGCACGGTTTATCCAGGCGCTGGAGCAGGCGTCAACGCCGCCGCCGGGGCTGCCGCAGCGCGTCTTCATCTGCGGTATCTCTGCGCTGCCGCCGGTTTATCTGCAGGCGCTGGAAGCGCTGGGCCGCCACATTGATATTCACCTGCTGTTTACCAATCCCTGTCGTCACTACTGGGGCGACATTCAGGATTACGCCTTCCTCGCGAAGCTGCAGAGCCGCCAGCGGCTGCGGCTGCATTCGCAGGAGACGCAGCCGCTGTTCCGCGATCCGGATGCCGCGCCTGCGCTATTTAACGAACTGGGCGAGCAGCAGCTGACCAATCCACTGCTGGCCTCGTGGGGTAAGCTGGGCCGCGACAACCTGTTTCTGCTGAGCCAGATGGAGTCAGCCGCCAACGACATCGATGCGTTTGTGGAGATGTCACCGGATAATCTGCTGCACTGCCTGCAGGCCGATCTGCTCAATCTTGACGATCGCGCGGTGATTGGGCTCAGCGCTGGCGAGCTGGCCGACAGCATGGACAAGCGCCGCCTCGATCCGCACGATCGTTCCATCACGCTGCAGGTGTGTCACAGCGCCCAGCGTGAAGTGGAAGTGCTGCAGGATCACCTGCTGGCGCTGATGGAAGCCGATCCGGAGCTGAAGCCGCGCGATATTATCGTCATGGTGGCAGACATCGACAGCTACGCGCCTTTTATTCAGGCGGCTTTTGCCAGTGCGCCGCCTGAGCGCTATCTGCCGTTCGCCATTTCTGACCGGCGCGCCAGTCAGGCGCATCCGGCCATCCTCGCGCTGCTCAGCCTGCTGGCACTGCCGGACAGTCGCTTTGCCTCAGAAGAGGTGCTGGCGCTGCTGGAGGTGCCGGCGCTGGCACAGCGTTTCTCCGTCGAGGAGAGCGGCCTGCGCCTGCTGCGCCGCTGGGTGATGGAATCCGGCATCCGCTGGGGACTGGATGATGCCAGCGTGGAAGCGCTGGCGCTGCCGGTCACCGGCCAGCACACCTGGCGCTTCGGCCTGCAGCGTATGCTGCTGGGCTACGCGCTGGAAAGCCGCAACGGCGACTGGCAGGGCATTCTGCCGTATGACGAATCCAGCGGCCTGATCGCCGAGCTGGCGGGCCATCTGGCCGAGCTGCTGGCGCGGCTCGACAACTGGCGCACGCGCCTTGCGCAGACGCGCACCCTGGCCGAGTGGTTGCCGCTGTGCCGCGAGCTGATCGACAGCTTCTTCAGCGGCGATGCCGACAGCGAGGCGGCGCTGCTGCTGGTCGAAACGCAGTGGCAGGAGATCATTGAACAGGGGATGCAGGCCGCCTATCAGCAGCCGATTCCGGTCACGCTGCTGCGCGATGAGCTGCGTTCGCGCCTCGATCAGCAGCGCATCAGCCAGCGCTTCCTGGCCGGGCCAATCAACTTCTGTACGCTGATGCCGATGCGCTCCATCCCGTTTAAAGTGGTGTGCCTGCTGGGCATGAACGACGGCGTGTATCCGCGCACCCTGGCGCCGCTCGGTTTTGACCTGATGCAGCAGCAGACGCGGAAAGGCGATCGCAGCCGGCGTGATGATGACCGCTATCTGTTCCTTGAAGCGCTGATCTCGGCGCAGCAGCAGCTGTACATCAGCTACATTGGCCGGGCGATTCAGGACAACACCGAGCGCTATCCCTCGGTGCTGGTGACTGAACTGGTGGATTATCTGGCGCAAAGTTTCTGTCTGCCGGGCGATGAAGCCTGTGAGCCGGACGTCAGTGAGCAGCGGGTGCGGGCACATTTGCAACGCCTGCATAGCCGCATGCCGTTCGCGGCGGAAAATTTCCAGCCGGGAAGCCACGTGCAGAGCTTCGCCGCAGAATGGTTGCCAGCGGCGACCGGCAGCGGCGTGGCGCAGCCCGGGTTTGTCCAGCCGCTGCCGGTTCAGCCGCTGACCACGCTGTCGCTGGAGCAGCTGCTGCGCTTCTGGCGTCATCCGGTGCGGGCGTGGTTTCAGCAGCGCCTCGGCGTGGCTTTCTGGATGGAGGAGAGCGAGCTGCCGGACAGCGAACCGTTCGCACCGGACAGCCTGGAGCGCTATCAGATCAACGCTGAACTGCTGAATACGCTGGTCAACGGTGACGATCCGGCCCAGCTGTATGCGCACCATCGCGCCGCCGGTAATCTGCCTTACGGCGCCTTCGGGGAACTTTTCTGGCAAAGCCAGACCGAAGAGATGCAGGAGGTGGCGGCGGAAGTGAGCGCGCAGCGGCTGCCGGCGGAGAGCTGGGAAGTCAACCTGACGCTGGGCGCAACGCAGTTGACCGGCTGGCTGACTCAGGTGCAAGCTGATGGGCTGTTACGCTGGCGTCCGGGCGTGCTCAACATCAACGATGGCCTGCTGCTGTGGCTGGAACATCTGGTGTATTGTGCGCTGGGCGGCAACGGCACTAGCCGCATGTATGGTCGCAAACAGAGCCGCTGGTGCTTCGCGGCCGTGGCACCTGCCCAGGCGCAGGCGCAGCTGGCTGAATATGTGGCCGCCTGTGAGGCGGGTCTGGCGCAGCCGCTGCTGCTGCTGAATAAATCCGGCGGCGCCTGGCTGGACGCCAGCTTTGACAGCAAATCCGGCCAGCTTCAGGAAGATGACGCCACGCAGAAAAAGGCGCTCAACAAGCTGTTGCAGGCGTGGCAGGGCGGCTACCAGGTTGAAGGCGAGGGCAGCGATCCCTATCTGCAGCGCCTGTGCCGCACGCTGGACGAGCCGACGCAGCAGCAGATCATCGCTGCGGCGCGTCAGTGGTATTTGCCGGTGCGCCTCGCGCATCAGGATGATGAATAGCAACGGAAGTGCGGCCTGTACCTTGGCAGCCACCGTCTTATAAGAAAGTGTTTGAGTATCCCGACCGGCGCAACGCCGGCGGATAAGGGTAACGTTAAGGGGTTGAAATGCGGATTTACGCACGCTGGATAGGAGCGCTGCTGCTGAGCATGCTGGCGCTGAATGCCTTTGCCGACGACGGGCGCGGCTGGCAGCCGATTGATGAAACCATCCGCAAGAGCGATCACGATCCGCGCAGTTATCAGGCCATAACCCTGAGCAACGGCATGACGGTGCTGCTGGTGTCGGATGCTGCCGCGCCGAAATCACTGGCAGCGCTGACGTTACCGATCGGTTCTCTGGACGATCCCGACAGTCAGCTGGGCCTGGCACACTATCTGGAACACATGGTGCTGATGGGGTCAAAAAATTATCCGCAGCCGGATAACCTGGCGGAGTTTCTCAAGAAGCACGGTGGCAGCCACAATGCCAGCACAGCCTCGTACCGCACCGCGTTTTACCTGGAAGTTGAAAACGATGCGCTGCAACCGGCGGTGGATCGTCTGGCGGATGCGATTGCGCAACCCCTGCTCGACCCGACCAACGCGGACCGCGAGCGGCATGCGGTTAACGCTGAGCTGACGATGGCACGCTCGCGCGATGGGCTGCGTATGGCGCAGGTTGGCGCGGAAACCCTTAACCCGGCGCACCCCGGCTCGCGCTATTCGGGCGGTAACCTTGATACCCTTAGTGACAAACCCGACAGCAACCTGCATCAGGCGCTGCTCGATTTCTATCACCGCCACTACTCGGCGAATCTGATGAAAGCGGTGATTTACAGTAACAAACCGCTGCCGGAGATGGCGACGATCGCTGCCGAGACTTTTGGTCGCGTGGCCAATCATCAGGCCAGCGTGCCGGACATTACCGTGCCGGTGGTCACCGATGCGCAGAAAGGCATCATCATTCATTACGTGCCAGCGCAGCCGCGCAAGCAGCTGAAAATTGAGTTTCGCATCGCCAACGACAGCGACCAGTTCCGCAGCAAAACCGACACCTTAATCAGCTATCTGCTGGGCAACCGCAGCAAAAATACCCTGAACGACTGGTTGCAGCAGCAGGGACTGGCGGATGGCGTCAATGCCGGCGCGGATCCGATGACCGAGCGCAACAGCGGCGTGTTTGCCATCTCGGTTTCGCTGACCGACAAAGGTCTGGCGCAGCGCGATCGCGTGGTGGCTGCAGTATTCAGCTACCTTGATATGCTGCGCAAACAAGGCATCGACAAGCGCTATTTCGATGAAGTTGCGCACGTGCTGGCGCTGGATTTCCGCTATCCATCAATTACCCGCGATATGGATTACATTGAGTGGCTGGTGGATACCATGCTGCGCGTGCCGGTGACGCACACGCTGGATGCACCTTATCTGGCCGACCGCTATGATGCGGCCGCGATCAACGCCCGTCTGGCTGAGATGACGCCGCAGAACGCCCGCATCTGGTACATCAGTCCCGCTGAGCCGCACAACAAACAGGCTTACTTTGTGAATGCGCCTTATCAGGTGGATAAAATCAGCGCCGCGCAGTTCAGCGCCTGGCAGCAGCAGGCGCAGCAGATTCCGCTGTCGCTGCCGACCCTGAATCCCTACATTCCGTCGGATTTCTCCCTCATCCCCTCTGACGGTAAGCATTACGATCATCCGGTGGCGCTGACCAGTGGCGACAGCATGCGCATCTACTGGATGCCGAGCCAGTTCTACGCCAGCGAGCCGAAGGCCGCTATTACGCTCGCGCTGCGTAACAAATCCGCGATCAGCGATGCGCGCCAGCAGGTGTTGTTTGGTCTCAACGACTACCTCTCCAGCCTGGCGCTGGATGAGCTGAATTCGCAGGCCTCGGTGGGCGGCATCAGCTTCTCCACCGGTGAGGACGACGGGCTGGTGTTCAATGCCAGCGGCTTCACCCAGCGCCTGCCGGAGCTGCTGAAAAAGCTGGTAGAAGGCTACGCCAGCTTCCAGCCGGATGCGCAGCAGCTGGAGCAGGCGAAATCCTGGTATCTGGATCGGCTGGAAGCAGCGGAAAAGGGCAAAGCATTTGAACAGGCGATTCAGCCGATGCAAATGCTGTCCCAGCTGCCTTATACCCAGCGTGAGGCGCGACGCCAGCTTGTGAAACAGATCACGCTGCAGCAGGTGATGGATTACCGCGATGCGCTGATCCAGCATGCCACGCCGGAAATGATGGTGGTCGGCAACCTGTCGGCGGATCGCGTCAGGCAGCTGGGCGAAGAGCTTAAACAGCAACTGCACAGCGCGGGGCATGGTTACTGGCACAGCGATTATGTGGTGGTGGATAAGCCGATCAAAGCCAACCTGCAGAAAACCGGCAGCAGCACCGACTCGGCGCTGGCGACGCTGTATGTGCCGCTCGGCTACAGCGAGTATCAAAGTATGGCTAACAGCACCATGCTGAGCCAGATTGTGCAGCCGTGGTTCTACAATCAGCTGCGCACCGAGGAGCAACTGGGCTATGCGGTGTTCGCTTATCAGATGCCGATTGGCCGCCAGTGGGGCATTGGCTTCCTGCTGCAAAGCAACAGTAAAGCGCCCGCTTATCTTATGCAGCGTTTCCAGGCGTTCTATCCGCAGGCGGAACAGCGTCTGCGCAGCATGAAAGCGGAAGATTTCGCCCAGTATCAGCAGGCACTGATCAACGACCTGAAACAGCGTCCGCAAACGCTGGATGAAGAAGCCAACCGTTACAGCCGTGATTTCAATCGCCAGAACTTCGCGTTTGATACGCGCGAAAAAGCCATTGCGCAAATTCAGCAGCTGACACCGGCCAGCCTGGCTGACTTTTTCCATCAGGCCGTGCTGGCGCAGCAGGGCATGGCGATGATCTCGCAGATTGGCGGCAGTCACGATGGCACCCACGATGCGGATTATGCGCCGCTGCCGGGCTTTACCACCTGGGATGAAGTCGCCCGGCTGCAGCAGTCGCTCTCCGTGAAGAGTGATGCGCCATGAGTCAGCGCCCTGAATCGCTCAATCCCCTGACGCTGCCGCTGCTGGGTGAGCGTCTGATTGAGGCCTCCGCCGGCACCGGTAAGACCTTTACCATTGGTCTGCTCTACCTGCGTTTACTGCTGGGACTTGGCGGGCAGAATGCCTATGCGCGCCCGCTGTCGGTGGAAGAGATTCTGGTGGTGACCTTTACCGAAGCCGCCACCGCCGAACTGCGCGGCCGTATCCGGGAAAATATTCATGAGCTGCGGCTGGCCTGTCTGCGCGGCGTCAGCGCAAATCCGATGCTGATGCAGCTGCTGGCCGACATTGCCCAGCCCGCTGAGGCGGCCTCGCTGCTGCTGGCGGCGGAACGGCAGATGGACGAGGCGGCGATTTTCACCATTCACGGCTTCTGCCAGCGCATGCTCAATCTCAACGCGTTTGAGTCCGGCATGCTGTTCGAGCAGCAGCTGATTGAAGATGAACAGCAGCTGTTGCGTCAGGCGACGGCGGATTTCTGGCGGCGCCACTGCTATCCGCTGACGCTGGATATTGCGCGCGTCATCGTTGCGGAATGGAGCGGGCCGGAACAGCTATTGTCGACGTTGCGCCCGTGGCTGCAGGGCGAGTCGCCCAGCCTGCGTCTGGCGCCGCACGACAGTGAAACCCTGACATCACGCCACAGCAGCAACCTGGCGCGTATTGCCGAAATGAAAGCGCAGTGGCGTGCGCTGGGCGAAGAGGTGCTGACGCTGGTCGGGCAGTCTGATGTTGATAAGCGCAGCTACAGCAGCAAAAACCTGCCGCTGTGGGTCAGTAAAGTCAGCGCCTGGGCGCAGAGCGAGACCGCGGATTACCAGATTCCCGCCGAGCTGGCGCGTTTCGGTCAGCAGGTGCTCAATGAAAAAACCAAAAAGGGCGCGCCACCGCAGCACCCGTTGTTTGCCGCCATAGATACGTTCCTGGCGCAGCCGCTGTCGCTGCGCGATTTGGTGATTGCACGCGCGCTGGTGGAGGTGCGTCACGCGGTGCGTAAAGAGAAACGCCTGCAGGCGCTGCTGGGGTTTGACGATCTGCTGAGCCGGCTGGACGAGGCGCTGCAACAGCCCGGCGGCGAGCAGCTGGCGCAGGCGATTCGCCAGCGCTTTCCGGTGGCGCTGATTGACGAATTCCAGGATACCGACCCGCTGCAGTACCGTATTTTCCGCACGCTCTATTTACAGCAGCCGCAGCATGCGCTGCTGCTGATTGGCGACCCGAAACAGGCTATCTACGCCTTCCGCGGTGCGGACATCTTTACCTATATCCGCGCGCGCAGTGAAGTTCACGCGCACTACACGCTGGATACCAACTGGCGCTCGTCACCGGCGATGGTGGAGAGCGTCAATCAGCTGTTTATGCGCCAGCCCGCACCGTTTCTGTTTGCGGACATCCCGTTTCTGCCGGTCAATGCCGCGCCGCCCAATCAGCGTTTGTCACTGAGTATCGACGGCGAGGAACAGGCCGCGCTGCGCTTCTGGCTACAGCCGGGCGCAGGCTGCAGCGTCAGCGAATACCAGCAGCTGATGGCGCAGCAGTGCGCCGCTGATATCAGCCGCTGGCTGCAGGCGGGTCAGCAACAGCGCGCGCTGCTGGGCAAAACGCCTGACCAGCGGCCGGTGCAGGCCTCGGACATTACCGTACTGGTGCGCAGCCGGAACGAAGCCAATCTGATTCGCGCCGCGCTCAATCAGCTCGGCATCCCTTCGGTGTATCTCTCCAACCGCGACAGCGTGTATACCACGCCCGAGGCGCGAGAACTGCTGTGGCTGCTGCAGGCGATCCTCGCGCCCGAACAGGAGCGGATGCTGCGCACCGCGCTGGCCACGTCGCTGTTTGCCTTTGATGCCGCGCAGCTGGACGCGCTGGATCAGGATGCACGCGGCTGGGATGCGCTGGTGGATACCTTTGCCCGCTGGCAGCAATTGTGGCACCAGCGTGGCGTACTGCCGATGCTGCGTCAGCTGATGCTGGAGCGCCAGCTGGCAGAAAACCTGCTGGCCTCAGAGAATGGCGAGCGTCGCCTGACCGATCTGCTGCACCTCGGCGAACTGCTGCAGGAGGCGGCGGCCCAGCTCGACAGTCCGCACGCGCTGGTGCGTTATCTGGCGCAGCAGATCGCCCGACCAGACAGCCAGTCGGCCAGCCAGCAGCTGCGGCTGGAGAGCGACCGCCACCTGGTGCAGATTGTCACTATCCATAAATCCAAGGGGTTACAGTATCCGCTGGTGTGGCTGCCGTTTGCCGCCGGTTTCCGCGAGACCGATATCGCGCTCTATCACGACCGCGAGCATTACAACGCGGTGCTGGATTTGCAGAATGATGAGCAAAGTCTTGCGCTGGCAGAGCAGGAGCGGCTGGCAGAGGATTTACGCCTGCTGTACGTGGCGCTGACGCGTTCGGTGTATCACTGCAGCGTCGGCGTGGCACCGCTGTTTCGCGGCACGCGCAAGAAAGAGGGCGAGAGCGATTTACATAAAAGCGCGCTGGGTTTCCTGCTGCAGCGCGGCGAGCCGGCCACCGCAGAACAGCTGGCGAGTTTACTGCACGACATCAGCGTGACCGGAACCGAAGTGGTGATGGCGCAGCCGCAGGGCCATGAACGCTGGCAGGCGCTGGACGAGGTTGACGATGAGCTGGATGCGCGCAGCGTCACGCGCGCGCTGGCCGATCCGTGGCGTGTCACCAGCTACTCCGGGCTGCAGCAGCACGGTAGTCACCGTCTGCTGGATGTGATGCCGGGCTTCGATGCGGAAGCGGTCGGGGAAGATCGCGAGGCGGAAGTGCTGGAAGCCGCGCTGACGCCGCACCATTTCCCGCGTGGCGCAGCGCCCGGGACTTTCCTGCATACGCTGTTTGAATCGCTCGACTTCACCCAGCCGCCGTCAGCGCCGCAGCTGGAACAGCAGTTGCAGCAGAGCGGCTATCCGCTGCACTGGCAGCCGATGCTGAGCGAGTGGATTACCCGCGTAGTGAACACGCCGCTCAACACTGAAGGGATCCGGCTGAGCGACATCACACCGGGCAATCGCCTGATCGAGATGGAGTTCTATCTGCCGATTGATGGACTGCTGACGGCACCGGCGCTGGACGCTTTGATGCGGCAGGATCCGCTGTCGCGTCAGGCACCGCCGCTCGACTTCCGTCAGGTGCAGGGCATGCTGAAAGGCTTCATCGACCTGGTATTTCGCTGGCAGGGCAAATACTATCTGCTGGATTACAAATCTAACTGGCTGGGCGAGAGCCATCAGGCATACACACCGCAGGCGATGGCGCAGGCGATGATCGACCACCGTTACGATTTGCAGTATCAGCTGTATACGCTGGCGCTGCATCGCTATTTGCAGCACCGCCTGACGGATTACGATTATGAACAGCATTTTGGCGGCGTATTCTATCTGTTTTTACGCGGCATGGATGGCAGCTTGCCGGATAACGGGGTGTTCCATACCCGACCAACATCAGATTTCGTTTCACAACTGGATAGCCTGTTTCGCGGGCCGGGAGCAGCAGCATGAGTAGCATGAGTACGCTATTGGCACAGGCGGCAGAACTGCGCCTGCTGCGGGCGCTGGATATTCAGTTTGCCCGGCTGCTGGCCGACGACGATCGGCCCGCGCATCTGCTGGCGGCTGCCTGTCTCAGCGCGGAAGCCGGTGACGGTCACGTCTGCCTGCCGCTGTCGCAGCTTACCCGCGAAGGGCTGTTCAGCGGTCGTCATCCGGAGCTGGCACACGCCATCTGGCAGGCCGCCGGCGAGCCGCAGGACTGGCCGACGCTGCTGGCGGACTGGCAGGCGCTCAGCGCCAGCGATCGCCCGGCACCGGTGGTGCTGCGTGATAACCGGCTCTATCTGCACCGGCTCTGGCATCACGAAGGAGAAGTGGCGCGCTTCTTCCAGCCACAGGCAGCGCCGCAGCTGTTTGCGCCCGAACAGGTGCGCAGCGTGCTGGATACCTTTTTCGGCAGCCAGCCTGAGGACTGGCAGAAAATTGCGGCGGCGGTGGCGCTGACGCAAAAAACCGCGGTGATCTCCGGCGGGCCCGGCACCGGCAAAACCACCACGGTGGCGAAGCTGCTGGCGGCGCTGATTCGCCTCAGTGAGGGAACGCTGCGCATTCAGCTGGCCGCCCCTACCGGTAAGGCGGCGGCGCGGCTCACCGAGTCGCTGGGTAAGGCGCTGCGCAGTCTCGACGTCAGCGATGCGGAGCGCCAGCGTTTTCCGGCAGAAGCCACCACGCTGCACCGTTTACTCGGTGCCCAGCCGGAGACGCAGCGCCTGCGCTACCACGCCGGTAATCCGCTGCATCTCGACGTGCTGGTGGTCGATGAAGCCTCGATGGTCGATCTCGGCATGATGGCAAACCTGATCGCCGCGCTGCCCGCTCACGCGCGGGTGATTTTTCTCGGCGATCGCGACCAGCTGGCCTCGGTTGAAGCCGGTGCGGTACTCGGGGATATCTGCCGCTGTGCTGAGGCGGGCTACAGTCCGGTGCGCGCGCTGCAGCTCACCACGCTGACCGGCTGCGAGGTTGCCGGCACCGATGATGCGGTGGCCCCGGCGGTGCGTGATGCCATCTGCCTGCTGCGCAAAAGCTACCGTTTTGCGGCGCACTCCGGCATCGGTCAGCTGGCTGCGGCGGTCAACGCCGGCGAAGCGCAGGCGGTCGAGGCGGCCTTTCAGGCGGGCTTCAGTGATATCGTGCGCCAGCCGCTCAACGATGCCGAAGCGTATCAGGCGATGCTGACGCAGATTGCCGAAGGCTATCGGCCATTTCTCCAGCTGATTAACCAGCGTGCCGCACCGGCCGAGGTGATTGCTGCGTTTGGCCGTTATCAGCTGCTGTGCGCGCTGCGCGAAGGGCCATTTGGCGTGCAGGGGCTCAATCAGCGTATTGAGCATAAGCTGATGCAGCTGCAGCTGATTCGGCGTCCGGCAGGGGGCAGCCGCTGGTATCAGGGGCGTCCGGTGATGGTGACGCGTAACGACAGCGCGCTCGGCCTGTTCAATGGTGACATCGGCATTACGCTGTTCGATGAGGAAGGGCTGCTCAAGGTGTTTTTCCCGCTGCCCGATGGCAGCATCAAAGCGGTACAGCCAAGTCGCCTGCCGGCCCATGACACGGCATGGGCGATGACGGTGCACAAATCACAGGGTTCGGAGTTTGACCACACCGCGCTGGTGATGCCGGCTCAGTTCCTGCCGGTACTGACGCGCGAGCTGATTTACACGGCTATTACCCGGGCGCGCAGCCAGCTGACGCTGTTCAGTGATGAAGCGGTGTTCCGGCGCGCGGTGCAGTTGCGCACGCAGCGGCGCAGCGGGCTGCTGGATCGCTTAGGGGGAGAAGAGGGCAGATGATTGCGCCGCCGCGGGGACTTTCCCTCAGCGGCGCTTTGATGAGCAGTGGCGCTTAGCGTAAGTCTGCCATCAGCACTTTGGAACGACGCTGATAGTTGTACATCTGCTTTTTGCTTTCAGGCAGCGACTCAATATCCACCGGCGTGAAGCCGCGCTCCTGGAACCAGTGGATACTGCGCGTGGTCAGCACGAACAGCTTCTTCAGCCCCATCTGCCGCGCCTGCAGCGCCACGCGCTCCAGCAGCAGCTCGCCGCGTGACGAGCTGCGATAGTCGGGGTGCACCGCCACGCAGGCCATCTCGCCGATTTGCTCGTCCGGGAACGGATAGAGCGCTGCGCAGGCGATGGTCATGTTGTCGCGCTGAATAATGGTGAATTTATCGATCTCCATCTCCAGCTGCTCGCGTGAACGGCGCACCAGAATGCCCTGCTGCTCCAGCGGACGAATCAGTTCGAGAATCCCGCCGATGTCGTTGATGTTGGCGCGGCGAATCTGCTCGGCCGACTCCATGACAATCTGCGTACCGATACCGTCACGCGAGAACAGTTCCTGCAGCAGTGCGCCATCTTCCTGATAGCTAATCAGATGGCTGCGGCGCACGCCGCTGCGGCAGGCTTTGACCGCACCACGCAGGAAGCGCACGGTGCCGGAGAGAAAATCACCGTCGCTCTCCATTTCATCAATACGCGTCTGCGCCTCGTTCGGGAACAGCTCGGAAATGATGGTGCCTTCGCGGTCGGTTACGCCCTGTTCGGAGCAGAAACCGATCATCTTCTCGGCTTTCAGCTTAATCGCCAGCTGCGTCGCCACCTCTTCCGAGGTCAGGTTAAAGCTTTCGCCGGTCACCGAGACCGCCACCGGCCCCAGCAGCACAATGGCATTGTTATCCAGCTGACGATGGATCGCCTCTTCGTCAATGCGGCGGATGCGGCCGCTGTGGCAGTAATCGACGCCGTCATCCACGCCCAGCGGCTGAGCGATGATGAAGTTACCGCTCACCACATTAATATGCGCGCCCTGCAGCGGCGTATTATTCAGGCTCATCGACAGACGCGCCGTAATATCGAGCTGTAAACGCCCGGCCGCCTGCTTCACCAGCTCCAGCGATTGGGCATCGGTCACGCGCGTGTGTTTGTGATAAATCGGCTCCAGCTGCTGCTGCGCGAGGCTGGCATCGATCTGCGGCCGCGCGCCATAAACCACTACCAGGCGAATGCCGAGACTATGCAACAGGCCGATATCGTTAACGATGCTGGAGAAGTTCTCATGCTCGATGGCCTCGCCACCCAGCATGATGACAAACGTCTTGTCACGGTGGGCATTAATATAGGGAACGGTATGGCGAAAACCCTGAACCAGTTCGGTACTGCGTTCCTTCACGGCAAACCCTCTGTGAATGTTTATTCGAAATTTATGTATTTTTATGCTCTTTCGCCGCTTTTTGCAAGTATCGGACCTGACGTTACTTTACGATTTTCCTGATGCAAGCCACGCTAACAGACTGCATTATCTGGTTTTTCCGGCAAGACAAGACATTCCTCATTGAATAAAGTTTTCGCCTTCTGCTCGTCAACTGACGATTTTTTAGACATAACACAGTAGCTGGAGCGGCATGTCCGAAGCTTTTACCCGAAGACGACTTTTACAGGGCGCAGGTGCGCTGTGGTTGCTGAGCGTGACGCGCAGCGGTTTTGCGGCCAGTCAGCACATTGTGGCCGTGCGCATCTGGCCATCCTCGACTTACTCGCGCGTGACGCTGGAATCCAGCGTCGCGCTGCACTATAAGCAGTTCACGCTGAGCAATCCCGAACGGCTGGTGATCGATATCCAGAACCTGCAAATCAACAGCGCGCTGAAAGGCATTGATAAGCTGGTGCGGGTGGACGATCCCTACATTAAAACCGCGCGCGTCGGTCAGTTCGATCCCACCACGGTGCGCGTGGTGCTGGAGCTGAAGCGCAGCGTGGCACCGAAAACCTTCACCCTCGATCCGGTCGCCGGTATTCGCCACCGGCTGGTGGTCGATCTCTATCCCAGCCAGTCGTCACAGGAAGAGGATCCGCTGCTGGCGTTACTGAAGGATTACAACCAGGGTGAACTGGAGCGCGATCAACCGGCGCAGGCGCCGCTACCGGGTAAAGCCGGGCGCGATCGACCGATTATTATCATGATCGATCCCGGTCACGGCGGGGAAGATCCCGGCGCGCACGGCAAGTACAAAACGCGCGAGAAAGATATCGTGCTGAAGATTGGACGCTATCTGAAAGCGCTGATCGACAAAGAACGTAATATGAAGGCTTACATGACGCGCAACGAAGATGTATTTATACCGCTGCGCGTGCGGGTCGCGAAAGCGCGCAAGCAGCGCGCCGATCTGTTTGTCTCAATTCACGCCGACGCCTTTACCAGCCGGGCGGCGCGCGGCTCTTCGGTCTTCGCGCTCTCCACCAGCGGCGCAACCTCGGCCGCCGCGCGCTTTCTCGCCCAGACGCAGAACGAAGCGGATTTGATCGGCGGGGTCAGCATGAGCGGCGATCGCTATCTCGACCACACCATGTTCGATATGGTGCAGCGGCAGACCATCAGCGACAGTCTGAAGTTTGGCAAAGAAGTGCTGACGCGCATGGGCCACATTAACCACCTGCATAAACGCACGGTGGATCAGGCCGGCTTTGCGGTGCTGAAAGCGCCGGATATCCCGTCGATTCTGGTGGAAACGGCGTTTATCAGTAACGTCGAAGAGGAGCGGAAGCTGCGTACGCCGCGCTATCAGCATCAGGTGGCGGAAGCCATTCTGCACGGTATTAAGGCGTATTTTGACAAAGGCGGCGTGCTGGCACGACGTTAGGGCAGGGCGGCAGCGATGCCGCTTTTTACCGGGCGCAGAAACAAAAAAACACCCGTCAGGGTGTTGTGATGTTCTTCGTCAGAAGAAGTGGTTGCGGGGGCCGGATTCGAACCGACGACCTTCGGGTTATGAGCCCGACGAGCTACCAGGCTGCTCCACCCCGCGTCCGTCTGTCGCACTGAGCGACTTTGCACATTGTATTCTTCGTTAAGACAATTGGTTGCGGGGGCCGGATTCGAACCGACGACCTTCGGGTTATGAGCCCGACGAGCTACCAGGCTGCTCCACCCCGCGTCCGTCTGTCGCGCTAAGCGACTTGCCACATTGTCTCTTCATCACGAAGAATTGGTTGCGGGGGCCGGATTTGAACCGACGACCTTCGGGTTATGAGCCCGACGAGCTACCAGGCTGCTCCACCCCGCGTCCGTGGATGCGCACTATACACCGGGCGTATGATGATGCAACCCCTTTTTTGCGTTAAAGCGCTAAATAGACAAACAGTTGCTGAATTATTTGGCCATTGGACGATTTATTATACAGATGTGAGCGCGCTAGCCTGCGGCAGATTTCATTCTGTCTGCCCCTTTGCTATCGTCGCCGTGCAAACAACCAGCTTAAAAAGAGAAGGTAATGAAAGGACATTGGGCGAAGTATGCACTTACTGGCGCATTTCTGGCGCTGTTAGCCGGTTGTAGCTCTAAGCCGACCGATCGCGGTCAGCAATATATTGATGGCAAGCTGGAGCAACCGCTCGGGCTGGTGAATGAGCCGAACGCCAAAGGGCGTCCGGTCAATGGCCGTGATTTCGGCCTGCAGGTGCAGCAGATCCAGTCGGCGTCGTCCGGTCTGTATGGCCGCAACCTCGGCACTTACAGTGCGATTCAGAACTGGCTGCTCTCCGGCGCCGATACGCGTCAGCTGCGCCAGTTCGGCCTGAACGCCTATCAGATGGAAGGCACCGACAGCTACGGCAACGTACAGTTTACCGGTTACTACACGCCGGTGGTGGAAGCGCGTTATACCCGTCAGGGCGAATTCCAGTATCCGATTTATCGCATGCCGCCGCGTCCGCGCGGACAGAAGCTGCCAAGCCGCGCTTCTATCTATAGTGGCGCACTGGATGAGCGTTATGTGATTGCCTGGAGCAACTCGCTGATCGACAACTTTATGATGGACGTGCAGGGTAGCGGCTATGTCGATTTCGGCGATGGCCGTCCGCTGCGCTTCTTCGGTTACGGCGGCAAGAACGGCTGGGCTTACCACAGTATTGGTAAAGAGCTGATCGATCGCGGTGAAGTGAAGCGCGAAGACATGTCGATGCAGGCGATTCGGCAGTGGGCGCAGGAGCACTCACCGCAGGAAGTGCGCAACGTTCTGGAAACCAACCAGTCGTTCGTGTTCTTCAAGCCGGAAGAGTATGTGCCGGTGCGCGGTGCCAGCGCGGTACCGCTGATTGCCAAAGCCTCGGTGGCGTCCGATCGTTCGCTGATTCCCGCCGGTACGGCGCTGCTGGCTGAAGTGCCGCAGCTGAATGAGAAGGGCAAATTCAACGGCAAATATGAGATGCGCCTGATGGTCGCGCTGGACGTGGGCGGCGCGATCAAAGGCCAGCACTTCGATATCTACCAGGGCGTCGGCCCGGATGCGGCGCATCTGGCGGGCTTCTACAACCATTATGGCCGCGTCTGGGTGCTGAAAGCCGCACCGGGAACCGGCCAGCCGCTGTTCAGCAATCCGCAAAACGGCAATAATGGTTCATTGATTATCGGCGCAAATTGATAGGCTGTGCACCCTGGGTTTGTCGGGTGCGCGTCTGCGCATCGTACTAAAAGGTTAGCTATGAAAGTTGTCAGCGACGCCTGGCGCCAGCGATTTGGCGGCACGGCGCGTCTCTACGGGCAGGAAGCACTGCAGCGTTTTGCCGACGCGCATTTCTGCGTCATCGGCATCGGCGGCGTCGGTTCCTGGGCGGCCGAAGCGCTGGCGCGCACCGGCATCGGTAAAATTACCCTGATCGACATGGACGATGTGTGTATTACCAATACCAACCGTCAGATTCATGCGTTGCAGGGGCATGTCGGCCAGGCGAAAACCGAGGTGATGGCGCAGCGTATTCATGCCATCAATCCGGAGTGTGAGGTGATCTGCATCGATGACTTTATCACGCCGGACAATACCGCGGAGCTGATGGCGGCGGGGTTCGACTATGTGATCGACGCGATTGATAGCGTGCGCCCCAAGGCTGCGCTGATTGCCTGGTGCCGGCGCAATAAGATCCCGCTGATCACCACTGGTGGCGCCGGCGGACAGATTGATCCGACGCAGATTCAGGTCAGTGACTTAGCCAAAACCATTCAGGATCCGCTGGCTGCCAAACTGCGCGAGCGGCTGAAAAGTGATTTTGGCGTAGTGAAAAACAGCAAGGGTAAACTGGGGATCGACTGCGTGTTCTCTACCGAGGCGCTGGTGTATCCGCAGCCGGACGGCAGCGTATGCGCTTCGCGCAGCACGGCGGAAGGGCCAAAGCGCATGGACTGTGCCGCCGGCTTTGGTGCGGCCACCATGGTGACCGCCACCTTTGGTTTTGTTGCGGTGTCGCACGCGCTGAAAAAATTCCTCGCGCGCGCGGCGCGTCAGTCTGCCTGATGCGCGCGGGCGGCACGCTGTACCGCCTCTGCCAGCGCCTGTAAACCACTGCTGCGCGAGGCGCTCAGCTGCGCGCGCAGCCCTAAGGTATCAAATAGCGCCAGCGGGTCTGTGGCTAACAGGGCCGCGGGCGTTTTTCCTTCCACCGCTGTCAGCAGCACCGCCAGCAATCCGCGCACAATGCGCCCCTCACTGTCGCCGTAAAAATGCAGCGTGCCGTCGGCCCGCTGCTGGCTGCTGAGCCAGACGCGGTTTTCGCAGCCGGACAGCTCAATTTCCGCCGTTTTCAGCGCTTCCGGCAGCGCCGGCAACTGGCGGCTGAGCTGAATCAGCTGGCGATAGCGATCTTCCCACTGATGAAAATGGGCAAACTTCTCCGTCAGGCTGGCTTCGGTAATCAGATCCCCAAACGGATGGGGGGCAAGCAGGGCTGATGTCATTACGTTACTCACTCAGTAAATCTACGGCATGGTGCATGGCGCGCACCAGCGCGTCCACGTCCTGCAGATTATTATAGGGGGCAAATGAGACGCGCAGCGTGCCGCTGACGCCAAGCGCCGCCATCAGCGGCTGGGCACAGTGCTGGCCGGCGCGCAGCGCGATGCCCTGTTCCGCCAGCAGCGTCACGATATCGCTGTGGTGAATACCGGCGATATCAAACGCCAGCAGGCTGGCGCTGCCGCAGCGGAAACTGCGGAAGCCGGGAATAGCGCTGAGTTGCTCTTCGGCAAGGCTGGCCAGCTGCTGGCTCCAGCGTTCGGCTTTCCCTGCATCATATTGTGTCAGCCAGTCCAGCGCCGCACTCAGCCCGACCACGCCCGCCACGTTCGGCGTGCCTGCTTCAAAGCGCCACGGCACCGGCTGCGGCGTGAAGCCGCTGAAATCGACCTGCGTCAGCATTTTGCCGCCGCCCTGCCACGGCGCCATCGCGTCCAGCAGCTCCGCTTTGCCGTACAGCACACCAGTGCCCATCGGACCGTACAGCTTGTGCGCGGAAAAGGCGTAGAAGTCGATATCCAGCGCCTGCACATCCGGCGGGCAGTGCACTACGCCCTGAGCGCCATCCACCATCACTTTCGCCCCGACGCCGTGCGCCAGCGTAATCGCCTGCGCCAGATCCGGACAGCCGCCGGTCACGTTAGACATCTGACCTATCGCCAGCAGCCGGGTGCGTGCGTTAAGTAACTGCGGCAGCAGGGCGATATCCGGCCGCCGGTCTGCGCCAATCGGCCACTTTATCACTTTCGCACCGCTGGCCTGTGCCACCATCAGCCACGGCACCAGATTGGCGTGGTGCTCGGCTTCGCTCACCACAATCTCGTCGCCCGGTTGCAGACGCGGTGCCAGCCAGCTGTGCGCCACCAGGTTGATGGCTTCCGTGGTGCCACGCGTCCAGACGATTTGCCGATCGTCCGCCGCCTGCAGCCAGTGCGCCACGCGCGCGCGCGCCTGTTCATACTGTGCCGTCAGCGCGCGGGCAGCGGCGAACTGGCTGCGGTGGACGGTGCCGCCGCTCAGCGAATAAAACTGCGCGGTCGCGTCAATCACCGCCTGCGGCTTCAGCGCGGTGGCAGCGCTGTCGAGATAGACACCCGCATCGCTCAGCGCGGGAAACTGCTGACGAAACTCGCCAGGAGAGAAATGGGTCATACTCAGCTCACTTACTTGGATGTTAGGACCAGGCTGAAAGCCACGCCGTGGCCTGGCAAAGCTGGAAAAGCGCGTTATGCTAATTATTGCAAGGTTTGAACCGAAACCCGCATAACGAATCGGTCTGTTCCAGTCGATCGCTCTGTTTGCTACCACTGGTCAGCGCACGCGGGTGGTTTAATGCAATCAATCTGCAAGGAGATAGAAGATGAATAAACTCGCCGCAGTGCTGGCCGTGTGCACCATGGCCTTTACCCTGGCCGCCTGTTCCAGCAACTACGTCATGCATACTAATGATGGTCGCACCATTGTTGCGGATGGCAAACCAAAAGTTGACGATGAAACCGGTATGATCAGCTATAAAGATGCCAATGGCAACGAGCAGCAGATTAACCGCTCAGATGTGAAAGAGATGGTGGAAATGGGCCAGTAAGCCCGGTTAGCAGGTAAAAAAAAGCACCGCAATTTGCGGTGCTATTTAAAATCACTATGGACAGACAGGGTAAATCTACAGGAATTAAAAGTTTGATCTGCAATCGTCAGATCAAAATGCAAACACAACATCACGACCACAAGCCAAAAGCTCTCTAAAAGTCTGCGATCTCTCGCACGTTTCCAGAAATCTTTTCGTTCCGGCTCAGGAAGTGCGGCAACTATAGGTATTTGCTGGAGCTTCCTCAACGGACAAATTATAATGTCTCGGATTAAAAAATCTAATACGTAACGACTTTGTATAAGTTGCAGTGTTACGCTGTCAATCCGGGTACGGAAAACCATGTCAAAACGCCTTCCGCCGCTTAATGCTCTTCGCGTCTTCGACGCTGCGGCCCGTCATTTGAGCTTCACCAAAGCCGCTGAGGAGCTGTTTGTAACCCAGGCGGCTGTCAGCCATCAGATTAAATCGCTGGAAGATTTTCTTGGTCTCAAGCTGTTTCGCCGGCGCAATCGTTCGCTGTTACTGACCGAAGAGGGTCAAAGCTACTATCTCGATATCAAAGAGATTTTTTCGGCACTGAACGATGCCACGCGCAAACTGCAGGCGCGCAGTGCCAAAGGGGCTCTCACCGTCAGCCTGTTGCCGAGTTTCGCCATTCAGTGGCTGGTTCCGCGCCTTTCCAGCTTTAATCTGGCTTATCCGGGCATTGATGTGCGTATCCAGGCGGTGGACCGTGATGAGGAGAAGCTGGCCGACGATGTCGACGTGGCGATTTTTTACGGCCGCGGCAACTGGCCCGGTTTGCGGGTAGAGAAATTGTATGCCGAATATCTGCTGCCGGTGTGCTCGCCGCTGCTGCTGACCGGCGACAATCCGCTCAAATCACCAGCCGATCTGGCGCATTTCACGCTGCTGCATGACGCCTCGCGCCGTGACTGGCAATCCTATATTCGTCAGCTGGGCTTGCAGCACATTAATGTTCAGCAGGGGCCGATCTTCAGCCACAGCGCCATGGTGCTGCAGGCGGCGATCCACGGCCAGGGCGTGGCGCTGGCCAATAACGTGATGGCGCAGAGTGAAATTGAGGCCGGACGGCTGGTCTGTCCTTTCAACGATGTCTTAGTGAGTAAAAATGCTTTTTATCTGGTTTGTCATGACAGCCAGGCAGAACTGGGTAAAATAGCCGCCTTTCGGCAGTGGATTCTGGAAAAAGCCGCAACTGAACAAGAAAAATTCCGCTTCCGCTACGATCACTAACGCGTTGCCTGCCGCACAGTGATGTGCGGTTTCACCTTGAGGATAAATGAATGTCCAGTCGTGCCATGTTTATATTTGCCGCCATCAGCGGCTTTCTGCTGGTGGCGTTTGGTGCTTTTGGGGCGCACGTGCTGAGCAAAGCGCTCGGCGCGGCCGAGATGGCGTGGATCCATACCGGCCTTGAATATCAGGCGTATCATACGCTGGCGATTATCGGTATTGGCGCAGCGATGCTGCGTCGCGCCAATATCTGGTTTTACTGGAGTAGCGCCGCGATGGCGCTGGGTATCGTCCTGTTCAGCGGCAGCCTGTATTGTCTGGCGCTGTCGCACCTGAAGTTTTGGGTGTTTGTTACGCCGGTTGGAGGCCTGTGCTTCCTGATTGGCTGGTTTTTGATGTTGATTGGCGCGCTGCGTCTGAAACGAAAGGCAGATCGCCATGAATAAAGTTTTACTCTATTGCCGTCCGGGATTTGAGAAAGAGTGTGCGGCAGAAATCAGTGCCAAAGCAGCGGAACGTGAAATCTATGGTTTTCCACGTGTTAAAGACGACGCCGGTTACGTGCTGTTTGAGTGCTATCAGCCGGAAGAGGCGGAAAAACTGATCGCCACGCTGCCGTTCGCGGAGCTGATTTTTGCCCGGCAAATGCTGGTGGTGGGCGAGCTGCTGCGCGATCTCCCGCCGGAAGATCGTATTACCCCGATTGTCGGTATGCTGAGCGGCGTAGTGGAGAAGGGCGGCGAGCTGCGTGTTGAAGTGCCCGACACCAATGAAGCCAAAGAGCTGACCAAATTTTGCCGCAAGCTGACGGTACCGCTGCGCGCCAGCCTGCGCGACAGCAAAATCCTGCTGAATTATGAGAGCAATAAACGTCCGGTAGTGCATGTGTTCTTTATCGCGCCGGGCACCTGCTACGTAGGTTATTCGCTGCCGCACAACAACTCGCCGTTTTACATGGGCATTCCGCGCCTGAAGTTCCCGGCCGATGCGCCAAGCCGCTCTACGCTAAAGCTGGAAGAAGCATTCCATGTGTTTGTGCCGGCCGATGAGTGGGACGAACGGCTGGGCAGCGGCATGTATGCGGTCGATCTTGGTGCCTGCCCCGGCGGCTGGACCTATCAGCTGGTGAAGCGCAGCATGTGGGTCTACGCGGTGGATAACGGCCCGATGGCGCCGAGCCTGATGGATACCGGACAGGTTACGCACTGCCGCGAAGACGGTTTCAAATTCCGCCCGCCGCGCAGCAACATCAGCTGGCTGGTGTGCGACATGGTGGAAAAACCGGTGCGCGTCGCCAGCCTGATGACCGAATGGCTGGTCAACGGCTGGTGCCGTGAGGCGATCTTCAACCTCAAGCTGCCAATGAAAAAGCGCTATGAAGAAGTTACGCAGAACCTGGCAATGATGGACGCGGCGCTGAAGGAGAAGGGCGTAAACGCGCAGATCCAGGCGCGCCAGCTGTATCACGACCGCGAAGAAGTGACCGTGCATGTGCGCCGGATCTGGGCGGCAGTCGGCGGACGGCGCGACGAACGCTAGTTCTGCTTCATGCTTTGCACTACCGCGGCGCTGGCTGCGCCTGCTTCATACTTTGCACTACCGCAGCGTTGGCTGCGCCTGCTCGCCCCGGTCACATACTGATGTATGCTCCCGGGGACTCTCAGGCTTGCCGCCTTGTGCCAGCACAAATTATTTCGCAGAACTTCTGCTTCATACTTTGCACTATCGCGGCGTTGGCTGCGTCTGCTCGCCCCGGTCACATACTAATGTATGCTCCCGGGGACTCTCAGGCTTGCCGCCTTGCGCTAGCACAAATTATTTCGCAGAAATTAGGTGCACCAGCCCGTAGCGGCGCGATTCATCGCGCAATAAATTGCGCCGCTACCAAAACCGCAATCGGTGTGGAATGGGGCTGAAACCTGCCTGACCAGCTCGGGCTTGCCGTCCTGCGGTGGCACAAATTATTTCGCTGAAATTAGCTGCACTAACCTTTAGCGGCGCGATTAATCGCGCAATAAATTGCGCCGCTACCAAAACCACAACCGGTGTGGAATGGGGCTGAAACCTGCCTGACCAGCTCGGGCTTGCCGTCCTGCGGTGGCACAAATTATTTCGCAGAAATTAGGTGCATTCACCCGTAGCGGCGCGATTCATCGCGCAATAAATTGCGCCGCAACCAAACCCGCGATCGTTGTGGAATGGGACTGAAACCAGCCTGAACAGCTCAGGTTTGCCGTCCTGCTGTAGGGGCGCCATTCATGGCGACCTCAGTGACGCGCCGGACCCTGATACCGCAGGGTATTTAAATTTCCCTGCAACACCAAATCCCGCTTCAGCGTTGACACCTGTCGGCACACCTCCGCGATCGCGCGGTGATCGCGTAACTTCTTCTGCCACTTCTCAGGTACCTGATCCAGCTGCTGATACAGGGCCTCGAGCGAACCAAACTGCAGCAGCAGTTCCCGCGCGCTTTTCGGTCCGATGCCGGGCACGCCTGGAATTTTGCTGCTGCTGATACCGCATAAGCCCCAGTAATCCGCCAGCTGGGCCGGCGCAACGCCGAACTCCTGTTCGATAAACGGTACGTCCAGCCAGCGCTTCTGAAAATAATCGCGGATGCGGATGCTCGGCGCCAGCAGCTGGCAGTAACCTTTATCGGTGGAAACGATGGTGGCCTGATGACCGGCGTCGGCCATCTTCACTGCCAGCGTCGCGGCCAGATCGTCCGCTTCATCCTGTTCGGCAACCCAGCAACTGACACCGCTGGCCTCAAAGGCCGCCTGCAGCGAGGCCATCTCCTGCTGTAAATCGTCCGGCATCGGCGGGCGACCCGCTTTATAGTCCGGCAATAACTGATGACGCCAGCCAGGCTGTCGGTCATGGCTGTCAAACACCGCCACCACGTGCGTTGGTCGCGTGTGGCCCAGCAGCTGATGCAGCGCCGCCACGCAGGCCTCACGACAGGGCGAACCCTGCACCGCGTGCAGGCGGCGGATCAGATTGAGCGCGTCGATAATAAGCAGATGAAGCGACATAGTGATACCGGCAGCCCGCAGGCTGCCTTCCTGATGGGTTATTTGATGATTTCGTAGCAGGGGATGTAAGCGCTGCCGGGCAGCTTCATGCGCTGCTGCGCGACGAAGCCCTGCAGCAGTTCGTCCATGCGGTGCATCAGATCGGCATCACCTTGCAGCTGATACGGACCTTTTTCCCGGATTTCGCGGATCCCCATCTCTTTGACGTTACCGGCCACGATGCCCGAGAAGGCACGCCGCAGATCCGCCGCCAGTTTTTCTGCTGGCTGATTCGGGAACAGCTTGAGGTTGGCCATATTTTCGTGGGTTGGCAGGAACGGCACCTGCAGATCCGGCGCAATGCGAATCGACCAGTTGAAGCTGTAGGCATCGCCGGTTTCGCGGCGGTACTCTTTCACCTGCGGCATGGCTTTCTTCATCAGACGCGCCACTTCCGCAGCATCATCAATGATAATTTTGTAATGCCGGCGCGCAGCTTCACCCAGCGTATTAACGATGAAATCATCCAGCACGCGGAAGTAATCGGCGCTCTCTTTTGGCCCGGTGAGGATCAGCGGCAGGACCTGATCGCTGTTCTGCGGATTCATCAGAATGCCCAGCAGATATAACAGCTCTTCAGCTGTACCGACGCCGCCAGGGAAGATCACGATGCCGTGCGCGATGCGCACAAAGGCTTCCAGACGCTTTTCGATATCCGGCATGATGATCAGTTCATTCACCAGCGGGTTAGGTGGCTCCGCAGCGATGATCGACGGTTCGGTCAGGCCGATAAACCGGCTGTCGTGATAGCGCTGCTGTGCATGGCCTACCGCCGCCCCTTTCATCGGCGCTTCCATCACGCCCGGACCACAGCCGGTACAGATGTTCAGTTCGCGCAGGCCCATCTGCGTCCCGACATTGCGGCAATATTGATATTCGACCGCGTTGATGGAGTGACCGCCCCAGCACACCACGGTGTTGGGATATTCGCCCACGTGCAGCGCGCGCGCGTTGCGCAGAATGGAGAACACCTGATTGGTGATGTGCGCGGAGTCGGTGACGTCCTGATTTTGTAAACGATCCGCCGCTGAGAGCTGACCGTTAACAAACAGAATATCGCGCAGTACGGCAAACAGGTTCGCCTGCAGCGAACGGATAATCCGGCCGTCAACAAATGCCTCTTCCGGCGGGTTGATCAGCTCCAGTTTCACGCCGCGCTCGCGGCGCAGCACGTTGATGTCAAAGTTTTCAAAGCGGGAAAGCAGTTCGTGGCTACTGTCGGTCTGGCTGCCGGAGTTGAGTACCGCCAGCGAACAGTTGCGAAACAGTTGGTAGAGATCGCTGCTGGCAGTGCGCTTCAGCATGTCGACTTCCAGCTGGGAGAGCAGATCCATTGAGCCAAGCGGGCTGATATGTGTAATCAAGAGAACTCCTTTACACGCAAATGCGTGACTGATGACGCTGCGCTTAACCCGTTGAGCGCAGTGACGAAAATCCTTCGGTAAGCACGCTGTCGCCCTCGCGCCTGTACCAGAGTACCGTTGTCGGCCGCGAATGCTCAAGTGGAACCGCGCATCCGTGCGGCGGCCTGCGAGACATCTCGCAATCTGTTACTGGCGCACCAGGCGGGAGTAGCCCGGCGTGAAGGGAACATTGCTGCGCCACGGATTGATATCCAGCCCGCCGCGCCGCGTGTAGCGCGCGTAGACGGTTAATGCTGCTGGCTGACAAAAGCGCTGAATATCGTTAAAAATACGCTCGACGCACTGCTCGTGAAACTCATTGTGCTGGCGGAACGAAATCAGATAGCGCAGCAGCGCTTCGCGATCGATACGCGGGCCCTGATAGCGGATCATCACTGAACCCCAGTCCGGCTGATTGGTGATCAGACAGTTCGATTTCAGCAGATGGCTGACCAGCGTCTCTTCAACCACTTCGCTGCCCGTTGCGCTGGCGAGGTAATCAGCGTTAAAGCCGTAATCGCTGATGGTGATATCCTGCTCGTCGATGACATCGCCAGCGAAGTGCCCGATCGGCTGACCTTCCACTTCGCTCAGGCGAAACAGCGCCACGCTGACCTGGCCGTTAGCGCAGGCGCTGAGATCGCGCTCCAGCGTTTGCCGCACGGCGCCCCAGTCGGCGAAAATCGTCTGGTTAAAGCTGTTAAGATAGAGTTTGAAGCTTTTGGACTCGATCAGATTCACGCTGTCGGCGCTTAGCACCACTTCGCCGACCGCGACCTGCGGCACGCCTTTGCTGTTTAGCCAGGAGAGTTCATACAGCGTCCAGATATCTGCGCCGTGGAACGGCAGGTTGTCGGGATAGAGCCCGAGCGGCTCGCGATTCAGGCTGCGCGGCACCGCCTGCAGCAGCGTGTTATCGTAGCGATCAACATACGCGGTGGGCTTACCCAAAGTCAGGCCGCTCAGCGCCGTATCCCGGTTTTCAGAAGACATAACGGTTACCACTAAAATCCATCAAAGGGAGTCAGTGTAACCGATCACCAGCGAGAAGATGAATGATGCAGCAAACCGCAGAGGCCCTGCGCGATTTTACCGCCCGTTATGTAGCGCACTGGCAGCAGCAGCACGGCCATTTTCCCGCCAGCGCCGAGCTGTACGGCGTGCCGTCGTCCTGCATCATCAGTGAACTGGATGAGCGCGTCCTGTGGCAGCCGCAGGACTTTACCGTGCCAGCCTCGCTGGCAGCCGTTGAGCGCGCACTGGATATTCAGCTGCAGCCGGACCTCACCACGTTCTATACCACGCAATTTGCCGGCGACATGCACGCGCAGTTTGCACAGCAGCCGCTGACGCTGCTGCAGGTGTGGAGCGAGGACGATTTTACCCGCCTGCAGGAGAACCTGATTGGTCATCTGGTGATGAAGCGCCGTCTGAAACAGAGCCCGACGCTGTTTATCGCCACGACAGATTCGGAGCAGGATGTTATCGCGGTGTGTAATCTGACCGGCGAAGTGATCATGGAGCAGCCGGGTACGAAGAAGCGGCAGAAACTGGCGGTGGATATTCAGACATTTCTTAATGCTTTACAACCGGTTAGTTCGTGAGTTGCAGACTTTTCTCGCAGCCTTTGTAAGAGATCTCTCACAACTGTTGTGCGAGATCGCCAGAACATTGCGCAGACTTCCGGAAGTCCGCAATGTAAAAATATTGTGAATCATGCAGTTATGGCATCAATCCGAAAATACAGACATGGCTTAATCGTTTAACGGCGCTTACTGACTTGTTATTGCGATGGTTTCTGCCAGAATAGTCACCACTGGCAGGAAGCCACGGATTGAGAGACGTTCAGGAGAATGTCAGCCAGGCGGCAGGAACGTAACGGAGTTTACGTCACAGGGAAGGCTTCAGGATGAAGCAGGACACTCCGGAGTGAGTAAAGGACACCTCCAGGATGGAGAATGAGAGCCACGCGGGATGTGGCGGGCCAGGATGCTAAGGACCAATGTCACGATGACAGGCGACGGAAAGCGCAGGAACAGTTGTCATGGATGAGCAGGGAGCACAGCGGTGGCGGGAATGCTGCAAACGAACCGGGAGCACTGTAATCACAGTGCTCCCTTTTTTTATGCCGTTTTTGCGCGCGCACCCACTAATGATATGCTTGCCGCCCCTTTTTGACGCGGAGGTAGCGTATGTCGACGCACCTGATTATTCAGCGGCTGCAGCAGGTCGAAGCGGTGATGCGCGAACACGGCCACTGGCAGACGCACGCCCCGACGGCGGAAGCCTTTAATAGCACGCAACCTTTCTGTCTTGATACCCTGCAGCCGCTCGAATGGCTGCAGTGGGTCCTGCTGCCGCGCATGCAGGCGCTGCTTGACGCCGGCGCCGCGCTGCCGCAAAACTTCGCCGTTACGCCTTATTATGAGATGGCCCTGCCACCCACCACGCCGGGCCATGCAGCGCTGCTGCTGACGCTCAGCCAGCTTGATGCGCTGTTTGCGCCGCCGGACGCCTGATGCTGGAGATCATTTATCAGGATGCATGGCTGGTTGCGGTGAATAAACCGGCGGGCTGGCTGGTGCACCGCAGCTGGCTCGATCGCAAAGAGAAAGTGGTGGTGATGCAGACGGTGCGCGATCAGATTGGTCAGCACGTATTTACCGCGCATCGCCTCGATCGTCCCACGTCTGGCGTGCTGCTGATGGGGCTCTCCAGCGAAATCGGGCGGCTGCTGGCGCAGCAGTTTGAGCAGCATCAGATACAGAAGACCTATCATGCAGTGGTGCGCGGCTGGCTGGACGGTAGCGCAACGCTGGATTATCCGCTGGTGGAAGAGCTGGATAAAATTGCCGACAAGTTTGTCACGGAACCACGCGCGCCGCAGCCGGCGGTCACCGATTATCGCGCGCTGGCGCAGGCGGAACTGCCGGTGGCTATCGGCAAGTACCCCAGCGCACGTTATACGCTGGTTGAGCTGTCGCCGCACACCGGGCGCAAGCATCAGCTGCGGCGCCATATGGCGCACCTGCGTCATCCGATTATTGGTGACAGCTCGCACGGCGATCTGCGGCAGAACCGCGGTGCCGCGGCCCACTTTGGCATGGATCGCCTGATGCTGCACGCCAGTGCGCTGGCGCTAACGCATCCGGTGACCGGCGAACCGCTGGTGATTCGCGCCGGGCTGGATCGTGTCTGGCAGCAGATGCTGCAATCGTTTGGCTGGCAGCAGCAACTGCCCGAGGTGCCGAGGGTTGAGTTTGCCGCTGAGGCAGTCCAGGATAAGCCGACAGAATAAAGGAGCGGCAAAATGGCAAAGATTGGCATTTTTACAGGTACGGTATACGGCAACGCGCTGCTGGTTGCCGAAGAGGCGCAGCCGGTGCTGGAAGCGCAGGGGCATGAGGTGAAGGTGTTTGAAGATCCGTCACTGGCCGACTGGCAGGCTTACAGCAAAGAGGTCGCGTTAATTGTTACCTCGACCACCGGGCAGGGCGATTTTCCGGACAATATCGCGCGGCTGTATGTGCAGGTGCGCGATGAACTGGGCTATCAGCCTGAGCTGCGCTATGGCGTGATCGCTTTAGGCGACAGCAGTTACGACCATTTCTGCGGGGCCGGTAAGACCTTTGATGCCACGCTGCAGGAGCAGCAGGCGCAGCGTATTGGCGAGGTGCTGCTGGTGGATGCGACGGAAAATCCGGAGCCAGAGTCAGTGACCACGCCGTGGGTGGAGAGCTGGGGTAAGTTGTTATAAATCAGGCCCTCACCCTAACCCTCTCCCGCAGGCGGGAGAGGGAACCGAGCGCGCCGAAAGTTAATTTTGCACATCACGTCACCGGTGCCGGATTGAATACCGCCAGCTGATTACGGATTCCCCAGCGATCTGACCACGTCTGTTTACGTCCGCTGGCGATATCCAGAATCAGCTCAAACAGCCGCCAGCCGACCTGTTCAATACTCTCTTCACCCGTCGCGATGGTGCCGGCATTGATATCCATTAAATCGTGCCAGCGGTTTGCCAGCGCGCTGCGCGTCGCCATTTTGATTACCGGAATCGCCGCCAGGCCGTAAGGCGTGCCGCGCCCGGTGGTGAACACCTGCAGCGTAATGCCGGAAGCCATCTGCTGGGTGCCACAGACAAAATCGCTGGCCGGCGTGGCGGCGTAAATCAGCCCGCGCTGCGTCGGGCGCTGTCCGGGTGACAGCACTTCGACAATCGGGCTGCGGCCGGATTTGGCAATTGAGCCCAGCGCTTTTTCTACCACATTGGCCAGGCCACCTTTTTTATTGCCCGGCGACTGATTCGCGCTGCGGTCGGTTTGCCCCTGGCTCAGATAATCGTCGTACCACGCCATCTCCTCCAGCAGCCGTTTGCCCACCGCTTCGTTTACCACACGCGGTGTCAGCAGATGGATCGCATCGCGTACCTCGGTCACTTCCGAGAACATCACCGTCGCACCACAGCGCACCAGCAGATCCGAGGCAAAGCCAACCGCCGGATTGGCCGTCACGCCGGAAAACGCATCACTGCCGCCGCACTGGGTGCCGACCACCAACGCTGACGCCGGGCAGGTTTCGCGCTGACGCTGGTTGAGTTTTTTCAGATGGCGCTCGGCCACCTGCAGAATTTCATCGACCATCGCGCCAAAGCCCACGTGACGCTCATCCTGCAGGCGCACGATATCGCGCTCATCCAGCGAAATGGCCTGTACGTCCGGTGTACCGGTGAGCAGGCGCTCCGGCTGTAATTTCTCGCAGCCGAGGCTCACCACCATCACTTCGCCGCCAAAATTAGGATTCAGCGCAAGATTGTGAATGGTGCGAATCGGCACCACCGCCGCCGGTGCGTTGATCGCCACGCCGCAGCCATATAAATGGTTGAGCGCCACCACCCCGTCGACGTTGCTATAGCGCGGTAGCAAATCGCGCTCAATCAGCTGCACCACGTAATCCACCACGCCCGCCACGCAGTGCACGCTGGTGGTGATGCCGAGCAGATTGCGCGTGCCGACGCTGCCGTCGGCGTTGCGATAGCCTTCAAAGGTGTAGCCGTCCAGCGGCGGCAGAGGCGGCGGCACGTTGGTTGCCAGCGGCAGGCTGGCCAGCGGTGGGGCGGCGGGCAGCGCCACCAGCGACTCCTCAATCCAGCTGCCGCGCGCAATCGGGCGCAGCGCTGTGCCAATCACTTCACCGTAACGCACGATGTCGCCATGCAGGGCGATATCGCTCAGCGCCACTTTGTGCCCCTGCGGCACATGCTCAGTCAGTTGCAGACCGTCATCAAAGCGGCTGCCTGCGGGCAATCCCTGATCGTTGACCACTATCGCCACGTTATCGGCGTCGTGCACTTTAATGTAGCGCGGTTTGTCTGTCAGAGGTCGGTTCATTGCTCACCTTCCGGTTCGTCGCACCGGTCATAGCGGTGCGGTTGAAATCACGTCCGTCACATCATCGTTATTTGCCAGCCTCAGTATAAGCAGGGGTATTCACCCGCGCATTGTGCAACTGACTGGCTTTGTGCCGCGATCGGCGCGCAGTTTGGTTCGTTTTACCAAACGCAAGTGAAGAGCCTCACAAAGCGTACGCTTGCTGTTCACTTTTGCAGCAATCTGGCGGCTGGATGGCGGGTTCCGTGAGCCACGCCGCAGCGTTATGGGCAAATGCCACAAAATCGTGCCGGATTGATGATTATCCTCGGGCGTTCCTCCAGTGTTTCGCGGTGATGCTGTTCCTATACTGATTGCCGTTCTTCGACGTTTGGTTATTCGTCACGACGCATCATCGTTTTGCCATAACAACAATCGCCGTGTTTAACCCAACATCATTCTGATACCCAACGCGATGTGTATGCAGTCAGAGTGAATGTAGCGTTCGCTATATTTCAGGAGTGCATCATGAATAGTTACAGCCAGACAGCGGCAGCGGTGCAAAAGCGCACCAACGCCCGTTACTGGATTGTGGTGATGTTATTTATCGTCACCTCGTTCAACTACGGTGACCGGGCCACCATTTCGATTGCCGGTTCGGCGATGTCGAAGGAGATCGGTCTCGATTCCGTCGGCCTCGGCTACATCTTCTCCGCCTTCTCGTGGGCGTACGTTATTGGTCAGATTCCTGGCGGCTGGCTGCTGGACCGCTTCGGCTCCAAACGTGTCTATTTCTGGAGCATCTTCCTGTGGTCGCTGTTTACCCTGCTGCAGGGCTTTGTCGACATCTTTAGCGGCTTCGGCATTGTGGTGTCGCTGTTCCTGCTGCGCTTCATGGTGGGGCTAGCGGAAGCGCCATCTTTCCCGGGTAACAGCCGTATTGTTGCTGCCTGGTTCCCGGCGCAGGAGCGCGGTACCGCCGTCGCCATCTTTAACTCCGCCCAGTACTTCGCCACGGTGATTTTCGCACCGATCATGGGCTGGCTGGTGGCCGAGGTGGGCTGGGCGCACGTGTTCTGGTTCATGGGCGGGCTGGGCATCATTCTCAGCTTTATCTGGCTAAAAGTGATTCATGACCCGAACGATCACCCTGGCGTGAACAAAGCCGAGCTGGAGTACATGGAGCAGGGCGGTGCGCTGATTAACATGGATGCGAAGAAAGCCGAGCGTAAAGTGAGCTGGGATGAGAAGTGGTTCCAAATTAAGCAACTGCTCTCCACCCGCATGATGTGGGGGATCTATCTCGGGCAGTACTGCGTTAACGCCCTGACCTACTTCTTTATTACCTGGTTCCCGGTGTATCTGGTGCAGGCGCGCGGCATGTCGATTCTTAAAGCCGGCATGATCGCCTCGATTCCCGCCATCTGCGGCTTCCTCGGCGGCGTGCTGGGCGGCGTGATTTCAGATTACCTGATGCGTAAAACCGGCTCGCTGAACATCGCGCGTAAAACCCCGATTGTCATCGGCATGCTGCTCTCCATCAGCATGGTGATGTGTAACTACACCGAAACCGAATGGGTGGTGGTGCTGTTTATGGCGCTGGCGTTCTTTGGTAAAGGCATTGGCGCGCTGGGCTGGGCGGTGATGGCCGATACCGCACCCAAAGAGATCAGCGGCCTGAGCGGCGGCCTGTTCAATATGTTCGGTAACTTCTCTGGCATCGTCACGCCGATTGCCATTGGTTACATCATTGCCACCAGCGGTTCGTTTGAAGGGGCGCTGATTTATGTCGGCATCCATGCGTTTGTGGCGGCGTTCAGCTTCCTGGTGATAACCGGCGATATCAAACGTGTCGAACTCAAACCCCGTTCATAAGGAACCGAATATGAATACGCAAAGTTCCCCGGTGATTACCGACATGCAGGTGATCCCGGTGGCGGGTTACGACAGCATGCTGCTCAACATCGGCGGCGCGCACAGCGCCTGCTTCACCCGCAATATCGTGGTGCTGACCGACAGCGCCGGTCACACCGGCGTCGGCGAAGCGCCGGGCGGTGAAACCATTTATCAGACGCTGGTCGCGGCAATACCGCAGGTGAAAGGGCAGCAGGTGGCGCGCATGAACCGGCTGGTGCAGCAGGTGCACAAAGGTAACCAGTCGGCGGATTTCGATACCTTCGGCAACGGCGCCTGGACGTTTGAGCTGCGGGTCAATGCGGTAGCGGCGCTTGAAGCGGCGCTGCTCGACCTGCTCGGCCAGTGCCTCGGCGTGCCAGTGGCCGAGCTGCTGGGACCAGGTCAGCAGCGCGATGAGGTCACGGTGCTGGGCTACCTGTTTTACATTGGCGATCGGCGTAAAACTGATTTGCCGTATCAGAGCGGCGACGCGGCCGGTCACGACTGGTATCACCTGCGCCATCAGGAGGCGCTGACGCCGGACGCGGTGGTGCGCTTAGCCGAAGCGGCGCAGGACAGGTACGGCTTCAAAGATTTCAAACTGAAAGGCGGCGTGCTGCCGGGCGAGCAGGAGATCGCTTCTGCGGTAGCACTGAAGCAGCGTTTCCCGGACGCGCGCATCACCGTCGATCCCAACGGCGCCTGGCATCTGGATGAAGCCATCGCGCTGTGCAAAGGCCTGCATGAGGTGCTGACCTATGCCGAAGATCCGTGCGGTGCCGAGCAGGGATATTCCGGGCGCGAAGTCATGGCCGAGTTTCGCCGCGCCACCGGTCTGCCGGTCGCCACCAATATGATCGCCACCAACTGGCGTGAGATGAACCACGCGGTGATGCTCAACGCGGTCGATATTCCGCTGGCCGACCCGCACTTCTGGACGCTGAGCGGCGCGGTACGCGTGGCGCAGCTGTGTGATGAGTGGGGGCTGACCTGGGGCTGCCACTCCAATAATCACTTCGACATTTCGCTGGCGATGTTTACCCACGTCGGCGCAGCGGCACCGGGTAAACCGACCGCCATCGATACCCACTGGATTTGGCAGGAGGGCGACCAGCGTCTGACTAAAGAGCCGCTGCAGATCCGCAACGGCAAAATTGCCGTGCCGGATAAACCCGGCCTCGGCGTTGAACTGGACTGGGATCGCCTGCGTGAGGCTAACGCCCTGTATCAATCGCTGCCGGCAGGCGCACGTAATGACGCCACGGCAATGCAATATCTGGTTCCCGGATGGTCGTTCGACCGCAAGCGTCCGGCTTTTGGACGCCGCCATGCATAAGGAGCAGGAAATGAGTCACACCCCGAAAATTACAGCAATGCAGGTCATTCCGGTGGCCGGTTACGACAGCATGCTGCTGAATCTGAGCGGTGCCCACGCGCCGTTTTTTACCCGCAATATCGTGATTGTGAAAGATAACGCCGGCCACACGGGCGTGGGCGAGATCCCCGGCGGCGAGAAAATTCGTCAGACGCTGGAAGACGCGGCGGCGCTGGTCACCGGAAAAACCGTCGGCGAGTACAAAAATATCCTCACCCTGGTACGCACCACCTTTGCCGATCGCGATGCCAGTGGGCGCGGCAATCAGACCTTTGACCTGCGCACCACCATTCACGTGGTGACCGGCATCGAAGCGGCGCTGCTGGATCTGCTCGGCCAGCATCTGGGCGTCAACGTGGCGTCGCTGCTGGGCGAAGGACAGCAGCGTGACCGCGTCGAGATGCTCGGCTACCTGTTTTACGTCGGCGATCGCCGCAAAACGTCACTGCCGTATCAGAGCCAGACCGATGATCCGTGCGACTGGTATCGCCTGCGGCATGAGGAAGCGCTGACGCCGGACGGGGTGGTGCGCCTGGCAGAAGCCGCCTACGAAAAATATGGCTTTAACGATTTCAAACTGAAAGGTGGCGTACTGCGCGGCGGTGAAGAGGCCGAAGCGGTAACCGCACTGGCGAAGCGTTTCCCGCAGGCGCGCGTGACGCTCGATCCCAACGGCGCCTGGTCGCTGAATGAGGCCATCCTGCTCGGTAAACAGCTGAAAGGCGTGCTGGCTTATGCAGAAGATCCATGCGGCGCTGAACAGGGTTACTCCGGACGTGAAGTGATGGCCGAGTTCCGGCGCGCCACCGGTCTGCCCACCGCCACCAATATGATCGCTACCGACTGGCGCCAGATGGGCCACACGCTGTCGCTGCAGTCGGTCGATATTCCGCTGGCCGATCCGCACTTCTGGACCATGCAGGGCTCGGTGCGCGTGGCGCAGATGTGTCACGACTTCGGCCTGACCTGGGGTTCGCACTCCAACAACCATTTCGATGTTTCGCTGGCGATGTTCACCCATGTGGCCGCCGCCGCACCGGGCGCCATTACCGCCATCGACACCCACTGGATCTGGCAGGAGGGCAATCAGCGCCTGACCAAAGAGCCGTTGCAGATCAAGGGCGGCATGGTGCAGGTGCCGCAGAAGCCGGGCCTTGGCGTCGAACTGGACATGGATCAGGTGATGCAGGCCCATGCGCTGTATCAGCAGTATGGACTGGGCGCGCGCGACGATGCGCAGGCGATGCAGTTCCTCGTGCCGAACTGGACATTTGATAACAAGCGTCCGTGCCTGGTGCGCTGATTTTATTCCGCGCGCCCGCGGGCGACGGTGCTAAATAACAGGAGTAGAGATCATGAGCAATGCCTGGCCCAACCCTTTTCGTCGTCGTTTGCTGGCAGGGGAAACCCTGATTGGCAGCTGGTGCGCCCTTGCCAATCCTCTCACCACGGAAGTGCTGGGGCTGGCGGGCTTTGACTGGCTGGTGCTGGACGGCGAACACGCGCCGAACGACATCACCACCTTTATTCCGCAGCTGATGGCGCTGAAAGGCAGCCCGAGCGCGCCGGTGGTACGACCGCCGTGCAATGAGCCGATCATCATCAAGCGTCTGCTGGATATTGGCTTCTATAACTTCCTGATTCCGTTTGTGGAAACCGCAGAAGAGGCGGCGCGCGCGGTGGCATCGACCCGCTATCCGCCAGCCGGTATTCGCGGCGTGTCGGTTTCGCATCGCAGCAACATGTACGGCACGCTGGCGGACTACAACGCCACCATCAATGACAACATCACCGTGCTGGTGCAAATCGAAACCCAGCAGGCGGTGGACAACATTGACGCCATCGCGGCGGTTGACGGCGTAGACGGCATCTTTGTCGGCCCGGGCGATCTGTCAGCGGCGCTGGGCTATCTCGGCCAGCCGGCGCATCCGGAAGTGCTGAAAGTGATCCGTTACATCCTTGAGCGCGCCAAAGCCGCCGGTAAGCCGAGCGGGATTCTGGCGCCGGTGGAGGCTGACGCACGCCGTTATCTCGAATGGGGTGCCAGCTTTGTTGCCGTCGGCAGCGATTTGGGTGTTTTCCGCCACGCCACGCAGGCGCTGTGCGACAAATTTAAGCAGTAACTGACGAAGGGGAAAGGCAATGAAAATTGGATTTATCGGCCTCGGCATCATGGGCAAACCGATGAGTAAAAACCTGGTGAAAGCCGGTTACACCCTGGTGGTGCGCGACCACAACGCCAGCAACGAAGCCGAACTGGTGGAGCTGGGTGCCACCGTGGCGAAAACGCCGAAAGAGCTGGCCGCGCAGGTTGACGTGGTGATCACCATGGTGCCGAACTCACCGCAGGTAAAAGAGGTGTGTCTGGGCGAGAACGGCATCATCGAAGGGGCGAAGCCGGGGCTGGTGGTGATCGACATGAGCTCCATCGCGCCGCTGGCCAGCCGCGAAGTGCATGATGCGCTGGCAGAAAAAGGCATCAGAATGCTGGATGCGCCGGTGAGCGGCGGTGAGCCAAAAGCGATTGAAGGCACGCTGTCGGTAATGGTTGGCGGTGATAAAGCGCTGTTTGATCAGTGCTACGATGTTCTTAAGGCGATGGCCGGTTCGGTGGTGCACACCGGCGATATCGGCGCGGGCAACGTCACTAAACTGGCCAACCAGGTGATTGTGGCGCTTAACATTGCCGCGATGTCAGAAGCGCTGTCGCTGGCCACCAAAGCCGGCGTCAATCCGGAACTGGTTTACCAGGCGATTCGCGGCGGTCTGGCGGGCAGCACCGTGCTGGATGCCAAAGCGCCCATGGTGCTGGATCGCAACTTTAAGCCTGGCTTCCGTATCGATTTGCATATCAAGGACTTAGCCAATGCGCTTGATACCTCACACGGCATAGGCGCACATCTGCCGCTGACCGCAGCGGTGATGGAGATGATGCAGGCGCTAAAAGTCGACGGGCAGGGTACGTCCGATCATAGCGCGCTGGCTTGCTATTATGAAAAATTAGCCAAAGTTGAGATCACCCGGTAGTGCCCGCGTCCGGTGTCTGCGGATGCCGGACGCTGTACTGCCTTAGCCAGACGGATTTCCGTCACCTACCGCGCTCGGATTGCCTATGAAAATTGTCATCGCACCGGATTCATACAAAGAGAGTTTGTCCGCCCTGGAAGTGGCTACCGCGATAGAAGCGGGATTTCGCGAAATTTTCCCCGCCGCTGACTATGTCAAAATACCGGTCGCCGACGGCGGAGAAGGCACGGTTGAAGCAATGGTGGCGGCAACCCAGGGCAACATCGTCAGACTGACGGTGACCGGGCCGCTCGGCGAGCCGGTCGACGCGTTTTACGGATTATCCGGTGATGCGCGTACTGCCTTTATTGAGATGGCGGCGGCCAGCGGGCTGGAGCTGGTGCCTGCGGCACAGCGCGATCCGCTGATCACCACTTCCTACGGTACCGGTGAACTGATCAAAAACGCGCTGGATCGCGGCGTCGATCACATCATCATCGGCATCGGCGGCAGCGCCACTAACGACGGCGGTGCCGGCATGGTACAGGCGCTCGGTGCCCGGCTGCTGGACAGCGACGGCAGCGGGATTGGCTACGGCGGCGGGGCACTGCCGCAGCTGGCGAAGATTGAGATCGCCGATCTGGATCCGCGCCTGCTGCAGTGCCGCATTGAAGTGGCGTGCGACGTGACCAATCCGCTGATTGGCGAAGAGGGGGCGTCGGCGATTTTTGGCCCGCAGAAGGGGGCAACGCCGCAGCTGGTGCATCAGCTGGATGCCGCGCTCGGCCATTACGCCGCGATTATTCAGCGCGATCTGGATATTGATGTGCTGCACATCGCCGGCGGTGGCGCTGCCGGCGGCATGGGCGCGGCGCTGCATGCGTTTTGCCAAGCGGAACTGCGGCGCGGCATTGAGATTGTCACCGAAGCGCTGGGACTGGCGCAGCAGGTGCAGGATGCCGATCTGGTGATTACCGGTGAAGGGCGCATCGACAGTCAGTCAGTCAACGGCAAAGTGCCGGTTGGCGTGGCGCAGGTGGCGAAGCAGTTCAATAAGCCGGTGATCGGTATTGCCGGCAGCCTGACGGCGGATGTCGGTGTGGTGCATCAGCACGGGATCGACGCGGTGTACAGCGTGCTGTCGGGTATCTGTTCGCTGGAAGAGGCGCTGGCCAATGCCGCGCAGAATGTCCGCCTGACGGCAAGGAACGTCGCTGCCACGATCAAGGTGGGGCAGGGGTTGTAGGGGGAGGCGGTGCGGTTTTCCCCTCACCCTAACCCTCTCCCGGCGGGAGAGGGAACCGTCCGGCGCGATCCAGAGGAACAGCGCGAAATCCAAATCTTTGCACCATCAGCCCCCTCTCCCGCGTGCGGGAGAGGGCTGGGGTGAGGGCCCAGCGCACACCCCACAACCCTCACTACACCACGCGCAGCACCTGACGCGCTTCGCGCGCCACATTCGCTATCTCGTCGCTCAGCTCCAGCAGTTCTGGTTCCAGCGCTGCGATATCGCTCTCCTGATGCAGACTCTTCTCCAGCTGCTGACACAGCTGTTTCAGCCGCGGCACGCCGCTGTAGCTGGCGCTGCCGTGCAGCTTGTGGATAATCTCGCGCAGCCCATCGACGTCATTCTGCGCCATACACTGCGCCACGCGCTGCTCCACTTCCGGCAGAAAATCCAGCAGCATCTGCAGCAGATCGCGCGCCAGCTCGGCTTTATTCGCCGCCTGGCGCAGCGCCAGCGCCCAGTCGAGTGAGGGCGCGATAGCCGGTTGTCGCACCGCGCTCGCCACGCTGCCCGGCGCATAGCGCTGCAGCAGCTGCTTCAGCTTGTCCTCATCAATCGGTTTGGCGAGATAGTCATTCATGCCGGCGGCGATTAACTGCTCACGTTCGCCATCCAGCGCATGCGCCGTGACCGCGACAATCGGCGTGCTGGCGTGCTGTGGCAGGCTGCGGATGATCTCGCTGGCGCGGATGCCGTCGATGTCCGGCATCTGAATATCCATCAGGATCACGTCCAGCCGCTGCTGCCGCGCCTGATGAATCGCCTGACTGGCGTTGTCGCACAGAATGATGTTCTGGACCTGCTCCTCCAGCAATGCGCCGATCAGCTTCAGGTTGGCCGGATTATCATCCACCGCCATCACCGTCAGCGGCTGTCTTACGCCGCGCGGGGCGGCGTCGCTGTGACGCATGTTGAGATCGAGCAGCATCGGCAGCAATCGCGTCAGCGACACCGGTTTGGCAATGCAGCCGGCGATACCGCGCGCGCGCAAATCGTCAGCGAACAGCATCATTTCGCTTGGCAGCGCCAGCAGCACGGAGTCGGCGTGCGCGCGCAGGCGGGCAATCAGCGCATCGGACAGCGTAGCCGGATGCGGATCGCTGACCGGCAGCCCCATCAGCAGCAGCGGGAAATGGGCGTCGGGCAGATCGTCAAGGCTGGCAAAGTGCTGCACCTGCAGAGGCGTAATGCTCAGCATCTCCTGAACCGCTTTCGCCACCGCCGGATGGGGTTCGATATAAGCCAGCGGCGTGGCGTGCAGATCGTCCAGCATGCGTGGAATCGCCGGTGCGTTAGGATTGAGATCCAGATGTACCTGTACCCAGAAGGTGGAGCCCTGATTCTGCCGGCTGTGGAAGGCGATCTCACCGCCCATTTCGTGCACCAGTTTCTGCGTAATCACCAGGCCAAGACCGGTACCGCCGTGACGGCGCGAAATACTGGCGTCCGCCTGACGAAATGCCTGGAACAGCTGCGACTGCTGCTGCTCAGAGATACCGATGCCGGTATCGTGCACCTGAATCTCCAGTTCCGCCCGCGTGATGCTGAGATGACGCAGCTCGACGCGCAGATCAATGTGGCCGCGCTCGGTGAATTTGATGGCGTTGCCAATCAGGTTGATCAGAATTTGCTGCAGACGCAGCGGATCGCCAATCACATTATCCGGCACCTGTTTCTCGAGGCACACGGTGATCTCAAGGCCTTTCTCATGCGCGGACGGTGCCAGCAGCACCAGCGTTTCATCCAGCGTGGCGCGCAGCGGGAACGGGATCGACTCCAGCACCAGCTTACCGGCTTCCAGTTTGGAGAAATCGAGCACGTCGTTAATGATGCTCAGCAGGTTATTGGCCGAACGCTCAATGGTGCTCATGTAATCACGCTGGTTGGTGCTCAGCCCGGTTTTCAGCATCTGGCGGGTAAAGCCAATCACGCCATTGAGCGGCGTGCGCAGCTCGTGCGACATATTGGCGAGAAACTCCGACTTGATGCGTGCCGCTTCCTGGGCGCGCTTTTTCGCCAGGTCCAGCTCGACGTTCTGAATCTCCAGCTGCTCCAGCGTTTCGCGCAGATCGTAGGTTGCCTGGTCGATGTTCTGCTGCATCTCTTCATGGTAGGCAGTGAGCGACATCGCCATGGCGTTGATGCCGTTTTTCAGGATGCTCAGCTCGCCCAGCATATAGCCATCCACGCGGCTGTCGAGCTGTCCACGCCGGATGCGGTCCACGGTGGTAACCATATTGCGGATCGGGCCGGTGACGTCGCGCATCAGTCGATAGGCAAACAGCATGGCGATACACAGGCAGAACAGCAGCAGCAGCGTGGCGACAAACACCTCTTTATACTGCTCCAGCCGCACCGACTGCAGATCCAGCTCAATCGCTACATAACCCAGCGGATTGCCTGCCGGCTTGGCGTCTTCTCCCGGCAGTTCGTCCACCGAATAGCGTTCAGAGATGATTGGCGTGCGCAGCACCATCAGGTTGCCGTGTCGCTCCACCGACACGCCATCCGCCAGCGTGGAAATATCGGCTTTTTGCAGCAGCGCGAGGTTCTGGTTGTTATTGGAGCTGACGTAGATGTGATTGTTGTTGTCGAAAACCGTAATGGCACGGACAATATCGGAATGACGGCGATGCAGCAGGCTGACCAGCTCGCGAATCGCATCACGATTATGCCACGTCATGCCGTACTCGCTCGACACCGCCAGCGGTTCGATAATGTTAGCGCCGGCATCGCGCACCTGGTGCTGCAGTTCGTTGTAGCGGTGCACCACGAAGAAGGTACTGAGCAGCAGGCCAATCATCAGCGTCGGCGCCAGTATCAGAATCATCATTCGCGCCCGCAGGCTGTATTTGGTCATAATTGTGGCCTGGCGACTCCTGGCATTTTATCCCTGTGCAAAAACCGCATACGGCTGCACACCTAATGAAAACTGAGAATTCACAATACTATGGCGCAATTTTACTCCGCAAAACAGCGCGTGACGACGAAGCAACGTCTCAGCGTCACCATTGACGAGCTCGATCCCTTTGGTCAGGGCGTGGCGCGCCATAACGGTAAAACGCTGTTTGTCAGCGGCGCTCTACCCGGCGAACAGGCCGAGGTGATCCTGACCGAAGACAAGCGTCAGTTTGCGCGCGGCAAAGCCAAAAAGATTACACAACCGAGCCCGCAGCGCCAGCAACCGCGCTGCATCCATTTCGGCGTGTGCGGCGGCTGCCAGCAGCAGCACGTGTCCGTGGCGCTGCAGCAGGAGAGCAAAGCGCGGGCGCTGGGCCGCATGCTGAGTCAGGAAGCGGCGCTGCCGGTGCAGGTGGATGAGATCATCAGCGCTGCGCCCTGGGGCTATCGCCGGCGCGCGCGTCTCGGTTTGCAGTGGCTGCCGAAGCAGCAGCGCCTGCAGATGGGCTTCCGTCAGGCGGGCAGTAACGATCTGATTGATGTGACGCAATGCCCCGTTTTGGTGCCCGAGCTTGAGGCGCTGCTGCAGCCGCTGCACCACTGTCTCAGCAGCCTGCACGCAGCGAAACGGCTGGGGCATGTGGAACTGGTGCTGGCGGATAACGGTCCGCTAATGGTGCTGCGCCATCTTGATGCGCTCTCCGCTGCGGACCGGACAAAACTGGAACGTTTTTCGCATGAGCACCGGCTGATGATCTGGCTGGCGGACGGCAGTGACGCGCTGCAGGCGCTCGGTGCCGAGCAGCCTTACTACCGCTCGTTTGATTTGCAGCTAACCTTTAGCCCGCAGGATTTCATACAGGTCAACGATGGCGTGAATCAGCAGATGGTGGCACAGGCGATTGCCTGGCTGGATCTGCAGCCGGACGATCGGGTGCTCGATCTGTTCTGTGGCATGGGCAACTTCACATTGCCGCTAGGAAAGTTCGTACAAAATGCGGTGGGTGTGGAGGGCGTTGCAGCATTAGTGCGCCAGGCAGAGTATAATGCTCAGCTTAACAATCTCAGAAATGTCTGCTTCTTCCAGCACAATTTAGAGGAAGATGTCTCGCGCCAGCCCTGGGCGGCGCAGGGATTTAATAAGGTGTTACTGGATCCGGCACGAGCCGGGGCCGCGGGCGTGATGTCGCATATCGTTAAACTTGCGCCGCAACGCGTGGTCTATGTTTCCTGTAACCCGACAACACTTGCCCGCGACAGTCAGACATTACTGTCGGCGGGCTACCATCTGGAAAGGGTCGCGATGCTGGATATGTTCCCTCATACCAGCCATCTCGAATCCATGGTGCTGTTTAGCAAAACATAAGCGATGTTTAAGTCGCTGTGGCAGGAGAGGATATGGTTGCGGTTAGAAGTGCGCATTTAAATACGGCCGGGGAATTTGCCCTTGACCAGTGGATCGCCAGCTTGAGTATCAGTAATCCGCAATCCTGCGAACGACTGGCGGAAACATGGCGCTACTGTGAAGCCGAAACGCACGACCATCCAGATCAGGCTCTGCTGCTGTGGCGCGGTATTGAGATGGTGGAAATTCTCACCATGCTCAGTATGGACATCGACAGTCTGCGCGCCGCGCTGCTGTTCCCGCTGGCCAATGCGGGCGTGGTGAGCGAAGAGGATCTGGAGAAGGCCTTTGGCAAAAGCATCGTCTCGCTGGTGCACGGCGTGCGCGATATGGATGCCATCCGTCAGCTGAAAGCCATTCACAACGACTCAATGGCCTCAGAGCAGGTGGATAACGTGCGCCGCATGCTGCTGGCGATGGTGGAAGATTTCCGCTGCGTGGTCATCAAGCTGGCAGAACGTATTGCCCACCTGCGCGAGATGAAAGATGCGCCGGAAGATGAGCGCGTGCTGGCGGCGAAAGAGAGCACCAACATTTATGCGCCGCTGGCCAATCGTCTCGGGATCGGCCAGCTCAAATGGGAGCTGGAAGATTACTGCTTCCGCTACCTGCATCCTGACGAATATAAGCGCATCGCCAAACTGCTGCATGAACGCCGCATCGATCGTGAACAGTACATTGATAACTTCGTCGATAACCTGCGTAAAGAGATGCAAAAAGAGGGCGTGCGTGCGGAAGTTTACGGCCGTCCCAAGCATATCTACAGCATCTGGCGCAAAATGCAGAAGAAGTCGCTGGCGTTTGATGAGCTGTTCGACGTGCGCGCAGTGCGCATCGTCGCTGAACGCCTGCAGGACTGCTACGGCGCACTCGGCACCGTCCACACGCTGTATCGTCATCTGCCTAGCGAGTTCGACGATTACGTTGCCAATCCCAAGCCAAACGGCTATCAGTCGATTCATACCGTGGTGCTGGGACCGCAGGGCAAAACGGTCGAGATTCAGATCCGTACCCGCCAGATGCACGAGGACGCTGAGCTGGGCGTCGCGGCACACTGGAAGTACAAAGAAGGGCCGACGGCCAGCAACGCGCGCGGTGCCGCAGGGCACGAAGAGCGCATCGCCTGGCTGCGTAAACTGATTACCTGGCAGGAAGAGATGGCGGATTCCGGCGAGATGCTGGAAGAGGTGCGCAGCCAGGTATTTGATGACCGCGTTTACGTGTTTACGCCGAAGGGTGACGTGGTCGATTTGCCGGCCGGTTCCACGCCGCTCGACTTTGCCTACCACATTCACAGTGATATTGGTCATCGCTGCATCGGCGCCAAAATTGGCGGCCGTATCGTGCCCTTTACCTATCAGCTGCAGATGGGCGATCAGATTGAGGTGATCACCCAGAAGCAGCCGAACCCGAGCCGCGACTGGCTGAACCCCAACCTCGGCTATATCACCACCAGCCGTGGACGCTCGAAGATTCATGCCTGGTTCCGTAAACAGGATCGCGACAAAAATATCGCGGCCGGCCGGCAGATTCTGGATAGCGAGCTCGGTCAGCTGGATATCAGCATGCGCGAAGCCGAGAAGCTGCTGCTGCCGCGTTATAACGTCAGCTCACAGGATGAGCTGCTGGCGATGATTGGCGGCGGGGATATCCGTCTTAACCAGATGGTTAACTTCCTGCAGGCGAAGCTCAACAAGCCGAGCGCTGAAGAGGAAGATCGCGAGGCGCTGCGTCAGCTGACGCAGAAATCGCATCAGCCGTCGTCGGCGCGCAAAGAGAGTGGCCGCGTGGTGGTGGAGGGCGTCGGCAATCTGCTGCACCACATTGCGCGCTGCTGCCAGCCGATTCCGGGCGACGATATTGTCGGGTTTATTACCCAGGGGCGCGGCATTTCGATTCACCGCGCCGACTGCGATCAGCTCAGCGAACTGATTTCACATGCGCCGGAACGGATTGTCGATGCGGTGTGGGGCGAAAGTTACTCCAGCGGTTATTCGCTGGTGGTACGCGTGACGGCCAACGATCGCAGCGGGCTGCTGCGCGACATCACCACCATTCTGGCCAATGAAAAGGTCAACGTGCTGGGCGTGTCCAGCCGCAGCGACACCAAAAAGCAGCTCGCCACCATCGATATGGATATCGAGATTTATAACCAGCAGGTGCTGGGTCGCGTGCTGGCGCGCCTTAATCAGGTGCCGGATATTATCGATGCGCGCCGCTTACATTAAGCCCTGCTGAGACCGGTGCGCAGCAATGCGCACCGGGGCAAAACAGCGTAATTACCCTGCAGGGTCGCCATTAATGGCGGCTTTTTATCTTGTTGTTCCGGGGACTTTCATGACTGCTTTAAACCGCCTGCTCACCATCATGCAAACCCTGCGCGATCCGGTGCGCGGCTGCCCGTGGGATCGCCAGCAGACTTTCGCCTCTATCGCGCCGTATACGCTGGAAGAGACCTATGAAGTTATCGACGCCATCCAGCGCGAAGACTTTGACGATCTGCGCGGCGAACTGGGCGATCTGCTGTTTCAGGTGGTGTTCTACGCCCGCATGGCCGAGGAGCAGCAGCGTTTCAACTTCGATGACATCTGCAACGCCATCAGTGACAAACTGGAGCGTCGCCATCCGCACATCTTCGGTGAAGTCCAGGTCGATTCCACGGCCGAAGTGCTGAAAAACTGGGAGGCGATCAAGCAGCGCGAGCGTGCGGAGAAGTCGCAGCACTCGGTGCTGGACGATATCCCGAAAGCGCTGCCGGCGCTGATGCGCGCCTATAAAATCCAGAAGCGCTGTCACAGCGTAGGCTTCGACTGGGACAGCCTCGGGCCGGTGCTGGATAAAGTGCATGAAGAGATCGACGAAGTGATGCATGAAGCGCAGCAGGCCGTGGTGGACAGCGACAAGCTGGAAGAGGAGATTGGCGATCTGCTGTTCGCCACCGTCAATCTGTCACGCCATCTCGGCAGCAAAGCGGAAACCGCGCTGCAGAAGGCCAATGACAAGTTCGAGCGCCGCTTCCGTCAGGTCGAGAATATTATTCAGGCCCAGGGGCTGAGCATGGAACAGGCTACGCTGGCGCAGATGGAAGCCGCCTGGCAGCAGGTCAAAGCCGGCGAATAATCTTGTTCAGCCTCACCGCGCAGCGCAGGTGATTATTCCAGCGCTGCGCATAAAATCACCGGCCGAGCTTACTCGATTCAGCCAGTCGGCAACTTTGTGACGTACGTCAACATTTCACCCGGCACTCTCCGCTATGTTACAGGCTGTAATGCGAGGAGGATGGTGTGATTCATCAATTGTGGCTGCGGACGACTTCGGGTATACTGTTTTCCCGTCCTGGTTATTCCACCGTCTTTAAACCTAAACTCTCAGGTTCAGCATGACAACGAATTATATTTTTGTGACCGGCGGGGTCGTTTCCTCTCTGGGCAAAGGCATTGCCGCAGCCTCCCTCGCAGCCATCCTTGAAGCACGTGGTCTGAATGTGACCATCATGAAACTCGATCCGTATATCAACGTCGATCCGGGTACCATGAGCCCTACGCAGCACGGTGAAGTGTTCGTCACCGATGACGGGGCCGAGACCGATCTGGATTTAGGTCACTACGAGCGCTTCATCCGTACCAAAATGTCGCGCCGCAACAACTTTACTACCGGCCGTATCTACTCAGAAGTGCTGCGCAAAGAGCGTCGCGGCGACTATCTGGGCGCGACCATTCAGGTTATCCCACACATCACCAACGCCATCAAAGAGCGCATCATTGAAGGTGGCGAAGGTCATGACGTCGTGCTGGTGGAAATCGGCGGAACCGTGGGTGATATCGAATCCCTGCCGTTCCTGGAAGCGATTCGCCAGATGGCGGTCGATGTTGGCCGTGAACACACCATGTATATGCACCTGACGCTGGTGCCTTACATGGCGGCGGCGGGTGAAGTGAAAACCAAGCCAACTCAGCACTCGGTCAAAGAGCTGCTGTCGATTGGTATTCAGCCTGACGTGCTGATTTGCCGTTCAGACCGCGCGGTGCCCGCTAACGAGCGTGCGAAGATCGCCCTGTTCTGTAACGTGCCGGAAAAAGCGGTTATCTCGCTGAAAGACGTTGATTCGATCTACAAGATCCCGGGCCTGCTGAAATCGCAGGGTCTGGATGATTACATCTGCAAGCGTTTCAACCTGAGCGCGCCGGAAGCCAATCTGGCCGAGTGGGAGCAGGTGATTTACGAAGAAGCCAATCCGGGCGGCGAAGTGACCATCGGTATGGTCGGCAAATATGTCGAACTGCCGGATGCCTACAAATCCGTGATTGAAGCGCTGAAGCACGGCGGCCTGAAAAATCGCGTCACCGTGAACATCAAGCTGATCGATTCGCAGGATGTGGAAACGCGCGGCATCGAAATTCTGAAAGATCTTGATGCTATCCTGATTCCTGGTGGCTTCGGTTACCGCGGTGTGGAAGGGAAATTGCTGACCGCACAATACGCGCGTGAAAACAACATTCCGTACCTCGGCATTTGCCTTGGCATGCAGATTGCGCTGATGGAATTCGCGCGCAACGTGGCCGGGATGGAAGGCGCCAACTCCACTGAATTTGTGCCAGACTGTAAGTACCCGGTGGTTGCGTTAATCACCGAATGGCGCGATGAAAACGGTAACGTTGAACAGCGTACCGAGCAGAGCGATCTGGGCGGCACCATGCGTCTGGGAAGCCAGCAGTGCCAGCTGACGCCGGAAAGCAAAGTGCGCCAGCTGTACGGCTCTGACGTCATTACTGAGCGTCATCGCCACCGTTACGAAGTAAACAATCTGCTGCTGAAGCAGATTGAAGCGGCGGGTCTGCACATTGCAGGCCGTTCCGGCGACGATCAACTGGTGGAGATCATCGAGATCCCGAATCATCCATGGTTTGTAGCCTGCCAGTTCCACCCGGAATTCACGTCGACCCCGCGTGATGGTCATCCGCTGTTCGCTGGCTTTGTGAAAGCCGCGCAGGAGCACCAGAAGCGTTTAGCGAAGTAAGAGTTTAACGAACAGCGCGCGAACTTTTCGCGCGTTGTTTGTCTTAGGATTGACTAACTTGTACTGAGGAAAATCGAATGTCCAAAATCGTTAAAGTCATCGGTCGCGAAATCATCGACTCCCGTGGCAACCCGACTGTAGAAGCAGAAGTGCATCTGGAAGGCGGTTTCGTTGGTCTGGCTGCTGCGCCATCAGGTGCATCAACCGGTTCACGCGAAGCACTGGAGCTGCGTGACGGTGATAAGTCTCGTTTCCTGGGCAAAGGCGTAACCAAAGCGGTTGCTGCGGTTAACGGCCCAATCGCTGACGCGGTAAAAGGCAAAGATGCCAAAGACCAGGCGAACATCGATAAGATCATGATCGAGCTGGACGGTACTGACAACAAATCCAACTTCGGTGCAAACGCCATTCTGGCGGTTTCTCTGGCAGCAGCCAAAGCAGCAGCAGCCTCTAAAGGCCTGCCACTGTACGCACACATTGCAGAACTGAACGGCACCCCGGGCAAATACTCTATGCCACTGCCAATGATGAACATCATCAACGGTGGTGAGCACGCGGATAACAACGTTGATATCCAGGAGTTCATGATTCAGCCGGTTGGCGCGAAAACCGTGAAAGAAGCCATCCGTATGGGTTCTGAAGTGTTCCATCACCTGGCTAAAGTCCTGAAAGCCAAAGGCATGAACACCGCGGTGGGTGACGAAGGTGGCTACGCGCCAAACCTGGGTTCAAACGCCGAAGCGCTGGCCGTTATCGCCGAAGCTGTTAAAGCAGCAGGCTACGAGCTGGGCAAAGACATCACCCTGGCGATGGACTGCGCAGCATCTGAATTCTACAAAGACGGCAAATATGTGCTGGCTGGCGAAGGCAACAAAGCCTTCACTTCTGAAGAGTTCACCCACTTCCTGGAAGACCTGACCAAACAGTACCCAATCGTTTCTATCGAAGACGGTCTGGATGAGTCTGACTGGAACGGCTTCGCTTACCAGACCAAAGTGCTGGGCGACAAAATTCAGCTGGTGGGCGACGATCTGTTCGTGACCAACACCAAAATCCTGAAAGAAGGCATCGAGAAAGGCATCGCTAACTCTATTCTGATCAAATTCAACCAGATCGGTTCTCTGACCGAAACCCTGGCTGCGATCAAGATGGCGAAAGACGCTGGCTACACCGCGGTCATCTCTCACCGCTCTGGCGAAACTGAAGATGCGACCATCGCTGACCTGGCGGTCGGTACTGCCGCTGGCCAGATCAAAACCGGTTCTATGAGCCGTTCTGACCGCGTTGCTAAGTACAACCAGCTGATTCGTATCGAAGAAGCGCTGGGTGACAAAGCGCCGTTCAACGGTCTGAAAGAAGTTAAAGGCCAGGCGTAATCGCCTGCGGATGTGGCTAAACGGCCACATCGCCTGACATCAAGCCCCGCCTCGTGCGGGGCTTTTGCTTTTTATGGCACGAAGCAGCTGTGAAGCGACGCACAAAATCTGCCATAATCTGCGCCTCGAATTTCTGACGTGAGTAAAAAATGTTCTACCCGATTAACGAAATGTTCCAGACGCTGCAGGGCGAAGGTTTTTACACCGGCGTGCCGGCCATCTTTATCCGCTTACAAGGATGTCCGGTGGGCTGTAGCTGGTGTGATACCAAACATACCTGGGAAACGCGGGCGGATCGGGAGACGTCGCTGGGGGACATTCTGGTCAAAACCGTGGAGAGCGATGCCTGGGGCAGCGCCGATGCGGCCACGCTGATTGAGAGCATTCAGCGTCAGGGCTGGACCGCCCGCCATGTGGTAATCACCGGCGGTGAGCCGGCAATTTTTGACTTACGTCCACTGACCGAAGCGCTGGAAGCGGCCGGTTTTCAGTGTCAGATTGAAACCAGCGGCACGCATGAAGTGCACTGTTCCGCTGCCACCTGGGTGACGGTGTCGCCGAAGGTGAACATGCGGGGTGGCTACGATGTGCTGCCGCAGGCGCTGCAGCGTGCCGATGAGATCAAACATCCGGTGGCGCGCGAGCGGGATGTGGAAGCGCTGGATGCGCTGCTGGCTGGCCTGCAGGATGAGAAAAAACGCATTGTGGCGCTGCAGCCCATCAGCCGTGGCGAGGCGGCGACCAGACTGTGTATCGAAACCTGCATTGCCCGCAACTGGCGGCTTTCGATGCAGACGCACAAATACCTGAACATCGCCTGATTCACCCGAGGCGCACCCGGCAAAATCAACGCAATTGTGGCTGGTGCGCATCAATGCGCACCCTGTAAAACTCATTACACCGTAGGGTCGCCATTGATGGCGACCTGGCCAATGGTACCCGATGCGCATCAATGCGCACCCAGTAAACCGCACTGCACCGTAAGGTCGCCATTGATGGCGACCTTCTGACCTTTACCGCGGCTGTCAGCCGCGATAGACGCAGCCTGCGGTGCAGGTCTCTTTGATCATCACCGCACTCAGCTCAGGCAGAATCGGCTTCATCTCATCCCAGATCCATTTCGCCAGCACTTCGCTGGTTGGGTTCTCCAGACCGGGAATATCGTTGAGATAATGGTGATCGAGGCGATCGTAGATCGGCCTGAACGCCGCCTTCAGTTCGGCAAAATCCATTACCCAACCGGTATGCGCATCCACTTCACCGGTAATTTCCAGTCGCACCAGAAATGAATGGCCGTGCAGACGACCGCATTTATGCCCTTCCGGCACGTGAGGTAAGCGGTGGGCCGCTTCAAACTGGAACTCTTTAAACAGCGTGGTAGACATAATGGCTCTCAGACGTAAAAACCGCTGAAGTCTACCTGAAAAGCAGATTTTTCGCACCCGCCAGCGCTGAAAAGGACATTTCTGCCGATCTGCCGTTTACGCCGTAAATTAACTGATTGAATTACGACGACTTTATTTACCACTTTTACTGGTTAGACTGACCCAAAAAACCACTTAGTCATTTTGGTTATTTATTATGTCGAAGCCTTATTTAATCGTTAATATACAGGCCGGTAACCTACCCACTCTTCCGCCGCTTCCCGGTACGGATTTCTGACACTGGAATTTTTAACGCGATGACGACTCAGGCACCCCCAGCGATGCTTCCGCTATCCCCGGAGCAAATTGCGCGCTTACAGGCCGCGACCACCGATTTCAATCCAACGCAGCTGGCATGGCTCTCTGGCTACTTCTGGGGCATGGTTAATCAGGCACCGGGCACCGTTGCCGCGCCTGCGCCAGTCGCCGCCGAGGTGCCGGGCATTACGCTGATCTCCGCCTCCCAAACCGGCAATGCGCGCCGGCTGGCCGAGCAGCTGCGTGACGATTTACTGGCGGCGAAACTGAGCGTCAACCTGGTGAATGCCGGCGACTACAAATTCAAACAGATCGGTCAGGAAAAACTGCTGGTCATCGTGACCTCAACGCAGGGCGAGGGCGAACCGCCGGAAGAGGCGGTGGCGCTGCATAAATTCCTGCTGTCGAAGAAAGCGCCGAAGCTGAGTGATACCGCCTTTGCCGTGTTTGGTCTTGGCGATACCTCCTATGAATTTTTCAGTCAGGCCGGTAAAGACTTCGACCAGCGTCTGGCCGAACTGGGCGGCGAACGCCTGCTGGATCGCGTGGATGCCGATGTTGAATACAGCGAACTGGCCAGCGCCTGGCGTCTGCAGCTCACCGATATTCTCAAAGCACGCGTGCCGGCGGAACCGGCAGCGCAGCTGGCAGCCAGCGCGGCTGGCAGCGTCAATCTGGTGGACAGCAGTCCTTACACCAAAGAAGCGCCGCTCACCGCCAGCTTTGCCCTGAACCAGAAAATTACCGGTCGTAACTCAGATAAAGACGTGCGCCATATTGAAATCGATCTGGGAGATTCCGGTCTGCGTTACCAGCCAGGCGATGCGCTCGGCGTATGGTATGAAAACGATGCGGAACTGGTGCAGGAGCTGCTGCAGCTGGTGTGGCTGAAAGGCGATGAGCAGGTCGAGGTGCGCGGAGAAACCCTGCCGCTGGCCGAGGCGCTGCAGAAACATTTTGAGCTGACGGTCAACACGCCGCAGATTGTCGAGCAGTATGCGGCCCTGTCGCGCAACGAGGCGCTGCTGGCGCTGGCGGGCGACAAGCCGAAGCTGCAAAGCTTCGCGCAGAGTTTCCCGATTGTCGACATGGTGCGCCAGGCACCCACCGAACTGAACGCCGGCCAGCTGACTGGCCTGCTGCGTCCGCTAACGCCGCGGCTTTACTCCATCGCCTCGTCGCAGGCGGAGAGCGAAACCGAAGTGCATATTACCGTCGGCGCGGTGCGTTATGAAATTGACGGCCGTCAGCGCGGCGGCGGTGCTTCTACCTGGCTGGCCGATCGCCTGGAAGAAGATGGCGAAATCCGCGTGTTCATCGAGCATAACGATAATTTCCGCCTGCCGGCCAATCCGGATGCACCGGTGATCATGATCGGCCCGGGCACCGGCATTGCCCCGTTCCGCGCCTTCATGCAGCAGCGTGAAAACGACGGTGCCAGTGGTAAAAACTGGCTGTTCTTTGGTAATCCGCACTTCACCGAAGATTTCCTCTATCAGGTAGAGTGGCAGAAATACGTTAAAGACGGTCTGCTGACCCATATCGATCTGGCGTGGTCACGCGATCAGGCCGAAAAGATTTACGTACAGGATAAAATCCGCGCCAGAGGGGCGGAAGTGTGGCGCTGGATTGAAGAGGGCGCGCACCTGTACGTCTGCGGCGACGCCAATCGCATGGCGAAAGACGTTGAACAGGCATTACTGGATGTGGTGGTCGAACACGGCGGCATGGATCGTGAAACCGCTGACGAATTTTTAAGTGAGCTGCGCATTGAGCGCCGTTATCAGCGAGACGTTTACTAATGAGCGAAAAACATCCTGGACCGCTGGTGGTTGAAGGCAAACTTTCCGACGCCGAGCGTCTGAAAAAGCAGAGCAACTACCTGCGCGGCACCATTTTAGAAGATCTCGACAATGGCCTGACCGGCGGCTTTACCGGCGATAACTTCCTGCTGATCCGTTTTCACGGCATGTACCAGCAGGATGACCGCGACATCCGCGCCGAGCGCGCTGCGCAGAAGCTGGAGCCACGTCATGCCATGATGCTGCGCTGCCGTCTGCCGGGCGGCATCATCACGCCAACGCAGTGGCTGGCGATTGATAAATTTGCCACCGACAAAACGCTGTATGGCAGCATTCGCCTGACTAACCGTCAGACGTTCCAGTTTCACGGCATTCTGAAGAAGAACGTTAAGCCGACTCACCAGATGCTGCATGAAGTCGGACTGGACGCGCTGGCTACTGCCAACGACGTCAACCGTAACGTGCTGTGTACCTCGAACCCGGTGGAGTCAGAGCTGCATCAGGAAGCGTACGAGTGGGCGAAAAAGCTTTCCGAGCACCTGCTGCCGCAGACGCGCGCCTACGCCGAGATCTGGTGGGATCAGGAGAAGGTCGCCACCACCGATCAGGAGCCGATCCTCGGTGAAACCTATCTGCCACGTAAGTTTAAAACCACCGTGGTGGTGCCGCCGCATAACGATGTCGATCTGCATGCGAACGATCTGAACTTCATCGCCATTGCGGAGAATGGCAAGCTGATTGGCTTTAACCTGCTGGTCGGCGGCGGCTTGTCGATTGAGCACGGCAACAAAGCCACTTACGCGCGCACCGCCAGCGAGTTTGGTTACCTGCCGGTGGAGAAGATCCTTGATGTGGCTGCGGCGGTGGTCACCACGCAGCGCGACTGGGGTAACCGTACCGATCGTAAAAATGCCAAAACCAAATACACGCTGGAGCGCGTCGGCGTCGAGACCTTTAAAGCCGAAGTCGAGAAGCGTGCCGGCCTGACCTTCGAGCCGATTCGCCCGTACGAATTTACCACCCGTGGCGATCGCATCGGCTGGGTGAAGGGCATCGACAAGAAATGGCACCTGACGCTGTTTATCGAAAACGGTCGCCTGCTGGATTATCCGGGCCGTCCGCTGAAGCGTGGTATCGCGGAGATTGCCAAAGTGCATCAGGGCGATTTCCGCCTGACCGCCAATCAGAACCTGATTGTGGCCGGCGTACCGGAGGCGCAGAAAGCGCAGATCGAAGCCATTGCGCGTGAGCATGGCCTGATGGAAGCGGTCACGCCGCAGCGTGAAAACTCCATGGCCTGCGTGGCCTTCCCGACCTGTCCGCTGGCGATGGCTGAAGCCGAACGCTTCCTGCCGTCCTTCGTCAGCAAAGTGGAGGAGATCATGCACCGCCACGGCGTCGGCGAAGAGCACATAGTGTTACGCGTTACCGGTTGTCCGAACGGTTGCGGGCGTGCCATGCTGGCCGAACTGGGCCTGGTGGGCAAAGCGCCGGGCCGTTACAACCTGCATATTGGTGGTAATCGCATCGGCACGCGCATCCCGCGCATGTACCGCGAAAACATCACGGAAAACGAAATCCTCGCCAGCATCGATGAGCTGGTGGCGCGCTGGGCCAGCGAGCGCACGGCGGATGAAGGATTTGGTGACTTCGTGATTCGCGCGGGCATTGTGCAGCCGGTGGTCGATCCCGCCCGTGATTTCTGGGACCCGGAGGCAGTATGACACTACCCGATCTCGCCAGCCTGAACAGCGGCAGCAAAGTCGATCGCATCATGGCGCTGGCGGAAAGCAACGTCCAGCTGGAAAAACTCTCTGCCGAACAGCGCGTCAGCTGGGCGCTGGAGCAGCTGCCGGGCGCCTTCGTGCTGTCGTCGAGTTTTGGTATTCAGGCGGCGGTGCTCCTGCACATGGTCACGCAGCAGCGCCCGGATATTCCGGTCATCCTCACCGATACCGGTTATCTGTTCCCTGAGACCTACCGCTTCATTGATGAACTGACGCAGCAGCTGAACCTGAATCTGCAGATCTTCCGCGCCGAAACCTCACCGGCGTGGCAGGAAGCGCGCTACGGCAAGCTGTGGGAGCAGGGCGTTGAAGGGATCGAGCAGTACAACCAGCTGAACAAAGTCGAGCCGATGAACCGCGCGCTGCAAACGCTGGGTGCGCAGACCTGGTTTGCCGGCCTGCGCCGCGATCAGTCTGGCAGTCGTGCCAGCCTGCCGGTACTGGCCGTGCAGCGTGGCGTGTTCAAAATCCTGCCGATCATCGACTGGGACAACCGTCAGGTGCACCAGTATCTGAAGCAGCATGGGCTGAAGTACCATCCGCTGTGGGACGAAGGTTACCTCTCCGTGGGCGACACGCACACCACGCGCAAGTGGGAGCCGGGGATGGCCGAGGAAGAGACGCGCTTTTTCGGCCTCAAACGCGAATGCGGGTTACACGAAGGCTGACGGGCGCAATTGCTGCGAGTGCGCAGCGGTGCGCACCCGCAAAACCGGCAAGATCTTACAACGTCGGATTAGCCAGCTCCGTCAGCAGCGGCTGCAAAATGCGTACGCTGTCGCGCGTGCGCTGATGGATGCGCCCCGGCAGCCAGTGGTCGATGTAAGTCAGATTATCGCGCCCGGTCTGGTGGCGCACCGTACCCTCCGGAAAGTGAGGTGACCGAGCGCGCTGCTGCTCACCGGCTTTATTGCCCAGCGCCCAGTTGGCTGCGGTAACGTCCAGCAGCGGAATCCCGGCTTTATCAAACGGATTAACGCCCGGGTAATCGCGTGCGGTCAGCGCGTGGCTGGCGGCCGTGATGCCGTAACGGTGCGCAATCTGCAGGGCGCGTGCGCTGGTCTGCTTGCGTACCGCCGCTGGCGTATTCATGCCGTTATTAAAGTAGAGACGATCGCCAACGATCAGGCTATTCAGATCGATCACCAGCAGCGTATCTTTCTTCTCCTGCACGCTCATGCGCGCCAGATAATCATCCATACCGTGTAAACCGGCTTCGCCTGCGCTCAGCGCCACAAAGCGCACGCCATAGTGCAGCGGCGTTTGACTCAGCGCCTGCGCCAGCTCCAGCATCACGCCCAGCCCGGAAGCGTTATCGTCCACGCCCTGCAAACGCAGGCCGCCGAGATTATTATCTGCCTCGTGCTGGCTGAGCGGCGTCCAGGTATCCAGATGGGTGACGACCAGAATCTCCTGCGGCACGCTGCCGGCGCGTGCGGCGATCACCGAGGTCGCCGTCACTTTATGGCGGCGCGTGATGCCCTGTTTCTCCAGCCAGTTATAGCTGGTGTTAAACTGCCGGGTATTGCTCTGATAACCAAGCTGGGTGAACTGCTGCTGCAGATAATCTGCCGTCATCAGCTCGGCGGGGCTGCCGCTCATGCGGCCGGGGAAATAGGTGGCAATGTGGCGCAGCTGCTGTTCGGCAAAGTGGCCAGGTGCGCTCGCTGCAGCCTGCGCCAAAAGAGGCAAACCGCCGGCAATCAGTGCTGCCAGCACGCTGCGGCGGAGAGTGGCAAACATAGTGGTTGTCCTTTTCTGACATCCCGTCAGGGTAAAAAAATTCTGAGTTAGTATGAAACTGTGACGCCGCCTGCACAATTTGTATCGCTCCGAAACACCAGCAATATCATTTGTTAAGCACAAATTGTTATCAACAATCCCGGTGCGTTATTCCATTTGGTAACTACTCATGCTAATTCGTAATTTCATCTGCCAGAAGGCGGGGACGTATAGTCGCGTTAACTTATTGTAAAACTAACAAGGTTAACGTGGATTACTTGCCTCTCTTTGCCGATCTCAAAAACCGTCCGGTGCTGGTGGTCGGCGGTGGCGAAATCGCTGCGCGTAAAATTGAGCTGCTGCGGCGTGCCGGTGCGCACGTGCGGGTAGCCGCGCGCGAGCTCGGCCATGAACTGCAGGCGCTGCGCGACATTAACGCCATTGAGTGGATTGCTCAGCACTTCGACGCGGCGCAGCTGGACGATGTTTTCCTCGTGATTGCCGCCACCGACGATAACGCCCTCAACGCGCAGGTATTTGATGCCGCCAATGCGCGCCACAAGCTGGTGAATGTGGTCGACGACCAGCCGAAATGCAGCTTTATCTTCCCGTCGATTGTTGACCGCTCACCGCTGGTGGTGGCGATCTCCTCCAGCGGCACCGCGCCGGTGCTGGCGCGTCTGCTGCGTGAAAAAATCGAGGCGCTGCTGCCCGCCAATCTCGGGCAGATGGCCGAAGTGGCCGGTCAGTGGCGCGACAAAGTCAAACAGCGCTACCACAAAATGTCTGACCGTCGTCGCTTCTGGGAGCGGGCTTTTAATGGCCTGTTTGCCAGCCAGATGGCGGCGGGTAACGTCAACGAGGCGCGCCGCACGCTCGATCGCGAACTGGAAAACACCTCCGATAATCAGGGTGAAATCACGCTGGTCGGTGCCGGACCGGGCGACAGCGGTCTGCTGACGCTGCGCGGGCTGCAGGTGATGCAGCTGGCCGATGTGGTGCTGTATGACCATCTGGTCAGCGACGAGGTGCTGGAGCTGGTAAGACGCGATGCCGATCGTATCTGCGTCGGCAAACGCGCCGGCGCCCATTCGGTGCCGCAGGAAGAGACCAATCAGCTGCTGGTGACGCTGGCGCAGCAGGGCAAGCGCGTGGTGCGCCTGAAAGGCGGCGATCCGTTTATTTTTGGCCGCGGCGGCGAAGAGCTGCAGGCGGCGCAGGCGGCGGGCATTCCGTTCCAGGTGGTGCCGGGCATCACTGCGGCCGCAGGCGCTACCGCGTATGCCGGTATTCCGTTAACCCATCGCGATTATGCCCAGAGCGTGCTGTTTATTACCGGTCACTGCCGCGCCGACGGCGACGGTATCGACTGGCCGTCGCTGGCGCGCGCGCGGCAGACGCTGGCAATTTACATGGGCACGGTGAAAGCGGCGGAGATTGCCGCCGGGCTGATCGAACACGGCCGCGCGCCGTCAACGCCAGTGGCAGTGATTGGTCGCGGCACGCGCCAGGATCAACAGGTGCTGACCGGCACCTTAGCACAACTCGAGGCGCTGGCAGCTGCCGCGCCGACGCCAGCGCTATTAGTGATTGGCGAAGTGGTGAATCTGCACGGGCAACTTGCCTGGTTCCAACATTCGGCACAGCAGGGGGCTCGCGAGTCCGCCGTTGTCAATTTGGCTTGAGGAAAAATTATGGACCAAAATCGTCTCACTCATCTGCGCCAGCTGGAGGCAGAGAGTATCCATATCATCCGCGAGGTGGCGGCCGAGTTCAGCAATCCGGTGATGATGTACTCCATCGGTAAAGACTCCTCGGTGATGCTGCATCTGGCGCGCAAAGCCTTCTATCCGGGCACGCTGCCGTTTCCGCTGCTGCACGTTGATACCGGCTGGAAATTCCGTGAAATGTACGAGTTCCGCGATCGCACCGTGAAAGCGATGGGCGCAGAGCTGCTGGTGCACCGTAACCCGGAAGGCGTGGCGATGGGTATCAACCCGTTCGTGCACGGCAGCGCCAAACACACCGACATCATGAAAACCGAGGGCCTGAAGCAGGCGCTGAACAAATACGGTTTTGATGCGGCATTCGGTGGCGCACGCCGTGACGAAGAGAAGTCGCGCGCCAAAGAGCGTATCTATTCGTTCCGCGATCGTTTCCACCGCTGGGATCCGAAAAACCAGCGTCCGGAGCTGTGGCACAACTACAATGGCCAGATCAACAAAGGCGAAAGCATTCGCGTGTTCCCGCTCTCCAACTGGACCGAGCTGGATATCTGGCAGTACATCTTCCTGGAAAACATCGAAATCGTGCCGCTGTACCTGGCTGCACCGCGCCCGGTGCTGGAGCGCGACGGCATGCTGATGATGATTGATGACGATCGTATCAACCTGCAGCCGGGTGAAGTGATTAAGCAGCGTATGGTGCGTTTCCGTACCCTCGGCTGCTGGCCACTGACCGGCGCGGTGGAATCCGAGGCGCAGACGCTGCCGGAAATCATTGAAGAGATGCTGGTCTCCACCACCAGTGAACGTCAGGGGCGCGTGATTGACCGCGACCAGGCCGGTTCGATGGAACTGAAAAAACGTCAGGGTTATTTCTAAGGAGACGCCGATGAATACCGTTATTGCCCAACAGATTGCCGAGCAGGGCGGCGTTGAAGCCTGGCTGACCGCGCAACAACACAAAAGCCTGCTGCGTTTTCTCACCTGCGGCAGCGTCGACGACGGCAAAAGTACGCTGATTGGCCGTCTGCTGCACGATACGCGCCAGATTTATGAAGATCAGCTGTCGTCGCTGCACAATGACAGCAAACGCCACGGCACCCAGGGCGAGAAACTCGATCTGGCGCTGCTGGTTGATGGCCTGCAGGCCGAGCGCGAGCAGGGCATCACTATCGATGTGGCCTATCGCTATTTCTCCACCGAGAAGCGCAAATTCATCATCGCCGACACGCCGGGGCACGAGCAGTACACCCGCAACATGGCGACCGGTGCCTCAACCTGCGATCTGGCGATCCTGCTGATCGATGCGCGCAAAGGCGTGCTGGATCAGACCCGTCGCCACAGCTTTATTGCCACGCTGCTGGGCATCAAACATCTGGTGGTGGCGATCAACAAGATGGATCTGGTGGCGTACAGCCAGGAGACCTTCGAGCAGATCAAACAGGATTACCTCGATTTTGCCGCGCAGCTGCCGGACGATCTTGATATCCGCTTTGTGCCGATGTCGGCGCTGGAAGGCGATAACGTCGCCACCCCGAGCGTAACCATGCCGTGGTACAGCGGCCCGACGCTGCTCGACGTGCTGGAGACGGTAGAGCTGAAGCGCGTGGTCGACACGCAGCCGATGCGCTTCCCGGTGCAGTATGTTAACCGGCCGAACCTCGACTTCCGTGGCTATGCCGGTACGCTGGCGTCGGGCGTGGTCAGCGTCGGCCAGCGGGTGAAAGTGCTGCCGTCCGGCGTGGAATCCAGCGTTGCGCGTATCGTCACCTTTGACGGCGACCTGCAGCAGGCGGCCGCCGGTGAGGCGATTACCCTGGTGCTGAACGATGAGATCGACATCAGCCGTGGCGATCTGCTGGTGGATGCTGCCGCCGATTTGCAGGCGGTGCAGTCCGCGACCGTCGACGTGGTGTGGATGGCGGAACAGCCGCTGCAGCCGGGGCAAAGCTATGAAGTGAAAATTGCCGGTAAGAAAGCGCGTGGCCGCGTCGAAAAGATTCCCCATCAGGTGGAGATCAACACGCTGGAAAAACGCGCGGTCGACAGCCTGCCGCTCAACGGCATCGGTCTGGTAGAAGTGACGTTTGATGAACCGATGGTGCTGGATGCTTACCAGCAGAACCCGGTGACCGGCGGCATGATCTTTATCGATCGCCTGAGCAACGTGACCGTCGGTGCCGGCATGATCCATCAGCCGCTGAGCGCCGCGCGCAGTCAGGCTGGTCAGTACAGTGATTTCGAGCTGGAGCTGAACGCGCTGGTGCGCCGTCACTTCCCGCACTGGAACGCACGCGACCTGCTGGGCGGTCAGTAATGGCGCAGCACGACGAAAACGTGGTGTGGCATGACCATCCGGTCACGCGCGCTGAACGCGAACAGCAGCACGGCCATCGTGGCGTGGTGCTGTGGTTTACCGGGCTCTCTGGCTCGGGTAAATCTACCGTGGCCGGTGCACTGGAGCAGGCGCTGCACCGGCTGGGCGTCAGCACCTATCTGCTGGACGGCGACAATGTGCGTCACGGCCTGTGCCGCGATCTCGGTTTCAGCGATGAAGACCGCAAAGAGAATATCCGGCGCGTGGGTGAAGTGGCGAAACTGATGGTGGATGCCGGACTGGTGGTGCTGACGGCGTTCATCTCGCCGCACCGTGCCGAGCGCCAGATGGTGCGCGATCTGCTCGGTGACGGACAGTTTATCGAGGTGTTCGTCGATACGCCGCTGGCGGTGTGCGAAGCGCGCGATCCGAAAGGCTTGTATAAAAAAGCCCGTGCCGGCGAGCTGCGTAACTTCACCGGTATCGACAGCGTTTACGAGGCGCCAGACGCGCCGGAAATCCAGCTGGATGGTGAACAATTGGTTACAAAACTGACCGGCCAATTGTTAGACCTGCTGCGCCACCACGATATCATCAGATCCTGAACCGACAGCGGCAAATCTCACGGTTTGCCGCGCTTTAGCGTCAACAGGATCTCTATGCAGAACGTTACCCCCATGCTGGCACGCAAAGATGAACGCACCCCGGATGAGCCACGCTCATCGCTGCCGGGCGGCGTGATCGGCTTTCTCTCGTACTGGTGTGCGCTGGGCATCCCGTTTCTGCTGTACGGCTCTAACACGCTGTTTTTCTTTCTCTACACCTGGCCTTTTTTCCTCGCGCTGCTGCCGGTTTCGGTGCTGATTGGCATCGTGCTCAGCCTGATGCTGCGTGGCCGGCTGTGGTGGAGCGGCCTGATTACCGCCCTGGTGGTGGTGTGCCTGTTCTGGTTGCTATTCTCCTTTCTCTCCGGCTGGTAATCCGGCGCTGATGTGCAAACGCATCGGCAGGTTACAAAACTTTACCTGCCGTCCGGCGCTTTCTCCGTCATTATTTGTCCAGACAAATCTGCTTGCGCGCCATTTTCGCTGCCGCAGTGGAGTCCGGCGTCAAGTTATGGGATGATTGAGCCGTTTTTCAGGGGGCGGGGATGGGAAAACTGACGTTACTGCTGCTCGTGCTGCTGGGATGGTTGCAATACTCTCTGTGGCTGGGCAAGAACGGTATCCATGATTACACGCGCGTCAGCGAAGACGTGGCGTCACAACAGGCGAATAACGCCAAACTCAAAGCGCGTAACGATCAGCTGTTTGCCGAAATTGACGATCTCAATGGCGGTTCAGAGGCGATTGAGGAACGCGCACGCAGCGAGCTGGGCATGATCAGGCCTGGCGAGACTTTCTATCGTCTGGTGCCAGACCAAAACAAACGTAATGCGCAACAAGCGGCGCAGAATCAACAACGATAAACCATGAATCAGCTCTCTTCCTCTGCGGATGTGATTGCCGTGGTGCCGGCTGCCGGTATCGGCAGCCGCATGCAGGCCGCCTGTCCGAAGCAGTATCTCACCATCGGTCCGTTAACCCTGCTCGAGCACAGCGTGGCGCGCCTGCTGGCGCATCCGGCGGTAAAGCAGGTGGTGGTGCCAGTCAGCCCGGATGACGGCTGGTTCGATAGCCTGCCGCTGGCGCAGGATGCCCGCGTGCTGCGCGTCACCGGCGGCGAAACCCGCGCCGAGTCGGTGCTGGCCGGATTACAGACCATCCGCCATAGCGCCTGGGTGCTGGTGCACGACGCGGCGCGGCCGTGTCTGCATCCTGATGATTTAGCGCGTCTGCTGGCGGTGCGTGAGCACAGCAAAGTCGGCGCGATTCTGGCGGCACCGGTGCGTGACACCATGAAGCGCGCGGAGCCCGGCAAAGGTGCCATTGCGCATACCGTCGAACGCGATGACTTATGGCATGCGCTGACGCCGCAGTTTTTCCCGCATGCGCTGCTGACCGCCTGCCTGACGCGCGCGCTCAATGAAGGCGCGACCATCACCGATGAAGCCTCGGCACTGGAATATTGCGGTTATCATCCTGAGCTGGTCAGCGGACGCAGCGACAATATTAAGGTAACGCGGCCGGAAGATCTGGCGCTGGCGGCCTTCTATCTCACTCAGATTCAGTTAAAGGAGCACGCATGATGCGTATCGGTCACGGTTTTGACGTGCACGCGTTTGGCGGCGAAGGTCCGCTGGTGATTGGCGGGGTGCGTATTCCCTTCGAACAGGGCTTTATTGCGCATTCCGACGGCGATGTGGCGCTGCATGCGCTGACCGACGCGCTGCTGGGCGCGGTGGCAATGGGCGACATCGGCAAACTGTTCCCGGATACCGATCCGGCATTCAAAGGCGCCGACAGCCGCGGTTTGCTGCGCGAAGCCTGGCGCCGCATCCAGCAGAAGGGCTACCGCATCGGCAACGTTGATGTCACCATCATCGCTCAGGCACCGAAAATGCTGCCGCACGTGCCGCAGATGCGCGTCAACATCGCCGAAGATCTCGGTTGCCACATGGATGATGTCAACGTCAAAGCCACCACCACCGAGAAGCTGGGCTTCACCGGTCGCGGTGAAGGCATTGCCTGCGAAGCCGTGGCGCTGCTGGTGAAGGCCGATCGGGCATGAGTGAGCTGCTCTACCTGCACGGCGTGCCCGCTGCCACCGGGGTAATCAAAGCCAGTCCCGAAGATTTCGTGGTAATTGAAGATCTCGGCTATCCCTATGATGGCGAAGGCGAGCAGCTGCTGGTGCGCATCCGTAAAATTGGCTGCAACACGCGTTTTGTCGCTGAGGCGATCGCCAAATTCCTCGGCGTGCATCAGCGCGATCTCAGCTATGCCGGCATGAAAGATCGCCACGCGGTCACCGAGCAAACGCTGTGCTTCCGCGTGCCGGGCACGGCGATGCCCAACCTTGCCGGCTTCCAGCTGGAAGGCGTGGAGATCCTGCAGGTGATTCGCCACAAGCGTAAACTGCGCACCGGCGCGCTGGCGGGCAATGCGTTTCGTCTGGTGGTACGTCAGGTGTCCGACCGCGCGCAGGTGGAGTCGCGGCTGCAGCGGATTCAGCAGCAGGGCGTGCCCAACTATTTTGGCGAACAGCGCTTTGGCCGCGGCGGCAATAACCTGACGCAGGCGCGGTTGTGGGCCGACGAGAAATTCCGTCCACGCGACCGCAGTATGAAAGGCATTCTGCTGTCGGCGGCGCGCAGCCAGCTGTTCAATCAGCTGACCAGCGCGCGTCTGCAGCGTGACGGTGCGCTGGATCGCGTGCAGCCCGGTGATGCGCTACAGCTCAGCGGGCGCGGCAGCTGGTTTGTTGCTCAGACGGAAGAGTTACCTGCGCTGCAGCAGCGTGTGGATAACCACGAGCTGCGCATTACCGCGCCGCTGGCCGGGCGCGGCGAGCTGGGCACTCAGGGCGAAACGCTGGCGTTTGAACAGCAGCAGCTGGCGGGCGCGGCCGATCTGCTGGGCTTGCTGGAGCGTGAACGCGTCGATGCGGCGCGGCGCGCCATGCTGGTGGTGCCGAAAGATCTGCAATGGAACTGGTGGGATGACGTCACGCTCGAGCTGCAGTTCTGGCTGCCGGCCGGCAGTTTTGCCACCAGCGTAGTGCGTGAGCTGCTGAGCAACGGCGCGGCGGCCCCGCTCGGCGACGAATAAGCGAACCCGGCGACGATGAGCAAAAATCTTACCATCAAGGATATTGCCGTACTCGCCGGTGTGTCGATCACCACCGTCTCGCGCGTGCTCAACAAGTATGCGTGGGTGTCGGAAAAAACCCGCACGCGGGTGGAACAGGTGATCGCCGAGCATCAGTTCAGCCCCAACCTGATGGCGCGCGGCATGATATCGCGCCAGAGCTACACCCTCGCGGTGATCGTCTCTGACATCACTAACCCTTACTTCGTCACGCTGGTGGCGCAGATTCAGCAGGCCTGTCTGGCCATCGGTTACAAAATCACCCTGTACGATACCCAGTCGGCCAACCGCAGCCCTCAGCACGACGATGACGAAAGCGCGATTTTTCAGTCGATTATCGATAGCCAGATCGATGGGGTGATCGTGCTCGGCGGCCACAGCGACTATGCGCCGATTCCGGCCGGCTACCTGACGCTGCTGGAATCGCTGATGGACAAAATGGCGGTAGTGGTGGTGGGGCAGCCGCATCCTGCTGGCCGCTGGCCGTGCGTGATGCGCGACCAGCAGCACTGCGTCGGGCTGGCGGTGAATCACCTGCTGGCGCGCGGCCTGCGTGATATCGCGTTTATTGGCGGTTCGCGCAAAGTGTGGGTGACGCGCGAGCGCGTCAGTCATTTCCACGCCACGCTGCAGCAGGCCGGCATTACGCCGCGCGACAGCTGGATCTGCCTGAATAACTTCTATCCTGAACACGGCTATCAGGCGGTTGATACGCTGTGGCAGCAGGCAGAGCAACCGCAGGCGCTGGTGGCGATCAACGATCGCGTGGCGATGGGCGCGATCCGCGCGCTACACGATCGCGGCATTAACGTGCCTGAGCAGGTCGCGGTCATCAGCTGCGAGCGCTTCCCCGGCAGCGAGTATTTTATCCCGCGCCTGACCAGCGTCGATCACCAGAATCCGCAGCTGGGGCAAAACATTATCACCATGATGATGGCGCAGCTGGACGGCAGCTTAAGCCCGCACGCGCGCTGCAGCGCACCGCTAAAGCCGGTATTGATCCCCGGCGAATCCGCCTGATCATCTCCCCTTAAACGTTCTATCTGCTTTCGTTGCGCTTTGTTAGCGCGATCGCAATTTCACGATCCTCACGTTGACTTAATATGCGCCATTAAATAAGTTGGCTCACAACCTGAAAACGTTTTCAGGTTGGCGGAAAAACAGTTTAAGGAGCGGTAATGAAACCCACCATGATGACCTACATCCACCAGCAACCCGAGGTGCTGAGCCATCTGCTGGCGTGCTATCCGCAGGGATTACCGGTGCTGGGCAAGGCAAAAACAGTGCTGATTCTGGCCACCGGCTCCAGCATCAACGCCGCGCTCAGCGCCAAATATTACGTTGAGCAACTGACTGGCGTACGCATCAGCGTGCAGGAGCCGTTCCATTTTCAGCACTACGAGCAGTGGGATCCGGCGACCGATCTGGTGATCGCGATTTCACAAAGCGGCGAGAGCACTTCGACGCTGGCAGCGATCGACGCGCTGAAAAAACAGCACGGCGTGGCAACCTGGGGCATCACCAGCAAAATCACCAGTCCGCTGGCGCAGGCGGTGGATCACGCCGTAGACATCATGAACGGCGAAGAGCGCGTCGGGTATGTCACCAAAGGCTATGTCGCCACGATCCTGACGCTGATGCTGATTGGCGTGCACAGTGCGCGCCACAGCGGTCGCCTCAGCGCAGAGCAGGAGCAGCAGGCGCTGACGCAACTGCAGCACGGCGTCGACGCGATTCCGGGCATCATCGCCCGCACCGAGCGCTTCTGGCAGCGCTGGCAGGACGATCTCACTGCGGCGCCACGCTTTATCTCGATTGGCTTTGGTCCGGCGATTGGCGTGATCAAAGAGATGGAGACCAAATTCAGCGAAACGGTGCGCGTGCCGTCGCAGGGCATTGAACTGGAAGCGTTTATGCATGGCCCCTATTTCGAAATCAATCCGCAGCACCGGCTGTTCTTTATCGATGTCGAGGCGCCGGTGCGCGAACGCCTGCAGCTGCTGCGCCAGTATGAGCAGCGCGTGACGCCGCACGTCTGGAGTCTGTGTCTCGGGGAGAGCGATGATGCGCGCACGCTGGCACTCGGCGTGGAGGTCAGCGAATGGATAGCGCCGCTGCTGATGGTGATTCCGTTCCAGATCCTCGCGCATCACATCGCTGAAGCCAAAGGCAACAATCTGCCGCAGCGCATATTCACTGATTTTGGCGTGGCGATGAAGAGCAAAACCAAACCGGGTGATTACGACTAACGCCGGGCGCGAGCCATAAGGATAACAACAATGAAACTCGATTACGTGAAGCTGGCGCAGGCCATCAGGGAACAGGTCGGCGGCGACGATAATATCAGCCACATTTCACACTGCGCCACGCGGCTGCGGCTGACGATAAACGATCTGTCCAGTGTCGATATGCCGGCCATCAGTAGCCTGCCGGGCGTCATCCGCGTGGTGAACGCGTCCGGACAGCTGCAGATTGTGGTCGGGCCGCAGGTCGAACAGCTGTTTCAGGCGATGCAGCAGGGCGCAGCGCCGGTGGCCGAACCGGTGAAGCCCGGCAAAGACGAGCGCGGCGTTGCGGGCAAAATGCTGGCCACGCTCGGCGCTATCTTCACGCCCTACATTGGCGTACTGGCCGGCATCGGGGTGATCAAAGGCATCATGGTGCTGCTACAGACACAGGGCTGGGTGGCGGACGATGACCTGCTGTTCGCCATGTTCAACGCGCTGGCCAGCGGCGTGTTTGTCTTTCTGCCGCTGTTTATTGCGGTTACCGCGGCGGACCGTTTCGGCGCCAGCCGTTTCACCGCGCTGGCGCTGACGGCGGCGATGGTGTTTCCGCTGACCCAGCCGGATCTGCCGGCGCACTTCGCGCTGTTCGGCCTGAGCATCAGCCTGAAGATTTACGGCGGCGCGGTGATTCCGGCAATTCTGGCGGTGCTGCTGCTGAGCAAGGTTGAGCGCCGACTGAAACAGTGGATCCCCGAGGTGGCAGCGCTGGTGTTTGTCCCGTGCCTGTCGCTGCTGATTTGCGGCTTTGTGGTGTTCACGGTGATTGGCCCGCTGGCGGATTACGTTGGCGTCGGCATCGCCAGCGGCTACAGCTGGCTCTATCAGCTCAGCCCGATGATCTCCGGCGCGCTGCTGGCGGGCATTGGTCAGCTATTTGTGGTGTTTGGTGTGCACTGGGGCATCATCCCGCTGGCGCTGATCAATATTCAGGTGCAGGGCTACGACACCATCATGGCGATGTTTATGTCGGCGGTGATGGGGCAGTTTGGCGCGGTCACCGGCGCGATCTTCATCGCCCGCAGCCTGCGCGACCGGCAGATTGCAATCTCGGCGTCGCTGTCAGCGTTCTTTGGCATCACCGAACCGGCACTGTACGGCGTCAATCTCAAGTACCGCATGCTGTTTATCTTCGGCTGCATCGGCGCGGCGCTCGGCGGTGGCATCACCGGGCTGCTGCAGGTGAAAACCTACAGTTTCCTGCCGGTGCTGAACGTGTTTGAACTTGGCCTGTTCGAAGGTCCTGAGTCAAAGATGATCTATGAAGTGGCGGCAATTGCCGTGGCTTTCCTCACCCCATTCATTCTGACGCTGATTTACGGCCGCTGGACGCTGCGCAGCGTGAATAAAACCGGCGCCTGATGCGCTGATTCGTTAACACCAAAACAGGGAAATCGCATGCGGCTGCTTCGCAGGGCCGCGTGCACCTTAAGGAAAGGTCATGAACACATTCACCAGGAGAAAAAAGGCAGCGCTGCTGCCGCTGGCCACCCTGATGCTGGGCGCGGCACCGCCGGCGCTGGCGGAAGGATTTGTTGAAGACAGCACGCTGGAGGGCACCGTCTATTACTGGCAGCGCCACCGTGAGCGTAAAGATCTCGATCCGCACAGCGCGCACTATCAACACTATCAGACCAACCTGCATCACAGCACGCTGACCGGCGCGCTCGATTATCAGTCCGGCTATCTGGCCGATACCGTGGGCATTGATGTGGCGGCCTTCGCCACCAGGGATCTGTTTGAAGGCAGCCCGGCGCATCCCAACGAGATCAGCTTCAGTCACGGGCCTTCGATGTGGGAAGACCGTGGCGTCGGCGAACGTAACGGGCTGGATCTCTACCGTGCCGCGCTGAAACTCAAAGCCGGCGACTACTGGCTGCGGGCCGGTTATATCCAGCCGAGCGGCCAGACGCTGCTTGGCACCCAGTGGGGATTTCTGCCCGGCACCTACCAGGGCGTGGAAGTCGGGGCGGTCTATGATTATGGCGCTGCCGGCGCGCTGTCGCTGTCGTGGATGGGCGCCAACAAGTACAAAGCACCGTGGTATCGCAAAATGTATGAGTTTCGCGAAATCGACCGGCAAACACGCATTCCTTATCTGCACTCGCTGGGCGCGAAGTATGACTTCAAAAACGGCAACACGCTGGAGCTGGCGTGGGGGGAATCTCCGCATTATCTCGACAAATATTTCGCCAAAGCGGCACGCCAGACCACGCTGTGGGATAACCCGTTCAGCGTCAGCTGGCAGTTCTACGGCTCGCAGGATCGTACCGGCCGCCATGATGTTTACGATGAGTTTGCCTGGCAGCAGGGCCTGACGCTGGCGTACCAGTGGGATCGCTACCAGTTCCGGCTCGAGGGCAGCGCAGTACACGCACCGGGGAAACAGGGTTACTACACCGTGGCGATGACGCCGATCTATCCCAACTCCGCAGGCCGCATCGATATGTGGTGGGATTCGCGCTCTGACTTTAACGCCGACGGCGAAAAAGCGCTGTTTGCAGGCCTGATGATCGATCTCAGCGACATCGTCTGGCCGGGCGTCAGCATAGGTGGCTCGTTTGCCTGGGGCTGGGACGGTAAACCGGCGCGCGGTGGCGACTGGTCGCAGCAGCAGCGTCTGACGGAAACCGCCATCAATGGCGATCTGGTGTGGCAGGTGCAATCCGGCAGGGCCAAAGACACGGTATTTAAGCTGCATCTCACCGCCTACAACAACCATAGCGATAACCCCAGCTGGGGCGGCGGCTATGGCAACGTTTTCCAGGATGAAAAGGACGTCAAATTCATGATGATTGCCCCTTATAGCCTGTTCAATCACTCACGACACTAAGGATGATGACCATGAGGATTCGCTTCTCCGCGCTGACCGCAGCGCTATTACTGGCCGGGCTGGCGCACGCCGAAACCCACGTTTTAATCAATCAGGTGGGCTACGATGTTGCCGCGCCGAAAAACGCCATCGTGCAGCTGACCGGCGACTCGCGTGCTAAACCGCCGGTGAAATTTACCCTGCTGGATAATGAGACCAATAAAGCGGTGCTGAGCGGCACGCTGCAGCCGCAGGGTGATGTGCCGGGCTGGGGCGATCGCACCTTCTATCGTGCCGATTTCTCCGGCTGGCAAACGCCGGGCCGCTACGTGCTGCAAACCACCAGCAGCGACGGCGATGTGCGCTCCGGGCCGTTCATTATTGGTGCCGATCTGCTCGAGCGCTATACATTGTCTGATGTGATTGCCTATTTCAAAAGCCAGCGCGTCACCGGCCTGTTCGATAAGGCGGACCGCAAACTTCCGCTGCCAGCGGGCACCGGCAGCGGCACGGTTGACGTCCATGGCGGCTGGTATGACGCCACCGGCGATTACGGCGTGCACCTGTCGCACCAGAATCTGACCTCTTATTTCAATCCGCAGCAGGCGCCGCTGGTGGCGTGGAGTTTATTGCGCGGTTATCAAAATCTCGGGGCGCGTGATAACCCGAACTTTGACGAGTATCGCCGGCGCATGCTCGACGAAGGGCTGTACGGTGCCGATTTCCTGGTGCGCATGAAGCGGCCGGGTGAATCCTTCTTCCAGGCGATCTCGTCGCCGGGCAAAGAGAAGCTGGCTCAGGACCGGGTGATCGCCAATCCCAACTGGCGCACGCAGATCAAAGAGAAGGAGTCAGATTCCACCATTGTTGAAGAGGAGGCGGTCGGCCCGCTGGCGTGGCAGGCCAGCTTCCGCTCTGGTGCCGGCATGTCAATTGCCGCGCTGGCGCTGGCCAGCACCATGGAGAATGACGGTAACTTCTCGCGGCAGCAGTATCTGCAAACCGCAGAAGATGCCTTTGCCTTCCTGCAGAAAAATAATCTGCGCATGGTGAACGACGGCAAAGAGAACATCGTGGATGATTACACCGCGCTGCTGGCGGCAACCGAACTGTATCGTGCCTCGCAAAAAGCGGTCTATCTGGCTGCGGCGCAGCAGCGCGCGGAGAGCCTGATGGCGCGACTGACGTCGCTGGATAACTGGCATGACTACTGGCGTGCCGACGGCGAAAAACGCCCGTTCTTCCATCCGTCCGATGCCGGTCTGCCGGTGATCGCGCTGCTGGAGTACGCGCGCATCGCGCCGCAGGCGCAGCAGGCGAACATCCGCCAGACGGTAAAACGCTCGCTGGGCTTTGAGCTGGCGGTCACCAAAGAGAGCAATAACCCGTTTGGCTATGCGCGCCAGCTGATTCAGCTGAAAGACGGCGTGAAGCGCACCAGCTTCTTCTTCCCGCACGACAGCGAAGCTGCGCCGTGGTGGCAGGGCGAAAACGCGCGTATCGCCTCGCTGGCCGCCGCCGCCCGTCAGGCGATGCCGCTGTTTGCCGACGATAAAGCCTTTACGCAGCAGCTGCAGAGCTATGCCTGGGATCAGCTCAACTGGATCCTCGGTCATAATCCGTACGACGTCAGCATGCTGACCGGCAGCGGCTATCGTCACATCAGCTATCTGTTCTTCAATTCGTGGAAATACACCACGCTGCCGGGCGGTATCGTCAACGGCATCACCGGCGCGTCGAATCAGGTGGCGGACGGTATCGCCTTTGACGAAGGTTATGCGGTCACACGGAAGGATGACGACTGGCGCTGGGCGGAAGGCTGGCTGCCGCACTCGGCCTGGTATCTGTATGCGGTGAGCTTACCGGATCGTCACTGAGGTGATAAATCAGCCCGGCATTTCGCCGGGCTTTTTACTGGGTGCCATTGCGTTTGACTGCTTATTGTTGCGACAACTGCCGACGGTTGCGTGATTTACGCCTACCACTTCCCGCGCCTCACCGCTAGAATGCAAACATCCTTGTGCCGCCAGCGCAGGACCGCTTGCGCCGCTGAAGGCGCAAAACGGGCGCGGCGGTCGGTGGACCGGTTAATGAAAAAGGTCAGAATCAGATGCGGATACGGCTCAGCAACGATGATGGAATTCAGACTCCCGGCATTGGCGTGTTCCCTGGCGTGAAGACATTACGACAGGTTGATCCTGGCGCCGGCGTGGCGCGGAAGAGGGCAGGCGACGGGCTGTACCAGGCTGAGGTGAATCCGGCATGGTAAACCGGCGCATCGAAACGCTTCTGGCCCAACTGCGCACGCAGGGTATTCACGATGAGCATCTGCTGAAAGCCATCGCTGATGTCCCGCGTGAACGCTTTATTGACGAGGCTTTTGAACATAAAGCCTGGGAGAACGTGGCGCTGCCGATTGGCAATGGCCAGACTATTTCTCAGCCTTATATGGTGGCGCGCATGACGGCGCTGCTGGAGCTGAACCCGACCTCGCGCGTGCTGGAAATTGGCACTGGCTCGGGTTATCAGACCGCCATTCTCGCGCATCTGGTTAACCACGTTTACTCGGTTGAACGCATCAAAGGGCTGCAGTGGCAGGCGAAACGCCGCCTGAAGCAGCTCGATCTGCATAACATTTCCACACGCCACGGCGACGGCTGGCAGGGCTGGGCCGCGCGGGGGCCGTTTGATGCCATTATTGTGACTGCCGCACCGCCAGAAATTCCGACTGCGCTGATAGCGCAACTGGGAGAAGGCGGCAAAATGGTGCTGCCGGTGGGTGAGGACCAGCAGGTACTTAAGCGCCTGCGTCGTCAGGGTGGTGAAATCATTGAAGAAACGATTGAGCCGGTGCGCTTTGTGCCGCTGGTTCAGGGCGATCTGGCATAAAGCCATCTTACGTATTTCTTCACAATCGTTACATGGCATGGCGCAGTTGATATTGTTACTATCCTTGTTAATCAATGCGAAAGCGCGTTTTTGACGGCACAGACAGTGAATCATGCGGTCAACGTCGACACACAGTTTTATCCAGGATTGCCATCACGGGGGATCAATGAGCACGGGAAGCACAGTATTTCAATTACGCCGTCTGGCGGCACTTTCACTGGTCGGTTTTTGGCTGGCAGGCTGTAGCTCTGGCGACAACACACAAGCCCCCATCAGCCAGATTGGCAGTAACAGCGGCGACAGCGGTATGGCTGCTGCTCCCACCACTGGCGGCGGCATGATCGCCGCGCAGAACAGCACCGTGCCGGCGATGCCGCGTGGTGGAATGTTAAGCGGTGGTACACCATCAGCCGCGCCTGCGGGTGGAATGGTTAGTGGCAATAATAATGTGACCACCGAAAATGGTCGTATTGTGTACAATCGCAATTATGGGAATATTCCTAAAGGCAGCTACGGCGGTGAAACCTACACCGTTAAGCGAGGCGATACGCTGTTCTATATTGCCTGGATTACCGGCAATGATTTCCGCGATCTGGCACAGCGCAATAATATCGCGGCGCCCTATAGCCTGAGCGCCGGGCAGACGTTACAGGTGGGTAACGGTAACGGTCAGACCATCACCGGTGGTAACGCGATAACCGCAGCGGATGCCACGCAGGGCGGCGTTCCGGTGGCATCGAATCAGACGCAAATTAAATCCACCCCTGTTGCACAGCAACCTGTTATTACGTATTCTGATGATTCGGGTTCGACAGGCGGGAAAATGCTGCCGTCGAAAGGGGCAAATAATGTGGCAACGACCACAGCTCCGGTTACCGCACCGCCCACAGTTAGCAGCACAACTAATAGCACAACACCAGTGGGAAGCTGGCGTTGGCCGACTGATGGGAAGATCATCGATAACTTCTCCGCTGCGGAAGGCGGAAACAAAGGGATCGATATCGCCGGGTCGCGTGGACAACCTGTCGTCGCCACTGCATCAGGAAGAGTGGTATACGCAGGCAACGCGCTCCGCGGGTACGGTAATTTAATCATCATCAAACACAACGATGATTACCTGAGTGCCTACGCCCACAACGATACCATGCTGGTCCGGGAACAACAGGAAGTTAAGGCGGGGCAAAAAATCGCTACCATGGGTAGCACCGGAACCAGTTCAGTAAGATTGCACTTTGAAATTCGTTACAAGGGGAAATCCGTAAACCCGTTGCGTTATTTACCGCAGCGATAATCCGGCAGAACCTTAGGTGTTCTGCCCTTGGATCACGGGTAGGAGCCGCTTATGAGCCAGAATACGCTGAAAGTTAATGAGTTACACGATGATGCGGAATTCGAGGAGAACGGAGCTGAGGTTTTTGATGAGAAGGCTCTCGTTGAGAACGAACCTGGTGATAATGAAGTAGCTGAAGAAGAGTTGCTGTCACAGGGTGCGACGCAACGCGTTCTGGATGCGACGCAGCTTTACCTCGGCGAGATTGGTTATTCACCACTGTTAACGGCGGAAGAAGAGGTGTTCTTCGCCCGTCGCGCATTACGCGGTGACATTCCTTCTCGTCGTCGCATGATCGAAAGTAACTTACGCCTGGTGGTAAAGATTGCCCGTCGTTATAGCAATCGTGGTCTGGCGCTGCTGGACCTGATTGAAGAGGGTAATCTCGGCCTGATTCGCGCCGTAGAGAAGTTTGACCCGGAACGCGGGTTCCGCTTCTCAACTTATGCCACCTGGTGGATTCGTCAGACCATTGAACGGGCTATCATGAACCAAACCCGTACTATTCGTCTGCCGATTCACATTGTTAAAGAACTGAACGTTTACCTGCGTACCGCGCGTGAACTGTCGCACAAGCTGGACCATGAGCCGAGTGCGGAAGAGATCGCCGAGCAGCTGGACAAGCCAGTTGATGACGTAAGCCGTATGTTGCGTCTCAACGAGCGCATTACGTCGGTTGATACGCCGTTAGGCGGTGATTCCGAGAAAGCGCTGCTGGATATCCTGGCCGATGAGAAAGACAACGGTCCGGAAGACACCACGCAGGACGATGATATGAAACAGAGCATCGTTAAGTGGTTGTTTGAACTCAATGCCAAGCAGCGTGAAGTGCTGGCACGTCGTTTCGGCCTGTTAGGCTATGAAGCGGCAACGCTGGAAGATGTGGGCCGCGAAATCGGTTTAACCCGTGAGCGTGTCCGTCAGATTCAGGTAGAAGGTCTGCGTCGTCTGCGCGAAATTCTGCAGACGCAGGGTCTGAATATCGAAGCACTGTTCCGCGAATAAGCCGTAGCTGGCAATAAAAACGGTGACCATAAGGTCACCGTTTTTTTATGCCTGACATTCAGGCCGGCACGCCGTGCACGCGCCGGTGGCAGGTTACATCAGGGTTTTCAGACGGTAAATCCACTCCAGCGCCTGTTTGGGCGTCAGGCTGTCCGGATCGAGCGCTTCCAGCGCCTCCACTGCCGGCGAGGTTTCAGCCACCAGCAGCGGCAGCTGTGAGCCTTCCACCGTTGAGCCGGCAGAACTGCCCGACAGCGCTTCCAGCTCTTTTAGCTTGTGGCGCGCACGCTTAATCACCTCTTTCGGCACACCGGCCAGCGCCGCCACGGCCAGGCCGTAGCTCTTGCTCGCGGCACCATCCTGCACGCTGTGCATAAAGGCGATGGTGTCACCGTGTTCCACCGCATCAAGATGCACATTCACCACGCCTTCCATTTTCTCCGGCAGGGTCGTGAGCTCGAAGTAGTGGGTAGCAAATAGCGTCATGGCTTTGATGCGATTCGCCAGGCTTTCGGCACAGGCCCAGGCGAGCGACAGGCCATCATAAGTGGACGTACCGCGGCCGATTTCGTCCATCAGCACCAGGCTGTTTTCGGTGGCGTTATGCAGAATGTTGGCGGTCTCGGTCATCTCGACCATAAAGGTAGAGCGCCCGGAGGCGAGATCGTCGGCGGCACCGACACGGGTAAAGATGCGATCGATGGGGCCGATCACCGTCTCTTCCGCTGGCACATAGCTGCCGATCCAGGCCATCAGTGCAATCAGGGCCGTCTGCCGCATATAAGTACTCTTACCGCCCATGTTGGGTCCGGTAATGATCAGCATGCGACGCTGCATCGAGAGCGACAGTGGGTTGGCAATGAACGGCTCTTTCAGCACCTGTTCCACCACCGGGTGGCGACCGGCGGTGATGCGAATCCCGGCTTTCTCCTGCAGCACCGGGCGGAAGTAGTTGAGCGTCCAGGCGCGCTCGGCCAGGTTGGCCAGTACGTCCAGTTCTGCCAGCGCCGCGGCGCTCTGCTGCAGCGCTTCGAGGTGTGGCAGCAGACGATCAAACAGCTCATCATACAGGCTCTTTTCCAGCGCCAGCGCTTTGCCTTTCGACGTGAGGACCTTGTCTTCGTACTCTTTTAGTTCGGGAATGATATAGCGCTCGGCATTTTTCAGCGTCTGGCGGCGGACGTAATGGATAGGCACCAGATGGCTCTGTCCGCGGCTGACCTGAATGTAATAGCCGTGCACAGCGTTGAAGCCAACCTTCAGCGTATCCAGCCCCAGTTTTTCGCGCTCGCGAATCTCCAGGCGGTCAAGGTAGTCGCTGGCGCCGTCGGCCAGCGCGCGCCACTCATCCAGCTCGGCGTTATAGCCGGGCGCGATAACACCACCGTCGCGCACCAGCACTGGCGGCGATTCAATAATGGCGCTTTCCAGCAGTTCGCGCAGTTCGCTGAAATCCCCCATCCGATCGCGCAGCACATTGAGATGGGGCGCGGCCACGCCCGCTAACTGGGTATTAAGTTCTGGAAATTGCTGGAAGGCATGACGCATGCGCGCCAGATCGCGCGGACGCGCGGTGCGCAGCGCCAGACGTGCCAGAATACGCTCCAGATCGCCCACCTGGCGCAGCACCGGTTGCAGTTCTTCGCTCAGCGACTGCAGTTCGGCAATTGATTCCTGGCGGCGCGTGATGGTGGCCACGTCGCGCAGCGGCATATGCAGCCAGCGCTTCAGCATGCGGCTGCCCATCGGCGTGACGGTTTTATCCAGCACCGCCGCGAGCGTATTTTCGCTGCCGCCCGCCAGATTCTGGGTGATTTCCAGATTGCGCCGGGTAGCCGCATCCATGATGACGCTGTCCTGCTGGCGCTCCATACTCAGCGAGCGGATATGCGGCAGTGAGGTGCGCTGCGTATCTTTGACATACTGCAGCAGACAGCCCGCCGCCCGCAGCGCCAGATGCGCCTGCTCGACGCCAAAGCCGCTGAGATCGCGCGTGCCAAACTGCAGGTTTAACTGCTGACGCGCGGTGTCGATTTCGAATTCCCACAGCGGACGCCGCCGCAGCCCGCGGCGCTGATCGATCAGCGTCATGGCCTGCAAATCCTCCGGATAGAGCAACTCTGCCGGATTGGTGCGCTGCAGTTCGGCCGCCATGGTCTCGACATCGCCCGGTTCGCTGAGGCGGAAACGCCCGGAGCTGATATCCAGCGTGGCGTAGCCAAAACCGCGCTGGCTCTGGAAGATGGCTGCCAGCAGGTTATCCTGGCGCTCCTGCAGTAACGCTTCATCACTGATGGTGCCGGGCGTTACAATGCGCACCACTTTACGCTCAACCGGCCCTTTGCTAAGTGCCGGATCGCCAATCTGCTCGCAGATCGCCACCGATTCGCCCAGCTGCACCAGCTTCGCCAGATAGCCCTCCACGGCATGATAGGGCACGCCGGCCATCGGGATCGGTTCACCGGCGGACGCACCGCGTTTGGTCAGCGAGATCTCCAGCAGCTGCGAGGCGCGTCTGGCATCGTCGTAGAACAGCTCATAGAAATCGCCCATGCGATAAAACAGCAGGATGTCAGGATGATCGGCCTTCAGGCGCAGGTATTGCTGCATCATGGGGGTGTGGCCACTGAAGTCCATTTGCTCTGCTCCTTTCATCTCATTCTCACTCAGGATTCACTCTTTTGATTTCCGCTGGCTGGACAGGGGCAGCCGGGGATAGATGGTTATCACACTGGCGGATAACGAAAGGGCAGATGTTAGCATTTTTGCGCAGCCCGCTTCATCCGCCAGCCGATGTTTCTGGCTGGCGACCATATCAAATTGCGACCGGCGGTAAAAAGCAAATTTTACGCGGCGGGGAAAACTGTGGAGCCAGCGCGCAAATTCGGCGCTTAGCCGCGGCCGGGCGAGGCCGCGGCCGCGCTACAGGTGAGCGTCAGTTCGGTCAGCGTCACTTTCTCGCCTTCCCGCACGTCGGGCAGGCGATAAGGCAGCTGGCAGCGTTCATTGCTGTTGCTACCCCAGCGTACCGTCAGGACACCCTGCGGCTGGTGTACGCGCGCGTACAGCTGCCCGCCCTGGCCGGTACTGCCGACGCTGGCACCGCTCTCATCCACCACTTCCGCACCAAACGGCAATGGTTTACCGGCAAAGCTGCCGTTGATCAGCAGTGGCAGGCCGCGCTGAGCGTTGAAATTCACTTTCACCACAGCACCGGCCCAGGGGGCGACGCGCTGCTGGGTGTTGTTCAGCTCCAGATCTTCCGGCGCGTTTTTGGTGTCGATGGCAATATCGTTGAGCTGATAGGGGTTGAGGTACGGCACGGCAGCATAGCCTGCGCTATCGATTTCCACGCCCGGATAGCCGGAAACATTCGCACCGTGCGCACCTTTCGCTTCAACCAGTGCGAAGGTTTCACCGCTGTAAGGCGACGGCGTGATACCACCGCTGTGCACCAGCAGCGTGCCGCTGGCACCTGCCGAGAGGCTGCGGTAACCGTTACCCTGGGCTGCGCTGGCATTCAGGCTGCTCCACGGCGCACGGTACTGACCGTTGAGCGATCCGCTGTCGCCGTTACGCACGTCGTGGCTGCCGGTAACGCTATAGCCAAACTGATTGTCGGCACCCAGATTGCCTGAGACCGACGCCTGCTGACTGTTGCCGCCCTGACTATCACGGTTCCAGTCAAGGCGCACGTAAGGCTGATGCGCATTGTCATCGCTCCCCAGCGGGAAGCTGAGTGAGAACAACCAGGTATCCTGCTGCATGCCCTGACGATTGCGCGAGCGGCCGGCGCTGATGCCCCAGGTGACGGAACGGTAGCGGTTGCTATAACCCAGCTGATACTGCACATCACTACCGTGATTGTTCCAGTAGTTTTGCACCGAACCACTGACATAAAACTGCCCCCACGCTGGCGGTAATGTCTGCGAGGCGGTGAGCGTGGCGCGATTCTTTATCCGGCTAAAGCCACGGGCATCACTCCCCTGCAGGACCGCTTCGCGTGACTGGATGGCGGTCATGAAATCCATAAAGCCGCTGGTGGAGAAACGGTAGGTGGCCAGCGAAATATTACTGCCGGTGTCGGTGATGGTTTTGTTCCAGCTCAGACGGTAGCTTTGCCCGCTCATGCTGTCGCCACGATTGCTCAGATGCGCACGCGCCTGCGTTACGTCGGCCGCGACAGCGCCAATCGGCGTGGATACCGCCCCGCCAAACAGCAGCGCATAGTAGTTCTGGCTAAGCTGCATGCCACTGTAGGCGGTGAGAGCGTTGGTCAGGCCATGCTGGATGGTGCCCTGATACAGTGCGGGACGTCCGGCGACAAAATCGCTGCGCAGCCGGCCTGCGGTCAGTGAGTAGCGCGAAGTGCCGGGACGCAGTAGCTGCGCGACTGAAGCATAAGGCACGCTGAAACGCTGCACGCTACCGTCCGCTTCGGTTACGGTCACCTCGAGATCGCCACCGTAGCCGGTGGGATAGAGATCGTTGATCAGGAATTCACCGGGTGAAACCGTGGTTTCATAAATCACCTGGCCGGCCTGGCGCACGGTGACGCGGGCGTTAGTGCGTGCGATGCCGCGAATATCGGGCGCATAGCCACGCTGTGACGCGGGCAGCATGCGTTCATCGGTGGCCAGCTCCACGCCAGTAAACGGCAGGGTATCAAACAAGACGCCGGAGGTGGCCGATTCACCGGCCAGCAGGCGCGCGCGCAGCGGCGTAATGTCGCGCTGCATATAGCTGTTCAGCGCGCTGTAGCGGGCACCCGTAGTACTGCCCTGATTAAACACGCCGTTATGGCGAAAATACCAGCCGGCGACGTTATAGCCAGCGTTAACCTGCGCATACAGAGAGTTTTCGTTGCCGTAGCGCGTGGTATTTTGCCAGGCGTTGAGGCTATAGCCGAGCAGGCCGCCGTTAATACCGCGGTCCCAGCGCGACGGACTGACTTCACCAAAGGCATGATTATCCAGATACCGCTGCGGTACGGAGATATCGAGACGTTGTTCACTGCTATTAAAGCTGACGCGCGCATCCGGCATGATCGCCGCCAGGTCGGTACAGGCTGCGGGCTGAGCCAAAGCCTGACGCATCGCCGCAGAGAGCTGCGACTCGCGAAAGGTGACCAGCGCCAGCAGCCCCGGCGATAAACAGGGTGCGACGCGCTTGCCTTGCTGCTGCAGCTCTACGTCTTCGCTGGCAATGAAGCTGTCATTGAGATAAACGGTTGCCGGATAGCGTCCTGGCGTGGCGCTGGCTCCATCGGCAAAACGCGACAGATCATAGTGCTGACCGCCAAAGCTATTCAGAAAGGCAGGATCAAATTGCGCGTGGGTGGCGACGTCTCTTTCCGCCTCCGCGCCAGCCACGGCGGGAAGCAGAAAGCCTGAGCATAATAACAGTGTCTTGACGGCGGCGGAGGGCCGCGCTGCTTTTAATAAGGGGTTTTTAGTGGTCATAACAGACTTGTTTATGCAGGTTCAGGCCGATCGTCAGTGGATAACGGCTTCGCTGGAGACGATGGCGCCGTAATCATTCACCCAATCAGCAACAAGGGTTTTTCCGCTCGCCGCGCCCGTCAGCCTGAAGCTGGCATTGCTCTCCGGCGCCACCATTTCTGCGCTGGCGGCTTTAGCATTGCTCTCTTTCAGGCGCACCGAGACCAGCGAAACGTGCCAGGGCGAGGCGTTGATTGCCGTGACTTCGCCGTTATGCAGCGTCCAGCGCAGCGATTTGGCGGCTTCCGCTGGCGTGCCCGGCAGTCCGGTCGGCCGGAAAAACAGCTTGATGCGCGTGCGGAAGGCCATCTGCAGAAAGTTGTTACTGCTGGCATCCGCTGGCTTCGACGGTATTTCCAGCACGTTCAGCCAGAACACGCTTTCACGATCCGTCGGTAGCGGCTGACCGGTATAGCTGATGCGCAGCGTTTGCCCCTGTTTCGGCTCGATGCGATTAATGGGCGGCGTCAGGACAAAGGGCACCTGCAGCGTTTGCGGATTGGCATTTATATCGCCCTTGTCCAGCCAGCTCTGCACCAGTACCGGCGCCGTCCCTTCATTACTCAGCTGAACGGTGACGTTCTTCTCTTTTTGCGGATAGATAACCCGCGTGCCGTTGATAACCACCCCGGCCTGCGCACCGCCGGACAGCAGGACAAGCAGAGTCAATAAAAGCGCGGACACGGCCGCGCGCCCGGTGTTGCAACGCATGGAAGCTCCAGAAAGAAAGGGGGCAGCATCAGCCCCCGAAAAATTATTTGTATTGAAGGGAGTAGGTGACGTTGCTCACCACGGTGCCGGCCGTCGCGGCGTTAGTCGCGTAGTAACGTACGGCGTAGGGCAGGGTGGTGTTACCGCTGGAGATATCCACGTACTGGGTGTTGGTCATCTGGTTGCTGTTACCTACATCAATCGGTGCCTGAGTGGTGCTTGAGCCATCCAGCAGCTGCAGCTGTACGTTGGTGGCGCTGCCGGTAGTGTTTTTCAGACGGCCGCTGGTCATGTCTACGCTGGGACCGGCTTCGAAAAAGGCGGACGCGGTCTTCAGCGTGCCCTTACAGTTAGTCAGCGTCATGAGGAACTTCGTCGTACCACCGGTTTCACCCGCTTTCTGGAAATCGCTGGTGCTCAGCGTTGGCAGCACGACAGTCGAGCTTGGGCCTTTGCCGTCGACGGAGACGTCGCAGGTAGAGGCGGTCAGTTCACCGTTGAAGGTAATGGTGCCTGAAGAGGCGGCCTGTGCACCTGATACGGCAGCCATCGCGACCAGAGCGGAAAGAAGGGTTAATTTTTTCATTTTTACTATCCATATGCGTGTTATGAGGGGAGCGGAATGCCTGCGTGCAGGTGAGCACTCCGGGACGAAGCGTCCTTTCTTTGCTGAAGGTACCTAAGGCACCGACACTGGCGCGTCCGGTATCTCCGGCACGGGGATATATTCAGTCAGCGTGAAGATGAGAAAAATCAGACGGGATGTTTCGACTTGTAAGTTGCGGACTACAAAATGATCAAAAATTGAACCCGGTGTATGGCGGCGTAAATTTACGACATTGCTCTGTAAGTCGCTTCGTTGAACGATTACCATGAGCATTCGTGTTTCATCTGGCTTATGGATATCCGATGCGTTTTAAGGTTGCTCTTCTTCCGCTTATGTGTTTGCTTGCTGCCTGCAGCAGTAAGCCTGCCCCCCAGCAGCAATCCGCCGTTGTGCCTGCACCGAAAGGGGGGTTTTTACTGGAACCTTCTCACGCCATTCAGCCGATGTTTGGCGACTTTGCCGGTAATCCGGCGGCAGAACAATTTATCGATCAGATGGTGGCGAAGCACGGTTTCAATCGCGACCAGCTGCATGCGGTCATTGGTCAGGCGAAGCGACTGGATTACGTGCTGCGTCTGATGGATCAGCAGGCGCCGAGCTATACGCCGCCGAGCGGGCCGAACGGCGCGTGGATTCGCTATCGCAATAAATTCATCACCCCGGATAACGTGCAGAACGGCGTCGCCTTCTGGAATCAGTATCAGGATGCGCTGCAGCGCGCCCAGCAGGTGTATGGCGTACCGCCGGAGATCATTGTCGGGATTATCGGGGTGGAAACACGCTGGGGTCGGGTGATGGGCAAAACCCGTCTGCTGGATGCGCTGGCGACGCTCTCGTTTAGCTATCCGCGCCGTGCCGCTTACTTCAGCAGCGAGCTGGAAACCTTCCTGCTGATGGCGCGCACCGAGCAGGACGATCCGCTGGATCTGCGCGGCTCTTTCGCCGGTGCCATGGGCTACGGCCAGTTTATGCCATCCTCCTATAAGCAGTATGCGGTCGATTTTAATGGCGACGGCCATATCAATCTGTGGGATCCGGTGGATGCCATCGGCAGCGTTGCCAACTACTTCAAAGCGCACGGCTGGCGTTCCGGTGAAAACGTCGCCGTGCCCGCCAGCGGTCAGGCACCGGCGCTGGAGAACGGTTTCAAAACCTCTTATTCAGTGAATACGCTGGCGGCCAGCGGTCTGGCACCGCAGGGTTCGCTGGACGGCAACAGCCAGGTCAGCCTGCTGCGGCTGGATCTCGGCACCAGCTATCAATACTGGTACGGTCTGCCTAATTTCTACGTGATTACGCGCTACAACCACAGCACGCACTATGCCATGGCGGTGTGGCAGCTGGGGCAGGCGGTCGCCCAGGCGCGTCAGGGCAACATGCTTTAATCCTGTCCTTATAAAGTATGAGGGTATAAGATGGCGCCCGTTTTGCGGTGCCTTTTTCATCGCATACCGACCACTGAGGAATATGTATGACGACTTTACCTGCCTGCCCGGCCTGCCAGGCAGATTACACCTGGCAGGAGGGTGAAAACCTGAACTGCCCCTCCTGCGGCCATATCTGGTCCGCCAGCGCGGATGACAGCAGCGAAGGGCTGGTGGTGCGCGATGCCAACGGTAACCTGCTGGCAGATGGCGATAGCGTAACCGTAGTGAAAGATCTCAAGGTGAAAGGCAGCTCTTCCACCCTGAAAATCGGCACTAAGGTGAAAAGCATCCGTCTGGTTGAAGGTGACCACAATATCGATTGCAAAATCGACGGCTTCGGTCCGATGAAACTCAAATCTGAGTTTGTGAAAAAGAACTAATTGCAGGACGGCCATGCGCCGTCCTGTTGCTTTCTCCCTTCTGGTTGGGCTGGTAACCACAGCCTCACCAGCGCGCGATATCGCCACGCCCGAACCTGCTGTCTCTGCTTCCGCTGCGCCACTCACACTTTTCCGGCAACCGCACTTTTCTCTTCGCACCTCGCGCAGCAAAACAGGTAGTGTGTGACTCTTCCACACAGACAGGAGCGTTGCTATGCAAGACTGGAATCCCCAGCTGTATCGTCAGTTTGAATCTGAGCGTACGCGCCCGGCACAGGAGTTGCTGGCGCGTATTCCCGTCAATGAGGTGCGCTTTGCTACGGACCTGGGATGTGGCCCGGGCAACAGCACGGAACTGCTGGTGCAGGCCTGGCCGCAGGCGCACATCACCGGCATCGACAGCTCTGAGGCGATGCTGGAACAGGCGCGGCAACGCCTGCCGGACTGTGATTTTCGTCAGGCCGATATCCGCAGCTGGCAGCCTGAGCAGCCGCAACAGGTCATTTATGCCAATGCGTCGCTGCAATGGCTGACCGACCACGAAACCTTGTTGCCGCATCTGGTAAACCAGCTGGCACCGGGCGGTGCACTGGCGGTGCAAATGCCGGATAACCTGCAGGAGCCGTCGCATCGTCTGATGCGTGAGGTGGCGGCCAGCTCACGCTGGCAGGCGCATATTTCGCCTCAGGCGGCAGAACGCAAACGCCTGCTGAGCAGCGATCGCTACTATGATTTATTAGGCGATGCAGGCTGTCAGGTCGATATCTGGCGCACCACTTACTATCATCCGATGGCGGATGCGCAGGCGATCATCAGCTGGCTGCGTGCCACCGGGCTGCGTCCGTTCCTTGCCGCGCTGGATGAAGCGCAGCAGGCTGACTTTTTACACGACTATCATCAGGCGCTGCTGCCCGCTTACCCGACGCGCAGTAATGGACAGGTTTTGCTGGCCTTTCCGCGTTTATTTATGGTGGCGGTGAAAACGCGCTGACCTCACCGGAACGCAGCGCGCAAAATGCGACGGTGGCGGTTGAAAAGGGCTTGTTGCCGCACCATTTACTGCTAACGTGAAGCGCCACAACAGGAGAAGGCGATGAACGACGAACAACTTCAGCAGCTCAGCCGACGTATTGGCGAACAGCTCAGGCATCGTCAGGCGACGGTGACGGCGGCGGAGTCCTGTACCGGCGGCTGGATTGCTAAGGTATTTACCGACATCAGCGGCAGTTCGGCGTGGTTTGAGCGCGGCTTCGTAACCTATAGCAATGAGGCCAAGCAGCAGATGGTTGGCGTGCAGGCGGCGACGCTGGCGCAGCACGGTGCCGTCAGTGAGCAAACGGTACGCGAAATGGTGACCGGCGCCTGTGCCGCGGCCGGCGCCGGCTACGGTATTGCGGTGAGCGGTATCGCCGGGCCGGATGGCGGCACGGCAGAAAAGCCGGTCGGTACCGTCTGGTTTGCGCTGGCAGGTCCGGAGGGCCGCGTGCTGGCGCAGCGCCAGCAGTTTGCCGGCGATCGTGATGCTGTCCGGCGTCAGTCGGTTAGCTGGGCGCTGCAGGCACTGCTGGATGAATTTCTGACAAATTAAACTTGATACTGTATGACTATACAGTATAATTAGCGGCAACAGAACGAGCAGGCATACACGGTGCCCGCTCACCCGGCATGATTAGGAGTGGAAATGGCGATTGACGAGAACAAACAGAAGGCTTTAGCTGCCGCGCTGGGCCAGATTGAGAAACAATTTGGTAAAGGCTCCATCATGCGCCTGGGTGAAGACCGCTCGATGGATGTTGAAACCATCTCTACCGGCTCCCTGTCGCTGGACATCGCGCTGGGCGCGGGTGGCCTGCCAATGGGCCGTATCGTTGAGATCTACGGACCTGAGTCCTCCGGTAAAACCACGCTGACCCTGCAGGTCATTGCTGCTGCGCAGCGTAAAGGCAAAACCTGTGCCTTTATCGATGCCGAGCACGCGCTGGATCCGGTATACGCCAAGAAACTGGGCGTCGACATTGATAATCTGCTGTGTTCGCAGCCGGATACTGGTGAGCAGGCGCTGGAGATCTGTGATGCGCTGGCCCGTTCGGGTGCGGTAGACGTGATCATCGTTGACTCCGTGGCGGCGCTGACGCCGAAAGCGGAAATCGAAGGTGAAATCGGTGATTCGCACATGGGTCTGGCTGCGCGTATGATGAGCCAGGCGATGCGTAAGCTGGCGGGTAACCTTAAGCAGTCCAACACGCTGCTGATCTTCATCAACCAGATTCGTATGAAGATTGGTGTGATGTTCGGTAACCCGGAAACCACCACCGGTGGTAACGCCCTGAAATTCTACGCCTCTGTGCGTCTGGATATCCGCCGTATCGGCGCCATTAAAGAGGGCGACGAAGTGGTGGGGAGCGAAACCCGCGTTAAAGTGGTGAAGAACAAAGTGGCAGCACCGTTTAAGCAGGCTGAGTTCCAGATCATGTACGGTGAAGGCATCAACACCTTCGGCGAGCTGGTTGACCTCGGCGTGAAGCACAAACTGGTGGAAAAAGCCGGTGCGTGGTACAGCTACAACGGCGATAAAATCGGCCAGGGTAAAGCGAACGCTACCAACTTCCTCAAAGAGAACCCGGCGATTGCCAATGAACTCGACGTTAAGCTGCGTGACATGCTGCTGACCGGTGCAACGGCAGAAGCGGCGACAGCGGATAGCGCGGCTGATAAATACGAAGAAGCCAGCGAAACCAACGAAGATTTCTAATCATACCCACGGGAGCAGCAATGCTCCCGTTTTGCTTTTTCCCGCCCGTGCTTTTCCTCTCTGCCTTCTTGCTTTACCCTGCGCAACAGTCACAACAAGGTAATCCTATGTCATCGACCTCATCACAGGCTCCGGAGCCAACCTTTTCCCGGGTACTCGATCGTGCCATGCGTATTTTGTCGCAGCGCGACCATAGCCGCGACGAGCTGAAACGCAAACTGCAGCTGAACAATCAGCGTGCGGCCTGGCTGCAGCAGCAGGAGAGCCAGCCGATACCGGAAGCGCTGCTGGAGAAAGTGCTCGACTGGTGTCAGGAGAATGGCTGGCTCAACGACCAGCGTTTTACTGAACGCTTTATTCAGAGTCGCGCGCGCAAAGGCTATGGTCCACAGCGGGTGCGCATGGAGCTGCAGCAAAAAGGCATCGACCGCGATGAGATCAACCAGGCGCTGTTCGATAGCGAGGTTGACTGGAGTCAGTGCGCGGCCGAGGTCGCTAAACGTAAATTCGGCGAACCGCTGCCGCAAAGCTGGGCGGAAAAAAGCAAAGTCCAGCGCTTTCTGATGTCGAAAGGCTTTATGATGGAAGACGTTCAGGCGATTTTCAGAAATATTGACGACTGAAAGGCGATGGGATTTTACTTCCCATTGAAGAAAATTTATCTTATTCCCACTTTTTGTTCCTCAGTCAGTGGCGGGCCGGGCGCATGCGGTTTGCCAGCGAAAGGGAACGTTCGTTAGCGTGATTCCAGGAATTTTATGAGCAAGAGCACTGCTGAGATCCGTCAAGCGTTTCTCGACTTTTTTCATAGCAAGGGACATCAGGTTGTAGCCAGCAGCTCCCTCGTACCAAACAACGATCCGACGTTGCTGTTTACTAACGCCGGCATGGTGCAATTTAAAGACGTTTTCCTTGGTCAGGACAAGCGCGATTATTCGCGTGCCACCACGTCGCAGCGCTGCGTGCGTGCCGGCGGTAAGCACAATGACCTGGAAAACGTCGGCTACACCGCGCGTCACCACACCTTCTTTGAAATGCTGGGCAACTTCAGCTTTGGCGACTACTTCAAGAAAGAAGCTATTGCCTACGCCTGGGAACTGCTGACGGGCGAGCAGTGGTTTAAGCTGCCGAAAGAGCGTCTGTGGGTAACCGTATACGAAACCGATGGCGAAGCCTTTGAAATCTGGGCCAATGACATCGGCGTACCGCGCGAACGTATTATCCGCATTGGCGATAATAAAGGCGGTGCTTACGCCTCTGACAACTTCTGGCAGATGGGTGACACCGGCCCTTGCGGCCCGTGCACCGAAATCTTCTACGATCACGGCGACCATATCTGGGGCGGTCCTCCGGGCAGTCCGGAAGAAGATGGCGATCGCTATATCGAAATCTGGAACATCGTATTCATGCAGTTCAACCGTCAGGCCGACGGCACCATGCAGCCACTGCCGAAACCGTCGGTGGATACCGGTATGGGCCTTGAGCGTATCGCCGCGGTACTGCAGCATGTGAACTCCAACTATGAAATCGATCTGTTCGCGAAGCTGATTAACGCGGTGGCGCAGGTAACCGGTGCCACCGATCTGAACAACAAATCACTGCGCGTGATCGCCGACCACATCCGTTCGTGTGCCTTCCTGATTGCCGATGGTGTTATCCCGTCGAATGAAAACCGTGGCTATGTGCTGCGTCGCATCATTCGTCGCGCGGTGCGTCATGGCAACATGCTGGGCGCGAAAGAAGCGTTCTTCTACAAACTGGTGGCTCCGCTGATCGAGGTGATGGGCGCAGCAGGTGAGGATCTCAAGCGTCAGCAGAAGCACGTTGAGAACGCCCTGAAAAATGAAGAAGAGCAGTTTGCTAAAACGCTGGAGCGCGGCCTGGCACTGCTGGACGACGAGCTGGCGAAGCTGAAAGGCGACACCCTCGACGGCGAAACGGTGTTCCGTCTGTATGACACCTTCGGCTTCCCGGCGGACCTGACTGCTGACGTATGCCGTGAGCGCAATCTGAAGATTGACGAAGCGGGCTTTGAAGCGGCGATGGAGCAGCAGCGTCAGCGTGCGCGTGAAGCCAGCGGCTTCGGTACCGATTACAACACGGTTATCCGCTTTGATACGCCGACTCAATTCAAAGGTTACGACCACCTGTCGCTTGAGGCGACGGTGCAGGCGCTGTTTGTGGACGGCCAGCAGGTTGAGCAGGTGGCTGCCGGGCAGGATGCGGTGGTGATTCTGGATCAGACCCCGTTCTACGGTGAGTCTGGCGGCCAGGTGGGCGATACCGGTACTCTGACCGGGCAAAATGCTGAATTTAGCGTGCAGGATACGCAAAAATATGGCAAAGCCTTTGGTCATATCGGTAAGCTACGCCAGGGGCAGCTGCGGGTGGGCGATCGCCTGCAGGCGCAGGTTGATGAAGTGCGTCGTTCGCGCATCATTCTCAACCACTCAGCGACGCATCTGATGCACGAAGCGTTGCGCGAAGTGCTGGGCGATCACGTTGGCCAGAAAGGCTCGCTTAACAACGACAAGTACCTGCGTTTTGACTTCTCACACGGCGAAGCCATGAAGCCGCAGCAGATTCGTGCGGTTGAGGATATCGTTAACGCCCAGATTCGCCGCAACCTGCCTATCACTACTAACGTGATGGACCTGGAAGAGGCGAAAGCGCTGGGCGCCACCGCGCTGTTCGGTGAGAAGTACGATCAGCGTGTGCGCGTGGTCAGCATGGGCGAATACTCCATTGAGCTGTGCGGCGGTACGCACGCGGCCCGCACCGGTGACATCGGCCTGTTCCGCATTCAGGGCGAAGCCGGCACGGCGGCGGGTATTCGCCGTATCGAAGCGGTGACCGGTGAAGCGGCGATTGCACAACTGCATGCGCAGAGCGATCAGCTAACCGACATTGCTCAGGTGGTGAAAGCCAACCACAGTAATCTGAACGAGAAAGTGCGCGGACTGGTAGAAAACGTGCGTGCGCTGGAAAAAGAGCTGCAACAGCTACGCGATCAGCAAGCGGCGCAGGAAAGCGCTTCACTGAGTAGCAAAGCGGTTGAGGTGAAGGGCGCGAAACTGCTGGTAAGCGAACTCAGCAATGTCGAGCCAAAAATGCTGCGCACGATGGTGGACGATCTGAAAAATCAGCTTGGTTCTGCTGTCATCGTACTGGCAACCGTTGCAGAAGGTAAGGTGTCGCTGATTGCTGGCGTCACCAAAGATCTGACCGATCGGGTGAAGGCCGGTGAGCTGATTGGCGAACTGGCTGCGCAGGTTGGCGGTAAAGGCGGCGGGCGTCCGGACCTGGCGCAGGCTGGCGGAACCGACGCCCAGGCACTTTCTGGCGCGCTGGCTGGCGTGCCGGAGTGGGTGAGTAACCGGCTGTAACGAAATAAAATTAAGCATCGTGAAGAGCGCCAGAAACATCTGTTTCGGCGCTTTTTAACGCGGTGTGCACCAGGTAATGACAAAGTCCGGTTGATGTAGTGTATTTCGGCTAAACTAACTATCAGCAGAATGTATTGGCATGGCAGAATACAATGGTGTATTTGTCATAGGCATTGTTCAGCGTTATATGATGGATATGGCCGGGAGACCGAACAGGCCCGACTCTTTTAATCTTTCAAGGAGCAAAGAATGCTTATTCTAACTCGTCGAGTTGGTGAAACCCTCATGATTGGTGATGAGGTAACTGTAACGGTGCTGGGTGTTAAGGGTAACCAGGTCCGCATAGGCGTAAACGCGCCAAAAGAAGTGTCGGTTCACCGTGAAGAGATCTATCAGCGTATTCAGGCTGAAAAAACACAGAGTACATCTCAATAACGTATTCAGTGCCTCGCTGTGTGGCGAGGCGCTACCGCTTCTCTCCCTCCCGTCGCTGTTTTTATCCGTTCACGCTTTCCTGATTTTTCCGCGAATTATGTCGGCTGCCGCACGCTTTTACTGTTGATAAATCACTCTTTTTGTCGGCAAAACATGCGGATTGCACGTCATTTGCGCAATCAAACCTGAATCGGTAAAAAGTCGGGAAAAATTGTTTGACTTATAAGTCCGGGAAAGTAATATGTGCGCCACGCAGTGCCGATGAGCGGAAACAAAGTTCAAAAGCACGGTTCGCAAGAACGCGTAAGGTGAGGTGGCCGAGAGGCTGAAGGCGCTCCCCTGCTAAGGGAGTATGCGGTCAAAAGCTGCATCCGGGGTTCGAATCCCCGCCTCACCGCCATTTTCCGATGCATCCATAGCTCAGCTGGATAGAGTACTCGGCTACGAACCGAGCGGTCGGAGGTTCGAATCCTCCTGGATGCACCATCTTTTTCAGGATGGAAAGTGCCTCAGTGTGTCATGAAGCGATGAGCTTTCAGGGCGTACTAAGGAGGATAACGTTGCTTCAGCAACGGCCCGCAGGGTGAGGCGCAAGCCGAATAATCCTCCTGGATGCACCATCTTCGGATATGGTATTTACTTCAGAGTAGTAAGAGTGAACGAGTAGTTCCTTTCATGGTGAGTTGTTAGCTCCCTGCGTTGTACAAGAATCATTTAATGCATCCATAGCTCAGCTGGATAGAGTACTCGGCTACGAACCGAGCGGTCGGAGGTTCGAATCCTCCTGGATGCACCATCTTCTCCGAGATGGAAAGTGCCTCAGTGTGTCATGACGCGATAATCGTTCAGGACGTGCTAAGGAGGATAACGTTGCTTTAGCAACGGCCCGTAGGGTGAGGCGCAAGCCGAATAATCCTCCTGGATGCACCATTCTTTGTATCATTCCCAGGTTGATTTCAGTTAGTCCATCGTAAGAAAATCTCTCAATGCATCCATAGCTCAGCTGGATAGAGTACTCGGCTACGAACCGAGCGGTCGGAGGTTCGAATCCTCCTGGATGCACCATTCTTTGTATCATTCCCAGGTTGATTTCAGTTAGTCCATCGTAAGAAAATCTCTCAATGCATCCATAGCTCAGCTGGATAGAGTACTCGGCTACGAACCGAGCGGTCGGAGGTTCGAATCCTCCTGGATGCACCATTTTCTCCGAGATGAAAAGTGCCTCAGTGTGTCATGATGCGATAATCGTTCAGGACGTGCTAAGGAGGATAACGTTGCTTCAGCAACGGCCCGCAGGGTGAGGCGCCAGCCGAATCATCCTCCTGGATGCACCATCAAATAAAAAGCAAACTGCCCTTGTGCGCTGTTCCGCTTGATTCCTGACCCGTTTCAACATCCGCATTCCGAAAGATTTTCTCACGCGCCGTCTCCATCAAAAAATCACTGCATTTACCGCCATTTATCCCCGGTCGCGCGCTCTGACCTTATTCTGAAAACGAAAATTGCTAATGCTTTCAAAGCATTTGCGGTTAAGCCTGCCTGGCGACAACCTGAGCGCATTACGTTAAAGTAATGGCTCATTTTGTGGTGTTAATGGAGTCACAATGTACGACCACTATGACGCCCTGATTTTCGATATGGACGGCACCATTCTTGATACCGAGCCGACACATCGAAAAGCCTGGCAGCAGGTGCTGAGCCGCTATGGTTTCACCATGGACGAAGCAAAGATGGTGGCATTCAATGGGGCACCCACCTGGCAACTGGCCCGCTACATTCTGGAACAGAATCAGGCGCAGCACGATCCGCATCAGCTGGCGGCAGAGAAAACGGCGGCATTGAAAGCGATGCTGCTGGAAGACGTGCGTCCGCTGCCGCTGATGCAGGTGGTCAAAGCCTATCACGGTCGCCGTCCGATGGCGGTTGGCACCGGCAGCGAACACAGCTTAGCCAAAGCGCTGCTGGAAGCGCTCAACGTTTATCATCTGTTTGATGCGGTAGTCGGCGCGGACGATGTCCAGCGTCATAAGCCGCAGCCTGATACCTTCTTACGCTGTGCAGAGCTGATGGGCGTTGCGCCTGCGCGCTGCGTGGTATTCGAGGATGCTGACTTTGGCGTGCAGGCGGCTAAAGCGGCGGGCATGGATGTGGTTGATGTCCGTTTACTGTGAATGAATTTCTGACGTATGGATCGTTATTCGGCAGTAGCTTTCTGAGTGCAACGCTGCTTCCGGGCAGCTCAGAAGCGGTGCTGATTGCGTTATTGATCGCCCAGAAAGGGTCGGTCTATGGATTGTTACTGGCTGCATCAGTGGGAAACACGCTGGGCGGCCTGACCAACATTCTTCTTGGTCGCCTGATGCCAGCAACAGGGCCGGGGCGATGGCACGACACAGCAATGACGTGGCTACAACGATGGGGACCCGCAGCGCTGCTGTTTAGCTGGCTGCCAGTGGTGGGCGATTTACTCTGCGTGCTCGCAGGGTGGTTGCGCTTCTCCTGGCTGCCCTGCGTGCTGTTTCTCGCCCTGGGTAAAACGCTGCGTTATATCGTTATCGCGACCGCCACTTTACAAGGTATGCAATGGTGGCATTGATTCGCACAGATTCGAGGCTACGGTTAACATTATGCTGAACAAAAATAAATTATTCACACAGCGGGAGGTTAATGTGATCCCGGACGTATCAAAAGCGCTCTCCTGGCTGGAAGCGCATCCCGACGCGTTAAAGGGTATCGGCCGTGGCATTGAGCGTGAAACACTCCGCGTCCAGCCAAATGGTCATCTGGCTACTACTGGCCACCCTGAATCGCTGGGTTCAGCGCTGAAGCACGACTGGATTACCACCGATTTTGCTGAAACGCTGCTGGAGTTCATCACCCCGGTGGATCAGAACATCGATCGCTCCCTGGCATTTCTGCGCGACATCCACCGTCACGTGGCGCGCGAGCTGGGCGACGAGCGCATGTGGCCGTTCAGTATGCCGGGCTATGTTGAAGATGTGGACAACATTGAGCTGGCGCAGTACGGCAGCTCCAATATCGGCAAAATGAAAACCCTGTATCGTCAGGGGCTGAAAAACCGCTACAGCGCGCTGATGCAGATTATTTCTGGCGTGCACTATAACTTCTCGCTGCCGCTGTCGTTCTGGCAGGAGTGGGCGGATGTCAAAGACGCGGAGAGCGGCAAAGAGACCATCTCGGCGGGCTATCTGCGCCTGATTCGCAACTACTATCGCTACGGCTGGGTGATTCCTTATCTGTTTGGCGCTTCGCCAGCCATCTGCTCTTCCTTCCTGCAGGGACGGGAAAGTAAGCTGCCGTTCGAAACCAACGGCGAAGGGACATTGTGGCTGCCGTATGCCACTTCGCTGCGCCTGAGTGATTTGGGCTACACCAATAAATCACAAAGCGGGCTGGGCATTACCTTCAACTCGCTGGAAGGGTATGTCGCTGCGCTGAAAGCGGCGATCAAAACGCCGTCTGCCGAATATGCGGCGATGGGCACCAAAGACGCGGAAGGCAACTGGCTGCAGCTCAATACCAACGTGCTGCAAATCGAGAACGAACTGTACGCGCCGATTCGTCCGAAACGCGTGACCCGCTCGGGTGAGGCGCCGTCCGATGCGCTGCTGCGCGGCGGCATTGAGTACATTGAAGTGCGTTCACTGGACATCAACCCGTTCTCTGCCATCGGTGTGGACGCCGATCAGGCGCGCTTCCTCGACCTGTTCCTGATTTGGTGTACGCTGGCCGATGCGCCGGAGATGAGCGCAGATGAGCTGCTGTGCAGCCGGAAAAACTGGAATCGCGTGGTGCTGGAAGGGCGCAAGCCGGGTCAGGTGATCGGCGTGGGCTGCAGTGATACGGAACATCTGCTGGTTGATGTCGGTAAAGCGCTGTTTGCCGATCTGCGCCGGGTGGCTGAAGTGCTGGATAGCAACGACGGCAGCACGCAATATCAACAGGTTTGCGATCAACTGGTAGCGTCGTTTGACGATCCTGAGCTAACCTATTCGGCGCGCATTCTGCAAGCCATTAAAGAGCAGGGGCTGACCGGAGCTGGCGTGGCGCTGGCCGAGCAGTATCGTCATCTGCTGTGCGAAGAGCCGCTGGAAATTCTCACCGAAGCCGATTTTAGCCGTCAGGCGCAGGAGTCGGTGCTGAAACAGCAGCAGCTGGAGCAGAGTGATACACTGGATTTTGCCAGCTATCTGGCAGGTCGCGAAGGCTAGAAAAGAAAATGGCCACATCACTGTGGCCTAAATTAACATCTCTGTTGTCAGGGATGATGATAACAAATGCGCGTCTTTCATATATTCAGACGTTGGGCGAACAGAAAAGTTTCATCGTTTTAAAAAAAATCTCAAAACAGGAGGTGACGTATGCCACTACTGGATAGTTTTACTGTTGATCACACCATCATGGGCGCGCCAGCGGTACGCGTGGCGAAGACCATGAACACTCCGCATGGCGATACCATCACCGTTTTCGATCTGCGTTTCTGCCGTCCGAACATCGACATCCTGACCGAACGCGGCATCCACACGCTGGAGCACCTGTTCGCGGGCTTCATGCGTAACCACCTCAACGGTGACGGCGTGGAAATCGTCGATATCTCACCGATGGGCTGCCGCACCGGCTTCTACATGAGCCTGATTGGTACGCCAGACGAGCAGCGTGTGGCAAAAGCGTGGAAAGGCGCGATGGAAGATGTGCTGAAGGTAAAAGATCAGAACCAGATTCCGGAACTGAACGAATACCAGTGCGGCAGCTACAAGCTGCACTCGCTGGACGAAGCGCAGCAGATTGCGCGCAACGTGCTGGCGCACGATATTGGCGTTAACCGTAATGAAGATCTGAAGCTGCCGGCTGAAAAGCTGAAAGAGCTGCAACTTTAGTTGCCGCTTCTGCCATAAAAAACGCCGCGATTATCGCGGCGTTTTGTTTTTATCGTCTCAGGAACCGATGGACGCTTTCAGCGGCTGATGGGGCGTAATGCGCACCTGCTTCACCATGTTGTCCTGCACATCAAGAATATCAATGTCGTAATGGCCAACCTGTACTTGCGTGTCCATCTGCGGGATCTCTTCCAGCGCTTCCAGCAGCATACCGTTGATGGTGCGCGCTTCCTCTTCCGGCAGCGTCCAGTTGAACGCCTTATTGATTTCCCGCACGTTGGCGCTGCCTTCAATCAGCACCGAACCGTCGTTTTGCGGCATCACTTCTTCGGCCAGTGACGGTGACATGGAGGTGGTAAAGTCGCCGACGATCTCTTCCAGAATATCTTCGATGGTAACCAGTCCTTTGATGTCGCCGTACTCATCGATCACCAGCCCCACTTTCTTCTTATTGCGCTGGAATTTTACCAGCTGCACGTTAAGAGGCGTACCTTCCGGCACGTAGTAGATTTCATCGGCAGCGCGCAGCAGTCGCTCTTTATTGAACTCTTTTTTACCGGCCATCATGCGCCACGCTTCGCGCACGCGCAGCATGCCGACGCTATCGTCCAGTGAGTCGCGGAACAGCACAATACGGCCATGCGGTGAGTTGCTTAGCTGACGCTCGATCGACTTCCACTCATCGTTGATGTTGATGCCGACGATCTCATTGCGCGGCACCATGATGTCGTCAACATTGACCTTCTCAAGGTCCAGCACCGACAGCAGCATGTCCTGGTTGCGGCGCGACATCAGCGAGCGGGATTCATACACGATGGTGCGCAGCTCTTCTTTGCTGAGGGCGGAGTTAATCGACCCTTCGGTCTTAATGCCCACCATGCGCATCAGAATGCGGGTAATGGTATTGAGCAGCCACACCAGCGGCAGCATCACGTACTGCAGCGGCGTCAGCAGAAAGCTGCTGGGATACGCAACTTTTTCCGGATAGAGCGCCGCGACGGTTTTAGGCAGCACTTCGGCAAACACCAGTACCACGAAGGTCAGCACGCCAGTGGCGATGGCCACGCCGGCATCGCCGTACAGGCGCATACCGACAATGGTGCCGAGCGCTGAGGCGAGGATATTCACGAGGTTGTTGCCAATCAGCACCAGACTGATTAGCCGGTCGGGACGGCGCAGCAGTTTCTCAACGCGACGCGCGCTGCGGTTGCCGCTTTTGGCTTTGTGGCGCAGTTTGTAGCGGTTGAGCGTCATCATGCCGGTCTCTGAACCCGAGAAGTAGGCCGAGACCAGCACCATAATGATCAGCGTGATAATGAGCGTGGTGGTTGAAACATGTTCCAACGCAAAAATTCCTTTAGTGAGAGGTGAGCAGGTGCTGCAGAACGCGGCTGCCGAAATAGGCCATGGTCAGCAGCAGCGCACCGCCGCAGTTGAACCACACCACACGGCGACCGCGCCAGCCTTCATGATAGTGGCCCCACAGCAGCACGATGTAGACAAACCAGGCGATAATCGACAGCACCGCTTTATCAATGTTTTCCGGGCTGAACAGGTTATTCATAAAGAACAGGCCGGTGCACAACACCAGCGTCAGCAATACCACGCCAATCTGCGTAATGTGGAACATCTTACGCTCGATGCTGAGCAGCGGCGGCATATCCTGGGTAAACGTCAGCTTTTTGTTCTTTAACTGATAGTCGATCCACGCCAGCTGCAGCGCATACAGCGCCGCGATGATCAGCGTGGCATAGGCAAAGAGCGACAGACCGATATGCACCATCATGCCAGGCGTGGTCTCAAGATGGGTGATAAAGGCGTTTGGCACAAAGGTGGCGAAGGCCAGATTGATTAGCGCAAAACTGTAAACAATCGGCAGCAGCAGCCAGCCGCGATTGCGCGACGCGACGATAGTCATGATGGCGCAGATGAGCAAACTGACCAGCGAACCAATATTCAGCAGGCTAAGGTTTTGTCCATTATCGACGGCAAATATGCGTTGCTGCAGCGCTACCGCATGGGCAATCAGCGCCACGCAGGCGGATAACACGGCAAAACGCCGCCAGCCGCTGTTGCGTTTCAGCAGGCTCGGAATGATCAATGCAAGACTGAGAGAGTAGGCGAACAGCGCCACGATCGCGAAAACGAACATAGATCCTTTCAGGTGTCGGTCAGATAAGGAAAAAAGCAGTATAGCGCCAGCGGCAGCAGGCTCCAAACGATCTCACGGTCAATTGCAGAGATCGGCCTGGCTTCGTGTTATAATCCGCCGCATTGTGTCGCCCTGGCGGCCTCGCTACGCTATTAAGTGAGAGAGCATGTTTGATAATTTAACCGATCGTTTGTCGCAAACCCTGCGCAATATCAGTGGCCGCGGAAGGCTGACCGAAGACAACATCAAAGATACGCTGCGCGAAGTGCGTATGGCGCTGCTGGAGGCCGACGTTGCGCTGCCGGTGGTGCGCGATTTCATCAACCGCGTGAAAGAAGCCGCGGTGGGGCAGGATGTAAACAAAAGCCTGACGCCGGGTCAGGAGTTTATCAAAATCGTGCGCAACGAACTGGTTGCGGCGATGGGGGCCGAAAATAACGCGCTGAACCTTAATGCTCAGCCGCCGGCCGTGGTGCTGATGGCGGGCCTGCAGGGTGCCGGTAAAACCACCAGCGTCGGTAAACTCGGTAAATTCCTGCGCGAAAAGCACAAGAAAAAGGTGCTGGTGGTGTCTGCGGACGTCTACCGCCCGGCGGCGATCAAACAGCTGGAAACCCTGGCGCAGCAGGTCGGTGTGGATTTCTGTCCGTCCGACCTCAGCCAGAAGCCGGTGGATATCGTTAACAACGCGCTGAAAGAAGCCCGTCTGCAGTTCTATGACGTGCTGCTGGTGGATACCGCCGGCCGTCTGCACGTTGACGAAGCGATGATGGATGAGATCAAGCAGGTGCATGCTGCGATTAATCCGGTTGAAACGCTGTTTGTTGTCGATGCCATGACCGGCCAGGATGCCGCCAATACCGCCAAAGCGTTCAACGAAGCGCTGCCGCTCACCGGTGTGATCCTGACCAAGGTCGACGGCGATGCGCGCGGCGGTGCGGCGCTGTCGATTCGTCACATCACCGGCAAACCGATCAAATTTATGGGGATGGGCGAGAAGACCGATGCGCTGGAGGCGTTCTATCCGGACCGTATCGCATCGCGCATTCTCGGCATGGGCGACGTGCTGTCGCTGATTGAAGATATTGAGAGCAAAGTTGACCGCGAGCAGGCGGAAAAGCTGGCGAAGAAGCTGAAAACCGGCGACGGTTTCGATCTCAACGACTTCCTGGAGCAGCTTAAGCAGATGCGCAACATGGGCGGCATGGCCAGCCTGATGGGCAAACTGCCGGGCATGGGCCAGCTGCCGGATAACGTTAAATCGCAGATGGATGACAAAGTGCTGGTGCGCATGGAAGCCATCATCAATTCGATGACGCGCAAAGAGCGTGAGAAGCCAGAGATCATCAAAGGTTCGCGCAAGCGCCGTATCGCCACCGGTTCCGGTATGCAGGTGCAGGACGTCAACCGGCTGCTGAAGCAGTTTGATGATATGCAGCGCATGATGAAGAAAATGAAGAAGGGCGGCATGGCCAAAATGATGCGTGGCATGAAAGGTATGATGCCGCCAGGATTCCCCGGCCGCTAAGGCGACACAGCCCGAACCAGAAAAGTTGAGACACTCAGGTTGCTTTTTGCGCCAAAATGAGTAAAATTTTCGGGCTTTTTATATTGCACCCGGGCCCCGTTCCTCGATGGGGCCCGGTTGTTTTATTAACTAAAGAGGATGTTATGGTAACCATTCGTTTGGCACGTCACGGCGCTAAAAAGCGTCCGTTCTATCAGGTCGTCGTCACTGACAGCCGCAATGCTCGCAACGGTCGTTTCATCGAGCGCGTAGGTTTCTTCAACCCGATCGCTTCTGGTCAGGCTGAAGGTCTGCGTCTGGATCTGGACCGTATTGAGCACTGGGTTGGCCAGGGCGCAACGCTTTCTGATCGCGTTAACGCGCTGATCAAAGAAGCAAAAAAAGCAGCTTAATCTGTCACGGTGGTGAGCATGAGCAGTAAACCTGCCGCACAGCCTCCCGTTAACCCAATCATTCTGGGCAAAATGGGTGCCGCTTACGGAATTCGGGGTTGGCTCAAAGTGTTTTCCTCCACTGAAGACGCTGAAAGCATCTTCGACTATCAACCCTGGTTTATCCAGCGCGCCGGTCAATGGCAGCAGGTCGAGCTTGAGGGTTGGAAGCACCACAATCAGGACCTGATCATCAAAGTCAAAGGCATTGACGATCGGGACGCTGCGGCACAGTTGACCAATTGCGAAATTACGGTTGACTCCACGCAGCTGCCGGCGCTGGAAGAGGGCGATTACTACTGGAAAGACCTGATGGGTTGCAAAGTGGTAAACCTCGACGGCTACGAGATGGGCAAAGTCATTGATTTGATGGAGACCGGCTCGAACGACGTTCTCGTCGTAAAGGCAAACCTGAAAGATGCATTCGGTGTACAGGAGCGGTTAATACCGTTTCTTGATGAACAGGTTATCAAGAAAGTCGATCTCGCTACTGGCACCATTGAAGTAGACTGGGATCCTGGTTTTTGATCTCCGGACAATCCGGTAACGTAACGGCGAACGCGATGTGGATTGGTGTTATTAGCCTGTTTCCAGAGATGTTTCGCGCTATTACCGAGTACGGGGTAACTGGCCGGGCAGTAAAAAATGGCCTGCTCAACATAGAGAGCTGGAGTCCACGTGACTTCACGCACGACCGGCACCGTACCGTGGACGATCGTCCTTACGGCGGCGGACCGGGTATGTTGATGATGGTGCAACCCTTACGGGATGCTATCCACGCAGCGAAAGCGGCGGCGGGAGAAGGCGCTAAGGTGATTTATCTTTCACCTCAGGGTCGCAAACTTGACCAGCAAGGCGTTTGCGAACTGGCGACCAGCCAGAAGTTAATTCTGGTTTGCGGTCGTTATGAAGGGATAGATGAGCGTGTGATTCACACTGAGATTGATGAAGAATGGTCAATCGGTGATTACGTGCTCAGTGGCGGTGAGCTGCCAGCGATGACGTTAATTGACTCGGTCGCCCGGTTTATTCCTGGCGTGCTGGGGAAACAGGCGTCAGCCGATGAGGATTCGTTCTCGGAAGGTTTGCTGGATTGCCCGCACTATACCCGACCTGAAGTGTTAGAAGGGATGGAGGTTCCGCCAGTTCTGCTGTCGGGCAACCATGCCGATATTCGCCGCTGGCGCCTGAAACAGTCGCTGGGCCGTACCTGGCTAAGAAGACCTGAACTTCTGGAAAACCTGGCTCTGACTGAAGAGCAAGCAAGGTTGCTAAGTGAGTTCCAGCGGGAACATCAGCAGCAACAAAACGATGAGGTGGAAGAGTAATCTTCCCTGACTATCAGTTTACCCAGGATAAGAGATTTAATTATGAGCAACATTATCAAGCAACTTGAACAAGAGCAGATGAAACAGGACGTACCTTCCTTCCGTCCGGGTGATTCCGTGGAAGTGAAAGTATGGGTCGTTGAAGGTTCTAAGAAACGTCTGCAGGCATTCGAGGGCGTGGTTATCGCTATTCGTAACCGCGGTCTGCACTCTGCATTCACTGTTCGCAAGATTTCTAACGGCGAAGGCGTTGAGCGTGTCTTCCAGACTCACTCTCCGGTAATTGACAGCATCACTGTCAAACGTCGTGGTGCTGTGCGTAAAGCCAAACTGTACTACCTGCGTGAGCGTACCGGTAAGTCAGCTCGTATCAAAGAGCGTCTTGGCGCGTAAGCGACATCCCAAAGTTAATAGCAAACAAGGGGTTGGCCATAAGGCCAGCCCCTTTTTTTATGGGCGTCTGAGGTGATAGATCGCCGTGTTGACCGGCCCGCTCTCCAAAACAATCAACCCGTAGCGGTAATCCACAAACGAGAAGCCGCTACGCAGGGCCACGGCGCGGCTGGCGTGATTCTCTTCTGCAACAAGAATCTCCAGCACAGTTATGTGTGGCTGGGCGAACGCCAGATTCACCAGCTGTGCCACCGCCCGGCGGGCAACGCCCTGTTGCTGCGCCTCGCTGCGAACCCAGTAGCCCAGCGCACTGAACTCACCGGGCTGACGCGCATAACGTAAGCCAGCACCGCCCAGCAACCGATCGTTGCCATCGACAATCGCGAACTCTTCAGCTTCACCCTTTTGACGCTGCAGATGGGTGAAGTTGATCCAGCTGACGGCTTCATCAACGCTGTAATCCGCATGTGCCCATACCATCCACGGCAGCAGGCTGCCCAGAGACTGATTAACGGCATGCGTAAACGCTTCGGCATCCTGCAGAGTAAAGGGACGCAGCGCGACTTCAGGGATGGACATAGAGCGATCCTGGATTAATTAAATGGATAACAGCATGTTAGCGGTATCGTCGGGAAAAAACATCTGGCCTGGTCAGATAGGTGTAATTATAACTTTACAGGGGTGTTTGGTGGATCTTACAGGCTCTGATGCTGTTAAGTTCATGATTTATATATTTTAACTAACTTTTATTTTGTGGTCTAAAAGGTAGTGGTAATAAAAGTGTACATGCATGGATTGCATGATTTACATGCTGTGGTAAAGTAAGCGTCATCCTCAGTGAGGATCGTAAAACCGCATAACGAGTGAAAAAGGATCGCCATCATGCAAAAAGACGCGCTGAACAATGTGCATATCGCCGACGAACAGATTTTAATCACGCCACAGGAACTGAAAGCGAAGTTCCCGCTGACTGCGGCGCAGGAAGCGCAAATTGCCGCTTCCCGCCAGACCATCGCGGATATCATCGCGGGTCGCGATCCGCGTCTGCTGGTGGTGTGCGGTCCCTGCTCGATCCACGATACCGAAGCCGCACTGGATTACGCTCGTCAGTTACAAACACTCTCTGCACAGTTGAAGGATCAGCTGTATATCGTTATGCGCGTCTATTTTGAGAAACCCCGTACCACCGTCGGCTGGAAAGGGTTAATCAACGATCCTTACATGAACAACTCGTTTGATATGGAAGCCGGCCTGCACATTGCGCGTCAGCTGCTGGTCAATCTTGTGGAGATGGGCCTGCCGCTGGCCACCGAAGCGCTCGACCCCAATAGCCCGCAATACCTCGGCGATCTGTTTAGCTGGTCGGCGATTGGGGCGCGTACCACAGAATCGCAGACGCACCGTGAAATGGCGTCTGGCCTGTCGATGCCGGTAGGCTTTAAAAACGGCACCGATGGCAGCCTCGGCACCGCGATCAACGCCATGCGCGCCGCCGCGATGCCGCACCGCTTTGTCGGCATTAACCAGGCCGGTCAGGTGTGCCTGCTGCAAACCCAGGGCAACCCGGATGGTCACGTGATTCTGCGCGGCGGTAAAGCGCCAAACTACGGCCCGGAGGATGTCGCGCAGTGCGAAAAAGAGATGCTGAAAGCGGGACTGCGTCCGGCCTTAATGATAGATTGCAGCCATGGCAATTCTAACAAAGACTATCGCCGTCAGCCTGGCGTAGCCGAATCGGCTATCGCGCAGATTAAAGATGGAAACCGCTCCATCATTGGCCTGATGCTGGAAAGTAATATTCACGAAGGCAACCAGTCTTCTGAGCAACCGCGTAGCGAGATGAAGTACGGGGTTTCCGTCACTGATGCCTGCATCAACTGGGAAACCACTGAAACCTTGCTGCGTGAAATCCATCGGGATCTGCAGGGAGTGCTGTCGGCGCGTCTGTCACACGAGGTGTAATGAGTCATGGTGGCTGAACTGACCGCGCTGCGCGATCAAATTGATGAAGTAGATAAAGCCCTGCTGGGGCTGCTGGCGAAACGACTGGCGCTGGTGGCCGAAGTCGGCGAAGTCAAAAGCCGCTACGGTTTACCGATTTATGTGCCTGAGCGCGAGGCCAGTATGCTGGCCTCGCGTCGTCAGGAAGCGGAAGCGCTCGGCGTGTCGCCGGACCTGATCGAAGATGTACTGCGTCGTCTGATGCGTGAATCCTATGCGCATGAAAATGACAAAGGCTTCAAAACGCTGTGTCCTGAACTGCGTCCGGTGGTGATTGTCGGTGGTGGCGGTCAGATGGGACGCCTGTTCGAGAAGATGCTGACGCTCTCCGGTTATCAGGTGCGTATTCTCGATAAAGATGACTGGCCGCGCGCGGACGAACTGCTGCACGATGCGGGCATGGTGATCATCAGCGTGCCGATCCATCTAACCGAACAGATCATTGCCGATCTGCCAGCGCTGCCTGATGACTGCATTCTGGTGGATCTGGCGTCGGTGAAGAACCGTCCGCTGCAGGCGATGCTGGCGGCGCACAGCGGTCCGGTACTGGGACTGCATCCGATGTTCGGTCCGGACAGCGGCAGCCTGGCGAAGCAGGTGGTGGTATGGTGCGATGGCCGTCAGCCGGAAGCCTATCAGTGGTTCCTGGAGCAGATTCAGGTGTGGGGCGCGCGCTTACACCGCATCAGTGCGGTTGAGCATGATCAGAATATGGCGTTCATTCAGGCGCTGCGCCACTTCGCCACGTTTGCTTACGGTTTGCATCTGGCGGAAGAGAACGTCAATCTGGATCAACTGCTGGCGCTGTCCTCGCCTATCTATCGTCTCGAACTGGCGATGGTGGGGCGGCTGTTTGCGCAGGACCCGCAGCTGTACGCCGACATCATCATGTCGTCGGAAAGTAATCTGGCGCTGATTAAACGCTACTATCAGCGTTTTGGTGAAGCCATCACGCTGCTGGAGCAGGGCGATAAACAGGCGTTCATCAACAGCTTTGAGCGTGTGGAACACTGGTTTGGCGACTACGCGAAACGCTTCCTCGTCGAGAGCCGCAGTATGCTGCGCTCCGCCAACGACAGTCGCCAGTAATGATTAAGGCATCCGTGAGGATGCCTTTTTGTTTTACAGACGCGGCTCTACCGGTACCACGTTCTCACCCGGATAACAGCCCAGCACCTTCAGTGAACGCGTGAGCGCGCGCAGTTCTTCCAGCGCCTGCTGCATGTTCTCCGACTGCAGATTGCCCTGCACATCAATGTAAAACATCTCTTCCCATGGGTTACCGTTGATAGGCCGGTTTTCCAGCTTGCTCATGATCAGATTGTGATTACGCAACACCAGCAGTGCTTCAACCAGCGCGCCGGCCTGCTGGCCCGTCGCCATAATCAGCGTGGTTTTGGCCGGCACCTGGCTGGAGACTTCAATCGGTTTACGCGCCAGCACAATGAAGCGGGTATGGTTCTGCTGCTGATTCGCCAGGTTGCGCTCCAGCACCTGCAGACCATACAGCTCACCGCCGGCTTCACTGCCCAGCGCGGCCACGTGCGGCGAGTTCATCGCGGCTACTTTCTCCATCGCCGCCGCCGTGCTTTCGGTGTATTCGATTTTCCACTGCGGGAAGCGGTTGATGAACTGGCTGCACTGCTGGAACGGCTGCGGATGGCTATACACCGTTTCAATCTGCTGCAAATCGGTATTACCGCTGACCAGCACACAGTGTTCGATAGGAATGGTCAGCTCGCCGACGATCGACAGCGACGTTTGCTGCAGCAGATCGTACACGTCATTGATCGAGCCGGAGCTGGTGTTCTCAATCGGCATCACCGCGTAATCCGCCTGACCGCTTTCAACCTGCTGAATGATGTCGTGGAATTTCAGACACCCCATTTCCACCATCGAATCGAAGTGGCGCGTGGCGTATTTACGGGCGGCAAGGTGCGAGTAGGAGCCTTTTGGGCCGAGGAAGGCGATGCGCGGCGCGTGCGCATGTGGATGATTCAGGTTTTTCTGCAGCAGCGCCTGCTGGGTCAGCACCGAATCCTCAATCACTAACTGAAACAGGCGCGTGATGTAGTGCGCATCCAGCTGATGTTTTTTACCCAGCGCAATGAGATTTTCCAGCAGGGCGCGTTCGCGCTCGACGTCACGAATCGGGCGATGGGTGGCCAGCTTGGCCTGCGCTACCTCAACGGCCAGCGCGCGCCGTTCAGCCAGCAGTGTTAACAGCCTGGCATCGACGGCGCTGATCTTATCGCGTAACGCCAGCAGCGGATTCTCGGGATTCATAGGGCTCACCTGTAAAATGTCCAATAAAAAAGCCTCCCGGTTGGGAGGCTTTGTTGTTCGTCTTCGCATTCATTTTCACACGACGAATCGCCTCCCAATCAGGGGAAGTTAAAAAAGAATGCGAAGAAGAACGGCAGTAGTTTCATGATCAATTCCGGCAATAAAGTGAACTGAGAGTAACCGCACAGCTTAAAAGCTGTCAATAAAAAACGCGCCCGCAGGCGCGTTGCTGAAAAGCGATAAATTACCCGGCAGGGGTGAAATCTTTAACACTGCTGGTGGCACGTCGTGCTTCAGGCTTGTGCTGTGCTTTATTTAGCTGGCGCTCCAGCTTGGCGATCAGGTCATTGATGGCCGTATACATATCATCGTGTTTCGCGCTGGCGACCAGCGTGCCGTTTGGCGTGTTAATGGTGGCATCGGCCACAAATTCTTTCGGCTCTTTCGATAACACAATGTGCGGATTTATCAGGTGGGTTTGCCATTTTTCCAGCTTGGCGAGACGGTCTTCGACATGGTTGCGGATTGCCGCAGTGATTTCCATTTGTTTGCTGGTAATGTTCAGAATCATAGTTAAACCTCTCTGTCATTTCCGTCTGGGTAGGACCAGCATACCGCGCAAATCAGGAAAATGTGTGATCTGGATCACATTGGAATGTCACTTTTTGTCAATGCCAGCGAATTGTGAGAAAGGCCGGGAAAAGGGCGAAAAAAGCTTGATGCACAGCGGGGATAGGGGCAAGATTGATGAGTTAACCGTAGCGGAAAAACCCATTTCAGACGGTTTTCTGACCAAAAAAAGCAGCCACAGCGGCTGCTTTTTTTAATGGAACGAAAATCAGGACGCGCTATTCGCCGCAATGATTTTCGCGACTTTGTCGGCTTCCGTCGTCAGCTGCAGCTGGCGATAGGCATTTTCCATCAGCGGCAGCGCGTCACGCGTGGCCTGGGTGTCCGGATAATCGCGCATCATACCTTCAACCCGATTAACAACGGCGACATAGGCACCGCGCTTGGTATAGAATTGCGCCACGGAGAGTTCATACTTCGCCAGGCGATCTTTCAGGAACGTCAGACGTTTCTGCGCATCTGCCGCGTACTGGCTGTTCGGATAGCCGCGCAGTAGCTGAGAGAAGTCACGGAATGCATCACGCGCATGGGTAGGATCGCGGTCGGAACGATCGATCCCGAAGAAGCCCTGCAGCGCGGAATCATCCAGTGCCATGTCCGTCAGGCCCTTCATATAGATCACGTAATCAATGTTAGGGTGCGTCGGGTTCAGGCGCATAAAGCGGGAAATGGCGGCTTGCGCCAGTGGCAGATCGGCATTTTTGTAGTACGCGTAGATCAAATCCAGCTGCACTTGCTGCGAGTAAGGACCAAACGGATAACGGTTATCCAGCGCTTCCAGTTGCTTAATCGCCGCTTTAAAGTTACCGTCCTGCAGCTTTTGCTGCGCTGTGGCGTAAATTTCAGACGGCGGGCTGTCCGGGACCGGGTCCGATGAGCCGGAACAGCCCACCAGTGCCAGGCTCAGGCTCAGTGTGGCAGCAGCCACCAGATGTTTCATACGCGTCATGACGAAATGATTATCCTCAAAGTGTTATGGCGGAAGCTGTCCGTATAGCTCCCGGTAATGACCAGTACGATAGCACATTATATTAAACGGCATCGCCGTGAAAACCCAACGTTAACGAAGAAGCTGTATATGGCACAACAAGTTCAACTCACCGCAACGGTGTCCGAAGCACAGCTTGGACAACGCTTAGATCAGACTTTGGCGGAATTGTTCCCTGATTATTCACGTTCCCGCATAAAAGAGTGGATCCTTGAGCGTCGGGTCAGCGTCAACGGCACCATCATCGATAAACCGAAAGAGAAAGTACTCGGCGGTGAGCGGGTGGCGATTGATGCCGAGATCGAAGAGGAGCAGCGCTGGGAAGCGCAAAATATTTCGCTGGATATTGTTTATGAAGATGACCACATCCTGGTGATCAACAAACCGCGCGACTTAGTGGTCCACCCTGGCGCCGGTAATCCGGACGGCACGGTATTGAATGCGCTGCTTTATCACTATCCGGCGATTGCCGACGTGCCGCGCGCCGGCATCGTGCACCGTCTGGATAAAGACACCACCGGACTGATGGTAGTGGCCAAAACGGTACCGGCGCAGACGCATCTGGTTGAAACGCTGCAGCTGCGTGAAATCACCCGCGAATATGAAGCGGTGGCGATTGGCACCATGACCGCCGGCGGTACGGTGAATGAGCCGATGGCGCGTCACTCTACCAAGCGTACCCACATGGCAGTGCATCCGATGGGTAAACCGGCCACCACGCACTATCGCATCATGGAGCATTTCCGCGCCCATACGCGCTTACGCCTGCGCCTGGAAACCGGTCGTACTCACCAGATTCGCGTGCACATGGCGCACATTAATCATCCGCTGGTGGGCGATCCGCTGTACGGTGGTCGTCCGCGTCCGCCAAAGGGCGCTTCTGAGGCTTTTATCAGTACGCTGCGCGGTTTTGACCGCCAGGCGCTGCACGCCACTATGCTGCGTCTTTATCATCCGATCACCGGGATTGAGATGGAGTGGCACGCGCCATTGCCGCAGGACATGGTTGATCTGATTGAGGCACTGAAAGCCGATACCGACGAGTTCCGCGATCAGCTGGACTGGCTATGAGTGACTGGATCGTGCCGCAGTGGCCGGCGCCGGCGCGCGTGCAGGCTTATTCGACCACGCGGCACGGCGGCGTTAGCGCGGCGCCATGGGATTCCCTCAACCTCGGCGCGCACGTCGGGGACGAGGCGGATCGCGTGATGCACAATCGTCAGCGCGTGGTCGGGCAACTGGCGCTACCGGCGATGCCGCAGTGGCTGGAGCAGGTACACGGCCAGACGGTGGCGCGTCTGCCGGCGGCTGCGTCCCTGCCACGAGCCGATGCGGCGATAACGCGGGAAAGCGGCGTGGTGTGTGCAGTGATGACCGCCGACTGCCTGCCGGTGCTGTTTTGCAGCCATGATGGCAGCGAAGTTGCCGCGGCACATGCCGGCTGGCGCGGGTTGTGTCATGGGGTGCTGGAGCAAACGCTGGCACAGTTTCATTGCCCGGCGAGCGAGATTCATGCCTGGCTCGGTCCGGCGATTGGTCCGCAGGCATTTGAAGTGGGGGCCGAGGTGCGCAGTGCGTTCCTGGCGCAGGATGCCGCTGCCGATGCGGCTTTTCGCCCGGCCGGCGAGAAATATTTTGCCGATATCTGGCTGCTGGCAACCCAGCGTCTGCAGGCCGCTGGCGTGCGATCTGTCACGGCTGAGAAGCGCTGTACCTATCAGGAAAGCGCCGATTTTTTCTCCTTCCGACGCGACGGAATCACCGGGCGTATGGCAACTTTGATTTGGCTGAGATAACCTTACGCCGCAAGACGATCCAGTAAGCGTATTTTTTGCTCACAACTCAGGTCATTAACCTTGAAAATTTGAGGGATGACCTCATTTAATCTCCAGTAGCATTTTGACCTGTAATGGGAGGAATCATGCGTCTGGATCGTCTTACCAACAAATTCCAGTTGGCCCTGGCCGATGCACAGTCCCTTGCTCTGGGACACGATAATCAATTCATCGAACCCCTGCACCTGATGAGCGCGCTGCTCAACCAGGAGGGCGGATCGGTACGTCCGCTGCTCAGTGCGGCGGGGGCGGATGTCGCTAGCCTGCGTACCAGCATCGAACAAGCCATCAATCGTTTGCCACAGGTCGAAGGGACCGACGGCGACGTTCAGCCATCAGCGGATTTGGTCCGGGTACTGAATCTGTGCGACAAGCTGGCGCAAAAGCGCGGCGACAACTTTATTTCATCTGAATTATTTGTTCTGGCGGCCCTCGAATCGCGCGGCTCGCTGGCGGACTTACTGAAGTCTGCCGGTGCCACGGCGGACAAACTCGCTAAGGCCATCGAGCAACTGCGGGGAGGGGAAAACGTGAACGATCAGGGGGCTGAAGATCAGCGCCAGGCTTTGAAAAAATACACCATCGATCTGACGGAGCGCGCTGAGCTCGGCAAGTTAGATCCGGTTATCGGGCGTGACGAAGAGATTCGCCGCACCATTCAGGTATTGCAGCGTCGTACCAAAAACAACCCGGTGCTTATCGGTGAACCGGGCGTTGGTAAAACCGCCATCGTTGAAGGGCTGGCACAGCGCATCATTAACGGCGAAGTGCCGGAAGGGTTGAAAGGCCGGCGCGTTCTGGCGCTGGATATGGGCGCGCTGGTGGCCGGTGCGAAATATCGCGGCGAGTTTGAAGAGCGCCTGAAAGGCGTACTGAATGACCTCGCCAAGCAGGAAGGCAACGTCATTCTGTTTATCGATGAACTGCATACCATGGTCGGCGCCGGTAAAGCCGACGGCGCGATGGATGCCGGCAACATGCTGAAGCCGGCGCTGGCGCGCGGTGAACTGCACTGCGTGGGTGCCACCACGCTGGATGAATATCGCCAGTACATTGAGAAAGATGCCGCGCTGGAGCGCCGTTTCCAGAAAGTGTTCGTCGCCGAACCGAGCGTGGAAGACACCATCGCCATTCTGCGTGGCCTGAAAGAGCGTTATGAGCTGCATCACCATGTGCAAATTACCGATCCGGCGATTGTCGCTGCGGCAACGTTGTCGCACCGCTATATTGCCGATCGCCAGTTGCCGGATAAAGCCATCGACCTGATTGATGAGGCGGCGTCGAGTATTCGTTTGCAGATTGATTCCAAGCCGGAACCGCTCGATCGTCTCGAACGGCGTATCATCCAGCTCAAACTGGAGCAGCAGGCGCTGAAGAAAGAATCGGATGACGCCAGCGTTAAGCGTCTGGAGATGCTGGAAAGCGAGCTGGATCAGAAAGAGCGCGAATATGCTGAGCTTGAAGAAGAGTGGAAAGCGGAAAAAGCCTCGCTGACCGGCACGCAAAACATCAAAGCCGAGCTGGAGCAGGCGCGTCTGGCTATGGAGCAGGCACGGCGTGTGGGTGACCTTGGCCAGATGTCGGAACTGCAGTACGGCAAAATTCCGGAGCTGGAAAAACAGCTGGCAAGCGCCACGCAGGCTGAAGGTAAAACCATGAAGCTGTTACGCAACCGCGTAACGGATGTCGAGATCGCCGATGTGCTGGCGCGCTGGACCGGTATTCCGGTGGCCCGCATGATGGAAGGCGAGCGCGATAAACTGTTGCGGATGGAGCAGGAGCTGCATGACCGGGTTATCGGCCAGGACGAAGCGGTTGAAGCAGTATCGAACGCCATTCGCCGTAGCCGCGCCGGTTTGTCTGACCCGAACCGGCCAATCGGATCGTTCCTGTTCCTTGGACCGACCGGTGTCGGTAAAACCGAGCTGTGTAAGGCGCTGGCTAATTTCCTGTTCGATAGCGACGACGCGATGGTGCGTATCGATATGTCGGAATTCATGGAGAAACATTCGGTGTCGCGTCTGGTCGGGGCACCTCCAGGCTACGTCGGTTATGAAGAGGGCGGTTACCTGACAGAGGCGGTGCGTCGTCGCCCTTACTCGGTGATTTTGCTGGATGAGGTGGAAAAAGCGCATCCGGATGTGTTCAACATTCTGCTGCAGGTGCTGGACGACGGGCGTCTGACCGATGGTCAGGGGCGCACCGTGGACTTCCGCAATACCGTGGTGATCATGACATCTAACCTCGGTTCGGATCTGATTCAGGAACGTTTCGGCGCGCTTGATTACGCGGAAATGAAAGATGTGGTGATGACGGTCGTCGGACACCATTTCCGTCCGGAGTTTATCAACCGTATTGATGAGGTGGTGGTATTCCATCCGCTGGGTGAAAAACATATTGCCTCGATTGCGCAGATTCAGCTGCAGCGGCTGTATCAGCGTCTGGAAGAGCGCGGTTATCAGCTGCACATTTCCGACGCGGCGCTGAAACTGCTGGGCGAAAATGGTTACGATCCGGTTTATGGCGCGCGGCCATTGAAACGGGCTATTCAGCAGCAGATTGAAAACCCGCTGGCGCAGAAGATTTTGTCTGGCGCGCTGGTTCCGGGAAAAACCATCGAAATGGATGTGCAGGACGATGCCATCGTCGCACATCAATAACGCAACGTGACAAAAACGGGCCTCAGGGCCCGTTTTTTTATGCTGTTTCGCAAGAATCAGCTGGTTTTTGCAACGTGTTGCCTGGAAAGTGAGCGGTCGCGCAAAAACTGCAAATTAGCGCTTGTCAGGCGAAACGAAGTCCCTATAATGCGCCACCACTGAGACGGCAAAGCGGCAACGCAGACGGCTCAGCAGGGCGTGAAGTGATTCACCCCGCCGGAGAAAAACGCTGAAAAAAGTGTTTGACTCTGAAGGAGGAAAGCGTA